>CAZAFH010000127.1:0-21979 GCA_964484265.1 uncultured Singulisphaera sp.
CAAGCGCGCCTTCGACGGCGACACCGGCCCCAACACCGGCGGCATGGGCGCGTACTCCCCGGCGCCGCTTGCCACGCCCGAATTGCTCGGCGAAATCGAAACGCAGGCGCTCATCCCCACCGTCCACGCCATGAAGCGGGCACGCACGCCCTTTCGCGGCATCCTCTACGCCGGCGTGCTCGTCACCAATCAAGGTCCGCGCATCCTCGAATACAACTGCCGCCTCGGCGACCCCGAAACCCAGCCCGTGCTCATGCGGCTCAAAAGCGACCTCTGCGAACTGCTCGAAGCCGCCGTCGATGACACCCTCGGCGATATCGACGCCGAACGCATCGTCTGGGATCCGCGCCCCGCCGTCTGCGTCGTCATGGCCAGCGGTGGATATCCCGGTTCGTTTGCAAAGGGCAAGATGATCCAGGGGCTGGAAGACGCCGCCAAAGTTCCCGATGTCAAAGTCTTTCACGCCGGCACCAAGCTCGAACCCGGCGGCATGGTCACCACCGACGGCGGCCGCGTCCTCGGCGTCACCGCGATCGGCGACACCCTCGCCGACGCCAAGGCCCGCGCCTACGAGGCCATCGCCAAAATCACCTTCCCCGGCGGCTTCTACCGCAAAGACATCGGCGACAAGGCGATCGCGAAACCAACCTGATAAAATGCACTGGTTTATCTGCGAGGCTTCAATGATTCGACCAGTATCAACCAAAAGCAAAGTCCGGCAAATGATTCGCGCGAATCCTTTTCGGCCAATCGCATTGTGCATGAAAGACGGTGACCGTCTCCTTATTGAACATCCGGAGAACATCGCCTTCGATCCCAGCGATGATGATAGTGCGGGTAGGTCGGCAGAGTTTTACGTGATTACCCAACAACTCCGCGTATTCAGCAACTTCAGTGCGGTTATCAGCATTGCGGTGATCGATCGCGCGGAGGGGTGATGAATGCGCGTAGATGCACAGCGAAAAAGGAGGCACGTATGGCAATGGAATGGACAAAGTTATTGAACCGCGAACGCCCCCGCAAATCGACGAATCCGGGCGATCACCGGGCCGAATTTGAACGTGACTACGATCGCGCGGTTTTCTCGACGCCTGTTAAGCGGCTCCAAGACAAGGCGCAAGTTTTTCCGTTGGATCCGAATGACGCTGTTCGGACTAGGCTTACCCATTCTCTTGAGGTCTCGTCTGTTGCGCGCGGCATTGCGATCAAAGTTGCTCATTGGCTGCTCGAACAAAAGGCCATCCAGCCGGGAATGGATAGGTGGATCGAGGCTATAGCAGCTACGTGCGGTCTCATCCACGACTTGGGCAATCCACCGTTTGGACATTCAGGTGAGGACGCAATACGGCATTGGTTCAAGACTCGCTTTAAAGCCGCTCAACTGTCCAGCATGATGAATGGCAACCAACAATTGATCAATGATTTCCTCCTGTTTGAGGGTAATGCGCAATCGCTTCGCCTTCTCGCAAGGTTGCAGATCCTCGCTGATTTCAACGGCCTCAATATGACCTTCGGAACTCTTTCGGCTGCAAGCAAATATGTGGCTGCCTCGGACGAAATAAATTCGCAGAACCACTCATTTACTAAGCCTGGGCACTTCGCCTCCGAGAACGATTTGGTCAAGCAAATCCGAGAGTATACAGGAACGGGCCAAGCCCGAAACCCTATCACTTTCCTTGTCGAAGGCGCTGATGACATCGTTTATTCTGTCGCGGACGTCGAAGATGGCATCAAGAAGGGAATACTCTCTTGGAATGACCTTCAGGGTTTTCTCGAAGAAGAAATGAAAGCATCGCCCGGAATCCTCAAGAAGGTGCTGGAAGGTAAGGACACGATTCTTAAAGCCGGTCGTCTTGAAGTACCAACGGATCTGCCAAGCGACGTTCACGGGACAGCATTTCGTACGGCGGCCATAGGTGTGGTCGTCTATGCTGTCGTCGAGACTTTCAAGGCGAAATACAACGACATCATGAACGGGCGGTTTACTGGCGAGCTTGTGAATTTCGAGGGACAGGAACATCCGCTTGTTACCGCGCTCAAGAAACTTGGACGGGAAAAAATCTACTGCACACCTCCCACGCTGAAGCTGGAGCTGATGGGCAGACGCGTTATCTGCGATCTACTCGACGTGTTCTGGGAAGGTGCCAAAGAATTCCCCCTCACAGGCAAGCCGAAGGCAAAAACCTTCGCAGGAAAGATTGGTCGCCTGTTGTCTGAGAATTATACTAAGGTCTTTCAGAGCGCGGTTGTCGAACAACCGAATCTTCCAGAGGTCTATCATCGCCTTCGCCTTATTACTGATTACGTGTGCGGCATGACGGACACGTTTGCGAAGCGATTGCATGCGGAGTTGACCAATGGATAGGATAGCTGAAAAAGAACGTTTGAAGGCCATCTTGCTGCGAGATGTCAAATACCTTTGTATTCGCAAAGATTTGCTGTGGAGTGAACCCATAGCCCAAACCCTGCGAGACCTGCGAGAATCGCAAACGCCGGCTGTTTTTTTCGGCGGAACACTTCGTTCCCTCCTACTTTCTCGTTTACGGGGCCTTAGACTGATCGGTCGGCCTCGGGATCTCGATATTGTCGTGGCTGGATTGAGCATCGATAGGCTACGAGAGAAGTTTCGCTCTATTCTCAGTAGAGAAACTAGATTTGGTGGTCTGCACTTACAACGTGCAAATAGGAAATTCGACGTATGGCACTTCGATGTATGGCCACTTAATCGAACGTGGGCATTTGCTCAAGACAACACAGAGCCCGCTTTCTCCGCTTTGCCTTTTACAACTTTCTTCAATCTAGAGGCAATCGCGGTCGATGTTTGGGCCACTCCAGGGCACACCAGAAAGATATACTCTGGTGACGACCAGTTCTTCGATGGGTTGCTAACGAAAACACTTGAGATAAACCGCGAGGATAACCCCTTTCCAAGCCTATGTGTTGTGCGTGCTTTAGTGTTGGCCTCAACCATTGATTTTGCCATCGGTCCGAGATTGGCTCGTTTCTTGGCTACGATTGGCCCGACGATTTCAGACGATGAATTGGAGGCTGTGCAGAAGAAGCACTATGGAAAGATTCGAGCAGAATCGGAAATATTGCGGAGTTGGATAGTTCGGGTTACGCGGAGTATCGAAAACAAGAATGAATCTCTAATTAAATTGCCCAGGCTAGAACAAGGCACGCTCTGGCCGGAGGAAGGTGAAGCAGAGCCGGCGCTCCATATGCACATCCTGAATTCAAAGAAATAGCGAAAGGGTCGGCATGTCATCCGGCCTTACACCTTTTCCCATCTTATTTCACGATTCAGGCATATCGGGAGGATAAGGATACGGCTATGAAGAATCTCCGCCGAATCCTGCTCTTGTCGCTCGTCGCCGTCTCGCTGGGCGTTTGGTTCTGGCTGCGCTGGCTTGAGCAATCGTATGATCCGCCCTACTGTCGGGTTGAGGATGGGCTATTCATCGGTGGTTCCATCAACCAACCGCCGCCGGGAACGCAAGCGGTGGTAAACCTTTGTGGCCGCAAGGATCCCTATCAAATCAATGCTTCGCTTTGGGAACCGATTTTCGAGGGCGAAAAAGAGCCGGACCTTGCATGGTTACATCGGGTTGTCGCGTTCATTGCGGAACAACGAAATGCCGGTCGAACCACCTATGTCCATTGCTTCTCGGGAATGAACCGCAGCGGTGCGGTCGTCACGGCTTACCTGATGAGTAAACACGGCTGGAATCGCGAAACCGCTCTGACATTTCTGCAAGAGAAGCGTCCCGTTGTTCAGCCCAATCCGCAACTGATGCGCTTGCTGGCCGAATGGGAAACCGCGATGAGGGAGAAACGTGACAGCGGGTAGTATGCTCCTGATTTGCTTTGCTGCGGATTCGAGAAGGTTTAAGGATCCTTTGTCTGAAAAAGGGCCCTGACACGAATGGCACTGCCCGCTTTCCGGTGCTTCTCCTCGTTCCCAGGCTCCTGCCTGGATTATTTGGTGGCAGCGTGGCGTGCAGTCCGCGAGGTGGGAGCCTCGCCGATAGTGGGCTCCCAGGCAGGAGCCTGCGAACGAGGACGAACGCGCCGCCGCTTGGTCTGATCGGACGGGTTCAGCCGAACGAATATTACAATCTACCGCGCCGGATATTCGCTTTGCAATGTGGTTGCGGCGGATTTTTCAAAAAAGGCTGCGGTTGGCCAGCCCCCTCTCCCCCTCGGGAATTTGGCCAACACCCCCTAAAAGTGCAAAAAAAGGCCGAAAAAGTGCGAAAGCGCTTGGCCATTTGCTGATGGCCAAACCCTTTCGCATTTATTCACTCCAAGGATGTGCCGAAGTTCTTTGGAGTGCGGCGGCTTGACACCGTTTTCTTTCATCGGACGCGTGCAGGAAAAAAAAAAATTACTGCTGGCTAATCAGTAATCACAACTCCTACCCGATCGTCATTTCATCATGCGAAGTCATCGCGCGGCGTGTGCTCTTCAAAGGCAACGGGGCATGCAGTCGTCTTGCGGGAGCCGTGCGGATTGGCGCGAACGGTTTGCATGTGGGAAAAACGCAAAGCGTCGAGGAGGCGGGCGGCGGCGGCGGGGCCGAACTCGTTGTGGCTGACATTCAAATAAGTCAATTCACGCCAGTGGGGCGACTCGATGAGGAAATCAACGCCGCGATCGCTGATGTGATTGCGTTCGAGATTGAGCAAGCGGAGGTGGTGCAGCGATTGGCCAAGGGTGAGTTTTTGCACGCCGACGTTGCTGATGCGATTACCCGCAAGCGACAGGTAATGCAAATCGGCGAGGCACGGCGCGTTGGCGAGGGCGGCGGCGCCGTCGTTGCCAATCACGTTGCCCGACAGTTTCAGATGGCGCAATCGCCAGGCGGCGCCCGTAACGAGCGCTGCGGCGCCGGCGTCGTCGAGGTGGTTGCGCGAGACGTCGAGTTCGACGACGGCTGGCAGTGACGCCAACCCGCGCACGCCCATTTCGCCAAGTCCGTTGCTGGCGACATGAAGCGCATGCAAATTTGCAAAGGCATCGCCGTCGCTCAGAGCTGCAATGCTGACGGCGTTCAATTCGCAGCCGTTCATCTGAAGCTGCCGCAACGACGCGCGTGCAGCCGAACGAGCGATAACCGCGAGGTGCCTGCTGCCGAGCGAATTGCCCGACAGGTCCAGGTGAGTGATGCGCTCCAACCACGGCGACTCGGCAATTTCAGGAAGTGTTTGCCGAAGATCGCGGATGCGAAGCGAATGAACCAGCGGTGCGAGTTGCAGCAGACGATTGGCTCGCTTGACCAGAACGCTACCGGTGACGTCGAGATGTGCGATGACGCCACGGATGTAGACAGGATTCGCGCCCGTGATTTCCGCGATCGGTTCGCACCACGCCTCGCGATGCTGGGCGATCAGCGCGGCCTCTTCATGCCCGAGAGCCTCCCACTCGCCGGCATGAGGCGAAAGCCGGGCACGCCGGCACTGGATGCGGATCAATTGCGCAAGTGGATCGCCGGCTTCGTCCAGCCAGTCGGCATAAACAAGGCGCGGCAAGTCATCCTCCGGGCGAGCGCGGATGGCGTGCAAAAAGCCGTCGTGCGGCGTGGTAGTGATTTTTCGACGCATCCCATTAATGTAGCAGCCAAGTAAGCGGCGTGCGATCTGGATGAGTACCTGCGACAATTTCTGCGACGTGCAATATAATCATTAAAAAAACCGAAGAGGCATCGTTCATGGATCGCTTTAGCAAATTCGACGAATTGCGAACGCACTGGCTCGATCAGTACGTCAAAGTCAACGAAAATCGGCCCGAACTCAAACGCTTCGCGGGCGTCGTGGGGCGTGTCGTCACCGTCAATTACAATGGCCGAGCGCTTGTCGATTTCCAGGATGGCGGCTGGTATGACATTCCCGCCTCGGAGGATCACCTTCTCAAGGTCGATGCGACCGAGGGCCAAGCGAAATACAAGAACGTAAATAGCGCACAGGTGATACCAGAGAAGCAGGGGTAAATGTCCCTCGTCCGTGGTCCGTAGTCCGTGGTAAAGACCACTATGGACCACGGACTACGGACTACGGACCAATTCAAATGATTCTCATCATCGACAACTACGATTCGTTCACGTACAACCTCGTGCAGCGGTTGGGCGAGATGGATGCGCGTGTCGATCTGCGGGTGTATCGCAATGACAGGATCACCCTCGACGAGATCGAGCGATTGAAGCCTAGCCACATTATTATTTCGCCCGGACCATGCACGCCGAAGGAGGCGGGCATTTCGAACGAAGTGCTCAAACGATTCGCCAGCAAGATTCCCACGCTTGGCGTTTGCCTGGGGCATCAGTGCATTGGGCACAGTTTCGGCGGGGAAGTCATTCGCAATTATCGCGTCATGCATGGCAAGACGTCGATGATTCATCACGACGGGCAAGGCGTATTTCGCGGCATGAGCAATCCGTTCGAGGCGACGCGATACCACAGTCTCGTCATCAAACGCGATACATTTCACAACCCGGACTTCGTCGTCAGCGCCTGGACCGACGAAAACGAGATCATGGGCGTGCGCCATCGCACCTGGCCGCTTCATGGCGTACAGTTCCACCCGGAGAGCTTTCTGACGCTCGAAGGGCCGACGCTTCTTCGCAATTTCATCGCAGGCGTTTAGGGTCGCTCCGCTCACATTTGACGCTCGCGCGATGTCGTGCGAACGCTAAACAAATTCTACATCGGGTGGATTCCACGGACGAATTTGCCGATCAGGTAAGATGAAACACCGAATTCCAGTACGCACGCTGGCAAATTGGGAGGGCGGGCGAATCTGGATTCGGCAATCATCAACTATCCGAGGCTGACGGCAACGGGAACTGCGATTGCTCGAAATAGCACCAACGCGTATGATCGGGCGCGAAGGCGATTTCACACTCCAATTGCCGGCTTTGCCAAGTGTCAAGGATGAAAGGACAAGTTCGTGGCATACAACGTTCAGCAACTGGCGGAGTTAGTCCACGGGAACGTCATGGGTGACGGCACGCTCACCGTGCAAGCTGCCCACACGCTCCAAGAAGCCAAGGCAGGCGACATCACGTTCGTCGAGAATTCGTCGTATATCCCACACCTCGAAAAGAGCAGTGCGAGCGTCGCGGTTGTGCCAATCGGGACAAAAATCGAAGGCAAAACGACAATCGAATGTGCCGATCCGCTGATGGCGTTTGTGACAATCCTCCAGGCGGTTCGCGGCATCGCAGCGCCGAAACCGAGCGGCATTCATTCTAAGGCGATCCTTTCCGCAGGTGTTTGCGTTGGCGTCGATCCCTCTATTCACGCCTATGCCGTCCTCGAAGAAAACACGAAGGTCGGAGATCGCTGCAAGATTCACTCCGGCGTCGTCGTTGGCAAGAATTGCCGAATTGGAAATGACGTCGTCCTCTTCCCGAATGTCGTGCTGTATGAAAATGTCGTCCTCGGCGATCGCTGCATCATTCACTCCGGCGCGATCATCGGCGCCGACGGATTCGGCTACCGTTTTCACCAGGGCAAGCACGTGAAAGTGCCACAGGTCGGCGGCGTACGCATGGGCAACGATGTCGAGATCGGCGCGTGTGCCACCATCGACGGCGGCGCCTTCGAGCCGACGCTCATCGACGACGGCACGAAGATCGACAATCACGTGCAGGTGGCACACAACTGCAAGATCGGCAAACACAACTTGCTTGCAGCCCAGACCGGGCTTGGCGGGTCGTGCACGACCGGGAGTCACGTCGTCATGGCCGGCCAGGTCGGCGTCAAGGATCACATCACCATCGGCGATGGCACGGTCATTGGAGCCAAGTCAGGTGTGATGCACGAAATCCCCGCAGGTTCGCGCATTTACGGTGCGCCGGCACAGAACGAACGCGCCATGAGCCGAATTTTCAATCTGATGAACAAGCTTCCCGAAATGCGCAAAGACCTCCTCAAGGTCATGAAACACCTCGGCTTCAAAGAAGATCACCTGAACGACAAGGCGGCTTGAGCAATTTTCTGACTCATAAAGTGGCTTTGCAGGAAACGACGTCGAATATGTCCGCACCCACCTCACCAACACCCGTCGGATTACTTGCCGGAAGCGGACGCTTCCCCGTGATGTTTGTACGCAAGGCACGCGAACTCGGTATTCCCGTCGTCGGTGTCGGCATCATTGGCGAAGCGTCTGACGAATTGGCGGCGCTCTGCGATCGCTTTCACTGGGCGGGACTCTCCCGCATGGGCCGCGTGATCCGGTGCTTCAAAGGCGACGGCGTCCGCGAGATCGTGATGGCGGGCAAGATCCAGAAGGTAAGGCTCAACACGCCCTATCGACTATGGAACTTACTGCCTGACTGGCGCACATTCTCCTGGTATTTCTTTCGCAAGCGCAAAGACAATCGCGACGATTCGCTCCTGCTTTCCGTCATCGAGGAGTTCGCCCGCGATGGTCTGGCGTTTCGCTCGGCCCTTGATTATTGTCCGGAGTTGCTCGTGAAATCTGGAATCCTCACCAAGCGCGGCGTGTCCGCGACGGAAGAAGCCGACATCGAATTCGGCTGGGAGATGGCCAAGGAAATGGGCCGACTCGACGTGGGCCAAAGCGTCGCAGTCCGGGAGAAAGCGGTGCTCGCCGTGGAAGCGATCGAGGGCACCGACCGCGCGATTCTTCGCGCCGGCGAATTGTGCCCGCGCGGCGGCATCGTCGTGGTTAAGGTCGCCAAGCCGCAGCAAGACATGCGCTTCGACGTGCCGACGATTGGGTTGACGACGATCGAATCGATGAAGAAAGCCGGTGCTCGCGTGCTGGCGGTCGAGGCGGACCGGACCATCTTCATCGACCAAGACGAGACTGTCGCCCTGGCCGACCGCTACGGGATCAGCATTGTTGCGCGCAAGGCGGCGTGACCTCTGCCTTTTACAGAATTGCATTCGAAGTCAGGTCAGGCAGCTGAGAAATTTCTCAGCACCTGCCGACAGCATTCCAAACGGAAAAAACGATTATTGTTACAAATTCTTTACGTCTCCCGATTTCCCTTTCATTCGTTGGCATTTTGCCGTAGAATAAATCTCATATTTTTTTAATATTGTTTTTTGAGCCAAAATCAGAGCAGTCTTATTCCAAAAAACAAGAACGCTAGCGATAATTTTGAAGGAGACTCTGCTTCTTTTTTTGAAGTCGGTAAATCGCCCCCTAAATGAGGGCCGTGAAAGTAGGTTACTCATGACGCGACTGATCACTTCAATGACTGTGATAACATTTCTCGTTGGTCTCGCAGGTTGTAATCGTCCCGCGTCTCGAGAGATGCAGAAATCATCGCAGAATCTCATGGCGATCAGCAAGGCGTATCGAAAAGCAACTCAGAAACTCGGAATGCCGCCGACAAATCTGGATATGATGTCGGCGGAACTGAAGGAATTGGGCGATCCAGAAATTTTGCTTGTTTCTCCAGAGGACAACGAACGATACGTGATCCTGTTCGGAGCCAATGCCGATGCAAACCCAGCTCAGGTTGTCGCCTATGAGAAGAACGGCAAGGACGGCAAGCGATTCGTGCTCTTCGGCCACATCGTTTGGTATCTGACTGACGAAGAGCTTCGATCGAAGCCATTTCCTCCGGGAAAAAAGGCTCCGTCGTGAACCGCGAACGTGTTATCGCGTAGTAGAATTATCCGATATTTCGTAATTCGAATTGGGTTATCTTTTCAGATTCTCTCCAACGATTACTCTCATTTATTTTCTTTTTCACGAGAGGTAACCATGAAAGTCAGCGAGTCAAAATCTCGAAGCGGTTTCACGCTTATCGAATTGTTAGTCGTGATCGCGATTATCGCTATCTTGATCGCATTGCTCGTACCAGCCGTTCAGAAAGTCCGCGAGGCAGCTGCAATCACGCAGTGCCGAAATAATTTGAAGAATATCGGCCTTGCGTTTCATATGCATCATGACAACTTCAAGGCGTTTCCGTCAGGAGGCGTCGACTGGGCAACCGACGTGCGCGATTTCTCGGCACCCGGTGTACCGGCTAATTTCACAGGGCAACACTGGGGTTGGGGTTATCAGATTCTGCCCTATATCGATCAATTTCCACTCTGGAATCAGCCGCAAGGGCCCGGTGGCGGCGATGCTGTCGTCGCTGCCACCCCCGTCGCACTATATTTTTGTCCAGCCGTTGGCAATCCGCGAATTGTCACAACCTACGGAGGAAATTGCCCGAATCGAGCGCAGAACGATTATGCTGCAAACGGCGGACGATGGGGCAGCATGGGCAGTCCAACCTACAACGCCACGAACAACACGTTCGATGGCGCTGTCGTTCCTTCTTCCAACTGGAGCAAAATAAAACGAACTATTCAGAATATTTCGGACGGCGCCTCGAACACCGTTCTGGCAGGCGAAAAGTACATGTCTCAGCGGGCTCAGCAAGGATTGCAAGATTGCAATCAAGACCAAGGCTACGTGAACGGCTGGGACAACGATGCCGTCGTATGGTATCAGGGCGATAATTTCGGTTCAACTACGCCATCCCGCGTCCCAGCTTTTTTCAACAATACAACCTCAATCTGCGAAGGGAAATTCGGTTCGATACATCAGGGATCGCTAAATATGTTGTTTTGTGACGGCGTCGTTCGATCTTTGGCCTACGGTATCGATCCCCAACTGTTTGAGTATTTGTGCAAAATCGACGATGGCGTGCCCGTACAGATTCCAGAAGGCTGAGATCCCGGCTATCTGCGTCCGAACAGTTTCAAGGAAATACGATCGCCCTCAGACAACCTGCCGCCAAAGCTTGACAACTCCGCATTCCTATCCCATGTTTGTTCAGGAAAGTTTACACCGTTAACTTCTTGCAACATGCCCGCTGCCGTGGTGGACAGCGGGTATGAATGGGAACCGGGTATCATGGCGGAACCTCGTGTGGTGCTGGCCGCGGACGATCCGGCATTTGCGCAGCAGATTCAGAATCATCTGCGCGAACACGCCGGCATCTCTGTTCTCTCCGGCTCGGTATCGCAAATCACCGAACAGCTGACGAGCAACTGCAACGGCCTGCTTTTGCTCGGCGTCGCAAATCCAAATGATCAATTCCAGGTTCGTCTCATCGTTCAGCAGCTGGTCCTACAGCGCTGGCCGGTGAATACAGTCATTATCGACGCTCTTGGCCCGACCTCGCAGCTGGGAGGGCTAGATCCCTATATCTCGCGCCGACTTCGTTGGCCCGAAGACGCAGAGCGATTGAAAATCCTGATCAAGGATCTGGACCACGGCCACCATTTTTGTTTCGCCGCCGCGGAAAATGTCGAAGATATGCTCAGCCAACGCCTGTTGGCGTTGACGCCATCCCTTCTACCGCTCGTCGAACGCATTGCGCTGGCGGCGAGTCACGATGTCACCGTGCTTATCAATGGCGAGACCGGCACGGGCAAGACCTATCTCGCCCGCCTGATGCACGACTATTCGCCGCGCCGGCATCACCGCTTCTTGGCAATTCCCTGCGGCGCGATCGCTGCAAACCTAATCGAGAGCGAATTTTTCGGTCACGCCAAGGGCGCGTTCACCGGCGCGGATCGGACGAAGATCGGTAAGTTCGCTGCCGTCGGTGAAGGCACGCTCCTATTGGACGAGATCGACACGCTCGGCCTCGAACAGCAAGCGACCCTGCTCCGCGTCATCGAGACGGGAGAGTTCGAACCGGTCGGCAGCACCGAAACACAGCGCTGCCAGGCCAGGCTCATCGTCGCCAGCAATATCGACCTGGAAAAAGCCGTGGCGTTGGGCAGGTTCCGCGCTGATCTGTATTTCCGCCTCAATGTCATGTCGTTTCACCTTCCCGCATTGCGTGAGCGCATCTTCGACATCGAGCCTCTCGCGCGCGGCATGGCGGTTCGATTCGCACGCAAGTTCAGCAAGGATCTTTTCGACATCGAGCCAGAGGCCCTGGGAATTCTCGAAGCGTTCGATTGGCCTGGGAATCTGCGGCAACTTGAGAATGTCGTGCAGCATGCTGTGCTGATGTCCTCCGGTCCGACGCTGACGGCACGTCAGCTGCCTGCGACCGTGCAAGAAACAACGCAGAAATCGCTTGACGAGGAAGTGGCCTTGGGCGATTCGCTGCATCAGCAACGAGATCATGCCGAGCGAGGCGTGATCCATCGCGCACTCGTCAGCAACGGATTCAACCGCACCCGTGCCGCCGACGCTCTGGGCATCAGCCGAGTGACCCTTTACAAGAAAATGAAAAAGTACGGCCTGTTCAAGGAATCCGCGGCACTGTAGTTTCTGGCATATGCTGCTTTCGGCGAGCCAGGAGCGTGAGCGACTGGAGCAAAGGAAAGAAACAGCAAATTCTCTCCGGTCGCTCACGCTCCCGGCTCGCCTCCTTTTTTTTTTACGCAATAATCTCGCTAACCACTTCGCCCGCCAGGTCGGTCAAGCGGAAATCGCGGCCCGCATGTCGGTAAGTCAGACGCAGGTGATCGATACCGAGGCAATGCAGAATCGTCGCGTGCAGATCGTTGACATGTATCGGCCGCTCGGTGATGTTGTAGCCGAATTCGTCTGTTGAACCGATGACGAGGCCAGGCTTGATCCCGCCGCCTGCGAGCCAATAGGTGAAGCAGCGCGGATGATGATCCCGGCCAAACTCACCCGCAAGATCGCCTTGCCCATATGCCGTTCGGCCAAATTCCCCACCCCAGATGACGAGTGTCGAATCGAGCAAGCCGCGCGATTTCAGATCACGCAAGAGAGCGGCAATTGGCTGATCGACGTCGCGGACCTGCCGGCGAATGTTCGAGATCACGGATGTGTGCGCATCCCACCCGCGATGGAAAAGCTGCACGAAGCGAACGCCACGTTCGACCAATCGACGCGCGAGCAGACATTGGCGCGCAAAGGTCGCGGGCCGGTGCACGTCGGCGCCATACAGATTGATCGTGCGTTCGGTTTCACCGCGGATATCCAGCAATTCCGGAACGGCCGCCTGCATGCGAAACGCCATCTCGTAGGAATGAATGCGAGCATCGATATCGGGATCACCGACGCGCTCGCGGCGATGTTTGTTGAGCGCGTTGATGCTCGAAATGATGTCGCCGCGCATTTCGCGCGACAGGCCGGTGGGGTTGTTGAGGTACTGCACCGGATCGCTGGCGGGGTGAAATTGCACGCCCTGATGCCGGCCTTCGAGGAATCCGCTGCCGAAATAGCGAGTCGTGATCGGCTGATCGAAGTTGCCCGACATCATGAAGATGAACGCGGGAAGGTCGCGGTTTTCCGAGCCAAGCCCATAGCTGCACCACGATCCAATGTTCGGCATGCCGAACTCCGGCCTGCCAGTTTGCATGAGCGTGACGGCAGGATCGTGATTGATCGGCTCGGTGTGCATGGAGCGGATGAACGTAAGCTCGTCGGCGACGCTCGGCAGATGCTGCCAAAGGTCGCTCATGTCATGGCCCGCCCGGCCGGCCTTATGGAATCGATACGGCGTGGTGGCGGCGAGAAACTGGCCCTGGCTGCGCGTCATCAACGTCACACGCTGCGTGCCAAGTATCGACGGCGGCATCTCCTCGCCATGCCGACGCCTCAACATCGGCTTCGGATCGAACGTGTCCAGGTGCGACGGTCCGCCGCCCATGAACAAAAAGATCACGTTGCGAGCCCGCGGCGGAATGTGAGTGTGCCCGAGATGCCCCGGAACCGGCGCCTGCGCCTTCGTCTCCATCAGCGACGACAGCGCCGCGATGCCAAGGCATCCGCTCGATCGCGTCAGAAAATGTCGGCGTGCGAAATTCATGGCTATTGCTTCAAAAAAAATTCTGCGATCGCAGTAACACGCGATGGCGCGGGGTGCAATATTGTCGAGCGCTAAGCCGTAAGCGGCAGGACACGGAAGTTAATTGTTCACCGCTTCAGCTTTACCTCGACGGTCGCGAGTTTGCCGATATACTCCGGCATGCCCTTCCCCATTAACCAGACTGCGGCCTGGCCGTCACTCTTGAGATAGCAATCCCAAAATGCCAGCGACGCCTGTTTGATGCAGCGATGAAATTCACCGTCCTTCTTGCGGTCCTTGAGCGAGAATCGGCCCGAGAAGATCATGTGATCGCCGCCCTCGAAGTTGATGAGGAACTTGTCGGTGTTGTGAATATTGTCGTAGGCGATGCGGCGGTCTTTCGCCTTGGTGTCGCCGATCGGGCTATCGTCGAGCGTGCCGGTCATGTGCATGTTGGGCACGCTCACGGCGGCGAAGACTTTCTGCAGGCTCGCCTTTGGCGCCGGCGCCGACATGGGAATGATCGCCTTGATGCGTTTGTCCTGCACTGCCAATCCGCCCATCCATTGTCCGACAGTGACGAGCGTCGTATGTGCTCCGAACGAATGCCCGGAAAGTCCGATGGCGTTGAGGTTCATCTTGCCAGTCAATTCTCCCTTGTTCTTCTCTTTGCTCATTTGCGAGAGACGATCGAGCACGAAGGTAATGTCCTTGGGCCGTTCGATGGCGTTGCGCGGATCGGCAGCGGCCTTTTTGATGCCGTCAAGCAGCTTGCCCGAGCCGAGCGCGGCCTTGATGTCGGAACCCGCATGTTGCGGATGCACGACGACGTAGCCATGACTAGCCCAAAATTTCCCGAGGTAGGCATAGCCTTCGCGCGAGCCACCGGTGCCGTGCGAGTAGACGATCACGGGAACCGGTTTGTCGGTTTGCTTGGGATAATAAATCTTCACGGGGACCGATCGATTGCGTGCCGCGTCGGTCCAGTCCAAGGTCAGCGTGGCAACCTGAGTTGGTCCCGGATCGGGTTTGGGCCAGGCCGTCTTTTCCTGCGCGCCCAATGGCGACCAGGCTGCCAGGAGTAAACAGGCGAGAAGGATCTTTCGCATCGCGGTCTCCGAAATTGCCTATCCCGAATTCTCGACACGATAGTGATACCTCGATTGGCCTCGCAGGTTTCCGAACCTGGAGAATCGGATCACTCGCGCATAATCACCTCGTCGAGATTGAGCACCATATTCGCAAGCGCCGTCCATGTCGCCAGAGTGACGACGTCGATGCTGATATCGCGCGGATATTGGCCGACGCTGACGAAACGCCCCGCAGCGTCCGCAGATTTGCGAAATTGTTCATTTAATGACTGCCTGCGAGCACGCAAGATCTCCAACTCCGCAGCATCGGGATTGCGGCAGGTCGCACTACGAAACAGCAGCTTCAGCCGGTCGTCCTCCTCGAGATTTTGCTTGAGCAGTTTCTCCGCCAGCACGCGTGCCGATTCCACGAAGGTCGGGTCATTCAGAAGCACAAATGCCTGCAGTGGCGTATTCGAACGATCGCGCATCACAGTACACTCCTGCCGACTCGGCGCGTCGAGAATCGTGAACATCGGATGCAGGGCCGTGCGGCGCCAGAAAGCGTAGATGCCGCGGCGATATTGCGAATCGCCTTCGCTGGGGATCCATGGCCAATCCTCGTTCTTGAACTTGTAAAAATCGGGCGGCTGGTACGGATAAAACGACGGCCCGCCGACTTTGCGATTCAGCAGCCCGGCAATCGCCAACGCTCCGTCGCGCAGTTCCTCCGCACTCTGCCGATGCCGATCCATGCGGGCGAGCAATCGATTTTGCGGATCGACCTGCGCCACATCTCGGCGAAAAAAGGACGCTTGCTGATAGGTCGCCGAGTTCGCAATGAGGCGCAGCATTCGTTTCAGGTCCCACGGAGAATCGCTCAAGGTCAATTCGCTGGCAAGCCAATCGAGCAACTCGGGATGCGTCGGCGCTTCGCCTTGCGTGCCGAAGTCGCCGAAGGTGCGGACCAGTCCCGTGCCGAACATCTGCGCCCAAAGCCGATTCGCGGTCACGCGACCCGTCAGCGGATGTTCTGGCCGCATCAACCAGCGTGCCAGATCGAGCCGCGATTTAAGCGCGGCGTCCTTCGCGTTTGACAAGATCGAGGGAACTCCAGGCTCGACGCGCTCGCCCTTGTTCGCGAAATCGCCTCGCTTGAGGATGAATGCCGGACGCGGGTTTGGCATTTCTTCGCTCACCATGCAATACGGGATTGCCGACTCCGCGGCCTTCATCCGCTTCGCCAATTCGTCGAGGTGCGAATCGAGCGGGCCGATGATTTCCCTGACGTCCTCATTCACATGGCGAAGGTAGTAGCCGCGCAGGAGGCTCTTTTGCTTGTCGTCACGTTGCGGTTCGCTCATCATGATGATGGTGCGGACCCCGGGCGGCGGATCGAGCGAATCGCGCATCATCGCTTCCCAGGCCGCCTGCGAACGATTCGGGTTGCCGTCCTTCGGATCGACATATTTGAACCGGTCCATCTCCTTGGCAATCGCTTTCTCGACGATCGCTTGCTTCTCTCGGCAATCCGCGAGAGTCTTCGCCTGCTCAGGCGAGGGTAGTGACAGAATCGGCGGCAGGGGCTTGCCATGCACTGCGGCGCCTTCGAGCATCGGTTCCTTGATGCCGGTGAAGAACGCGAAGAGCTGGTAGTATTCCTTCTGCGAAATCGGGTCGAACTTGTGATCGTGGCATTCCGCGCAGTTGAGCGTCATGCCGAGCCAAATCTGTCCCAGCGTGTTGACGCGATCGACGGTGTAGCGGACGACATATTCCTCGGGATCGACGCCGCCTTCCTCGTTAAAGCGCGTATTGCGATTGAAGCCGCTGGCGATTTTTTGCCTCGTGGTTGCGTGCGGAATGAGATCGCCGGCGAGTTGTTCGATGGTGAACTGATCGTAGGGCATGTTGGAATTGAACGCGTTGATGACCTCATCGCGCCAGAGCCACATCTGCCTGGTGCTGTCCTGATGGTAGCCGCTCGTATCGCCGAACCTCGCGAGATCGAGCCAGATCTGCGCCATCTTCTCGCCGTAGTGCGGTGATGCGAGCATGCGGTCGATTAGCTTTTCCCAGGCATCGCTCGATTCATCGGCAAGGAATCGATCGACCTCGTCCAGCGTCGGCGGCAGGCCGCGCAGATCGATCGACAGCCGGCGAATCAGCGTCGCGCGGTCAGCACGCGGCGACGGCTTGATCCCTGCGGATTCGAGTTTCGCCAGCACGAATGCGTCAATCGGATTACGAACCCACGAAGTGTCTTTTACTGCGGGCACTGCCGGCCGAGTTGCAGGTTCGAAGGCCCAATGCTGCTGGTACTCCGCCCCTTCGGCAATCCATTTCTCCAGCGTCTGTTTTTCCTGTGGAGTGAGCGACTTGCCCGTTTTTGGCGGCGGCATGACTGCGTCGGCATCGCTGGCGTGAATTCGCCGGAGAATTTCGCTTTCCGCGGGTTTACGCGGGACGATCGCTACCAGTCCAGAGCGTCCCGCGCGAATGGCGTGTTCGCGTGCATCCAGGCGCAATCGGCCTTTCCGAGAGCCGCTATCCGGACCGTGGCAAGAATAGCATTTGGATGAAAGAATGGGCAGCACGTCCCGGCGGAACTGAATCTCGTTCGCCGTCTTCGGCTCGGCGGGCAGTTTGGCAGGCGGCGCGTTTGCAACAGGCGAACGCGGCATCATCCAGGCGAGCGTCACCGCCAGCAGCATTCCGCCAAGCAACGCCAACCAACGCCTCTGCATCGCCGATTCCTCGCCAGCAAGATCCATCACGCGGAGCGCAATATCCATTTGCCATTATAATCGCTGCGACGAATCGCTTACAGCCCGTTTCGCCCTGGTCCGGTCAGCGTGTTTCTAATCGGAATGTCGCGATGTTGGAATCGGTTAACTCGCGCAGCAGGCGAAACTCCCGTTGAAAGACCTGGGACTTCACCCATCCCTGGTTTTTTCGCACAGTCGAGAACTTCGAAGTCGAATGACGCAGAATGTTGAACGAGAATGTCTTCTCACGGCTATCGACAAGCCAATACTCGCGTACCTTCGCTTCCCAGTAGAGCTTCATGAGATGTACGGTGTCCTTTTCCACCGACGTCGGGCTGACGACTTCGAGCGTCATGTCCGGCGAGCCGATGATTTCAATCGTATCGTCGCCGGAATTCACGATGGCCAGGCCTTTCGCCAGGCTTTCGCTTGAGACAAACATGCCGTCGGTTTCAGTGGAGAGTTCAACTTCAAGATTCGAAAGGAGCATGCGATCCACACAGATGAATCCGTTGTTTTCCTCTTTCTCCAGGTTGCCAAGCACGCGGCCATACTCGGCTTTGATGCGATTGTGAACGAGACGCTCCATGCTAATGTCCACCCAAAGATGTCCATCGAGGTAGGCGAATCGACCTGCTTCGGGAAAGTCGCCGGAACGCACCCACTGGCGATAGGTGTCATGGTCGTGCACCCGATCGGGAATTTGCGCCTGTTCACCGATCATGATCGATTTCATCGGCCAACTCATCTCAATGTGGTTCGGAGCAATTGACTTTTATTGTAACTGAATCGCCCACGCGTTCTTACATGCGGTTACCGCATTTCCAGAACGAATTTCGACACACCATATTTTGATTCATTACGTTTCAATTTAAATTCACGTCCGAACACCTGCGATTTCTGCCAGCCTTGGTTCTTACGTGTAGTCATGAATTTTGCCGGGCCCCGTCGCAGAATGTCAAAGGCGAAATGATTCTCTCGGCTATCGACAAGCCAGTATTCCTTGACGCCGGCTTCATAGTAAAGCCTTCGCAGCAGTACTGTATCTTTCTCGACGGATGTCGGGCTAATTACCTCGAGCGTCATGTCGGGCGAACCAAGAACCTCGATCGATTCGTCGCCGCGAAGTATTGTGACAAGTCCAGATTCAATCGTTTCTGTGGCAACAAACATGAACTCGGGTTGAGTTGACAGGCCCGCTTCCAAGTTCGTGAGCAACATGCCGTCCGGGAAATCGAGACCCGAATCATCCGTTTCAATAATTCCGGTAAGCGTATGAGATAGCGCTTTCTTACATTGATAGTGCTGAATTCGCTCCATGGGGTATCGACCCAAAGATCGCCATTTAGATAGGAGACGCGAGCCTTCTCGGGAACGTCTCCTGATTTGACCCAATCCCGATAGGAAGCGTGATTTTGAACGCCCTTCGGAACGATGACATGCTCCGCGAAGATAATCGCCTTCATGGTCGATAACCGCCAAGAATCGAAAAAGCCATGCCCTATTGTAACCGATACTTCGGATTCACTTCCAGATACTTCGTCACGCGGTCGGTGCGCTTCACGGCTTCGACGAGAAACGCCACGGCTTGCACCAGGCGCTCGTCCGGCTCGGCGCAGCTAAAACGCAGGAAGCCCTTGCCTGCCGGGCCGAAACATTCACCACCCAGGCACGCGACGCCCTTGTGGTCGTCGGCGGCTTCGAGCAGGAACATCGCCAGACCATGGGACGTGATGCCGAGCTTCATGCAGATCGGCGCGACATTCGGGAAAACGTAGAAAGTGCCGGCGGGCATGATGACATTGACGCCGTCGACCTTCTTCAACTCGCTGACGAGCAGTTCGACCTTCTTCTTGAACCGCTGCATCACTTCGTCACGCTCGTGGTCGTCGTTCTTCAGGGCTGCTTCACCCGCGAGTTGCACGATCGGCGGCACGCACGAAAGCGACGTGTTGATCATCTTGCCGATCGCATCGATGACGCGCGGACTCGATACCGCATAACCCAATCGCCAGCCGGACATGCTGTACGATTTGCTGAAGGTGTAGCACGCAACGACCTGATCGATGATGCCGGGCTGTGCGAGCAGCGGATGGTGCTTGCCCGACCAGACCATGTGGTTGTAAGGCTCATCGGCGAAGACTGCGACGTTCTTGCCGCGAATGAGGTCGGCGATGGCCTTGAGGTCGCCCTCGGTGGCTACGCCGCCTGTCGGGTTGTGCGGCGAGTTGAGGAAGATCGCCTTGGCGCGTGGGCGTTTGATAAAATCCTCGATGTCATGCAGATTCGGACGGAATGCGTTCTCTTGCTTCAGGTGCGACGTGACGATGACGCCGCCGCGGCGTTCGATATTCGGGGCATAAGTCGGAAACGCGGGACTGAAGACGAGGACCTCGTCGCCCGCATCGAGGAATGCTTCGCAGAAGAATTGCTCGAACACTTTGGCGCCAGGACCGACGACAACATTGGCAGCCGTGATGTCGATGGCGTATTCCTTCTTGTAGTTGGCGGCCACGGTTTCGCGAAAGCTCATCAGACCCATCGACGGACAGTAGTGTGTCTGCCCATCGCGGATCGCCTTGACACCGGCTTCGAGCGCGGCCGCGGTGCTGCTGAACGGGCTATCGCCGATCTGAAGTTCGATGACGTCCTTGCCCTGACCTTTGAGCCGTTTCGCGACGGCCAAGACATCAAACGCGGTTTCCGTGGAAAGCCCACGGGCAAACTGACTGAGACTCGCTGTGGTTGTCATGAGAGGTCTTCGTGGTTGGAGGAAAAATATCGGCGACAGGAAAATTATATGGCGCACCCAAGCCCAAGGGTGAGCACAGCGAACCCTTGGGCTCAAACTTATTCCTCTGCCTGAGACCTGCGTACCGCCTTCATCTCCTCAAGATACCGCGTGCGCAGTTCGCTCAACTCCGCGTCATATCGGCCATCCTTGAAATCGGGAAACGTCCACGCGAACGGCTGGTATCGGCCTTGTCCGAAGCGTGCTACGAGATCGGCATAAATTCCGTCGCGCAGGTAGATCTTCTGCCCCGCTGCCTTGACGCTCGCCAACACGATCTTGTTGTGATCGAGATAGCCGATATCCAGATTGACGGTGCGCCCGCTCGCGCTGGCCAATGCCGACTCGATGCCGATGCACGCGTGTTTCCCATCGCTCAATTCCTCTGGGTTGCGCAGCGGGACGAACGCGACCAGCCGGCGCTGCAGCGCCGCGCCCATCTCTTCGGCATAGTAGTCGGTCATGTCAAACAGCCGGTCAGGGCCGACGAAATCGACATCGCCGAACCGCACAACGAGTCGCTCCATCGCGGCGGCAAGCGCATCACCATCGCGCCAGAGCACGGCCACGAAATACTTCACCGGCAGAGGCTCGGCCATCGGGTTCATGTCGCCATCCCCTTCTTTTTCAGGACGGCCAACGCCTTCGCCACCAACGCCGGCGCGATGCCGAATTCGCGCGCCAATTCTGTCACCAGATCGTCGGCGGTCACCTCACGGCGTGTGGAGTCGTCGCCTGAGCGGACCATGAGATGGCGTTTCTGGAAGTACACCTGCGTGCCGCCCACGATTCGCGATAACACGGGGTAGCTCATCATGTCGAACTCGAACGATTCATCCCAGGCACGCAGGAATTCGCCCGCGTCCACGGGGTTCGTTTTGAAAGTGAGCCGATGTGTTGTCTTGCCTGCGTGCACCGTCGCAAGATCGACCTTGGCGCCATCGTCACGGGCCGTCAGGATCAGTTCGTTGAAGCCGGTCGGAATCCGCAGTTCGCCCTCGCGGGGCAAGATCAACGGCTGCACAATCATGTAACCCGGATCCAGCAGGTGCGGCACACCATCGATCCAAACCAGCAAAGCCGCATGCGTGTCGGTGCCATACCGGCGATCGGCGAGTATCGGCTCGGCCGTGAAGCCAAGCGCCCGCACGAGATGCAGCAATGCCGCGGTGAGCGAGAAACAGGTCCCGCCCGTGCCAAACGCGACATGATCGGCGAGCACTTCCGCCGGAGTCCGCCGCGCCGCCTCGGTCGTGCCGGTCTCGGCGTCCTTGATTATCTTGGTTAGATTTTCGTACGGCAACGTCGAAAAGGTGCGCGCCGCCGCGTGGAGAATTTGTTCCGGTGGACGTGCAGCGTCGATCCGGAAATCACGCAAAAACTGCCGAAGCACCCCCGACCCCAGCTCCGGCGGCAACAGTGGATGGTCGCGCATAATTGGTCACCTGTTGCCAGGGTAATCGTACAAGTCAAGATGAATAGTTACCTTGTTCACGGGAACTTGAACTTGTAGATCCCCGAACATTTCCATGTAGCTGAATACCTCACGTTCCGCACCTCCGTTTGAAGGTTTTCAAGGCCGTATCGGGGAGGTCGA
>CAZAFH010000128.1:0-21719 GCA_964484265.1 uncultured Singulisphaera sp.
CGCCGACGGCAATCGCATCGCCGCCAACAGGCGATTCTGCTTAACTTGGTTCGTTAGACCACCCAACCCTCAGGCTGCGGCCTGGTGGGGCGAAAGCCAGCAAAGAGGTGTGAGTGGAAGGTGTTGCCGCGGGTACGATTCTGTCTAACGAAGTTGAGACAGAATCGTACCCGCGGCAACACGCGAAGTCAAGGAATTTTTGCAGTCTTTCGCCGTCTGTAAGAGTGACCTGCTGGTTGGGAGGTCTAACCACGCGTTGAAGCAGAATCGAAATGCGGAAGCTCGGCTCGTCGCCGACGGCAATCGCATCGCCGCCAACAGGCGATTCTGCTTAACTTGGTTCGTTATGCGGCTACTTCACGGTCTGCCGTCCGGCTGTCGTCGCAAATGAGGGAACGATGAGCTTCGACATCTTCTATCAGCCGTGCCGTTACGGCAGCAAGCTTGTCAAACGAATAAATCCCCTCACCAAGGAAGAAGAGTCCGTTCTCCCCAACGAACCGTTGACGCCTCCCGAACTGAAAGCTGTCAGAGGTGTCTTGAAAGGCGCCAATGCCGAGAAGCCAGACAAGTTCGGGTGTTACGTCGTCGAACTCGAAGATGGAGGTGGCGCTGAGGTTTTCGGAAAGGACCTGGCCAACGGTTGTATGGTCGCATTGCGTGGCCTCACCCCTGGCGTCGTGACCTTCTTGCTGGACTTGCTTAGAGCCGGCAATTGGGTCATGTGCCCCGCGATGGAAGACAACATCGCCATCACTTGCACACCGGATAAGATGTGGGGAACACCAGATGACTTCCCTGAAATCGTCGTATGTGAATCAGCCGAGGAGCTTGGCGTCCTCCTGACTGATGGATTCCGAGCCTGGAAAAAATACCGCGATAAGGTTGCAGGCAAAGTCGGGAAAGGTAAGCCAGGCCGGGGCCGCAAATAGCGCGGGTTCCAGCCGTGTTGAAATTGCACTGGGGCCGCGGCATAACAAACGGATGAAGCTGACCGGGGCCGCCATACTGGTTTCGCGCGGTACAACGATATTGCAGGCGGCCCCGGCAGCTTATCCTTATCGTTAGACCACCCAACCCTCAGGCTGCGGCCTGGTGGGGCGAAAGCCAGCAAAGAGGTGTGAGTGGAAGGTGTTGCCGCGGGTACGATTCTGTCTAACGAAGTTGAGACAGAATCGTACCCGCGGCAACACGCGAAGTCAAGGAATTTTTGCAGTCTTTCGCCGTCTGTAAGAGTGACCTGCTGGTTGGGAGGTCTAACCACGCGTTGAAGCAGAATCGAAATGCGGAAGCTCGGCTCGTCGCCGATGGCAATCGCATCGCCGCCAACAGGCGATTCTGCTTAACTTGGTTCGTTCGGCGAAGGAGCAAGTTCATCGATGTCAAGCCGCAAATGGTTCGTTGTGAGTGCTTCTTTGCTCCTCGGGATTATCCTTGTCGGAGTCGCAGTCCATTGGTGGTTCAATGGCAACACCAGACCATTCAACGTCTCAGGGGAGCTCCACTCGGTACATGGCGAGACTGGCGAGGTTACGTTCCACCGCGAGATCACCTTCGTGGCGCCTTCGTTCGTCAAGCTTTCCAACCGGCCTGATTCCAACGAGGCTCTAAAATCGACAATCATCGTCGAAACAACCGCGAACGGGTTTAAATGGAAGAACACGGGCAACGCGGCGAATAGCGACGGCAAGCTTGACTGGAACGCCCACGGCAGGATTTCCAAGGAAGAAACCGAGAGACTTGGTCATCGGTGGTTCGCAATCTCGTGGCTGCAGCTCTGGTAACTGGAAGCGTACTTGTGACGATGTCGCACAGGCCGAACAACAAGTTGCACCTGACTGCGGCGGCATCACGCAAAATCAGGGTTCACTATCTCACCAGCCGCCGCAGCAGGTGAACTGAAACGTTGAACGAAACCTACGGTAGTTGTCCGTATTTCTTCTTATCAGCAATAACACCTATCTCTGCCCGTGCTTCTGCTCCCTCCACTTCTGGTCCGGTTGTAACGATTATATCGATTTGCGCTTTCGCATTTCGTGTTCCATACTTGCCGCAGCTGGTTTCCACGCGCCGGCGGTTTTCTTCTTTTCGGAGACTGTCATGACACCATTGCGGCAACGTTTTATCGAAGATTTGCAACTGCGCAATCGTGCGCCCAAGACCATCCAGGCGTATGTGTTGCAGGTGCGTAAATTCGCGCAGTACTATGGGCGCTCACCCGAGCACCTGAAAGCGAAGCAGGTTCATCGTTATCTTCTGTATCTTCTGCACGAGAAAAAGGCTTCGTGGGTGCAGTACAACCAAACCGTTAGCGCGTTGCGGTTCCTTCATCAGGCGCTCAGACTGGGCTGATGAAAACTATTGGGAATTCGTCGATTTTTGGCGTCATGCACCGGCAATATTCGTTGCGCGAAGAGCACCCTCTCCCCCACGAATGTGGGGGAGAGGGAAGGGGTGAGGGGTTCAAGAAACCTTGCAAAAGGCTCCGTTTTTGGCCAGCGATACGGATCCGCCCCTCACCCCCTGGCCCCTCTCCCCCACATTCGTGGGGGAGAGGGGAGCAATCGCGCAACAAATTTGAGATGAATCCCGGCGTCGGTTATCATCAGCCCACGCACCGACTGCTACCAACGTTGCCTGCGGAAAAAGGCAATCGAAGGGTGCGACGGTAGAGCGAATCGCGATACAATACCCCAGCAAAAACAGGCTGCCCCAATCGTCTGCTCGTAGCCGTCGATTGTGGCACCCGGTTCCGTTCAACGGCCCCGTATCCCGCCGCGAGCGAACGCGCCGGATGAATCGACCGCAAGCCATCGCGGCAGGATACGGGGCTGGCGTTCGGCGGCGGCGAAAGAACCGACCGGAGATTCGGGCATGCTGACGAAAGAGCAGAAAAGCTTGCTTATTCTGCTGGCAGCGGAACATCAGCGCGTATGGATGGCGCCGCCACCCGATAAGCCGCTGAGAATCTGGCCGTGTCCGCACCTGGAAGTGTTGATTGGCATCGAGGCCGAGCAAATCCGTCTGGCGCTGGGTGAGCCGGAGATCCCTCGATCAAGCGAAAGTTTATGGCAGTGGTGTTATCATTTTCATCGATTACCAACGGGTTGGAGGGGCGGCGGACCGAGCCTCTACATTCGCTTGGACTCGGACGCCAGGTGTGCGGGTCTCGAATGGCAGTTTTCTCGGTGATCGCGGGAACTGCCAAACCGGAATTTGCACGGCGACTTGGGCTGGTACATTACAATTCGCCGCACGTCGAGAATCTCCGCGCGCCTCACAGAGCCCGTGATCGTGAGGATCGGGATATCTTTCCCAGCTTCGCGGATTGGCGGAAATCAAACGAAAAAAACGGTTTTCATTATTTTTTTTGAATATCGACGGTGCCATATGCTGATTCTGAGGGTAGGATCAGAGGTTAGAGGATAAACTGCGCCCATTTGTTACATTTTTCCAGGGGGGAAATCGATGCTATCGTTTCTTGGCGGTAAACAAGGATTCTGCGACGGCCTGTCGCGTCGTAACTTCATGAAAATCGGCGCGTTCGGCGCTGGTTTGACCTTGGCCGACATGCTCCGCGCTCGTGCGGAAGCAAGCAATGCACCAGCAGCTGCGCCGACTCGGCCGAAATCGGCGATCATGATCTATCTGCCCGGTGGCCCGTCGCACATGGATATGTACGATCTCAAGCCGGATGCCTCTTCCGAATTCCGCGGCGAATTCCGCCCGATCCAGACGAACGTGACCGGCGCTCAGATTTGCGAACACTTCCCGCTGCAAGCGCGGATGTGGGACAAGTTCGCCGCCATTCGTTCGATCGTTTCGGTCAACGAACATTCCGACAGCTTGGTAATGACGGGCAAAAGCCAGCGCGAAAACATGACGGCGAACCATCCGTCGTTCGGCTCGGTTGTTTCCCGCGTCCGCAGCGAGCAAGGCTCGGTGCCGGCGTTCGTCAGCCTCCGCGGCATGTCGCGCGGCACGGAACCTGGGTTCCTCGGCATTCAGCACCGTCCGTTCTCGCCGAACGGCCCCGGCGTCGAAAACCTGCGTCAGCTGGCGACGGTTTCGCAAGACCGCATGAGCGATCGCCGCTCCATGCTCGAATCGTTCGACGGTCTGAGCCGGGAAGTCGATTCCAGCGCCGCCGGCCTCGATAACTTCACCGCCCGTGCTTACGAAATGATCACGTCGGGCGGTGTCCGCACCGCACTCGACCTGACCCGCGAAGGCCAGGCCTCGCGCTCCCGCTACCAGGGCGTCGAGCAGTTCTTGACGGCACGCCGCCTCGTCGAAGCTGGCGTCGGCTGCGTCACGCTGTCGATCGGCGGCTGGGATACCCATAGCCGTAACTTCGACACGCTGCGTCGCCAGCTGCCGCAAGTTGATAAGGGCGTTTCGCTGCTCGTCGGCGATTTGGCCGAGCGCGGTTTGCTGAACGACACGATCGTCGTCATGTGGGGCGAATTCGGCCGTACGCCGCGTATCAACGGCAACGCCGGCCGCGACCACTGGCCGTCGGTCATGTCCGCAATGGTTGCAGGCGGCGGACTCCGAATGGGCCAAATGATCGGCCAAAGCTCGCCGCGCGGCGAACGTCCGCAGGATCGCCGATACTACGTTTCGCAGGTTCTCGCGACGCTGTATCGCACGATGGGCATCGACCCGGCAACGACGTTCCTCAACGGCACGGGCCGTCCGATTCACATCGTTGAGAATCGGGAACTTGTCACCGAGCTCCTTTAATCAATCGGTTGCGAATTTTCGCTCGCTGAATGCCGTCAAGGCGCGAGGCGAGCGACCCAAGGAATTCGCGGACTTCACCAACGTGGGATCAGGAATCCAGGAACCGACAGGTCCGACGGTTCCCGATCCCTCTAGTTTCTTGCCCAATGCGCTTTCTCCGAAATCCCGCCAAAACACTCGCATCCTGCAGGAGAATTACTCATGCGAAAGTTTCTACCAGCGTTAGTCCTGGGACTTGGGGCGTTGCTCGCCTCCCCAGTTGCCGCCCAAGAAAAAAAAGCCTCCCCGAAGAAAGATGTTGACGCTATTCAGCTCCCTGCCCCGGGCGATGTCAAAGAATTGCAGATTTTCCCGTCGGAATTCAAACTCACCGGCGAAGACGACTCGCGTCAGCTGGTTGTCACCGGTATCCTGAAGACGGGCACGTATCAAGACCTCTCCGGCGATGCGGAGTACGAAGTCGCTGACCCGAAAATCGCTCGCGTCACCTCCTCCGGTCGAGTGCTTCCGCTCGCCAACGGCGCGACGACGATCACCGCGAAGTTCGGCAGCAACAGCGTCAAAGTTAAGTTTTCCACCGAATCGATGGACCAGAGCCTGCCCATCAGCTTCGCCAACCACATCGTGCCGATCTTCACCAAGCTAGGTTGCAACAGCGGCGGCTGCCACGGGAAATCCGGCGGGCAAAACGGCTTCGCGCTGTCGCTGCTCGGCTTCGTTCCGGAGTTGGACTATCAGACCCTCGTGAAGGAAAATCGTGGCCGTCGCCTCATGGTGACATCGCCCGAGTTCAGCATGCTGTTGACCAAGGCCGCAGGCCAAATGTCGCACGGTGGCGGCAAGCGAATGGATGTCGGTTCGGACGAGTACAAGCTGATTCGCCGCTGGATCGCCGGTGGGACACCCTACTCCGATGGCAAGGATCTCGAAGTCACGAAGATCACCGTTTTCCCCGAGCAGCGCATCATCGCACGCAACAATCGCCAGCAGTTCACCGTGCTCGCGCATTACAGCGATGGCACGACCGTCGATGTCACGCAGCGCGCTCAATATGAGAGCAACGACCCCGACATCGCCGTCGTCGATGGCAGTGCGTTGGTCCGTTCGCTCGGCATGTCCGGTGAAGCTGCCATCATGGCGCGTTATCAAGGTTCCGTCGCGACCTTCCGTGCGACCGTGCCGTTGGGCCTGAAGATCCCGGCCTATACCTTCGAAGAACGCACGATCGTTGACAAACACACGCACAAAAAATGGCAGGAACTCGGCATCGTTCCCTCCGATCTCGCCAGCGACGAGACGTTCATCCGCCGCGTGTTCCACGACGTCACCGGCACGCTGCCTACGCCGAAGCAGGTCAAGGATTTCCTCGACGACAAGAGCCCGAATAAGCGCGACAAGCTGATCGACCAGCTGGTCGAGACGCCTGAATACAGCTACTTCTTCGCCAATCGCTGGGCTGATGTGCTTCGCGTTCGGCGCGGCAAGACCCCGCAGCGTGCGTTTGGCACGTTTGCGTTCCACAACTGGATCCGCGAAAGCATTGCCGAGGACAAACCGTACGACCAGTTCGCTCGCGAAATCCTGGCGGCCATCGGCGACGAATCGAAAGCGCCGCCGACTGTCTGGTATCGCGATTTGCAGAAGCCCGAGCAGTTCGTCGATGACGCCTGCCAGCTGTTCCTCGGCGTTCGCGTGGCGTGCGCTCAATGCCACCACCATCCGTACGAAAAATGGAGCCAGGACGACTACTGGGGCATGGCTGCGTTCTTCTCGCAGATTGGCCGCAAGGCGGCTCCGAATCTCGGCGTTCAGGTGCAAAACAATGCACCGGGCCGTCAGATCATCTTCAACAAGGGCACGGGTTCGGTCGTCAACACCCGCACGGGCAAGACGGCGGTCATGCGTGCACTGGACGCTCCGCCGATCGACCTGAAACCGGGCGACGATCCGCGTGCTCACCTTGTCGATTGGATGGTGGACGCGAAGAACCCGTTCTTCGCTCGCGCCGTCGTCAATCGCTACTGGGCTCACTTCTTCGCCAAGGGACTGGTTGACCCCGTGGACGACATGCGCGTGACCAATCCGCCGTCCAACCCGGCTCTGCTCGACGCCTTGGCCGAGGACTTCATCAAGAACAAGTTCAGCCTGAAGCACCTCGTCAAGCAACTGGTGAAGAGCCGAACCTATCAGCTCTCTGCAATGCCGAACGAGTTCAACAAGGACGACAAGAAAGCGTTCGCTCGATACTATCCTCGCCGCATGACGGCCGAGGTGTTGTTCGACGCGGTCTCGCAAGTGACGAACAGCCCGGCGAATTTCACGGGCATGCCTTCGGACCGGTTCGCTCCGAATCGCGCAATCATGCTGCCGGACGAATCGTTCCCGTCGTATTTCCTTGACGTGTTTGGCCGTCCGCAGCGGATCAGCGCATGCGAATGCGAACGCGTGGCCGAAGCGAACCTCGCGCAGGTGCTGCACCTTCTTAACTCGCAGGAAATCCAGACCAAGCTCTCCCGCGCTGGCGGCCGCTCGGATCTGATGGTCAAGGACAAACGTTCCGACCGCGAGAAGGTTGCTGAACTCTTCGTCTGGGCGTTCAGCCGTCAACCGTCGCCGGCCCAACTCGACGTCGCTCTCAAGAACATCGAGCGCAACGCCAAGAGCCGACAGCTTGCCTACGAGAACATCATCTGGGCACTTATCAACACGAAGGAATTCATCCTGGTGCAATAGTCCTGGATGAGCGTTCGAATTAACCAGCCACGGCGTGAGCGAGGGTTCCTCTTCGCTCACGCCGATTTTTTTTGGGTTTCGGCGGAAGCGGCAAATTTCCGCACTTTTGCTTGGCGGCGGTTCGTTTCTCTGATAACCTCTTATCAACACGCCGTTCGTTCGCCTTCCTCGTGGAAACACCATCATGCTCCACCGCGCATTCCTGCTCGTCATTGCAACGATTCCCCTGGCATTCCTCGGCAATGCACTGCTCGTCGGGCAACCGCCGGCGAAGGCGCCGGCGACAACCTACCAGTGCCGATGGACGGATCATGCCATCAAGATCACTGGCAAGGGAACCGATCCCGCCTGGAAGCATGCCCAGAGCATCGACTACTTTTACCTTCCCTGGTTGGCCGACAAGGCTCGGCTTGCCAAAACCAAGACCAAGGCGAAGCTCCTCTGGGATCGCGACAATCTCTATTTCTTCGCCGACATGGAAGACACCGACCTCTACGCCGACATCACCAAGCACAACGGCAATCTGTGGAATAACGACGTTTTCGAGTTGTTCTTCAAGCCCGCGGAAGACAAGCCCGGCTATTACGAGTTCCAGATCAACGCCGCCGGCGCCGTGCTCGACGTTTTCCTCCCGCGCCGAGGCGCTGGCGGGTTTGACCGCTTCAAGAACCAATCCAAATTTCACGTCGAAGCGAAAGTCAATCTTCGCGGCACGCTCAATAAATGGACCGACAAGGATTCCGGCTGGTCGGTCGAAGGCAAGATTCCGTGGACCGATTTCCTCGTCACCGGCGGCAGACCCGCGCCGGACGAGAAGTGGAAGTTCGCCCTGTGCCGCTATGACTACTCCGTTGATTTCGAGGGACCTGAGCTTTCGACCTGCGCGCCGCTCACGCAGCGCAGCTTCCATCACCATGAGGATTATGCGACGCTCGTTTTCGTCGGCCCCGACAAGACGAAGGCCGCGACGCCGCGAGGTCCACGGAAATTTATTCCGCTGACGACGTCGAAGGTCGCCGGTTTCCCGGAAGGGCCGCCGCCCTACCAGATACAAAAAGTCTATCCGAAGGCCAAGCTCGACTTCGTGGCGATCAATAGCGTCATCCCCGGAACCGATGAATTGCTCGTCATCACCATGCCGAACACAGGCACGTCGAGCAAGATCTATCGCATGAAAGACAAAGCCGACGTCGAATCGCTCGACCTTTGGCTCGAGTCGCCTGATTTGCTCTTCAACCTCGCGTTCCACCCAAAGTGGAAGGAGAACGGCTACATCTTCGTGGGCAATAACGGCACTCAACCCGTCTTCGGCGGAGTCAAGATGAAGGGCGAGCTGAAGCCCAAGAAAAAGACCCGGCTCACGCGATTGACGATGCAGACGCAACCGCCGTACGCCATCATCCCTGGTTCCGAGAAGCTGATTATCGAGGTCGAGTCGAACGGCCACAACGGCGCCGCACCCGTCTTTGGCCACGATGGCATGATGTACTTCACCACCGGCGATGGCACGTCGGACTCCGACACCAACGTTGTCGGCCAGGACATGTCGTCGCTTCTCGCCAAGGTGTTGCGGATCGATGTCGATAATCCGTCGCCTGGCAAGATGTACACGATTCCAAAGGACAACCCGTTCGTCAGCATGAAAGGCGCCCGCCCCGAAATCTGGGCGCTCGGCTTGCGCAATCCGTGGCGTGCGACTGTCGATGCCAAGACCGGCCACGTCTGGGTCGGGCAGAACGGACAGGACCTTTACGAGCAGGCGTTCCTCGTCAAGAAGGGCGATAACTACGGCTGGAGCGTCACCGAGGGCAGCCATCCGTTTTACCTCACGCGCAAGCTCGCGCCGGTTCCGTTGACCAAGCCCACGGTCGAGCATCATCACTCCGAAGCACGTTCGCTCACCGGCGGCATCGTCTACTATGGCAAGCGGCATCCCGATCTTGTCGGGCATTACATTTACGGCGATTACTCCACCGGCAAAGTCTGGGCAGTCAAGCACGACGGCGAGAAAGTCGTCTCGCACCGCGAAATCGCCGACACGAGGCTCTCCATCGCCGGGTTCGGCACGGATAGCAAGGGCGAAATCCTCATCGCCGACTTCCAGCGCGGCGACCTCGGCGGGCTGTACACGCTCGTGCCCACGCCGAAGGAAAAGTTCAAGACGACCTTTCCAAAGAAGCTGAGCGAGAGCGGCCTGTTCAAATCAGTCAAAGGCCATGTGATGCAGGATTCGCTGATCCCCTATTCCGTCAATGCGGTGCTCTGGTCGGATGGAACCGCCAAGCAGCGCTGGATTGGTCTGCCTGCCGACGCGAAAATCGACTATCGCAAGACGCGCGGCTGGGATCTGCCCGACCAGACCATCATCGTGAAGTCGTTCTACCTCGACACCATCGAAGGCGATCCGAAATCTCGCCGTTGGATTGAAACGCGCTTCCTCGCTCGTCAGGGCAAGGAATGGTACGGCTACTCCTACGCCTGGAATGACGACGAAACCGAGGGCACGCTTGTCGATGGCAAGGGCGCCGACCGCGAGTACACCATCAAAACCAAGACCGGCGAGAAGAAGCTGAACTGGCATTACCCAAGCCGATCCGAGTGCATGGTCTGCCATAGCCGGGCGGCCAACTACGTGCTCGGCTTCACCGAATTGCAGATGAACCACGTACACGACTACGGCACAGCCAAGGAAAACCAACTCGCCGTCTTCGAACGGCTCGGCGTCTTCAAACCGTTCAACTGGAGCAAGACGACGATCGACCGCATGCGCGTGGAACTCAAATCGAAAGGCCGGACGACGAAAGAGATCAACGACGAGATCGCCAAGCGAACGGCAACGCGCGATCAACGCACGCCAGTGCAATCGACGCTGCTGCCATTCCGCCCCGAGGACGCGCCGAAGCTGGTCGATCCCTACGACAAGAAGCAAGACCTGACGGCACGGGTGCGCTCGTACCTGCACAGCAATTGTGCCCAGTGTCACGTCGAAGCCGGTGGCGGCAACTCGGCGATGGAACTGGAATTCACCAAGACGCTCGATCAGATGCGGGTCGTCAATGTGAAGCCGGTCCACGACACCTTCGGCCTAAAGGACGCAAAGATCATCGCCCCCGGCCATCCCGAACGCTCGGTAATGTTGCACCGCATCTCGCACCGCGACAAAGGCCACATGCCGCCGCTGGCGACGCGCGTGGTGGACGCCGCCGCGGTCGCCATGCTGCGCGAGTGGATCCTGGCGTTGCCGAAGGAGGAGGGGAAGGGGCAGTAGTTCTCGGTCCCGAAGGACCGCGGGTTGTAGCCACGGGTGAAGCGAAGGACGCCGATAGGCGGACGGAGCGCAACCCGTGGAAACTGATCTATGTATTCTTCTTTTCGTCCCGAAGGGCCGAAGGAGATTCAATGCCAGGCACTTACTCCCAACTCCTGCTCCACGTCGTTTTTTCCACAAAGAACCGCACTCCGTGGATCGCCGACGAAATCGCGGAGCGGCTGTATCCTTTCATCGGCGGCATCATCCGAGCCGAGAAGGGCGTGCTATACGAGATCGGCGGCATTGAAGATCACATCCACATTTACCTTCGATGGCGGCCCGACGGATCGGTTTCAGACCTGATGCGCACGGTCAAATCAAGGTCGTCGAAGTGGGTGCATGACACGTTCCCGGCGCTGCGGGATTTCGCCTGGCAAGAAGGGTACAGCGTTTTTTCCGTCAGTAAGTCACAAGAGGAGGCGGTGAAAAAGTACATTGCGGGCCAAGCCGAACATCACAAGAGGCAAGACTTCAAGTCGGAGTTGCTTCAATTTCTCCGCGCCCACGGGGTGGAGTTCGACGAGAAATACGTGTTCGACTGAGTTGCCGCGACGATAGAATTCCTCTGCCCCTTCGGGGCAGAATCGAGATCCGACGCTGGTCCACGGGTTACGCTCCGTCCGCCTGTCGGCGTCCTTCGCTCCACCCGTGGCTACAGCCCGTCGCCCCGCTGGGGCGAGTTCGGTCCCGAAGCTGTTTGGGGCGTCGCGACATTACGCGGACCTGACGGGGCGAGTTCGGACCGAAGATCTATTGCGTCGCTCCGTTCTGCCGACACGCTGGGCTGAATTCGGCCCCGGAGGGGTCGCCGGTTGTAGCCACGGGTGGAGCGAAGGACGCCGATAGGCGGACGGAGCGCAACCCGTGGAAGCAAGTTTCTCTTCCTCCTATCGCCCCGGCGGGGCGAAGGAGATTCGACACGTCTACGGCGCGGCGATAGAATTCCTCTCCCCCTCCGGGGCAGTTTCGGGAATCGCCACCTTCCCCGGGTTTCGCTCCGTCCGCCTGTCGGCGTCCTTCGCTTCACCCGTGGCTACAGCCCGTCGTTCCGCTGGGGCGAGAACGGGGATCGAGCAATGATTCCGGTTGCGAGGCGAAGTACGCGACATACTCAAAAAATGCAAGCCGCCGATTAAGTGAAGAAGGATAATCAATTGCATTTCGAGCGAATGCTAATCGACGCCATTTGATCGCCCCCCGCTCCTAATCGAGGACACGCAATGACACCAGACGAGATGATAAAGCGGTTGCTGGATCCGAATTGCGACACAAATAGTGGCGTAATCGCGAATGACCTGCTGTCGGCCTTCTGGCGTGACTATCCGATTGAGAATCTGCGAAAACTCTTCGTGCCCGCAACAATTGGTATTGCCGCGTTCTTGGTGTCAGAGATTGGTGAAAGGGTTCGCCCACTCCTCAAAGAGATCGCTGAACTAATGGAAAATAAAACACCGAGAGTTCGGGGCGATGCAATTAGCGCCATCTCGTTGTGCACGACTTGGGAAGATGGCTGGGCGATAGCCCTAATCGTTAAGGCGATTGGCGATCCGCATGAAGGCGTTCGGTGGATGGCGTGTGATGCGCTCCGATATATGGAGAGAAGCCAAGTAATGGCGGGCTTGAAATTCCTCCATACCAACGAATCCGCCTCAATCTTTGGTATGTTCAAAAATGTGTTTACCACATTGGAGCACCGTCCCGAGAGGGCTGCAACAACGCTGGAGAAATTGCTGACCCACGAAGACCCGATTGCGCGTCGCTTCGGCGCTGCCATTGCCGTGCGGCCACGCCTATTCATCGACCCCGCGTTCGTTGCCATCACCGCAGCCACCACTGATGCGGAGGTGAAAAAGATCGTTCGACGAGCTATAGAAATGCCGCTGCCCGTTGGGACCGTTTGGACGGGAGCTGATGCCGTCACGGACTAAACATTAGGTTAGATCCAGCCGCTATTGATGCATCGCGCTGGTCCTTGACACACACACTACAAGCCTATGCAATCAATCCACACCCTCCCCGCCTTCCTTCCCAAACACAATCCGCTCGTAAACGTCCGCCAACTTCAACGTGCAACCGATCGCGGGCAACACCACGCTCGCATCCAACCCGGCGGCTTCTTGTAGGAGCCACGAATCGTCCGGCTGGCGGCGATAAAGCTCCACCAGCGGTCTTGTTTGCGATACCAACAGGTACTCTTTCAATGTCGGGTTCCAGTTGCGGTAGCCTTGAAATTTGTCGCCGCGATCGAAAAGCTCCGTGGACGGCGAGAGCACTTCAACGATTGACGTGGGGTTCGTGATGATATCGTTGCGGTCATCGAAAAATTTCGGCTCTCCGCACACTACGACGACATCGGGATAGGAAAACATGCCGCTCACGCTTCGCTCGGAGCTGACACCCAGGCCGCTGCGGACTTTCGTGTCCTTCGAGACTGCGAAGCAAGGCGTGCCCTTTAGCTGAACGTAAAGTAGCCCGCCGATGTTATGGGCGATGATCGCATGAGGCAGTTTTTCGCCCGCCATTGCGCGAATTTGGCCGTTGATGTACTCGTGCCGATCCGTCGCTGCTCGTTCACGGGTGAGGTATTCGCCGATGCTGACGCCAATCGGATCGTTTATTGAAATCGCGCTGTTCATGGCGAGTGCTCCGGCAGATCGTAACTTTCCTGTATTGTAACAAACCTGCCTCTCCTACTGCATCGCGGAATAATCGGTCGCGCTTAGAAACAACGCCTCAACCTTGGCGACGATGGGGCCGTCTTTCTCCGAGGCATCGCGAGCCGCGATCCAGACGGGGTCCTTGCGAAAAGCGTCCCAGCTTTTCTGCGCGGCTTCTTTGCTCGAATGCGCGAGGAGGTAAATCATCCGCTCGCTGGCGTCCTTGGCGTCAAGCGGGCTCCAGAAGCCGATGAGCGTCATCCCGTGCTTTTGGAAGAGCGCGCAGGTGTGGTTGCGAAACCGAGCGTGCAGCGCATCCATCTTGCCGGGATGGGCGTAATAGGTACGCATTTCGAAAATCCGCTGGTCCATGTTCGTTTTTTCCTTTTCTGTAACCGTTCACGGGGCGGTGAAAAATGCGACCAAAATCCCTTTTACTAAGGAAGGCAGGAAAGCAGGAAGGAATAGGCAATTCAATTCCTGCTTTCCTGCCTTCCTTAGTATCTTTGTCTTGTCGTTTTTTGTCCGAGTCGTGAACGGTTACCCCTTTTCTTAATCACTTTTTTTCAGGCGGCTTTGCAGGCGGCTTCCACGAGCGCAGTCGGCGGCGCGGGATTCTCGGCACGGGCTGATCGTGCTCGTCTTCGATGTCGCCGATGATCTCCTCCAGAATGTCTTCGAGCGTGATCAGGCCGTGAATTTTGCCTTCGTCGTCGCGCACCAGTGCCATTGGCCGTTTCGCCTTGCGAAAAAGCCGAAGGGCGTTGGCGATCTCTTCGTCGGGCTTGAGAAACAGGGCCGGGTAGATCGCATCTTCGAGGACGACGACGCCATGCAGGCTGAACAGGTAAAACAGGTTCTTCGTGTTGACGATGCCGACGATGTTATCGGGATCGCGGTCGTAGACCGGCAGGCGAGTATGGGCGTGCTCGCGGACGACTTCGAGCACCTTGTCCGACGGCGTCGTTAGCTCCAGCGAGGTCATCTTTTCGCGCGGGACCATGCAATCGGCCACGCACTTGTTCGACATGCTAAAGACGTTCTGCAAGAGTTCCGCCTGCTCGGCATCGAGAACGCCGGCTTCTTCCGTATCCTCGATCAAGAGGACGAGTTCCTCGACCGAATGCACGAGGCCTTCGGTCGCTGGTTTGGCCCCGAAGAGGCGGAGAATCAAGTTACCTGTGCCGTTCATGATCATGATGATTGGCCGCGATACGAGCACGAAGTAGTTGAGCGGCGCCGCCACCCAGAGTGCGATTCGCTCGGGCGACATCAGCGCGAGCGATTTGGGAATGAGTTCGCCGAAAACCACGTGCAGAAATGTGATGAGCGCGAATGCAAGAACGGTCGCAACCGAATGCGTGGCTACCAGATTAATCGGCCACGGCATTCCGCGAAATCCGCGCTCGACGAGCATGGCGAGCGCGTGCTCGGAAAAAACGCCCAGGCCGATGCTGCTGAGCGTGATGCCAAGCTGCGTCGCCGCGATGGAACGATCGAGATTCGCCAGCGCGGACTCGACGCTTTTGGCGCCTTGAATGCCATGCCGAACCAGTTCTTCGACGCGCGTCTTTCGGACGGCAACCAGGGCGAATTCCGCAGCGACGAAATAGCCATTCAGCCCAACCAAGATCGGCAATGCCGCCAATCCGCTTATTGTCAACCAAAGCTCGGTAATACTGGGTTCCTGCGCAAACAATAGCGGCACGAGGTTGTCACCTGCAGATAAAAGGAACGCTCAATTTTTTCTTGACTAACTCGTAATATTATAGAGAATCCACGCACAAACATGCCCTGGCTTCAAGCGGCATTTCCCCAGTGCTCGCGATTTCATACGATCACAACAAACCTGGCTCTTTCTCTCTTCAAGGAATCAACATGTTGTCACGCATCACTTTCGCCATCGTCGGCTTGATCCTCTTCACGCACGCAGCATCGGCTCAGGATTCGAAGGAACCGCTCTGGGTCGTTTACGACGGCTTCAAGGGGCCGGGATCCGGCAAGCATGTCGTGCTCGTGGCGGGCGACGAGGAGTACCGCTCCGAAGAAGCCATGCCGCAGCTGGGTAAAATCCTCGCGAAACACCTCGGCTTCAAGTGCACTGTCGTGTTCCCGATCGATCCGGCCACCGGGGAAATTCATCCTAACAAGAGCAATATCCCAGGTCTCGAAGCGCTCAAGACCGCCGACCTCATGATCATCGCCACGCGGTTTCGAAACCTTCCCGAGGAGCAGATGCAATACATCGCTGACTACATCGAGGCGGGCAAGCCGATCATCGGCATGCGCACCGCCACGCACGCCTTCAACGGCATGAAGGGCAAATTCGCCAAGTACAACAACGGTTACAACGGAAAAGATTTCGCGGGCGGATTCGGGCGGCAGATCCTCGGCGAACGCTGGGTCAGCCATCACGGCGCGCATGGCTCGCAAAGCACACGCGGAATTCTGAACAAAGACGAGGCCAAGCACCCCATCCTGGCCGGCCTAAAGGACGGCGATATCTGGGGCCCGACCGACGTCTACGGCGCCACCCCGCTCAAGCCCGCCACGATCCTGGTGTATGGCCAGGTTCTGAAAGGTATGAAATCGACTGACGAACCGCTCCCGGGCAAAAAGAATGAGCCGATGATGCCCGTCGCCTGGACGCGCGACTACAAGGGCGGCCGTATCTTCACCACGACCATGGGCGCGTCACAGGACCTCGAAGCCGCCGGCACGCGGCGTATGCTCGTAAACGCCGCGCTCTGGTGCACAGGCCTGGAAAAAGAAATCACGCCAACGCTCAACGTCGACATCGTCGGCCCCTACCGAGCAACGCGCTTCGGCTTCAACACCTTCACCAAAGGCGTCCGCCCCTCGGCTCATCAAATGAAATAGAGGCCAACGGATCGTTTCACGTTTAGCGTTCGCGCCAACCGTGCAATCGAGAAGAATCTCGCAACCGGCTTTGACAGCGCCAACCCAGGCGCGTTACGATCATCAATAGTACACCCCGAAGCCCGCAGGCGAGCACAGCGAGCCTGCGGGGTCGACGCGGCGCCAAGGGCAAGCAGGAAATGCTTGACAAACAACCAAGCGTCTGGTGCTATCGCTCCGTGGTGGAGCAGGCACATGATCAACAACGCGCAGCACGTTGCTAGATAATCACCGCCGTCCTTCGCAACCAACATGAGGCACATCTATGTCCCTGGCTGGCATGCTCAAGCAGGCGCGCGTCATTGATCTCGAACAACCTCGTTTTCAGGGTATGCCGATCCATCCCGCGCATAAACCGGGCTATCATTACGCATTGCATCGTCGGCATCGCGACACCTATCAGCCCGCGACGCATGGGCCTCGCTCCGGAGCGTCCGGCATTCTCACGATGATGGAGCACACCGGCACCCACATCGATGCGCTCTGCCATCAGGCGTGCTGTCTGAAAGTGTTCGGCGATCTGGATTCCGACAAAATCGAGACGCCCTTCGGATTCAAACAGCTCGGCGTCGAGCACGTACCACCTCTCGTGACGCGCGGCGTGCTCCTCGACGTGGCGTCCTGGAATGGTCAAACCCCGCTGCCTCGCGATTACAGTATTACTAAGGACGAGCTGATCGGCTGTGCCCAGGCCCAGAACGTGACGCTGGAGAAGGGCGACGTCTTGCTCGTTCGCACCGGCTACGATACGCTCTGGGATGACGAAGAGGTTTACTTGCAAGCCGCCGGTGTGGGCAAGTCCGGCACGCTCTGGGCGGCGGAGCAGGGCGTCGTCGCCGTCGGCGCCGACAACATGGCCTGGGACGCTCCGAAGGATGTCGATCCCGAAACCGGCGCGACGCTGTTCGCTCATGTCCATCTGTTGACGCAGAAAGGCATCTACATCATCGAGAATCTCGATCTCCGCGAACTTGCCAGCGGCAAGCACTACACCTTCGCGTTCATCGGCCTCCCGCTAAAATTCCAAGGCGCCACCGGTTCGCCGATCCGGCCCATCGCGTTGGTTTGAAAGCTCAAGCCCAGGGATGAGCGCAGCGAATCCCTGGGATCGAACGATCGGATGCATCCGATCCCAGGGATTCGCTGCGCTCATCCCTGGGCATTTTTGGACAAAAAAAGCCCGACCCACTTTTCGTGGATCGGGCTTCGAACCTGCGGGGGTAGGTTCGTTACAGCACTTTTTTCAGCTCCGTGTCGAGATCGCCGATCTGCACCGAGTTGGTCGTCACTCGGCCATCGCGGCCGATGATGAAGACCGTCGGCAGGATGTGGATCCCGTACTGGATCGCGAGCGGGCTGTTGAGTCCGCCGGCGTTGTTGGAGGGGGCCTGGTACAGGTGCGTGCCGACGGCCTTGGTCGTGGTCACGGCCTGTCGGGCCTGGGCTTCGGTGTCGTCGAGACAGATCGAGACGAGCTCGACTCCCTTGGCGCCGTTCAATTCGAGCACGCGTTTGAGTTGAGCGAAGTCGCCGACGTGGCTGCCGGTCACGCTCGACCAGTAGTGCACGATGACGATCTTGTTCTTGAGCGAAGCCAGGTCGAAGGTTTGCTTCGTGGCAAGGTCCGGACCGGCCAATTTCATCGGGCTGCCGACGAGGCTGAGCCGAGCGACGGAACCGCGTGCCCGGGGGGCGAAGTGGTGGTCGGGGAAGTCCTCGGCAAGTTTCGCGTACCAGCGCTTGGCTTCCTCGTTTTTGCCGCTGAATTCGCAACCGATGGCGATTTGGTGCAGGGCTTCGGGGGTGTCCTCGGCTTTTTGGTAGCGTTTGACGAAGTCAACCAGGCTTTCGTGCCATTTTTCCTGGAGCGCGGTGATCGCCTTGGTGGGATTGGGATCCTTGGAGGCGGTGGCCATATCGATGGCGTACTTCGTCCACAGGGAGCGGTAGGTGCCATAGGCGGCGAGGTTGCTGCCGGGCATCTGTGTGGCGACATCCTGGCGGAGTTTGTTCAAGAGCGCGACGGTGGCGGCGTCGCCGCTGTTCTGGGCCATGGCGGTGAGGTTGTCGAACAGCTGCTTGTACCAGCCTTCGCGTTCGCTGGCCTTGTCTTCGGGGATGATCTTCTGCACGAGCGCGATGCGGGTTCGGTAGAATTTGTCGATCTCGGGGCGGTTGGCGAGCACCTTGTCCATCGGAACCACTTGCTTGTCAAGCTCGGCAAGTTGGTTCAGAAGATCCTGAAGTTTCGGGTTCGTGTTGGGCTGTACCGGATCGACGCTCGGCGAGTCGGTGAGGCGCCAGGCCATGCCGACCTGGATCAGCTCGCCGGTGTGGAGCCATTGGTTCGAGCTTTTGTCGATCTGGTAGCGGATCGCGCGGGTGGAGAACTTGATGGTCTCGACGTCTCCGATGGTGACGCAGCTCGGAATGCTGCCTTCGACGGTTTCGAAGCGGGCGCCGGCGAACTTGACTTGTTCGATGAGGTCGCTGAATTTCTTCTGGGCACCCTGTTGCCTGGTGACGAGTTTCTTGGCCTCGGCAGCGGGCAGCTTCAACAGCGCGAGTTCGTTCTCGGTGATGAAGAGAGCCTGAAGGCGAGCATAATCCTTGGTCGCGACAGCCTGGAAGGCTTCATAGCTGACTTCTTCGGCGGAGATCATGCGCCAGGTGGCGATGTAGCCTTTGCCCTGGGCGGTGACGCCGCCGACGCCCCACTTCATGCCGGCGGTGTTCAGCCAGCGGAAGTTATTGGGCACGCCTTTGCCCGTGGTGTCGAATTCGCGATAGACTTCGACGCCGTTTTTGTAGTAGCTCCACAGATCGACTTTGCCATTGCCGCTGCTGTCGAAAAATCGGCGCAGGGTCTGGTCGCCGGACTTGAGCACCCAGCCGCTGCTGTTGGGGACGTTTCCCTTGATGAGCTCGACCCGGCACGATTTGAGTTCGAGCGCGTCGGGCGTGGTGATGCTGATGTCCTCGAATTTCGGCGCCAGCTTGGCATTGAGCATGTCGGCGGCGCTCGGCGCCTGCGACAGCGCCGGGGTGACGCTGCCCAGAAGCAGCACGATCCCCGCCAAAAATCGACGTACCGCGGGAGTCTTGGTCATCCCTGGTTCTCCTTACAATGAATTTGTCTAATTGGAATGGACATTATTATTTCGGCAATCGGCAGCACCGGTATTGAGGGAATCGTCCGCACGACCGGCACGTAGCACTATGTCCAGATTTCCCAACTTTCCCGGACTTACGAATCTGTAAATGACTTTCGTTATTGCCGCCTGCGGCTGAACGCTCAGCGGCTCAATTTTTCCTCTTGAACGGATTCTGCCAACAATCCGATGTGTAACGCCTGAACCTGTTGCAAAACCGGGGCAAACTTGCCAGGTCGGGTAAAGTTCCCCGCCTCATGATCGATAGCTTGTTCCGTGGAAATCGCTATTCGCTCGCCAGATGCGCCGCGGCGGCTTCGCCAGGCGCAGTGCTGCTTTTCAACGGAAAGGTTAAAGCCAACATGAAACTGAATGCTCTTGTCATCGATGATTCCGGAGTCATGCGGAAGATGGTCATGAAATCCCTGAACGAAGCAAAGCTCGCGGAGTTCGAGTTCGTCGAGGCCGAGGATGGCCGAATTGCGTTGGAGAAGATGAAAGGCGGGGAATTCGATATCGCTTTCGTCGACTGGAACATGCCGAACATGACCGGCATCGAATTCGTCAAGGAAGTCCGCCAGGAAGAAAAGCGCAATAGCGCCGACTCCATTCCGCTGGTCATGGTCACCAGCGAAAAGACCATGGGCAAGGTGCAGGAAGCGCTCGATGAGGCCGGCGCGGATGGCTTCATCTCCAAACCGTTCACGGTCGAAGAGCTGCAGCACAAACTCAAGAAACACACCGACAAAGCGCAAATAATCCGGACGCGAAAGAACCGATCCAAAGCTGCCGTGGCGGCGCCGCAGCAGGAAAGCGGCGGCTGGTTCAACAAAGTGTTCGGTTAATACGAATGCCTCACCTATTAACTTTTTGACGAATTCACAAGATTGGAAAAAAACGCCAATGGTAGACTCAACACCCAACACTGAATCAAACTTGCCATCTGCCGTGGTTGACGGCGTCACTGCTTCCCTGGACAAGACCTACTCCGCATTTTTCAGCACGGCGCCTACTCGCTCGGGAAGCGGGCATGAGCATTCCTCCGGGCCTTGCATCGCTGGCATCATCTCCTTCGTGGGCGATGTGCCGTGGTCGTTCTCGTGGATCCTGTCCGAAGAGACGGCGCCCGCTCTCGCCAGGAAGTTCACGGGATTCGACATCCCCTTCGATAGCCCAGACATGGGCGACATGGCTGGCGAATTGGTCAACGTCATCGCCGGCGAGATCGTCGCCCAGCTCGAAAAACGAAAAATCAAAGTCCAAATGTCGCTGCCGACGATCGCGCGAGGCAATCCCCTGGAACTGGTTCCGGAGTACGGCCCGTCCGTCGTGCAGCTTTCGTATTCATCCGCCGAAGGGCCTTTCTGGTTTCGATTGGCATCGCCGAAGCGAGGCACGATTCGCATGCCTGGCAAACTCTAAAAACCTCACGGAGCCGGGTCACTTTTCCGAAGCGAGTACACGTCATGAACGAACTTGATTCCGTCGTCAAAGAATTCCTGGTCGAGAGCTACGAAAATCTCGACCAGCTCGACCGCGATCTGGTGGCGCTGGAAAAAGACCCCCACGATTGCGGCCGGCTTGGCAGCATCTTTCGCACGATCCATACCATCAAGGGCACGTGCGGTTTCTTTGGGTTCGGTAAACTGGAATCGGTCACGCACGTCGGCGAAAATCTGCTGAGCAAGCTGCGCGATGGCCTGCTCGTCCTCGATGCCGAGCGGACGAGCGTGCTGTTGACACTTGTCGATGCCGTGCGCGTCATGCTGGGAAATATTGAGAACACCGGCAACGACGGCGACGGCGATTACAAGGAACTGATCGACCGGCTGACGAAGCTTCAAGATGCGCCGCCGGCAGAGCAGGATACGGACTCAAAGGCGAAAGCCCCGCCTGAAACCATTGGCGAAGCGCTTATCCAAGCTGGCAAGGCCGAGCCGAAGGATATTTTGCAGGCGGTTCGCCAGCAGGCCGAGGGCGATCCGCTGCGGGTCGGCGAAATCCTGGTCGAAAAGGGCATCGTGCAGCCGCAAGATGTTCGCGACGCCGTCACGGCAATCCAGGATTCAAAAGCCGGCGCCGTCGCGGATACCAATATCCGCGTTGACGTTGGCCTGCTCGACAAGCTCATGAATCTCGTCGGCGAACTCGTGCTCGCCCGCAACCAGATCCTCCAGTTCAACAGCACGCAAAAAGACCCGG
>CAZAFH010000129.1:0-20793 GCA_964484265.1 uncultured Singulisphaera sp.
CATCGCCGTCGAAGACCTCATCACGCTCGACCTGAACGGCGACGGCAAGATCGACATCATCGCCGTCGGCCGACAAACGCACAACATCCGCATCTACTGGAACGAACGCAAATAGGAAAAACCCACGCCCAGGGGTGAGCGCAGCGAACTCCTGGGATCGAGGCGGCAATATCCCAAGGGTTCGCTGCGCTCACCCTTGGGCTTGTACGGACTACCCCTTCAACATCCCCACCTTCTTCGCATAGGAAAAAATCCCGCCGGCATCGATGATTGGCGCGACCTCGCCGAGCGGTTTGAGCTGCCAGGTATCGCCCGTGGTGAGGTTTTGCAGTTTGCCCGAGGCAGTGTCGATCTTGAGTTCGTCGCCGGTGCAGATTTGCTCGCACAGGCGGTCTGCGGTCTCGAACGGCACGATGTAACCGCCGTTGACGGAATTCCGGTAAAAGATGCGGGCGTAAAACTCGGCAACGACGCACTTGATGCCGGCTGCATCGAGCGCGATCGGCGCGTGCTCGCGCGAGGATCCGCAGCCGAAGTTTTTTCCGCCGACGATGATCGTGTAGTCCGATACGAATTCATCCTTCGTGTGGAACGGCACATGCCCTTTCGGCAGGCCTGCCTGCGCCGGCGGCACGCTGGAGAGCGCGTATTTGCCGAACATCTTGTACTCATCGGGCACGGAAGGATTGAACGTCAGATATTGTGCCGGGATGATCTGATCGGTATCGACGTTATCGCCGAGGACATAGGCTTTTCCGGTGATGGTGGCTTGCATGGTGCTCCGGTTGCTAGGTGAAAAAATCGTTAATTTGGTCTATTCTTATGGATTCGCCGGTTGGGGTCGTACTCTGTATCTTCCTAAACACTCCAATCGGCCACAGACAGGCCAGGAACTCGCCCAAAATCGCGGGCATTTCGTGTTATTATGGTCCCTTGAAAATCAAGCGCGATTGATGCGATTTTCAGATCGAAGCCGCCAACGTTCAGTCGGGAACGCAAGAAGATTGCAGATTGATTCATGGCAGCGATCGAGAATGGCAGAATCGTCCAACCGGCGAATCCCCGAGCCGTATCCGCAAGGCGGCGATAAATATTCTCTCGGCGAAGGTCTGCCGTTGCCTGGCGCAGCGCTCTTTGCCAACCCGCTAGCTGCTCTTCTACCGTAATCACCGTCAGTGCCAATGACTGATTCGCATTCAAGGCAACATTCTGAACGACTTGCGGATGCCCGAGCAGATAGAGAGAAAAGTGATCCGTGTCCAAGACGAATAGGTTCACCGAAGATCCCTCTCGTCGCCATTGGATTGTATTCGCTCAAGGTCAGCAGATTCGCATTCCTGCCGGTAGTCGCGCATATGTTGTAGCCATTCACGCGTCAGCTCGTCGTCAGGTAGCCATCCACCCGGCGTAGGCGAATTTGCGAAATGGATAGGCATCTCCCGTAGGACCAATCCGCTCTTTAATTTTTCGTCCAACATCGCTGACAGACGGGACTGAGCTTCATCGGCCGTCGGCGCCTCGGCTGCAAGCTCGATCGGCGCGGCCAATCGTGCCGAGAAACCAACTCGTCCAGGCAAAGGTTCAATGACAACCGTCAGGTGCATAATCCACCTCCGAAGATTCCGACCCGTTGATAATTATACACGATACCAATGGTGATGATACCTCCAACGTCACACCATCCCCCAGCGTTTGCGCAAGAGCCATTCGCTTGTCAATAATGCCACGAACAGGGCCAGCACGCCGAAGCTGAACGAGCTCCACGCGCCCGAGATCTGGTCGCGCGTGCTCGATGAATTGGGAAGCCGTCGCCAGTCGGGCCAATGCACGGTCCGAACGCGGGCCTCGGCGGTTGCCTGCTGGGCGATGCGGTCGAGATAGGCGGTCAGGTTCTCGACGCGCGCGAGTTGAAACTGCCCGCCGGACGCCGATGCCAGTCGTGCGAGCAATTCATGATCGGGCGCGGGATACATGGTTTCCAGATTTTCGGCGACGACGAGAAAGCGAGCGCTGGATGTAGCGTCGATCGCTTTGCCGTCGGTGTCTTTGCCCGTGCCCTCGATCCTCAAGCGATATTCACCTGGCTCCGTGAAGCGTTCGAACTTGCCGCGCTGATGATCGTCTTCGCGGGAGAATGTGACAGGAGCGACTTTTTCAGCAGGGCCGACGATCGACGCTTTGAAGTCGGCCTGTTTGATGGTGTTGCCCGATTTGCCGCGCAAGCCGAAAGTAAAGCCGACCTGCTCGTCTTCGTCAAGCAAGAGTCGGCGTTTGTCGAGGCGTATCCAGAGCTGGTTTGGGTCGTCTTCTTGCTGCGCTAGCCAATAGGCGAACTGCTGCCAAAATCGATGGTAGCCACGTGCCGCTTCGGGCGACCCTAGCCAAACGCTAGCAGTTGAATCGACGGTCAAGGCCGCGACCCGACCGAGACCAGATCGCCCGACGGCCAGGAGCGGTTGGCCGCCGTCGCCCTTCAGGAGCAGCGTTCCCGTGGGCGCCAGTGGGCCGACCGGCGAGTAACCTTCCAGCTTGTCGAAATGGATTCGCCAGATCGCGTCGTTCTCCTTGCTATCAGGAACGAGCCGCAGGAAGGGGTAGGGGCCAAGATCCTCCGGAACGATCGTCGCACGTACGGTCTTCTCGACGAAGGTTGGCGACTTTGTCTCCAGGCCGATTGGCAGGATCCTCGCAATCGCCTCGATCTTGTCCCAGCCGCCATTTGCGAATGCCTCGCCGCCGCCGAGCATGAGCAGGCCAGTCTTTTTTTCGACGACCATCTTGCTGATGGTATCGAAGATCCCCGGATCGCCCACCGCGGCTCGATCGGCCGAGATGTCGCCTATCACGATCAGGTTGTAATGCCGAAGGTTGAACTGATAGAACGTATGCGGATCGAGCTTTTTCTTCGGCTTGATCGGCGGCGTGAAATGGAACACGTCGAAACGCTTTTCACCGGCAAGCGTTCGGATGGCCAGCGTGGGCTCATAGACGCGCGTTCGGTCGATCCAGAGGATGTTGATTTTCTCCTGGATCACCTGCACATAGGTTGACACACTGTTGTTGTCGGCTTTCGCTTCGCCGGGTTGCGGCTCGATCGTGACCGTGAGCTTGTACTCGCCGGGGATTTCGGGAGCGACGCCCGAGAGCACGATATCGAGATCGCGCTCGCGGCTGATTTCGAACTTCGCAGTCTCGGCGAGCGGGTAGATTTTCTTGGTCGTCAAATCTTCGAGCGATGCCGATACGCGGACCCGCGCGTCCTTGAAACCAGGAGCCTGCACGATCGCCTTGACGACGAGCTTGCCCTTGGCAGGGACCAGGCTTGGCTCCGCGTGAACGCCAGCGATGGCGATGTCTTTGCGTTGTGCCGCCTTGGCATCGCCCAGGCCCAGTGCGAATATAGGCACAATGCCGCGCCATGGGCGTGCTTTCTCGATGGCTGAGAATTTCGTGCCGTTGTCGGCGCCGTCGCTGAGGACCACGATTCCGCGCAGGCGTTTTTCGTGGCTGTGTTTCTGCCAAAGCTCGTGCAGCCAGGCGCCGATGTCGGTTCGCTTTCCCGTGGGTTCAGCCGAGGGATCGTCCGTCTTGAGCGCATCGGCTGCGAGATATTGGACGATGTCGATCTGATTAACGTCCTTGAGAGAGCGAAGTCGCTGCTGCACTTCGGCATCCGCCCACATCTTCTGGGCGTGCTGCCAGCGAGACGGCTTACCCTCGACGTCCCTAAGATTCATGCTTGCAGAGACATCCCACAGAACGAGCAGTTTGCTTGGTTCGAGACCATCGAGTTGCGTCATCGCAAATGATGGCCGAAACATCATGGCGAAGACCAGCGAAAGTGCAAGCAAGCGAAGCAGCAGAACGACGCTGACGCGCCGCCAGGAAACGGAGGCGACGCCGAGATAGGTCCAGATGGTGAGTGCGATCAATGCGACGGCCAACACGCCGGCGACGGCCGCGCTAAGAGCGGGAAACGCCGGCTCAAACGATATCGAGAGATCGGCGAAGTGGAACATCGAATACGACGATTCCGAGAGGCGGATGTTTGTTTTGCCACTCGCCTTGGGCGAGCGCGGACGAATTTCGTTGATTTTAGGCAATTGGTCCGCGCTTGCCGAAAGCGAGCGGCTAAACGGAAACAAATCTTACTTCGCCGACGGCGCCGCGATGACGCCGACTTCGTTGACGTAAAGCGGCACGCCGACATTCTCGTCGCGGAAAACCTCAACGCCGAACGCGCGCGTCTTGTCGGAGAACTCGGCTTCGCCATATTCGCGGCAACGGACGTTCAGGCCGTGGGTCCAGGTCGGTTCCTTGACGTTTGTCGTCGGCGCTTTGACGCTGGCACCCGCCGGGGCGACGGCGATGCTGCCGGACTCGCAGATAAAGATCAGGTTGCCCGTGGTGATATCGTTGTAGACCTCGACACCGTATTTCCGTGTGTCCTTGGTGAACGATTTTTCGTTGAAGCGACGACACGAGAGGTCGAGACCGTGAAGCCACTCGGGCGATTTGCCTTCGCCTTTGACTTCCGTCGTTTCGGGCACGATGGCGACATATCCGTGCTGGGTGATGTAGACGAGATTGCCCGTGCCGGAGTCGCGGTAGACTTCGATGCCGAACTTCTCGGCGTCCTTCCAGTCCTTGACGCCGCCCTTGCGGACGGAGAGATCGACGCTATGAACCCATTTCGGATTCTTGCCGCTCGCTCCAGGGAACAGCTTGCCGGTGGTGGCAGCGATATTGCCTTGCTCGGTGATGAAAAGCCAGTTGTCGACATTCGGATCGCGAAAGACCTCCATGGCGTGCATTTTGGTGGTCTTGGTGAATTCCTTTTCCCCTGCCTTGCGCGCGGGCAGGTCGAGACCCGTCAGCCAGCTTGGGCCTTTGCTCGGATTGATCGGAGCGGTCACGTTGGCGAAGTTCGGCCCGATCGCCATGCTGCCGGTTTGCGAGAAATACACCCCGAGTCCGGTGTTGTCGTCGCGAAACGCTTCCACGCCCCAACGCTTGGTTTCCTTGGTGATGTCCGCCTCGCCGAATTTTCGGCAGGCGAGATCGAAGGCGTGCGACCACTGAAGATCCTTGAGCTTCTTTTCCTGCCCCTGAGCGGGAACCAGGACAATCGCCAGAACTAGAGTAGAAGCCGCCGCGAACAAACCTGAAAAGTGAAGTCGGAAGCGAGAGATCATCGTAGCCTCGTCGGGAGTAAGGGTTTTCACGTTGGTGGGGAGATTTTATATAGACGACCGAGAAACGTAAGGATAACCGGTTATTTTGCGGGAGATTGGCACGAACCGAATTTTCGCGACGGCTCGTTACTGCGGTTATTTGCGAGTAAGGTAGTCGTCCGTCAACTCCCACACGCCCTCAGCAGGCTGACGTAGCGGACGCCCGTTGGCAGCGCCGGGGTCGCGGCGATCGCGCAGCACCAGAATCAAGTCCGAAAGCGCGGCCGGGTGCGTGAACACGTAGTTATGTGTCGTCGACAAGCCCGAGACCTTGCACTCGATGAATTGGACATTTGGCAGCTTCGCCAGCGCTCGTTTCATTTTCGGTGTGAAATCTTTCGACGTGAGCACGCCGAGTCGGCGCCGATTGGCGAAGACGAGATCGCTCAATTCAATCGCGCGATCATGCTCGGAAGCATAGATCGTCGTGCGTTTCGCCGCCTGCAGCAGATTCTCGCCGACGAACCGCTGCATGAAGACGTCCTCATCGACATCCGGCGCCGCGAGCACGAGGTTCTCAAGCTTCAGTTGTTGCTGCGTGGACATACGGGCGGCGCGATAGCTCAAGTGCAACTCGCGCAGAGCCGAGATGACGACATCGCTGCCGCGGCTATGCGCGATGAGATGGACGCGCTCGACTTCAGGCGTCTCGGCGACCATTTTCAGGAATCGCCGAAGATGAGTGACGGTGAACTCGCCCGATTCGCGATCGTAGGCGTAACCGCGGATGCCGCCCAATCCCGCAGGCCAAGAATATGCGATCGGCACGCCGACTCGGCCCATGAAGTGCCAAATCTCGGCGGAACGAAAAACGGCGTCCTCGAAGGAATTGTTGAAGCCGTGAATGTAAATGAAGACATCCTTGTGGTTCGTTTGCGCGAGCCGATTTCCTAGCATCGCTTGAAATTGGCTGCGCTGGGCGACGATTTGTTCCGCGAGAACGCGCGTGATGTCCGAGCCGTTCGATTCGAGGATCGCCTTCTCGATGATCGGCTGAATCTGGCCAGTCTCCTTGGCACTGGCGAGGCGAAGCTCGAATTCCCGCGCGCGAGTGGGCCGCGTGCTCGCTTCGATCAATTCCTCCCAGCTCGGACTCGGATTCAGCCGGACCTGCGCGACACCAAACGCCAGCGCCGTGGACCTGCGGTAACCGTAGGTCGGGCGGTCCTTGCTCTCGCCGTCGTCGGCGCGGTCGGTTGCATACACGACGGCGGCATCGGGAACTTGGCCTTCCTTCGAGACCTTCGCGAAAACCGCTCGCGCGTCCTGGCCGTGCAGCAGGTTCGGCGTCGCCACCAGATAGCGGTGACAGCCGTTCGTCGTAAGCAGGAGCAGCAGGATCCAGAAACCGTCCGTTTTCACGTGTTATTCCCACGGGGCGCATTGAGCGACATCTAACAGGACGAAGAAATATCCGAAGCCTCTCGCGGGATCAAGTGGTATCGTTCGAGGTGTTGAGAAAAAAGGGGAAATACAGAGGATTTAAGTTGCAGGCAGCTCAAAAATTCATTATTTTTACATTAATTAAATTTCGATTCGTGAGCAATTCTACGATTTCTCGTTTCGTGCTTGTTGATTTGCAGGGCAGATTCTGCTTGCGCACCGTGCAGGTGTTTCAAAAAGGAACGGGCTCTGATTTTCGTCGGACGATGGAACCGTTCAATATCTAGATGATTTTCGTCGTGTTCGACGGAGGATCGAACGGCAATTCTGTTGAGATTTAATGAAAAATGGAGACGCTTCAACGTGTTTATCCAATATTGGTCGTTTTAATCCACTCTGCGTGGGCTTCCTGAATCCGAGGTCATTCTTTGGCACGCTTCGTGCTGTTTTGATAATCTTATTTCTTTTTTTCTGGAGTCTGACCAATGGCATCTCGGCGGCGTTTCGGTTTTACCCTGATCGAATTACTCGTGGTAATTGCGATCATTGCTATTCTCATTAGTCTGCTTGTTCCAGCCGTGCAGAAGGTGCGCGAGGCGGCGTCGCGAACGCAATGCGCGAACAACCTCAAGCAGCTTGCTCTGGGCATCCACGGTTATCACGATGCCAATAAACAGTTTCCGCTGAACCAAACGTCGCTGATGCAAACCCAAGCCCCGACGTCAACAAATTACCAGACGGGCGGTTGGATACGGGCGATTCTCCCGCACATCGATCAACTCCCGACGATTCCGAGCACTCAGCCACTCACTGTCATGCGTTGCCCGGCCGATTCACGAGGTCAGGCGCTCACCAACGGCGGTTTTGCGTTGTGTTGGTATGTTGGTATCATTGGATCCACGAACCCGAAACAGGACGGTATTCTCAAAACGACGGATCCTCCCGTAAAAATGGTGGTGGTAACCGACGGAACGAGCAACACGATCATGATCGGCGAACGGTATCCGTCGGCTGGCACGACTTGGGGCTGGTGGGACGGCAACTACGAAATGGACCGCAACACCTACGTGAAGAACACGTCGCTCATGTACGGCAGCAGCATCAATGGGACCTGCACGAATCCGGCCATCATGCAGAACTACAAATCCTCACTCGATGAATGCTCCTTCAACTCCCTTTACAGCGAGCACAGCGGCGGTGCTCATGTCGCGTTCGGAGACGGCACGGTTCGATTCCTGCAATACTCCATCGCCACCGCATTGATGCCTGGCAGCGCCACGGTCTCGATCGTCGAGGCCCTTGCATCACGCAATGGCAATGAGACTGTCGATTTGCCGTGACAATCGGCGATTGCAGGGTTCACCCGATCAAGTCCGAATACTTCGTTTTAGTACGGGAAGGCACTGAGAATGCGTCGTCCGCGGTTTGAAGTTTTGGCATTGTTTGTCTTTTGCACAGTTGTTCTGTTCGTATCCGGTTGTGGATCGAAACAGGGCGGCGCATTCGGTCGCGTGACTTACAAGGGCAAGGAACTCACGCACGGGACGGTCGTATTCCACGGAAAAAACGGCATACCGGTGAACGCCGCGATCGACGGGAGCGGAAACTATGAAGTAAAAGGAGTTGCGGCTGGCGAAACAATGGTTACCGTAGTCCAGCTGCCGAAAGATCACAAATCGCCTGCGGAACTTCGCAAGGAATACGAAGCGGCCGGGAAGAAGATGAGCCCCGAATTGTTCGCACCGCCGAAATCGTTAATCCCTGTGCGGTACAACAATGCCGAGACCTCGAACCTTAAAGTGACGATCACGAGCGGCAAAGTCAATTTCGACATCCCGCTCGTCGATTAGTCTCGATTCCATTTCACGACGCCGGTGGCGATTCCGGCGGCTTTTCTTGTTTCTCCTCGGCTGGCTTGTCCTTGGCGGCGAAGAACGCTGCGAGTTCGCTCAGTGTACGCAAGGGCGCTTTGCCTTCGATGGCGGCCTGGGTGAGCTTCGCCTTTGGCGGTTCCCGCCGCGGTTTGGGCGGCGGTGGTGGTGGAGGCGGCGGCGAGGCGGGCTTCTCCGGCGCGGCGACGGCTGCAGCCGGGCGATCGTCGCGGCGCTGCCCCGGCGGGCCACTGCGTCCGCGCGGCGGACGGCCGCCGTCACGACGCTGCCCCGAATCCCGGCCGTGACCTTGCCCCTGCTGCCGATCACGCGGCGGGCCGCCTCGACCATGCTGCGGCCGAGCGGCTTGCTCGCCCTCTTGCACGCGGGGCTGTTCCTCACGCCGCGGCGGTCTTTGGCCGCGTTCCATGGGCTTGCGTTCCGTGCCTGGTTTGATCATCGTCAGGGAAACGTGGTTGTTATCCTTGTCGATCTTGAGCACCCAGACAGTCACGACATCGTTTACGGAAACGACTTCGTAGGGGCTTTTGACATACTTGTTGGCCAGCTGGCTGATATGCACCAGGCCGCTTTCCTTCAGACCGATATCGACGAACGCGCCGAAATCGACGACGTTCAGCACGGTTCCCTTGAGTTCCATGCCTGTCTGCAGGTCATCGAGCTTGAGGATGCCCTTTTTGAAGATCGGCGCCGGCAGGTCTTCGCGCGGATCACGACCTGGCCTTGAGAGGGATTCGAGGATGTCGGCCACGGCGGATTCGCCGAGTTCGAGTTTCTTTGCCAATTCGATCACGTTGACCGATTTCGCCTTGGCGTGTAATTCTTCTTGCTTGGCCTTATCGTCAAGTGCGGACGGTGCGAAACCGAGTTCTCCGAGAATCCGCTCGGCATTACTGTAGCTTTCCGGGTGAATCCAGGTGCGATCGAGCGGATTGGGCGAACCGGGAATTTTCAGGAATCCCGCGCATTGCGTAAAGCGAGCCGGGCCCATGCCCGCCACTTGCAATAACTGTTCGCGGGCGGCGAACGGGCCTTGCGTCTTGCGTGTTTCCACGATTTCCCGGGCCACCATCTGATTCAAGCCGGAAACGTAGCGCAGCAATGGTACACTGGCCGTGTTGAGATCGACGCCCACTTGATTGACACACGATTCGACGACGGCTTCCAGCGATTCCTTCAGTTCCTTGCGGCCCATGTCGTGCTGGTAAAGGCCAACGCCCAAACTCTGCGGATCGATCTTCACGAGTTCGCTCAGCGGATCTTGCAAACGCCGGCCAATCGACGCGGCACTGCGCAGTGTAGCGTCGAGGTTGGCGAACTCCTCCTTCGCCAGCGGACTGACCGAATAAACACTCGCCCCGGCCTCGGAGATGATCACATACGACAACTCCGCCAGCCGCTCGGCGATCACCTCGGCGATGATTTCTTCCGTTTCGCGGCAAGCCGTTCCATTTCCAATCGCGATGATGTTGAGTTGATGCTTGCCGACGAGTTCGGTGATTTTTTCCTTGGACTCGGCTCGCCTGTCGATTGGCGGCGGTTCTGGGGCGACGGGAGTCTCTGCAGCAGCCGGCGGCGTCTCCACCGGGGCAGGGGTCGCGTCTGAAACGCCAGCGTCCGTCGTCGGCGATTCCGGCGCGGGGTCGCTGGCCGGCGTCGTCGGCGCATCGATTGCGGCAGGCGGCGCTTCGACTGGAGCTGATTCCGCAGATGGAGCTGGAGGTGAAGCATCCGTAGGAGTTGCGGCCGGTTCGGCGGGTTTCTTTTCTTTGTCACGATCCTTGCCTCGGCGACCGCCGCCTGGCCCGCCTCCGTGTGGATAGATTACCGCATGTTCGAGTAGATTGCCAAACTCGTCGAGTGCGGCCAATTTGCATCCGGTGCGAAATCCCGGATCGACGGCAAGAACGCGTTTGCCAACAAGCGGCGGCTGCATCAGCAAACTGCGAATGTTGTGCGCGAAGACTTTGACGGCGTGGATCTCGGCTTCATCCGTCAACTCGCCGCGAATTTCCCGCTCGAGCGACGGCAGCAGCAATCGGTCCAGTGCGTCGTGCAAACATGTCGTGAGAAAGGCGACGTGAGGCGACCGATACGGATGCCCCTGAAACAGCGGTTCGCCCGTCAACGGCGCTTTAGGTGCGGGTTTTAGCGCTTCGACCAAGGGCGGCGCGTCACCCTCCGGCGTCGGCGCCGGAGTTTCCGCGGGCGGTGCTTCGCCATGACCGGCTGCACGAAACAGCGTTTCGGCCAGCGCCTCGGCAGCAACATTTCGGACGATCTCAGATGGGAAGTCGAGTTTGACTTTCAGCACGCCTTCTTTCTCGCCCCGGTTGATCGCGAGCAGGCGATGCAGACGGATTTCTTGGACGCCTTCCTTGAATTCGAAGTACGGATGGAATTCGGCGCCTCGGCCTTCCGGAACCTTGTCGCTTTTCGCCGACGTGATCCCACTCGTCTTCCACAGGGCCCGGCGAACCTGCGCGCGCACCTCGGCAGCGTCATTAATCATCTCGGCGATGATGTGTTGCACGCCAGTCTTCACGGCTTCGACGTCATTCAGCTGCTTTTCGGGATTGACAAGCCCTGCGCACAATTCATCGAAGTTCGCCGCGGCGCTGTCGCTTTGCCAGATCGCGACAGCTAACGGCTCAAGCCCCTTCTCGCGTGCCGCGGCGGCGAGGCTTTTCTTCTTCGGCTTGTACGGCATGTACAGATCTTCGAGGCGCCGAATCGTGGCGGCGGTATTGATCTCATGGCGTAGCGCATCGGTGAGCTTGCCCTGGTTCTCGATGCTCTTCAGGATCGTCTGTTTACGTTCGCTGAGTTGCTTGAGCGAATTGAGCCGGGCCTGGATTTGTCGAATCACGTCCTCGTCGAGTCCGCCGGTCCGCTCTTTGCGATAGCGTGTGATGAAGGGGACGGTATTCCCCTCGTTGAAAAGTTCCATCACGCTCTCGACCTGGACCTTGCGTATTTGCAGGTCCTGGGCGATTCGCGAGCACTCAAACGGGTTTGCTTCGTACATCATGTGATCGGCCCCAGATAACGGGGAACGGCGCAGTCGGATCGCATGCAAAACAAGCATGCGACAGTATCGGGATTCAGTCAGATTAGCCTACCCAGGATTCGACAAAATGTCCAGCAAAACAAGTTGCCCATTCGATTTAGGAAAGACACGCCTATTCGTTGGCTTGGCGCGCCGCCAGAATCCAATCGACGGCGGCCGACAGGTCATCGAGAAGCGCGAATGGTTTGGCGCGGTGAAACTCGGCTTCCTCGATAGCATGTCCCGTTCGCACCATGACGCAACCGCGACAGCCGGCGTTCTGCCCGGCGAGGATGTCGCGCAGCGTGTCGCCGACCATCCACGAACTTGCAAGGTCGAGGCCAAGATCTTGGGCGGCGCGCAGCAGCATGCCCGGCGCGGGCTTGCGATCGGGATGGTCCTGCGCAAGTTTGTCCTTGCTCGAAGGCACGAAGGTGCAGGAATAGACGCCATCGAGCGTCGCGCCGTCGAGCGCGAGCAAACGGGCCAGTTCCGCATGCACGCGATCAAGGTCGGCTTCGGACATCAAGCCCCGGCCCACGCCCGATTGATTCGTGACGACAACACACGCAAAGCCCGCAGCCTGCAATCGCAAGATAGCCGGCGTGATGTTCGGCAGCAGCAGCAGATCTTCGGGGCGCGTGATGTAGGACCGCTCGACATTGAGCGTGCCATCACGATCGAGAAAAACAGCAGGACGAAGTTGAGCCATCGAACGTTCCTCCTTGAAGGTGGAGAACTGCCGCGCAGGAGCGCGTGCCGTTCAGAATCATTTTGTAAAAAATGTTCGCCGATTTTTGACAACGCGAAAAGTACAACCTATTTTTCATGCAGATTCAAATCCTGTGCGGTGCCTGTGAGGGACGGGCGGAAACATCGCAAGGGTTGATTTTTCACCAGAACGAGGATTTGCAAATGTTGTCTCGCATGAAAAATTGGGTTGTGGATTTCGCGAAGCGTGAAGACGGCCCGACGGCTGTCGAATACGCGGTCATGTTGGCCTTGATCATCGTGGTTTGCCTCGCGGCAATCACCACCCTCGGCCAAAACGCCAACTCGACGTTCACCACCGTCGGCAGCAAGCTGGCGTCTGCCTCGAGCTAACCGATACCGATTTGCCTGGCGAAACGCTCCACTCCCCCCCCAATCGCCCGCGGAGCTTTCCCTCCCCGAATCGCACGGCACATCAGCTAACCGAAGCGAATCAATCTTTCATGAAGGTTGATTCGCTTCGGTTGTTTTATGCGCCGTGACTTCGCAGAATAGAGCATGACGACTTGGCGATGATATTCGTTATTATGTCTTTTCCGCTTGCGGCTTGGCGCTCAGCGAGGCGCCATGCTGAGCGCCAAGCCGCAAGCGGCAGACACGGAATTTTTTTCAAACCTCCCTGAACGACAATTATGCAAACACCATTCACACTCGGTTTGATTCAGATGCAATGCGACTCAAAACCGGCGCGGAACTTGGAACACGCCGCCGAACGCATCACCGAAGCGAGCCGGCGCGGCGCGGAGATTATTTGCTTGCCGGAATTATTTCTGACGCACTACTTCTGCCAAAAAACCGATTGTGCAATTTTCGATTTTGCCGAGCCGATCCCCGGACCGACAACGGATCGGCTGGGTGCACTCGCGAAGTCGCTTGGCAAAGTGATCGTGGCATCGCTCTTCGAACGTCGGGCGCCGGGCATTTATCACAACACGGCGGTGATCCTTGATGCCGACGGTTCGATTGCCGGCGTTTATCGGAAGATGCACATTCCGGATGATCCGCTGTATTACGAGAAGTATTATTTCACTCCCGGTGATCTGGGCTTTCACGCATTCGACACCAAGTTCGCACGCATCGGCGTCTTGGTCTGCTGGGACCAGTGGTATCCCGAAGGCGCTCGCTTGACGGCGATGGATGGGGCGCAGGTGCTGATCTACCCGACGGCCATCGGCTGGCATCCCCGCGAGCGCGCGGAGTTCGGCACGCAGCAGCATCAGGCCTGGGAGACGATTCAACGTTCGCACGCCATTGCAAACGGACTTTATGTCGCTGCCATCAATCGCATCGGGCACGAGGGGCCAGCCGATGGCGGAATCGATTTCTGGGGCGCGTCATTCATCAGCGATCCTTTCGGCGTGGTTGTGTCGAAAGGATCGCACGAAGGCGACGAGATTTTGATCGCGCGATGCGACCCCGCACGAACGGAAGACGTTCGGCGAAATTGGCCGTTCTTTCGCGACCGCCGAATCGATGCGTACGCGGGTATCACGAAGCGCTGGGGGCGATAGGCAACAATGACTTCACGGCGTCTTGAGATGGAAATCGATCGTCTCGTTCGCTGTGCCGACTTTCGCACGTAATGGCGTGTCGCGCGAGCTTGAATAGGGCGGCGGCACCGTTTCCTTCGCGTCGGAAATGATGTCGGGCACGTCCTGGGCGGGCGGCGTGTCGTCAGGTCGGCGCTGCCGGGTAATGAGTACCTTGTACTCCCCAGCAGGCAGGCCCGGGAGTTTGTCGGTTCCACCGGCGATCGCGACGTATTTCCCTTCAGAGTCGGCCACGGCAATGCCGCCATGCCCTGGCGTTTCGCCAATTGGGTTGAAGCGAATCACGGCGCCATCCAGCGGTTTGCCGTCGAGCGAGAGCGTCCCCTTCACTTCGGTGAGGGGCGGTCCCGGCTTTGCGCAGCCGACGGCGGCCAATGCCAGAACGCCAAGACCAAGACAGCGGATGAAAAACGGCATATCGGTAGCTCGAATGCTCGAAGGGAAAACCTAGAATCAATCAATCGTCGCTGTCGTGTTGCCAGAAATGGTTGCCATCTCGTCGAGACGTGCTTTCGCGATCGACTCAACGACAAATCTCACAGTTCCGTCGCCCATGGCGAAATGGCAACCGCCTGGATGGAGACTGCCGGGGTAAGACCAGCTGCCGAGTCGCCCGACGGTCGGCGTGATCGGCGTGCCGGATCCGGGCGTCCAGTTCCAGTCGTTGATGGTGGAATTCCACCCCGCGGGATCGATGCCGATCATGACCCACGCACGATAACCCCAGGCATTGCACATGCCGTTGTAGATGGTGAATAGCGATTCACCAAGCATGAAGGTATTGCTCATGCCGTCGGTGACCTGGGATATTGGGCAGTCGGAGTTTTGGCCGAACATGTAGCGCTGAGTGCCGTCCTTGATCCAGGTGTTGCACCGGGTGTATTCCCACTCGCGAACGATGAAGTCGTAGTTCGTCTTCATGCCGGTGAGCGCACCTCCAGGGCCATAGGCGGTTCCTGCTGGAATGATCGGGCTGCCGTTCTCGCTGGGGCAGCGAAAGACAGCCATCGGCTGCGCCATGAGTGCGCCGTTGCCATTAGTTGTTGCATCGCCTTGTAATGAGCCGCCGGTGTCTGCCGGGTTGCTTCCCGCTGGCCAATAGGTTGAACTCCAGGTGTTGGAAACGGTATTAGCGAACGCCTGGCTGCGCTTCAACATCGAATCGATCGGCTGTTGATCGATGTAAGGAAGCAGAAGCGTCAGCCCGTTCTGATTGGTGATCTTCGCATCGCCCGGATAGCCAGCAATGGACCGGCACCAGCCATAGCCTCGCCCCGCGGGCGGCAGGCGCTTATTGGCGTTTTCATACGCCAGCACCGCCAGTCCGAGCTGTTTCAGGTTATTGCCGCATTGCGTGCGCGCCGCCGCCTCGCGCACCTTCTGGACGCCAGGCACAAGCAGTGCGATCAAAATTGCGATAATCGCAATAACCACCAACAATTCAATGAGCGTGAACGCAGCCTGAGATTGAGCTAGTCGTTTAGTCATGTTGGCACTCAAAAAATGCGGAGAAGGCAGTATCATATTGCGCGAATTTAGCGGGCGAGTCAAGCAGTTTTTCCTATAGGATACTATCAAATTCACCGACTCTCGAGAGCGCACATGGAGCTGTTTATCACTGCGGGAAACACTCAGACGCCCATCGATCGCGTGCGTTGTGTCACCAATATCTTCACCGGCCGAACCGGCGCGAACATCGCGATGGAAGCCTATCGCCGCGGGCATGGCGTGACCTTCGTGACCTCGCATCCAGAGGTTCTCGCGGGTGAGACGTTTGACGCCTCGCGCTGGCGCTGCCTGCTCTATCGCACCTTCGAAGATCTCGCCGAACGGATGACGACCGACATCACCACTCGCCGGTTTGACGCGATCGTGCATTGCGCCGCGGTCAACGATTATCACTCGGCCGGCGTTTTCGCTCCGGCCCCTGGGACGACGTTCCAGGCTGACATCTGGCGCGCTGAAAAGGGCGAGCCGACCATGGTGGATCGCTCGGCGGGAAAGGTCAAGAGCGACGAACCCGAACTTTGGCTGCGCATGGTGCGTGCTCCGAAATTGGTTGACAAGATCCGCACGGATTGGAAGTTCACGGGCGTCCTGGTGAAGTTCAAGCTCGAAGTGGAAGTGAGTGAGTCGGAACTGATGCGAATCGCCGAAAGTTCGCGAAAGCTCTCCGCCGCCGACCTGATGGTCGCCAATACGCTTGAGGACGCCGGCGACTGGGCGCTCGTAGGGTGCGGGGACGATTATCGAAAGGTCGTGCGTGCCGAACTTGCGGGCGCTATCCTCGACTCCATCGAAGTGAGAGCACGCCATGGCTAAGGTTCTGCTAGGCGTCACGGGGTCCGTCGCCGCGATTTACACGCCGAACCTGTTCAACGATCTGCGTAGGACCGGGCATGACGTGCGTATCGTCGCCACTCGATCGGCGTGTTACTTTTTCAATCCGGCTGAGATTGCGAAAACGTCCACTGATGAGCGCGAGAAAAGCGTCGTGACTCTCGATGAAGACGAATGGCCAGGCGCCGCCTACCAACGCGGCGATCCCGTGCTGCATATCGAACTGCGCCGCTGGGCCGATCTGCTCGTGATCGCTCCGTGCGATGCAAATACCCTGGCGAAACTCGCGCTGGGCATCACCGATAATTGCCTGACGTGTGTCTATCGCGCCTGGGATCGCACGCGGCCCATCGTCATCGCGCCCGCCATGAATACGCTCATGTGGGAACACCCCGCCACGACTCGCCACCTCGAGCAAATTCAAGCAGACCTCGGCCCGGCCCTTCGGCTTGTCGCGCCGATCGAAAAAAAACTCGCCTGCGACGACGTCGGCATTGGCGCCATGGCAGAGCACGATGATATTCTCGAGGCGATCATGTCGGCGTTGAAACACGCACATTAAAACGTGACGTCACGGACTAGCATGCTTTTCTCACCACAGAGGAGGACACCGAGAACACGGAGGAATTCGAAGGAATTGAAAAGGGACAATTAATGACGTTGATCTTCTGATAGAGAACATTACAGAGTGATTTTCATGGTCTTCCGATTTTCCGTAGGAATTCTCTCTGTGCTCTCTGTGGTCTCCGTGGTGAGAATCCCAGGCTTTCGGCCGCGGGCGTGATTGCGTTCAGCGTCTCTCGAGTCGCTGGCGAAGTTCCCTCACTTCCGCGCGAAGCCGTTCCACCTCGGCACGTAATTCCCGCACGATGTCCTCGCCAGGTTCGGGGCCTCGGGCCTTCTGTATTTCCGCCGTCAATCGTTTTCTCGCTTCGTGCACCTCGCGCTCCATCGCCTCGGCTCTTTTCATGAGTTCGGCCGCGAGGTCGTTCGCCTCGGCCATTTTGAGATTTTGGGCCGCGACGCGAAGGTGATGGATCCGCCGAGTTGCTACATCCAGTTTCTCGGCATGTTCGCGAAATTCGGGACGAACAGTGATTTTCGCGTGCATCTGAATCATATCAAGCTCGCGTTGCGTGCGAATAATGTTTTCGCGGATTTCAGCCCGTGCTGCCTCGGGGATTTTGGTCTCGCGCAGCTTTCGTTCCATGGCCTGGAGATCCTGCAGCTTTTTCCGCAGCTGATCCGCGTGCTTGTAGGATTCCTTCGAATCAAGCTGATCGGCGGTCACAAAGAGTCTTTTCGCCTCTCTGAAGAGATGTTCGGCTTCTTCCGTGTTTCCTCTTTCAGCGAGCAAGGCCGCTTCCTTTTTGATAGCCAGTGCCTTCTTCCGAAGCTCATTCGCTTCGGATGCAAACAGCATCCCGCAATAGGCAAGAAGCGATAGTCCGAAGAGCAGTCCAAGGAACGGTAAGCGTTTCATTTAATTCCCTCCGATGTTGTGAGGCAAAACGGTCGAAGCGGAGATAGAGTTTACTGAAAAGGGGGCAGCGAAATCAAGCCGCACCGTCGATTATCGAATTTGCTTTAGAATAAGTCGGGAACGGAAAGGTGAGAAAAAAGCCTGACTACACCCGATTGGATTCGAACCAATAACCTTCGGTTCCGTAGACCGATGCTCTATCCAGTTGAGCTACGGGTGCGTGTTCGATAGTGACAAATCAAGTATAGACAGGGTTCGCGCAAGTGTCAACTAGCAGGCGCACTCCAACGACAAACGCTTATCTCAAAAATGGTATCGGTTGGGCGAATCCATTTTCGCGACACCATTGGGTGCCTGGAGCTTTGCCGAGGTGGGGTTGTGACGATTGGCGAGCCTTGCGCGAATGGAACGAGGCAACCCGTGCCGCCTTGCGCGCGGCTTGCAGCGATTGTGCGGCCGCCTAGGTGCGGAACCTGGCGCTGATTCCGCAAACGGAAGCGCGTTTTGTATCGGCGATGGCGATTGTAGAGGAAAGGCCCGCTTCGAGCGCGTTTACGGAGAAATGTATGCGAGCAATTCACCTCCATGCCGTGGGAACGGTTCTGGCGTTGCTGACGGCATCAGCCGCCCAGGCACAGGGTTTCCGATCGGTACCGAAAAACCCGAGCGGCATCGAACCGCCGAAGACTTTGATCCAGGTCTCGGCAACGATGCCGGCACCGAATCCGGTGTTCGCGGATGCCATCGCGCGCATGTTTCGCGAGAGCGGACAGCTGTCACAGTATCGGATTCAGGTCATCGCATTTGGGAACAACATCGAATTGTACGGCGATGTTGCCAGTGAAGCGCAGCACGACAAGGTCATTCAGCTGCTCCGAACCTTTCCCGGGATCGGCACGGTGCATGATTGGATTCAGGTTCGCCCGCCGATTCCGGTCATGATGCCGATCCAGATGGCGCAGGCGCCTGTGATGCAGCCGTTGCCTGGTCCGGCGCCGGGGCCGGATTTGAAAGGGCCGAAATTGAATGACCGAATCGATGGTCAGCTGCCCGAGCCAACGCCGATTTTTCAAGCCCCGCAAGGCCCGAATCCGGCGATGCAGCCTCCGCCGCTGCCGCCGTACGCCTGGCCGACGTATGCCCCTTACAACAACTTGTCGCGCGTGGCTTATCCGAATGCGTATCCTTACGAGCAATGGCCGTTCATCGGCCCGATGTATCCGTTTCCGCGTGTGCCGTTGGGGTGGCGATCGGTGAGTTTGACGTGGGATGACGGACACTGGTGGTTCCACCGCAACCCGACGGGTCACGACTGGTGGCGTATCCGGTATTGGTAAGCAGTGTTTGTGTGTTTTGGCACAGACAGGAATGTCTGTGCCACCCTGTCACACGCAGGCGAGGCGCATCGTGCCCAGCGCGTTCATTTGGATTTTCTTCGTTTCCGAACTCATTTCTTGAATGATGCGTTGTTTGATGGCCATGAAAGCCGCGCCGATTTCAGGATCGAACTGTCGGCCGAGGTTTTTTTGGATTTCGGAGAATGCGGCCTCGACGGGCATGCCTTTGCGGTAGGGACGATCGGAAGTCATGGCGTCGAAGGCGTCGGCGACGGCGACGACGCGTGCCAGGCGGTCGATTTTTTCGCCCGCCAGGCCGTCAGGGTACCCGCCGCCGTCCCATCGTTCGTGATGGGAGCGGACGATCGGAATGACGTCGGAAAGTTCGGTGACTTGCTCGAGAATCTTGGCGCCTTTGACGGTGTGCGTCTTCATGATTTCGAATTCGACGGAGGTCAGCTTGCTCGGTTTACGCAGGATCGCGTCGTCGATGCCGATCTTGCCGATGTCGTGCAGCGGCGTGCCGATGCGGATCAGGTGCATCTCTTTCGGCGACAATTCCAGATGCGTTGCCAACAGCGTCGAATATTCGGTGACGCGCATCGTGTGGCCATAGGTGTACTCGTCGCGCATTTCGACCGCCTGAGCGAGCATCGAAACGGTGGCGTAGAAAAGCTCCCGCTGCCGGCGCAGGAGTTGGGCGCTTTCGATGCCTGCCGACACGTGGGCGGCGAGGGCATCGGCGAGTTTCATGTCTTCCGCGGTGAACGGTTCGTCGAGCGGGCCGCGGTCGAGGTGGAGGACGCCAAGCTTCTTTCGCGGCGTGCGCAACACGACGCAAAGGACCGACGACATTGTTCCCTCGGCGATGCTCTTCGCGCCGAGCAGTTCGGGATCCTCATCCACGCTGCAGCAGAGAATCGATTGGCCATTTGAGAAGCAGCGATTCGCCAGGCTTTGGCTAAAAGCAGTGCGGCTCGCGATTTGATTGTTTCCGGTGTCGAGAGCGCGAAGACGCAGTGATCCTTCAGGCGTCTCGGCAAGGACGATCGCGCCGCGTTGAGCTTGCAGCGTGCTGACGGCATCCGCCAGGATCGTACGGAGAAGTTCTTCTTCGCTTTCCAGGTGTACCAGATGATGACCTGCTCGCAGCAGCGCTTGCAGCTGATGGCCGGGCTGAAATGCCTTTTCTCGCTCAAACGGAAAGCTGAAAGCGTCTTCCCAACTTTGATTGCCCACGGCGGCAACGTGCATGTTTTCGATTTGGTTGGCGTTTTCGTCTTTTTCCTTGGCGTCCTTAATCAGGTCCACGACGACGGTCACATTGCCGAAACGGATGATATCGTGAGCCCGAACGGGTGATTCGCCGGGGCCGAGCTTTGCGCCGTTGAGAAAGGTGCCGTTCGTGCTGCCGAGATCGCGGACGCGCCACCCGTTGTCGGTGGAGCGGATTTCGGCATGGCGCCGGCTGACAGAGGAATCTTCGAGGACAATTTCCAGCGTGGCCAATCGGCCTGCCCGGAGAATCGTATCGGATTCCCACGTTTTGCCTTCGACGTCACCGTTGATGCCACGCAAGCGAATACGACGTTTCACGGGATGTACTCCGCTCACAATAGTGAGCACGAATAAGGGGTAGGCGAGGGCTTGATGCAAGTCATGACTACTATAGCTTGCTAAATCGCAAAATGCACAATAGTTATACTTCACGCGGCCAGGATTGATACCTTGTCAAACGTCTGAAACCGATGTGT
>CAZAFH010000130.1:0-20753 GCA_964484265.1 uncultured Singulisphaera sp.
AAGCCACTCTCACCGACGGCCTGTCGAATACGTCCTACTACAACCTCGACGAATACGGCCGCGTCCTGAACTACGAACTTCCCTCGGGCGACGATCAGACCTGGTCCTACACCGCCTCGGGTCTTGTCTCCATCGCCGCCAACTTCGACGGCGACGCCACCACTTACACCTACGACGCCTTCGGTCAGGTCGCTTCCGTTACCGACGCCGACGGCGGCTACACCGATTACCTTCGCGATGGCACATTCTACGACCGAGTCACCGCCGTGCGCGAATACAAGCTCAGCGGCTATCTCGAACTCGACTACGAATACGACTTGCTCGGCCAGCTCACCTGGTCGCAAGATGCCGAAGGCTACACCTCCACCTACGCGTGGGACGCCGGTCGCATGGTTCTCGCCGTCGATCCCTTCTTCGATTGGACTTCGTACACCTACGATGCGAACAAACGCCTTATCGAGCAGGCCGACGAAGCAACCACCGAATTTATCAGCTACAACGCCCACGGCAATGTCACTGCGTCGGTGTACGGCGGCTTTACCTCGAACTACGCCTACGATGCCAACAACAACCTCGTCGGAAAGTCCACTCCCGGCGGCAGCACGAGCACCAGCTCCTACCTCGCTTCCGGCCTGATGCACACGTCGATCCAAGATGGCGTCACCAGCCAGTCCGATTACGACACCCGCGGTCTGGCCACCCAGGTCGTCGAGGGCGGCTTCACCCGCCTACAAAGCTTCGACGCCGGCTCCCGCCTCACGGTCATTACCGATCCGAATGACGCGAAAACCACCTTCGGCTACAACAACGACAACGACACCACCCTCGTCACCGACCCCAACAACTTCGGCACGCAGTATGAGTACGACCTCAATAAAAACGCCACCAAGATGATCGATGCCGTCGGCGGCACGACCCTTTACTTCTACGACAACCTCAATCGCGTCACTCGCACCGAAGACCCCGACGGCGCCACCACGCTGCAAAAATACGATCACCTCAAACAACTCACCGAAACCGTCGACGGCCAGGGCTACTCCCGCTTCACCTACTACGACGACAACAAAAACGTCACCAAAACCATCGACGGCGAAGGCTTCTCCACCACCTACGAATACCTCAAAGGCGAACGGCTCACCAGCGTCACCGACGCCTACGGCAAATCGACGAACTACTTTTACGACGACGCCGGCCGCCAGACCAAAGTCGTCGACGCGAACGGCGTCGGCACGACTCAGGTCTATGATGGCGCCCGCAACGTCATCTTCACCATCAACGGTCTCGGCCAGTCCACCACCTACCTCTACGATAGCAGCCGCCGCCTCACCTACACCGAGGATGCCGTCGGCCGCTGGACCTCGCAACTCTACGACGGCGCCTACCTCACCAAAACGCTCAACAGCCAGGGCATCTCCACCACTCAGGAATACGACTCCGTCGGCCGACTCGTCGTCTCCAAAGACGCCAACGGCAATGCCACTACCAACGCGTATGACGCTTCCTACAACATCACCGCCATCTACGACGCGGGCGGCGGCACGACGCTCCAGTACTACGACAAAGACAAACGCCTCACCTTCATCCTCGACGCCGAATCCTCGCCCACCTGGAGCGACTACGACGCCGCCGGCCGGCTCACTCTCGTCACCGACGCCAACTACCACACCACCCAGTACCTCCGCACCCCGGGCGGCGATGCCACGCGCATCATCGATCCCGAAGGCAAAACCACCATCCAGGAGTTCGACGGCAACCACCGCGTCACCGCCGTCACCAACGCCAACGCCTACGAAGCCAATACCTATTACGACGGCAACGGCCGCACCATCTACGCCAGCGACTTCAACGGCGACGCCAACTACACCAACTACGACAAAGTCGGCCGCACCACCTGGACCATGGACCGCGCCGGCAACACCATGCAAACCTACTACGACGACGGCGGCAGGGCGACCGTCTCCGTCAACGGCACGGGCCACACCACCTCCTTCCACTACGACTACGCCAACCACGTCACTCAGACCGATCTGCCCGGCGGCTTCAGCACGCTACAGGCTTACGACGCCTCCGGCATGCCCACCACCGCCACCAACCAGGCGGGCTACACCACGCAGATGGTGTACGACGCCGCGGGCCGAGTCACCAAGACGCTGGACGCCTACAGCAATGCTTCGTCCATGTGGTACGACGGCATGGGCCACGTGACCAAGACGCAAGACGCCGACGGGCACACCACGCAAACCAAGTACGACGTGATGAACCGCGTCACCGAGCTGGTCGATGGCACCAATCGCTCGACCAAGCAGGGCTACGACCTCGTGGGCCGGCTTGTTGCTTCGGTCGATATGGGCGGGCATACCACCTCGTACGAATACGATCCGGCAGGGAACAAAACCGCCGTCATCGATCCGAATGATGGCACGACGTTGTATTCCTACGATGCCGCCAATCGGCTCGTTTCGATGACCGATGCGACCGGGTACAACACCACGACCTATTACCGCGATGACGTCGGCGATGCGACGCAAATCCTCGATGCGAATTCCAACATCACGACGCAGACCTTCGACGGCGAACACCGCGTCATCCAGCGCATCACGCCGAACGGGGCGACGCTCAGCTACACCTTCGATGGCGAGGGCCGACAGCTCACCAGTCCGGATGGCACGTTCACGTACAACGGGCTGGGCCAGCTCTCGCTGGCGTACAACGGCGTCGGCGGGTATACGTTGAGCTACAACGACATCGATCGCCTCACGCAGGTCGCCGAGCCGTTCGGCGTGGCGCTGAGCATGGCATACGACAGCATCGGCCGCCGCACGAGCGTCATCGACAGCCTCGGCGGCACGGAGACGTCCACCTACGATAAGAACAATTACCTGGTCACTCGCACCTACGCCGGCCAGGGCAAGGAGATGCGCGTTGAGTTCACCAATAATGCCGAGGGTTGGAATACAGACCAGGTGCGGTTCAGCGACATTGCACGCACAAACCGCGTCGGCACGAGCGTGTTCGAGTACGACAACGCGGGCCGCACGACGCGCATCCTCGCCACCTCCGGCACGGGCACCTTCATCTCGCAATACACCTACGACTACGGCGCCGACGGCAACCTCGCCGGCAAGACCGATATCCAGAATAGCTCCACGTCGGTCACCACCTATGGCTACGATGATGCGAACCAGTTAACCAATGACGGCACGATCACCCACACCTACGACGAGACCGGCAACCGCACCGATACCGGCTACTCCACCACGGCTGGCAACCGCATCTACTCCGATGGCACGTGGGGATACAATCACGACAACAACGGCAACGTCATCTCCGCCGAGAACCAAACCACGGGCGTCGTCTGGGAATACCACTACGACGTGTCCAACCACCTCACCGAAGTACAGCGCTGGTCGGACAACACAGCATCAAGAGTGCTTGAGTACGACGCCGACTACAGCTATAATGCGTTTGGGCTGCTCGTTCGCAAGGAGATCGATTCCGACGGCGATAACGTTGGCGATGAGGATTTGTCTTACGTTCTCGATGGCTGGAACCCTGCGAAGTCGAATGGCCTGGTGGGCCGCGAGAATTTTGATGTTCTCGCGAAGATCGACGGCAGTTCTTTGGCAACTCGCTATCTCTATTCCGACCGCATCGATGATCCGCTCGGCCGTGTGGACGTCGGCGGCACGACCGAGGTTCGCTGGTCGCTGACCGACTTCCAAAAATCGGTCCGCACGATCCTGAACAGCACCGGCGGCGTGATCGACAGCCTCGCTTACGACGGCTTCGGCAACATCCTCCCCGGCGAGACCGACGCCACCAAACGCGGCGACTACGCATGGACCGGCCGCGAGTACGACGTCGAGACGGGCTTGCAGTATAACCGGGCGCGGTGGTACGACCCAACGACGGGTCGCTGGATGACGCAAGATCCGCAGGGGTTTGATGCGGGGGATACGAATCTGTACCGGTATGTGAACAATAGGGCGACGACGAGCGTGGATCCGAGCGGATTGGATGGTGTTGATGACCTTTACAACTATCTCTGGAACATGGAAGCTCCAGTAGTAAAGAAATCTGAATCTCAACGATTTTATGAGAAAATGGTCAAGCAGGGAGTATTTGAGCCTGTTGATAAAGCACCGTCACTTATTTATCAGGAGACTGTTGAGGAGAAGCTGCTAAAATCGTTGGCCGAACAAAAACAGTATGCGCCGGCATCCTCGGCGTTCCCCACTCCCGCGTTCAAAGTTCAACAAGAAGCACTTGTCGACTCGATGAGGTATAGTCCGGCCGGCCCGTTGGTATTGATAGTTGAAGGTGGTTCCGCTCTCGGAAAACATACTGGAAACACGGGAGGGATGGTTCTAAAGGGTGATTTCTCCGGGGCCGCAAATGCACAGGTGGCCTTCGGCGTAAAAGCCATGTGGGATGAGCCAGGCCCAATTTTCGGGCCATTAGTCCACTCGGCAAAATGGTTGGGAGCTGGGCAGTATGTCGATGCCGTTGTGGTGTCGCTTGACCCGGTCGCGGGAAAACACGGCGGGCAGGTAGCAACGGGATTGACGGCGGCAGTCGGCGTGCTAGTGATGATGCCGAAGGGGGCGAAAGCTCCAAGAGGAACTGTAACGGCGGGAAGTGTTGGTGGCGGTGGGACCGGCGGGCTAAGTATGCCAAATGTGCCGTGGTCCTACGGCCAACTTCGGGCTAACTGGAGGGGTGCAACAAATCTGCGGACAGGCGAGATTACCATCCAGAACGGATTAACCGGCTCGGTCTTGACCGAAACGGTTCGACATGAGGCCGTTCATCGCTGGCTTACTCCGATTGGTGGCTCGGCTCTCAGAGTAGAACCCAGGGTCTGGGGGTATCAGAACTCGCACCTCTTGAAATACCTTGAAGAAGCCGCAGCACAGACGTATGCCACAGGAAGCTTGCGGCAAGGTTTGGCGTTCCCATTAAACGGTGCTTACGGGCTATCAGTCACCCGAATCGCCTTGGAGGGTGGCGGTTACATTATCGTTGTCGGGGGCTCATCGTATGGTGCGTATAAACTAAGTGACCAGCTTCTTAACAAGTAGCCGGAGGAATGCCTATGAGCTGTCTCCTCCGGCTCCTAAGAGCTTTGTTGTTGATTCCCCAGCCTCGCATTACATGTTTGCAAGCGCTGGATATTGCAGCACAGGAGGCTGAGAGAAAAGGTTGGTCGTTGGAAAAGCCTTATGTCATTGAAAAACTGCGGACGTGGCTAATTTGGACGCATGGTGAGCTTACAGGCTCACCTTGGATTCTGATATGTCAACAGAGTGGGGACGTTCTTAAGAGCGGTGGGCCGGGCATGTAGTCCCAATCAAGAACACAAGCCAGGGTAGCCTACCACCCTGCCTTGACCACCCTTTCCCTCAGCTTTTTTCATCCGAGTTTCCGCATTGATGGAAATGTTACACGACCTGGGCTGAAATCTTCAGCCAGGTCCAGAACCGGCTACGAGGAAACGAATAAACGAACTAAGCGTCCTGTGCAAATATGTTGACACTGCCATTGCCATGGAAAAACCGCCGCGAAACGGATGGAACTGCCTCAACGTGATTGCAGGGCAAAAGTGAAAGGACGTTCACAACGAAAGGCGTTCGAGGCGAAAATGGCCCGGCCGCGCAGGGAATCAGCCGTCCTGTGCAAATATGTTGACACTACCATTGCCATGGAAAAACCGCCGCGAAACGGATGGAACTGCCTCAACGTGATTGCAGGGCAAAAGTGAAAGGACGTTCCTAACGAAAGGCGTTCGAGGCGAAAATAGCCCGGCCGCGCAGGGAATCATCGCCAGCGGTAGTTTCGGGAAGCCGCTTTTAGCGCGAATTCGTTTGCCGAAACGTGGCGTTCAAGCAGCCATGCGTTCGTAGTTCTTGAGGCGTCCGCCGAGGTACTCGGAGATGTTTTTTTCCTCCATCGTAACGCGCTGGCAGAGGGGATTGCAAAGTCGGTTGCGAGGCGTTTTTTTGTTTTTGGCAAAATAATCTGCATGCAATTCCCTATACCCTTCCCCCGGCTTGTTGGCCAACACCCCCCAAAAGTGCAAAAAAAGGCCGGAAAAGTGCAAAAGCGCTTGGCCAACAGCCGATGCGTCCTGTGCAAATATGTTGACACTGCCATTGCCATGGAAAAACCGCCGCGAAACGGATGGAACTGCCTCAACGTGATTGCAGGGCAAAAGTGAAAGGACGTTCACAACGAAAGGCGTTCGAGGCGAAAATGGCCCGGCCGCGCAGGGAATCAGCGCCAGCGATTGTTTTGGGAAGCCGCGATAAGCTCGAATTCGTTTGCCGAAACGCGGCGTTCAAGCAGCCTTGCGTTCGTAGTGCTTGAGGCGTCCGCCGAGACGCTCGAAGCACAGGACCTCGCCGTCCTTGAGCGATTCATGCGGTTCGGACAACGGCACATTTTCCAGGCCCTGATGTGGCCGTTCTCCGTTGTAATGTGCCAGGTACTCCGTTGCCAGATGCCGAAGGTGGTCTTCGCCGAAGACGATGAAATGGTCGAGACACTCGGACTTGATCGATAGAACCCAGCGTTCCGCATGGGCGTTCAGGTTCGGAGCGAGAGGACCGACTTTGACGATCTCGGCTCCGTCACCGCCGAGGATCTCGTCGAATTGCTGGGTGAATTTGGTGTCGAGATCGTGGATGAGGTGCGTCGGCTTCACGTCGGCCAGCACGTTGAAGTTGCGGGCTTGTTGGGCTACCCATGCCGAGTCGGGATGTGCGGACATGCCGGTAACGATGACGCGGCGCGTGCCGAGGTGGATGAAGAAGAGCACGTAGCAATCGACAAGACCGGCGGTGGTCCAGATTTTCTTCGTGAAAAAGTCGCAGGCCCAGAGGGTGGCCAGGTGCTCGCGAATGAAGGTGTGCCAGCGGCCATTGGCGCGTTCGGGGCTGGGGTCAATGCCCGCGCTGCGTAGAATATTGACGACAGTCGAACGCGAGATGTTGGTGACACCGAGCTTGCGAAGTTCGCCGAGAATGCGTGTGTAGCCCCAGCCGTTTTCGCGCGCCAGGCGAAGTACGAGTTCGCGGGTATCGGTTTCAATTTTGGGGCGACCGGGAGATACCGGGTTCGGTGTCTTGGCGGTTTTCGATTCATCGCTGAGCCAGCGCATGAACGTACGCGGCGACACGATGGTGACGAGATGTTTGATGGCATCGCCGGTGAGTTTTCCGAGCGAGAGAAGTCGTTGGCGTTCGGCGGTTGAGATGGCGATGCGTTTCGGCAGTTTGCCGCGAAGAATGCGATTCTCAGCCTTGAGGAATTCGACATGCCGGGCCAACTCGCGATCCGTGGCCGCGGCAAGGGTGAGCAGAAAGGCGTTGTAGAGAGCATGCATAAGGCGTTTCCCCGAGATAATGGATTCGTAGAGTTATATGAACAATCGGCCTGAACCGTGTCAGTTAGGCTCGCAGGGATGGCCGACATTTTCCGAACCCTATTCAGAAAGGAACCGGTCATGTCGATGATCGCGAAAGAAGTTCAAAGGCCAGAAACGCGAAACCGAATCGCACAGTTTTGTGACGGTCTCGATGAGAGGATCTCTTCTGTGAGCGAGACTCCGAGCGGCGATTTCGCATGGCCCGGCCGCGAGTTAGACACAGAGGTCGGGCTGGAATACAACCGGGCACGATGCTTTGATCCCGCTACAGACCGTTGGCTGACGGAAGATTCGCTCGCACACGACCCGAGCGACGGCGATCGTTATCCCCATCCCAAGCCGCCCAGCGAGCGAGCCGAGTGAGTGTGTTTGATGCCGGAACTCGCAGACGTTATCGGCCAGGCGAGGGGGTTGGAGCGTCTTCATTTCGCTGGAAACATCAGGGGTATACCAGACACGACCTAAATTTGATACCACAAAAAAAACAGCGTGATGTCCCCAAGAGGCCTGAAAAGTATAGCCTATCCAAAATCGCTATCACTGGAATTCAGAGGAGATGGACTCGACATTAAAGCAGAGATGTCCGTTCAAGAAAAATCATTATTTGAACTGGCCTACTCTTCATGGATTTCGTAGTTTTCTAATCAGGATAAACAACACCGTAATCGCGGTTCCATCCATCAAACGAGCTAATATTTTCCAATGCCCACGGAAATCCCTACATTTACTTGCCAAAACCGAATTCCCGAAGACGACGATTTCACCATTTTTTTTCCAGTGGACGAAGAAAAAAACTGGCGAACTTTCTGTAATGGCTGGATTGCTGCGAATTCCTTCATGAGTAAAATATACCAAATTCCGGCGGGCGGAAATAAGCTGGTGAATCAGTCAGAAAAAGAAATTTTTAGTGTTGCTGAGACCATTAAACTAACAGAGGAAGAAAGTGAAACGTCGAAGATTGGACGTGCATTGATTTGCCTCTGCAGTCGCGGTCAACTCGTAAGCATGACGGTGCGCATCCTTCATAAGGAAAAATCGGGCAGTAGAACTGAGAACGCTGCACGAAAGAGAGAGACTGCTACTGAGGAGTGCAAATTCGAGTTGCCCGAAGGTAGCAAGAATTTCTTCAAGTTGGAGACCTCCAAGGCCTTCGGAGATTACACGGAAATCGCGGCTAAACTGTCCAATCGACTGACATTTACCGATGCAGGAAGCCTGCCGCCAAAAGGGATATTAGTAATCGCTGGTCAGACGAATTGCGGGAAGAGCTCAATTGTTCGACAGCTAATCTGGACTCTCATTGAACAATTGGTGAAAAAGAAACAAAAGCGTACGCCGCACATATTAACTTATGAAGATCCCGCGGAATGCCCTCTTGTCAGTTCGTCGTTGAATCCGTCGCAACCTTCATGCATGAATCTAGCTTGGGAACTCTTAAAGAGCTGGAATATTGACTTTACGCAGCGTGAAAAAGGAAGGGACACCTCTGGATTGCTTGAAGTCCTGACTGACGCGCTTCGTCAAACACCGCAGATCGTATATGTGGGGGAAGTTCGAACGCTGGAAGAATGGGGGCCAATATTCGATTTTGCAGGAACGGGTCACTTTGTGATCGCCACTACGCACGCCTCCAGCATTACTGAAACGATGTCAAGAATGCTTATGGCTGTAAATGCGGACAAACCTGCGACGAAAGGGTATTTTGCACAGCGAATATTCGCTCTTGTTCACTTAGAAAGAATCAACGTTATAGAGGGAGAGAAAAGACTAGAAGGAGTCGTTCCGGCAATTTGGACGAGAACACCCCTGGCAATTGCGACTTTGGTCAGCGATGGCTTGGCTTCTCTTCTTCCCTTTTCCCCGCCTACCAATTCAAAGGATGCCAGTACACGAGATTATGCGTTCGGGCGCTATTATTTTGCTCAACAGTTATGGAAAGAGTGGGAGAGACACGCCGGGTTGGCGGATGAAGGAGAAAAAAATACCATGCGGAGCAGGTTCTTGAAAGCCGCTTTGGAATATGATCTTCGAGGAGCATAACGTGGCGAATCAGCAGTATAGCACGCCTTTGCGTTTCGGAATTATCGAGCTTGACAAACTCTTGTCGCGATCGTCTTCTATCTCAATCGACGAGTTCGGGGGAATTGACGTTCAAAAAGACGAACGGACAAGCGTTTGCATTCTTGGCCCTGACGGTTGTGGAAAATCGATCTTGGCGCTTCACTTGGCTTCGTCGTATCGCGCCTCCACAAAAGACCAACCTATTAGGGTAATCTATTTTTCGACCGATCTGTCCTTCAAGCGTGCAAATCAGACTTGGTTGGACTTCGGCCTCGGTAAACCAAAGAAGAGATTAGATGTATTACCGCGATTTGCGAAGGCAGCTAATTTTGCCGCATGGTACGAGTCGTTTCCGGACGATCTGCTTCTAGAATGTATGCAGCCATTTGGACGAAGCAGTGCTGATCATCGCGAACTTCCTGATATGCTGCTAGAGGACATTCCACAGAAAGACTCGGTAACCTTTATTGATTCTGAAACGCAAACAACGGGGGATGACTGGCTTTTTCTCCAGCGATTAGTGAGTGTATTGCCGCACCCAAAGAATGATCCACACTTGCTCGTAATAGATGCCGTGGAGGGCCTCGAGCCTGTTCCTGGGGGCCCTGATAGCTTTGGTGAGATCCGAGCCGGACGAACACGGATCGCTCAACTAATTCGCGCGGCGAAAGGAAAATGTCACATCGTTTATGTGGTCGAGGAACCGAAAGCCGGAGAGCATCTGGACTCACAATATGTAACGGACGTCGTGATGCGGTTGCGAACCGTGACTACGGGAACTTATTCTCGTAGGTCGGTCGAAATTGAAAAAGCTCGGGGGCATCAGCACGTTCGCGGACAACATGATATTGTTATCCGCAAAGGAACTGGGTCAACGACCGGCCGTGACACAAATCCCGATGATCCGGAGGTATTGATTGAGGAAAAGAATCCATTAGCCTACATCCACATTCTGCGATCTGTCCACTCTCTTAGTCGCGAACTACTAGAACGCCGAAAGGGCCAGAATCCACAGATCAATCCAGATCAACAGGAGGTATTTAGTTTCGGAATTCCGTATTTAGATCGCCTTTTGCCGAAGGTAATAAGCGGACCGTTGAGCTCAGCAGGCGGTCAAGGGGGAGAAATTGCTGCACTGGGGCTCGGCGGTATTCTTCGCGCAGAGTTTTCTCCGAAAAAGGAGCCTGAGCACCCGAGAGGGCTAATCGGCGGCTCCGTGAATGCCCTTATAGGCCCACTGACGACTTATAAAAGTCGAGTAGGGCGTGCTTTTCTTTCACGCGCGGTGGCGGAGTGTTTTTTAAGTATCAGTCACATAGAGAAAAAGGATCTGAGCAAGCACAACCACATGGAATTGGGGAAAGGCGGAGGGATCGCGGTGTTGCTAACGACTCTGCCAATGGATTCATCCGTGCTTCTTCGTGAGTGTCTTGTTCATTTGGGCCACGAGAAGGACTGGATTGACGAGCTCGAAAAATTGGGAGGCAGTGGACAGGATCCGAACGCCATTTGGACACGTGTGTCTAAGAATCGGTTAATCTGCCGCCGCTTGGAAGTGCATCATCTCACTGCGGAAGGCGCCATCCATCTAGTTACGAGCGTTATCAGAGAGGCACAAATCCGCCTATTAGAGGAGGGAGCTTTTGTCAAGGCAGCGGACAACGATGCCGACGACAACATACGCCTCGCGTGTCGAAGAATACGGCTGGTTGTGGACGATTGGAACCTTATTAAGAAGGCCTATCCCGAGGCAACAGAAGATCACCTATTGCTCCCTTACTTCGTACATTTCTTCAAGCGAGAAGGAATCACGACCTTATTCATTGATACTGAGCCCGGGATTCCACTTTCACCGTCAATCGACGCGGATACGCAGCTAAGAACACTAACAAGTCAACACATTTATACCTGGGTCGTTCCATTCTCAGGCGAACGGCGAGTGGCAATTACTTCGGCTCCGCCGACCTCCGCGTCCCTTCCGTCTACGACATACGAATTGCGGCCTGTCGTATTGGTGCAAGAAGGTCGTCGCGAAGATGCTTATCATAACGAACGAGTCGTCGTTGATCCTCATTTTGAGATGTATTCGGGGTTGGAGACCGAAGGGCGAATAGAGCGCGTTCCGCTAAAAGTGAAGCTGTACGGTGAATCAAGCACCTATTTTCACGGAATGAAGCCGCTACTTGAGGAACTTTTTCATTCGGTCGCAGATGAAGATGTGATGTCAATCGTGGATCCGCCTGGATACGAACTCCTGAGAGATTACGCTTATTTGCAAGATAACGTTCGAATGGATCACACGCTTGTCATGCAGGTAGATGAATTTTGGTCTGAAACCCATCAGTCGCTTTTCGATTTGACGGAGTTCATGATAGCTCAGGTTGGGGCTGGAGACCCAACTGTTAGAGAGATCGAGGACCCCTATCGGCTTCATGCCTTAGCGAGAACCAATTCCTCCGAAGTTGAGCGATGGAGGTCGTTCGACGTATTTGGCAATGATTACAGCAAATATTTCAAATTGCCTATAACGATTGATAAATGTCCGTACTTGTGGGACTTTGGATTCTTGTTGGCGAATCGAAATACTTGGTTGGCGGCAATGACGGAAAATCCTGGTGAATTATTTCGCATTCCAGCCGATGAAGGGGCTGGAAACTTGGGAATTACGGTGGAAAACACCTGGAATGCACTGACATTCTACGACATTAAAACTGGAAAAAACTTGCATAGGTCAAAGGGCAAAGGGCGTCCGAGTGGAAAGATTGAGGAAGGCGACCTGTCAGCGACCATTTCTTGGGAAGCTTTTCTGAAAGTTTGCGAGATGATCACTCCGGCTGGCGAGCGCTCGTTCGATGTTGACCTGCGAACCATCGAAGTGTTGTCATGTTTTGTGTTGGAAGTGTGGCTCTCCTTAGTTCGCAGGAGAATAAAAGCCAACATCAAAGGCGACGCTAGTTGGACTAAATTTGATACAGAATTCACGAAAACGTTCTGCCGAGTCAGGCATATGAACGCGCGGGACAATTGCTCTCTGCACGAGATGCTGACTAGGTATCCGTGTATGGAATCCGATCTTTTTTTTGCGCTATGTCTTGTGTTTCAACATGTAGGTGGCCTATCAATGCAAAACGTGGATTTAGTGCCGCGTCGTGCTTTGAAAAATGCGACAGCTGCCCGACATTACTATTCGACCGCATGTGATCAAGAATACAACGACGGAAGTCTTGTTCAAATGCGATTGCCCGGGCATTATTGCGTGCGTGGGGATTGGTTTCTAGCGATGGGTAAAGGAAGTAGGTCGCCTCGTTTGGGAGAACGAGCGATTGACTTATTGTGTAGTACGCGATCGAACCTTGCGAGGCTGCAAGAGGGAATCGGACTGCCAGTGCGAACGATAGTGGAAGGCGACGTCCGGACAGCCCTTTTAGCTTCGAAAAGTGAAGACATAAGCCCTTACACAGAAATCGAAATGGTATTATACGATGAGTTGAAATCGCTGGCGCCAGACTCGACCGAAGAAATATCTAATTATAACTTCCTCTGGCGATCTGGCATCAAGTACTACGACCTGAATTCTAGGGGTTGGCTTAGATGGATTGGTCGAGTATGGCAGATTCGTAATCGTTGGTTAACAAGAATTGGGCCTGACGTACTCGCCAACGATAAGAGTGGCGAAACTCCGAGAGATTTATCCCCATGCGACCGTTCGTTTACGGTTCGCGACAAGATGCCAAGATTTAAGGAAGAAGGGGTGGGCCTGCTTAAAAACATCTTGAAGAGAACATCTCAAACCTGATTCCAGACATTTATCGAGATCGTTCTCCCCTAGAGGCCTTTTCCGCTGAGATCGCTAGGAGCCTTTCTCGGTGCTTTTCAGCTATTTCGCGCAATTGGACATTAGATGTAAAAAACTCCCTGGTCCCCTTCCCAGCCCACCCCGTATTCGACATTAACTGCCATTGATGAGGGACGAACGTGCCACCTCCGTGGTGAAGTTCGATTCTTTCTCCGTTGGCGAATTCGATTCTTGCTTCGACCCTGTTTGTGTAATTTGACCCGTGCTGGAACTCCAATGTTGCTTTTTCAATTTCTAGCCCTTTAGGCGTTGTTGCCGGATCGCCAACAAGAGTTGCCAGTAGCTCTGCGAACAGCGTGGCGCCAAGCTTTTGTCTCTCTTGAGAAAGCCTTGCGACTTCCTCACGAGTAGCCATGTCTTTGAAGCGACCATCAGGAGTGCGTACAGCGCATAACTCCGCTATTTTATCATCGATGTGCTTCCAGTCGATGACTACTGGCGTTGATTCATGGGGCATCCTTGCAGGCTCAATCCATTCTGAGGTTGGTATCCGTACCAGCCGAACCATGACGCCGCCTCCGAAAAAAAGGGGGAAATCACAATCGACAAGCAATTTGGATGGGATTGTACAAAAACGGATGAGATTGTCAAGTGAGAGATTAATGCCTAAGGCTCTCCGCTCTCCCTGTCCGGGGGCCGGGGCTCGGATTTCAGGCAAGGACTTTCTGATTTGTAAGACTGCGGCATGATAACGCATTGCATCTGGAGTGTGATTTTCAATGCAATTCGATCCTTATCAGGTTATTGCACAGGATTAGCGAAAAAAAACTACAAGCTACGCAGGTATTGGGTCTGTTACCGCTCTTCGTGCAGCTGCAGCGAGATTGCCGATACCGCCCCCGCAGCACTGATTCCGTCGGGGTTTTTCGTCGCGAGGCTCGAAGACGCGGGTCCCCGCGACGTAAAATCCCAAAGGCGGCAGTGCATCTGGCGCGATTCTTGAGCCTGAGGGGGATTCCGACCGGCGGCTGCATTTTCCGCGTCAACAACAGGATTTTCGCACTTCGTAGGGCCTTGACCGCTCGTACGCCTTCTCCTCATTTCCAAAAATCTCCGAAAAATCCTCACAACGCACCTTGAATCCGGCAGGCGTTTCGGCGACGATTAATTAAGTATCCTTCAGCCGTCTCTCCTTGGAGGTTCGCCCAATGGCCCTCTCGCGCACCGAAGCGGACAAGAATGCTGCCAAGTTTCCCGCTGCCAAGACCATCGCCGAACAGATTCTGACCAATGCCCAGGACAGCCGCGCCATCGTGCAGGATTTCGTGCCGCTCTCTACCTCGCTCGAATGGGAACTCGGCCAGGAATATCTCCGCGCAAGAGGAAACAAGGCGTTCATCTCCGATGCGTCGCCCGTGCCGTTTGTCGTCAACAACGACGGCAACCTGTCGCGTAACGTCGCCGAGGTCTTCTTCACGTCGCTCCTCGAAGCCGACCAGGCCGGCACGCTCGAACCCGATATTCACGTTCTTGAACTCGGTATCGGCGTCGGCCTGTTTGCCCGGTTCTTTCTCGATCATTTTCAGGAACTGTGCGAAAAATCCGGCAAAGACTACTACGACCGGCTCACCTATGTCGCCGCCGACCGCTCCGAGCGAATGCTCCAGGATGTCATTCGGCACGGCGTTCTCGCGCAACATCCGGGCCGGTATCGGCTCCGCGTCGTCGATGCCATGACGCCCGACAAGGAACTGCCCTACGACGTCTCCTTTGTGAACCATCCGCGCAAGGATCGGCCGTTTCGAGCGGTATTTCTGAACTACCTGCTCGATTGCCTGCCAGCGTCCGTGCTGCAAATCGATGGCGATACCATCAAAGAACTGCACGTCCGCACCTGTGTCGCGCGCAATGTGAAGCTCGAAGACTTCACGGACATGTCGGTCGAGCAACTGGCCGCGCGTGCCAAATCGAACGACGCGCTTGCCAAAGAGGAACTGCTCGAAGTCTACGGGTTGTTCGCCTCCGAATATGATTACCGGCCCGTCGAGATCGACAAGATTCCCTACGGCAAGTTCGCTCTCGACTATGGGAAAAACTTCAGCAAGCGTCTGCTAGTCAGTCATGGCGCCATTCATTCGCTTGAACGCCTGCTTGGCCTCATCGCGGAAGACGGCTTCATTCTCATCAACGATTACGGCCAGACACAGATGTCGCGCGACGACGAATTCGAGCATCAGCGTTTCAGCCTCGCCACCTTCGTCGGCGTCAATTTCCCGCTGCTCCAGGCCTACTTTGCTCAGCCCGGCAAAGGCGAATGGATCGAGCCGAAAGCCGAGGCGGGCGGCATTCATTCGCGTCTCCTGTGCCCGAAACAGGTCTACAACGTCGTGATCTCGTTCTGGAAACAGTTCAACAGTGCCGCCTACCAGCGGTTGCACGAGCCGATTCAGCATGCTCGGGCGTGTGCCAAGGCGGGCCGCTTCGAACTGGCGGCGACCTACTACAACCAGGCCCTGGAACGGCAGCCGCGCAACTGGGTCTTGCTCAGCGAAATCAGCATGTTTCTCACGTTCTCGCTGCGCGACCTGAAAGCCGGCATCGACATGGCGAAGATGGCGTTAAGCTTGAACCCGACCTGTTCGGCGGAGCTGTGGAACACGCTCGGCGACGGACTCTTCGAGTTCGGCCGCGTGGAAGAAGCCCGCTCGGCCTATGCGCGAGCCATTGCCGTGAATGAATCCGATGTACGGGCCCGGTACAATTTGGCCTGGTGTCACGTCCGCGAAAAGAACTTCCCGGCATCGCTCTTGATGATTGCCGAGGCGATGGCGCTCGACAAGACGGGAGAATACCGCGACCGCTTGCTGCAAAAGTTGCAGGAAGTGGTGCAGCAAGTGGGCCTGCGGCATCAGCAGGAGTATCTATTGCTGATCAATCTGGTCAGTCGGCATGCCAAGAAAGACGAAGTCGAAAAGCCTTCACACGCGTGAGGTATGCCGGGAATTCACACGAAGGTCGAGGAGTTATGTGATGGTAAGCAAAGCTGATATATCCGCCACGTCGAATTCGCCGCTGGTTTCGCTGCTGATCCCCTGCTGCGGCATGATCGAATACACCAAACTCTGCGTGCCGAGTATTCTGAAATACTCCAGACCGCCGATCGAATTGATCTTTCTGGACATCGGTTCGCTCGATGGCACGACCGAGTATCTCAGCGGCGTGCAGGCTGCATGTCCACACCGTGTCGAGATCGTGCGTTCGCCGGCGGATTTAGGAGTCCGCGACGCCTGCAAACAGGCGATTCAGCTAGCGCGCGGCGAGTATCTGGTGCTGTTGAACAACGACACCATTGTCACGAATGGCTGGCTGACGCAACTGACAAACCTCGCCAATCTTTCGGCGACGTTTGGCATGGTCGGCCCGATGTCGAATTATGCCGCACCGCCTCAGCTAGTGGAGATGGTGCCGTACCGAATCAAGGCGAAGCAAATGAAAACATCGCGCGGACTGGCACTGCCGAAGGATCTTGTGGACGTTGTCGCTGTTCAGGAATATGCGAACCAGCATCGCGAGAAGAACAAGGGAAAATGGTTGGAAACCGATCGACTCGGCGGCTTCTGTTTACTGCTGAAAAAAGCGGTTCTGGACCGGATCGGCTTGCCGAATCTGGAGAAATGGGCCGACCTGAGTCTGTTTGACACGGATATATTAAGCGTCAAGACCCGGCAGGCAGGATTTACCCTGGCGTGTTGCCGCGATCTCTTCATTCATCATTTTGGAACACGGACATTCAGTCACGGAGCGTCGACGCTGGCACAAGACACGGACCGTCGCATCATCTCCTACCTTGCGACGAATGCCTGATTGCCATGCCCGACATCAGTGAGATATTTCAGGAAGCGCAAAGATTGCACCAGGCCATGCGTTTTGCCGACGCGGAGGTGCAGTATCGGCGCATCATCCAGCAGGACGCCAATCATGCGGCGGCCTGGCACCAGCTGGGCCAGGTATGCATGGCGCAGAACAAGCTTGCCGATGCTGCCGACGGATTCATGTGCGCGCTGGCGTTGTCCCCGGAAAACGTCGATTCGCTGACGCACCTTGGAATCGCCCTGGCGCGCCAGAACAAACTCGACGAAGCGATCGCAAAATTCCGGCAGGCGATCGAGCTTCGTCCACAGTTCGCCAAGGCCCACAACAATCTTGGTGTCGCGTTGACGCAGCAGGGCAAACGTGACGAGGCCTTTGCGTGTTATCAGGAGGCGGCGAATCTTCAACCCGACTACTCCGAAGCGCATTGCAACCTCGCCATCGCCTACACGGAACGCCGCCAGCCGGTCGAGGCATTGCGGTGTTTTCAGCGTGCCATCGAGCATCGACCTGACTACGTGGACGCACTCTCCAGCATGGGACTCCTGTTGGTGAATGAGCGGCGGGCGGAGGAGGGATTGTCATGTTTGGAACAGGCCATCCGCCTGGCGCCCAATCAATCGGAGTTCCACAACAATCTTTGCCTTGCGCTTGCCGATGTCGGGCGATTTGAAGAAGCGATCGCAGCTGCCGATGCCGCGTTGCGTTTGAATCCGCTTGATGCCAAGGTTCACGTGAACCGCGGCAATGCGTTGTCCGCGCTGGGCCGAATGGAAGCGGCGCTGGCATCCTATGAGATGGCCCTTCGCCTCCAGCGGGACTATGTCAACGCGAACTGGAACCGATCGTTGTCGCTGTTGACTCAAGGAGATTATGATCGCGGCTGGGCCGAATACGAATCGCGCTGGAAAAAGAATGGAACCAGGAATCGCACTCTGCCCCAGCCACGCTGGGACGGGTCGGACCTTGCGGGCAAGACGATCCTGCTGTGGTGTGAACAAGGCCTTGGCGACACGCTGCAATTCGTTCGGTATGCCTCACTTCTAAAGAAACGCGGCGCCGTCGTGTGGGTGGAGTGTCAGGAGAAATTGCTGCCTCTGCTTGCCAAGGCTGTTGGCGTTGATCGCGTGGTCGCGGAAGGACCGACGTTGCCGTCGGAGTTTGATTGCCACGCTCCCCTGATGAGCCTGCCGTTCCTGTGTCAAACGAAACTCTCGGCGGTGCCCTGTGAGACGCCGTACCTCACGGCAGATACGGAGTTGACGCAACGATGGCGAGAAGAACTCCATGGATCGTCGCACTTCAAGATTGGCATTGCCTGGCAAGGCAATCCGAAGCACCGGTGGGATCGCCACCGATCGTTTCCGCTGCACTGGTTTCGGATCCTGGCCGATCTGCCCGGAGTAAAACTCTATAGCTTGCAGAAGGGAACGGGTTGCGAGCAGATGGCCACGGCACGATTTTCGATTGTTGATCTAGGTGCTGATCTTGACGAAAAAACTGGAGCGTTCCAAGAGACCGCCGCGGTGATGCAATCCCTTGATTTGGTCATCACCTGCGATTCTTCACTCGCGCATCTCGCTGGTGCTTTGGGGCTGCCGGTGTGGGTTGCGCTCTCGACGCTCGCCGACTGGCGCTGGATGCTCGACGTCGATGATTCGCCCTGGTATCCGACGATGCGGCTCTTCCGCCAGAACGAATTCGGCAAGTGGCGGCCGGTGTTTGAACGCATGCGCGACGAGATCGTGCGCCTCCTTGAAGCCAGATCGACCAAAGTGATATTGGAGGTAAGTCCGGGCGAGTTACTCGATAAATGGACGATTCTGCAAATTAAATCCGAGCGTGTTTCCGATCCAGAAAAACTTCGAAACGTCCGTGAGGAACTCTCGGTGGTGGAGCGAACGAAGCGTGAAACGATCGCCGCCTCGGCGGGCGTCGATGCGCTGATCCTTGAATTGAAGGGAATCAACGAACAGCTCTGGGATATCGAGAATCGTATCCGGGAGTACGAGCGCGTTCAGGATTTCGGCGTCGATTTCGTGGCATTGGCGCGTTCGGTCTATCAGACCAACGATCGGCGTGCTCTGGTAAAGAAGAAACTGAACGATCGGCTCGGTGCGTCGTTCAGTGAAGTGAAAGAATACAGCAGGCAAGACCCAGGTCCGCGTCCATGAATTCCCTTGTTCGCGTCTCCGTGATTGTTCCATGCTTCAATGCGGGCGAATTTCTCGCTCGCGCCGTGCGATCTATCGACGCCCAGGAGCACTACGGAGTCGAAATCGTGATCGTGGACGACGGCTCCACTGATGACTCGGCTGCCGTAGCGCGCACGCTTGCCGCCGAAAATTCTAACATACAGTTCATTCAACAGGCGACGAACGCCGGGCCGGCTGCCGCGCGCAACGAAGGATTGCGGCGTGCGTCGGGGAAGTATGTCTGCTTTCTCGATGCCGACGACGAATACGCACCAGGATGCTTCAACACGGTGGCGCCGATCCTTGAAAGCCGCCACGACCTTGCCTGGGTTACCTTCGGGATCGCGCTCGTGAACTGCGACCGCGAAGTTCACCCTGTGCAGATGCATGCGGTCATCGGCTCCAGTCCGTCCAATCTCATGGTGCGCAAGGGCGCAGTCGATTTGATTGGCGGCTTTCCAGAGGGTCAGGCATTTCGGGGCAAATCGGGCGGCGAGGACATCATGCTTCGCGTGGCGCTGGGCCGGTGGTTCAACGGCATTCATATCCCGGACAAATTCTTGAAATACTGGGTCCAGGCAGGAAATCACTTGCACCTGTTCCTCGACCGTTCGCGCGTCGTGAACGGGAACCTTGTGTTCCTACGCCCGGCGTTCGATGAGGCCGATAGTAACGCGAGTGTCGCGCAGCGGCAGTATCAAGAATCGGTGAATGCCCGTGTCGCCGTGACGAAGTCGATGCGAATCGGGCAAGATGCCTCGAAATCGATCGCGAGCGCCCTTGATGCGGTGGGCGTGTTCGATGAACTTCGGAGCCGATTCGAGGATGTTCAAGGTTCTCTTACGCCGCTTGAAGGGATGGCTCTCTACCAATTCGCGAGAGACGGAATAGGACCGGGAGCGATTGTCGTGATTGGCAGCCTCTTTGGCCGTTCGACCTGCTGGCTAGCCGCTGGAGCGCGGGCAACTCAGCGTGAAAAAGTGGTGGCGGTGGGTTCGTTTCAAAGCGTTCCGGAGCCTCCACAAGACGGCAGTGTGGCCACTGTCGATTCTCGCACGACCCTGCCGGCTTTCATCATGAATTTACAGAAACGCGGCCTTCGCGATTGGGTTGACATTCGCGTGGGGAATACTACCGAGGTCGCTGAAACATGGAAGGGACCCATTCGGCTTCTTGTCATCGGCGGTGACTCTCAGGTGATGGTGCGAGATGTCGAGACTTGGAGCAAGCATCTCGCACCGCATGGACTGATCGCAATTCACGGTGTGGATCGGACTGATGGTGTAGCGCAGCTGTATCGAGAGTGGCTCGAAAGTCAGGTGTGGAAGGAGCTACGAAGGGTTGGCGATTTGAGGATTGCGCTTCGCAGGGCGTAGGAAAACGCTTCAAAGGCGAGAACGCCGGG
>CAZAFH010000131.1:0-20746 GCA_964484265.1 uncultured Singulisphaera sp.
CCTATTACGACGAGATGCGCGTGATGCTCGCCCGCCAGATGGCCGCGCCGAACTCGCCCCAGTGGTTCAACACCGGCCTTCACTGGGCCTACGGTATCGAAGGCCCGCCGCAGGGCCATTTCTATGTCGATGGCGGCACTGCCAAAATGAATCGCGCCACCAGCGCCTATGAACGCCCTGCCCCGCACGCTTGTTTCATCCAGTCCATCAACGACGATCTCGTCAACGAAGGCGGCATCATGGACCTCTGGGTTCGCGAGGCACGCATCTTCAAGTACGGCTCGGGCACGGGTTCCAACTTCTCGAACCTGCGCGGCGAGGGCGAACCGCTCTCCGGCGGCGGGAAGTCGTCGGGCCTCATGAGCTTCCTCAAGATCGGCGACCGCGCCGCCGGCGCGATCAAATCGGGCGGCACGACTCGCCGCGCCGCCAAGATGGTCGTGCTCGATCTCGATCATCCCGACATCGAGGAATTCGTCAACTGGAAGGTCATCGAAGAGCAAAAGGTTGCCGCGCTCGTCACGGGCTCGAAGATGCTGAATCGGCATCTGAACGCGATTTTGAAATCCTGCCACGGCTGGGAGAACGTTGAAGAACGCTTCGACCGCAAGAAGAACACCGACCTCCGCCGAGCGCTCCTGGAAGCCGCGGCCGACCTCGTGCCCGCCAACTACTGCGAACGCATGATCCAGCTGGCGAAGCAAGGCGTGACCGATGCGCGCGTCGAGGAATACGACACCGATTGGAACTCGAAGGCCTACCTGTCCGTTGCCGGTCAGAACAGCAACAACTCCGTTCGCGTGACGACAACCTTCATGCAGGCCGTGGAAAACGATGGCCCGTGGAACCTCTACTGGCGGACCGAGAAAGAGAAGGCGCGCCGCGAAAATCGTGAACCGAAGCCGCGTAAGACGCTGAAGGCCCGCGAACTGTGGGACGAGATCAGCTACGCCGCCTGGTCGTGCGCCGACCCCGGTTTGCAGTTCGACACGACGATCAACGAATGGCACACCTGCCCCGTCGATGGCCGGATTAATGCGTCGAACCCGTGCTCCGAGTACATGTTCCTCGACGACACGGCCTGCAACCTCGCCTCGCTCAACCTGCTCAAGTTTTACGACTACACCACGCATCGCTTCGATGTCGAATCGTTCCGCCACGCCACGCGGTTGTGGACGCTGACGCTCGAAATCTCCGTGTACATGGCCCAGTTCCCCAGTGAGCCGGTTGCACAGAAATCGTTCGACTATCGCACGCTCGGCCTGGGTTACGCGAACCTCGGCTCATTGCTCATGGTTCAGGGCATCCCGTATGATTCGCACGAGGGCCGAGCCCAGTGCGGCGCCATCACCGCGCTGATGCACGCAGCTTCCTATGCGATGTCCGCGGAGATCGCCAACGCGGTCGGACCGTTCGTTCGCTTTGAAGCCAATCGCGAGCCGATGTTGCGCGTCGTGCGCAATCATCGCAAGGCGGCGTACAACGCACCGAACAGCGAGTATGAGAATCTCACGATCTGTCCCGTGGGCATCGACGAACGCTACTGCCCCGATTACCTCTTGCACGCCGCCCGCGAAGAATCCGACCTCATGGTGCAACTCGGCGAACGCCACGGCTATCGCAACGCCCAGGTCACTTGCATCGCGCCCACCGGCACGATCGCCCTTGTCATGGATTGCGACACCACGGGCGTCGAACCTGACTTCGCCCTCGTCAAGTTCAAGAAGCTTGCCGGCGGCGGGTACTTCAAGATCATCAACGCCTCGATCCCGCCCGCACTCGATCGGCTCGGCTATTCGTCGCAGCAGATCGACGAGATCGTCAAATATTGCAAAGGCACCGGTTCTCTTGAAGGCTGCCCGTTCATCAACCGCGCCAGCCTCAAGGCCAAGGGCTTCACCGACGAACTCCTTCAACGCATCGAAAGCCAGCTGCCCGGCGCGTTCGATCTGAACTTCGTCTTCAATCGCTGGACCGTCGGTGAAGACTTCCTCAAGAAAATCAACATCAAGGAAGAGCAGTACACCGCATTCGGCTTCAACCTGCTCGCCACCCTCGGCTTCTCCAAGGAGCAAATTGCCGAAGCCAACAACCACGTGTGCGGCACGATGACCATCGAAGGCGCGCCGCATCTTAAGCTTGAGCATTACCCCGTCTTCGATTGCGCCAACCGCTGCGGCAAGACAGGCCAGCGCTTCCTCTCCGCCGAATCGCATATCCGCATGATGGCGGCATCGCAGCCGTTCATCTCCGGCGCGATCAGCAAGACGATCAACATGCCGCACTCGGCAACGATCGAGGACGTGAAGAACGCCTACAAACTCAGCTGGCAGCTGATGATCAAGGCCAACGCCCTTTACCGCGACGGATCTAAACTCAGCCAGCCGCTCAATACGATCGCCGACGGCGACGGCGAGACATCGGTACAGACGGAAACCAAGGCCGAGCCGGTGCAGATTTCCGAACGCATCGTGCATCGCTACCTCGCGCGGCGCCGCCGACTGCCGGATCGCCGAGCCGGGTACACGCAAAAGGCCCGCATCGGCAATCACAAGATTTACCTGCGCACCGGCGAATACAACGACGGCACGCTCGGCGAAATCTTTATCGACATGCACAAGGAAGGCGCCGCCTTCCGCAGCATGACCAACTGCTTCGCCATCGCCGTCTCGCTCGGCATGCAGCATGGTGTGCCGCTTGAAGAGTTCCTCGATGCGTTCCTGTTCACCCGCTTCGAGCCGAACGGCGTGGTGTCGGGCAACCCGCATATCAAGATGACGACGTCGATCATCGACTACATCTTCCGCGAACTGGCAATCACCTACCTCGGCCGACATGAACTCGCCCACGTCAATCCCGAGGATATCCGCGGCGATGCCATGAGCCGAGGCGAAGAAGACGAACCCGACTTCGAAGACGAAGAGCTGATGGAAGAGCGCATGGTCGATCTGCGCGCCAAATCGGCGACCAAGGCGTTCATCACGCCGCGCAGCGAACATATCAAACCGGTGAAGGGAAATGGCAACGGAAACGGCCACGGTCACAGTAACGGGGCCGGTACGGCAACCGCCACGCAAACGGTAACGACCGAAAAAGTTCGACTCGCACGCCTCAAAGGCTATGAGGGCGACCCCTGCTCCGAGTGCGGCCAGCTAACGCTGGTGCGCAGCGGCGCCTGCTGCAAATGCGACAGCTGCGGCGCCACCAGCGGCTGTAGCTGAAATTGCCGTCATGCTCCGACAAAGCTCCGACCGACACTATCGGCCGGGGCTTTTTTCATTATTTCCGCAACGCTAACTTCCCTCGCGCAACATGACGCGGCGGATGGAATGAGCGGAGCCGGTTGCGGGGTCGATTTCGACGATCGCGCCGGCCAAGCGCGGGTCGCCGTCGGCGACGTCAAAAGGCGTTGGCACGAAATTCAAGTTGTGCGCCAGCACGCGATCAATGCGTCGCCCGAGGATGCTGTCGTACGGTCCCGTCATGCCTACGTCACTGATGTACGCCGTGCCACCCAGGAGTTGCTCGTCGGCAGTCGGCACGTGGGTGTGCGTGCCCAGCACGGCGCTGGCCCGGCCTTTGAGAAAATGACCCATCAAATATTTGTCCGATGTCGCCTCGGCATGCATGTCGGCGATGATGACCTTCGCCTTTGTGCCGATTTCTTTCAACACGCGCTCGGCTGCCTGAAACGGGCAATCCACGGGACGCATGAAGGTTCGGCCCAAGAGGCAGAACGCCGCCACGGGCGTGCCGTCACGCGCCGGCGCGAGTACGAAGTTGGCCCCGGGCGCCGATGCGGGAAAGTTCGCGGGTTTGCAGATGCGGTCTTCCGATGTCAAAACAGAGATGATCTCGCTTCGCTTGTAGATATGGTCGCCCATGGTGATCGCATCGACGCCCATCGACCGGAGCTGGCGGAATTGCTTCGGCGTCAGGCCCGAGCCGCTGCATGCGTTCTCGGCATTGGCGATGACAAAGTCGAGCGATTCGTCGGCGATGAGTTTAGGCAGATGGCGGCGCACCGCCTCCATGCCGGGCTGGCCAACGATATCGCCGATAAAGAGGATTCTCATGCTGCGTGCCGCACTCGGACGCCGAAGGATTCGGTTCGCCGGACAGCTGTGTAGTGTAAGAAAAACAGCGAGAATGCAAAGAGACGGCTATTTCTTCTTGCTTTTCAATTTGGCTTCGTATTCGGCCACGTACTTTGCGGGATTGGCGACGAATTCGTCTCGGCAGCCGCTGCAGCAGACGTAGTAGGTCTTGCCGAGGTAACTGACAGCGGACGTGCCTTTGCCGCCGGAGACGATGCATTCCGGTCCGCCGCTGCCGACGGCGAATGACTCGCCATCTTTGGTGGCGCCGACCGACCATTTTTTGGAAGGCAGAGGCCTGCCGTCGGCGCGAATTTCGTAACGATAGAGAAATCGATTGGAGTGTAGGAAGGTAAAGACGAGCCGATGCGCGTCCTTGTTTTCAATACGTTCAAGCGCCAAGACTTTGTCACTCAGCGTGCCGAGGTAGGTCTGTTTTTCCTTGGCGGGCGTGGTCAGCGTGAGGGCGAATTGATCTTTACCGGGGACGACACGTAGTTCGCCAGCGATGAAGTTTTTGCTTTTTTCGAAATCGATCTGAATCCAGGCATCGCCGTTTTTGAACTGCCAGCCCCAGGTCATTTTTTCGGTCCAGAACCCGCGCTGGATCTCGGCACGCGTGCCGATTGGGGTGCCGGTTCCGTTCCATACGCCGATGAGGTCGTGAAACGCACGCAATTTTTCACGCGGATCGGGAGTTTTCGCGGGTTGACCGGAAGAGCCTGCGGAAAAGAGGCAGGCGATGGCAAAAGCGAAGAGTACTGCGCGCATGATATAACTCCCGGCATTGAATCTGGTTCACCTATTTAACCGTATTTATGACGTCCGGTAGCGAAAAAAGCAACAAAATGAGTGCGAATTTAGGTTTTCCGCCAACTTGGCGGATTTATTGGTTTGTAGTGCGGGCTTTAGCCCGTCCATTCCAAGGAGCGGGCTAAAGCCCGCACTACGAATCCACAAACTTGGCGGAGATTCCGAATTTAATGTGCCGACGCTGAACTGGTGGATAGTGAGACCCATGTTTCCCCAGATTGACATACTACCGTAGCCATCACGCTCCGCGTGATGGATTTCGGTCAAGATCCATCACGCGGAGCGTGATGGCTACGATGGACGGTTTGCTCTCGCCATCGTCTCTTGCGGGACGCCGTCGGATTGATTATTGAGGGTGCTGAACATTTGGAAATCATGGGAGCGACCAATGGAATCCGAATCTCTGTTGCCTGCAGGCTGGGCCGATGTTTTGGACGAGATTCACCTCCGTCTGGATCGGATCATCACCGAGGCCGACGCGCGAATTCTCGACATGCCCGCGTTCGACGCGCAGCCGATGGTCGCCGAGCGCCGAGCGGAGATCGCACAGTGGAACGATCGACTCGAGCGTCTGTCGGAATTCATGGCATCGTCCGAGGCGGGCGTTCAAGCGATCGACGATACCCTGGCAGTCGAGGAGACCCACGCAAGAGACCGCGTCGAAACTTGCGGACGATTGCAACAAAGGCTGGCTGAATGCACCCGCCGCGCGATAGGATAATCGACACGCGGCGCGGCGATATTCCGCGAGCGCTAAAGCGAAATCCATCTGGGGTACGTTGCCATGCCATCCTTCGCCGTCATTCTCCCGGCGGCCGGGCAGTCGTCCCGGTTTCGCGACAAGGAGAAAAAGCCATTCACGAATCTCGATGGCCGCGCCGTCTGGCTGCGAACGGTCGAGCAATTCATCAACCGTCCCGAGGTAAGCCAGTGCATCATCGTGGTTTCGCCCGAGGACGATGAAATGTTTCGCCGCCGCTTCGGCGCGAACCTCGCATTCATGAATGTGCAGATCGCGCCGGGAGGCCGAGAGCGTTTCGAGTCGGTCGCGAACGCTTTGGCGCTGGTTGCGCCCGAGGTGGATTTCGTTGCCGTGCACGACGCCGTTCGGCCGTGCGTGACGGAAACGCTGATTACGAGCGTATTCAAAAAAGTCGGGGAGACTGGCGCGGCAATGCTGGCGGTTCCGGTGACCGACACCGTCAAGCAGGCCGACGCGGAGAGAAAAGTCAAGGCGACGATGCCGCGACAGAACCTTTGGCTGGCGCAAACGCCGCAGGTATTCCGCCGTGATTGGCTGCTGGCCGCCTATGAAAAGCGTGCGACGCTGGGCGACGCGATCACCGATGACGCGCAGCTGATGGAGGCGGCTGGGCACGCCGTGCATCTCGTCGAAGGTGCGAGCACAAATATCAAGATCACGACAAAGCAGGATATTTACCTGGCCGAGGCAATCCTGAAAAGCATGCCCAAGCCAAAATCGAGCGGCCCCGTTCACCCCTTTGGCGAAGAAGAGATGTGGGGCGGCCGCGGACTGAAGTAAAACTTCGATGACGCCCAGAAGTGAGGTACTCCGAACCTCTGGGATTGCAAATGCTCGGAGTACGTCGGCGCTGGGCGTTTATCAAATGCGTTGGTCAATCATCCGCACGATTTGGCTTCGGGAGATGCGCGATCAGTTGCGGGACCGCCGAACGCTCTTGATGATTGTCGGGCTGCCGCTGGTGCTTTATCCGTTGATGGGTTTCGCGGTCCTTCGCTTCGCGGCCGGTTTTGCGGAGCAGCCGAGCCTCATCGGAGTGGTGACTGGGAGTTCCGAGAGCAAGGATTTCCCGCCGCGAACGCCGCCGAGCGCAGGCCGTCACGCCGCGATGATGCTGGCCCGGCTCGGCTCCATGCCTGGCGTCAATCTATCCGGTCTGGTGGGAACGGTGAGCCTGGTCGAGGCGAGCCGCGAGGCCCTGGAATATCCGCATCTGATCCAGGGCGGTCAATTCACGACGTTCGATTCCAAACACTCACGTAAACAATCGCGCGAATGGGCGTCGCAGGCACGCCTTGAACTCAAGTTCCTTGATCGTGATTCGCCTCGCTGGCTGGAGGATCACGCGGTCGATCTCGTCATCAAGGTGGACGACGATTTCTTTGCCAAACTCGATTCGACGCTCGCGGACGGCGATGCCCCGGTTCCGCCGCTCGTCATCGCCATGAGACCGGGCGACGACCGAGGCCGACTGGCGCGTCGTCGGATCGCGCCGCTGCTCGAAGTCTGGCGGGCGGACGTTCGCCGGGTTCGCATGGCACGGATGGGAGTCACCGAGCAACAGCTCAATCCCGTCGAGATTCGTTGGCCGACCGAGTCCGGATCAGGCCCCTCCAGCGAGAACGTCGCGGACTTGATAGTGCGCGTCTTCCCATTTCTGCTCGTGCTCTGGTCGCTCGCCGGCGCGCTTTACCCAGCCGTCGATCTGTGTGCCGGCGAGAAAGAACGCGGCACCATGGAAACGCTTCTGATCACTCCGGCAGGACGCGAGGAAATCGTGCTCGGAAAATTCCTGACGATCTGGGTTTTCAGCTCCGGGACGGCCCTGCTTAATCTGCTGAGCATGGGAATCTCGACGGCTCAGTTCGCCGCCTACCTGCCCTACGGCGGGATTTCCATGGTCGCGCTGTTGTGGTGCGTCGTGCTGTCGTTGCCACAGTCGGCTTTTTTCAGCGCGTTGAGTTTGGCGATCGGTGCGTATGCGCGCAGTTCCAAAGAGGGGCAGTATTACTTGATGCCGTTGTTCGTGCTGACAATGCCGTTGATCTTTCTCACGCTCGCGCCGGGCGTGGAGCTTAATCCGCTGTACAGTCTCGTTCCGGTGACGGGCGTGGCCCTGCTGATGCAAAGGCTGATGACGTCGCCTGACCTCGCTCATGTGCCGTGGGCTTACTTCGTGCCTGTGCTGTTTCCGATTGCGGTGTACAGCTGGCTGGCGCTGCGCTGGGCGATCGAGCAATTCAATCGCGAAGAGGTGTTGTTTCGCGAGGCGGAACGGCTCGATCCCGTGCTTTGGATCAAGAGCCTGTTCCGAAACAAGGAGCCGCTGCCGACTACGGGCCAGGCGTTTTTCATTATCGGTTTGCTGCTAGGGCTCCGCTGGTTATCGCTGAGTTTCGGCAACCGCTGGCCGGTCGAACTCCAGACCGGGATCAGCCAGCTGGCGTTTGTCGCCATGCCGCCGATCTTCATGATTCTGCTGCTCAATACGCAACCGAGCGACAGCATCTACCTGCGCTGGCCGAGAGGCCGCGAGACATTCACCGCAGCGATCCTGGCGTTGCTCTTCCTGCCCGCGCTGACGGGGCTGTCGCAAGCGGTCGCGATATGGTTTCCGAATCTTCTCGATGGCGTGCATCCGCTGATCGTGATCCTGCGAGGCATCCATCAAGGCGAGAGCATCAGCGGCGCCGAACTCGTACGCTATTTCCTGGCGTTTGCGCTTGTGCCTGCGCTCTGCGAGGAGATCGCTTTTCGCGGCTTCATTCTTCGTGGATTGCATCACGGCTTTCGGCCGCGCAATGCGGTGATGCTCAGCAGCTTTTTCTTCGCGCTGTTTCACATGAACGTGTTTCTGTTCGTTCCCACGTTCGTTTTTGGTATCGCACTGGGCCTGATGACGGTGCGCAGCCGCAGCATCTTGCCGGCGATATTGTTCCACTTCTTGTACAACGGAGTGCTGATTGCGATGATCCCGCTCGCGCGTTACAGCGAGACGGTCTTGCCCAGCGGAGTAGCCGAGATTTGGCCCTGGGGCGTTGGCATTTCGCTGCTGGCGGCGTTGGGCATGCTGTGGTGGCTTTATCGCAAGCCATACATCGAGCTGGAGAAACGGCTAAAGCGCGAAGCGGAAGGGCGTGATTCCGTAAATGGAACCTCGGATCGATCCGAAAGTTCGATCTAAAAATGGCCAAACCACGGATAACACACATGACACGGATGAAGAATCTGAAATGATCGAGATAGGACTCGCGTCTTGATCCGTGCGAATCGGTGTTATCAGTGGTCAAATTGCATTTCAATAATCAAAACCGCGACGTCTTCGTGCTCTTCGTTGACGTGGTCTTGGCGTGCGTTGGCTGGCCGGTCGTTGGTACGTTCGTGAAGTCGACGACTGGCCCAATCAGGAGCGTCCAGAGTGTAAGGAACACGACCCAGCGAAATTCGATCATACAACATTCCTTGGTTTACACTTCGGCGCATTTTACGCCGATTTGCATTCCGTTGCAAGTTCCATGCCTGCAGATGTGGTCTTGACTAACGGGTCACAACCTTATTATCGGCAACTGGTTGCAATTCTGGCGATTGTTTTTTTCGATTTCACGGCTGTACGCAGTGTTGCCAAAAGCTTACAGTTTCTCATGGCGAGGTGTACAGTCCGAGAAATGCCGATCACTTGGGCGCCAGTCGGCCCGACTTGAGTTCACTCATCAACGGCTGGATTACTTCCGACGGAATCGCCCAGGTTTCGACTCGGCCGGCCCGACTGATGTTGATGCCGATCACGCGGCCTTTGAGATCGACAATCGGACCGCCACAATCAGCTGGTTTGACGACGGAGTCGTGCTGAAGGATAACGCCATACCCCGAGCGGCGCGTGCTCAGTTCGCTGCCGAGCCGATTCTGAAATTCCGCGCGAAAGTCGCCGACCTCATCCCGGCTTTGAAGTATCAGCTTCATCGTCAGTTCTTTCATTTCTCGGCGAATCTTGAGCGTGATCGCATCGCCCGGACGATAATCGCTGAGTACGTCCATCAGCCCGTCCGCGTCGGCGATTTTTCGTTTGTCTATCTGCAACAGGTAATCCTTCGGCTTGAGCCCCACCTTGAATGCCGCCGACTTTTCCGCGATGTTGAGTACGATCAAGCCGCTTGGCGTCGTCTCCACGAGGACGCCAAGGTAGGCGTCACGCGTCTTCCGCGCGGGGGCGCCGACGACGCCGACGGCGACGGGTAATTTCGTCATCCCGATCGAGGCGACCCACGCACCCGGCTTGGCGACGCTGCTCGACGTCAGCTTCACCGCGTCCAGCGAACGTGCCGAGACTTTGAGCATCGCGAGATCGTCGGGAGTATGTACGCCGACGAGCCTGGCGTCGAGTTTTCTTCCGTCATGCATGATGCACCTGATTTTGCCCTTGAGGTCGTGTGCCTTCGTCAGGATCCATCCATCGGCACCGACGATCACGCCAAGGCAGACGTCCTTGTCATCCACCTGAACGCGAACCGTGGCACGAGAGACTTTGGCGGCAACGTCGCCAAAGGCCGCGAGAAATTTCGGATTCGTGCGCAGGAATTCGTTCGACGCCTGGCCTCGAACTCCAGGCGATGCGAGCACTGTGACTACAACGGAAAGCAGGAGGAATCGCATAAGATAATTTCCGTATGAAACAAAAACAGGCGTCCCTCACAAACATAGATTGCCGCGGCGCGAACGTCGAGAAAAATTGGACGAGAAATAATATCGTTTCTTGAAAGCGAACGCAACGGAGTTTTCATGAACGCGGCCGACTCATTCCTTGAAATCCGCGACACGCCGAACATGGGGCGCGGCGTCTATGCTGCGGCGCCGATTGAACGTGGAACCTGTCTGGTCGTTTGCCAGGGTTGGATCGCGGCAAGCGATCAACTCCACGACGACTGGCATGCAATGCAGATCGGCCCGGATCAATGGCTTTGTTCCACCGGCGGGAACCTTGACGACTACATCAACCACTCCTGCGAGCCCAACGCGGGATTTTCGACCGGTGAACCGGCGCTTTTCGCTCTGCGCGATATCCCGACCGGCGAACAGATCGCGTGGGACTATTCGACATCCATCGACGAGGCCGGCTGGGAACTGCGCTGCCTGTGCGGCTCTGCCACCTGCCGCGGCGTAGTTCGGCCATGGTGCGAGCTATCCGAAGCGGATCGCGAACGTCTCCGGCCCATCGCGCTGACGTATCTGCGCGAAAGCTGAGCATCGTTACCGTAGCTATCTCGCTCCGCGTGATGGATTGGAAACCGCATCTCGCGGAGCGAGATGCCTACGGTGACGCCACATTCGACCTATTACCATAGCCATCACGCTCCGCGTGATGGATCGGAAACCGCATCTCGCGGAGCGAGATGCCTACGGCGACGCCACATTCGACCTATTACCGTAGCCATCACGCGGAGCGTGATGGATTCTTTGTGAACTGAATCCAAATCCATCACGCGGAGCGTGATGGCTACGGTGGAGCCAAAATCGCCTTGATTTTCTTGACAGGCTCGCCGATACCACGCGGATGCCCAGGGAGGAAATCCGATGATGATTCGCTCAGAGCTGGTAGCCTCGGTAGTCTGCGTGGGGTTGATCGCCTCGCTTTCCGCGTGCCGTCTTACCGACATGACGCTATGGCGGCCTATCGAGGAAGATAACAAGATAGGCTACGAAGTCGAGCATGTGCGCGACGTTGCCTACTATGACGGGCCGCGCGTCGATCGTGGCCGGCACAAGCTGGACCTGTTTCTGCCGAAAGGCCTCGTCGATTATCCGGTGGTGATGCTCGTGCACGGCGGCGCCTGGGTTGTCGGCGACAATCGCTGTTGCGGGCTGTATTCCAGCGTCGGCGAGTGCCTGGCCCGGCAGGGCATTGGCGTCGTCATGCCGAACTATCGCCTGTCGCCGACGATCAAGCATCCCGAACATATCCGCGACATCGCCCGCGCCTTCGCCTGGACGCATGGCAACATCGCCAAACATGGCGGCGATCCAAACCGGCTGTTCCTGGTCGGCCATTCCGCGGGCGGGCATCTCGTCGCCTTGCTCGCAACGGACGAACAATATTTGAAAGCCGAGGGCCGCAACATCAACGACATTCGCGGCGTGGTCGGCTTGAGCGGAGTTTATTCGATCCCGCCAGGCAAAACTGACGTGCATCTTTTCGGATCGTCGAGCGACTCCGTGCGGCTCGCATCGATCACGCCGTTGCGAGGCGAAAGCAATCCGCAGCGCAAGCGATTGCTTGACATGCCGGGCATGCCGATCCGCCTCAATGTATTCGGTCCGATGTTCGGCAACGACGCGGAGGCTCGCCGCGCCGCTTCGCCGATCACGCATGTGCGCGCCGGGCTGCCGCCGTTTCTGCTGATGGTCGCCGAGAACGATCTGCCGCTGCTTCCGGACATGGCGGAACAGATGCATCGCAAGTTGCTGGAGAATCGATGCCGATCGCAGCTTGTCAAAGTGGACCGGCGGAATCATAACACAATCATGTTCCAGGCCGCGAGTCGAGACGACCGCGTGAGCCGGGCGATCGTGCAATTCGTGCGCGAGAATGGCGGCGAATCGAAGGTGGACGCGAAATGACGGCTCACGTTTCCGTGATACAATATCAGTTGTCGTGCCCTTTACGGAGATTCGCCATGCCGGTGCATGATTGGACCAGAGTCCCCGCTGGGATTTTTCACGATTTCCATCACAGATGGATTTTCGAGTTATCTAATGTGCTCAACGATGGGCTGTTGCCTGAAGGATTCTATGCTCTCGCCGAGCAACACGCCGGCAAGTTTGGCCCCGACGTTCTGACGCTTGAGAGTCCAAACGAAACGGATGGCGCGTCCCGCGAAATTCCGATGACGACTGGCCAGGCACTTCTCACCAGGCCGCGCAGGAAAGCGACTGCGACAGGCGAATTATCTTATTATCGCCAAAAGCGAAAGACTCTGACGATTCGCCATGTCAGCGATGATCGCGTTGTCGCGATGATCGAGATCGTCTCGCCTGGCAACAAGGCGGGAATGAAAGCGCTGGATGAGTTTGTCGAAAAGGCCGCATTCCTTCTGGATCGAGACATTCACCTCGTGGTTGTCGATCTCTTCCCGCCGACGAAACGTGATCCTCAAGGGATCCACGGGGCCATCTGGGAAGCGCTCACGGGCGAGGAGTATCGGCTGCCAAAACGCAAGCCGCTGACGGTCGTCAGCTACGAAGCCGACCTCGGTGTTCGCGCCTTCGTCGAGCATTTCGCGGTGAAACAAGAGATTCCGGAGATGCCGCTGTTTCTCGAACCGGATGGCTGCGTGGAGTTGCCTCTCGAAGCAACTTATGAGAGCGCCTTCAGCACCGTGCCGAAACGCTGGCGCGACGAATTCAGCAAGCGGTGAACACGATTCATTACGCCAACACCGACGGCAAATCGCATACAATCATCTTCGCCTACCTCCACCCTGCCATGAGAAGCAACATGAAGAATGCGTTCCTCGCGTGCCTCGTTCCGTTTTTGTTCCACGCTGTTGCCCTGGCGCAGACCGAACGCAAGGTGGCCGGTCCGACTCGGCTCGACTGGGAATTCGCGTGCAGCGGGTTCGGCAAAGGAGCGGCGAAGCTGCCTGCGGGATATGATTCGACGCAACAGAAATACCAACTCTTCGTGCCCAAGGGTATCGCCAAAGACAAACCCGCCGGCCTTATCCTGTTCATCTCGCCTGGCAATGGACCTGGAGGTTTGAAACCCTGGCAAGCGATCTGTGAGAAACACGGATTGCTCTACGCCTCGCCCTTCGCCGCGGGCAATAGCACCCAGCCCGGAGTTCGCACGCGGATCATCCTCGACGTGCTCGACGATGTCCGCCGGCAGTACGCCATCGATCCCGATCGGACCTATCTCACCGGCTTCTCCGGCGGCGGGAGGATGTCGTGCGCCATCGCCTTCGCTCTGCCCGAATACTTCGGCGGCGTCATCCCGCTGTGCGGCACGAATCCGATCAGCGGGCCGACCTACATTCGGCATCGCATCGAGGATCGGCTGTCCGTCGCCTTCGTGACGGGTGAAAAGGATATCAATCGCAAAGAGAACGAGGTCTACATGGCGCCGTGGTTCGCGGAGTTGGGTATTCGTTCGAAGCTGTGGGTCGTGCCGGGCGTGGGACACGTCGTGCCGTCGGCGTCGGTGCTCGCGGAAGTGCACGCGTGGCTGGCGGAAGATTTGAAGCGCCGGCGCGATCACGTGAGGGCGAATCCGAAACTCAACGTAAGCGCGAGCGATACGCCAGCTGCGTCCGAACAGGCGAAGCGTCTCTTCGCGGCCAGCATCGAGAACCTCAGCGATCCACAGCGGACCTGGCGCGGCATCACGCTGCTCCAGGGCGTGACCCAGCGCTGGCCGAAATCCGAAGCCGCCAATCAGGCACGTGCGGTCTTGAAGAAGGTCACCGAGGACAATGCAATCCTTCAACTCGTCGAAAAGCAAGGAGCGGCCGACGAGGTCAAATCGCTCACGTCCCAGGCGAAGGCGCTGGAGCGCTTCGGCGATCTTCAACGCGCGATCACGGTTTGGCAAGTGCTCGCCGGCAACTACGAAGGCACGACCATCGGGCAGACGGCCGTTGAAAATATCCAAAGGCTGCGGTTAAAGAAGAAGTAGACCGTTCGCCTGCTTCACCAGATTGCGAGGTTCGTCCCATGACCAAATCACGCGTGCTTTATGATGGCGATTGCGCTTTCTGCCGAAAGTCGATCTCGCTCTTGAATCGGCTGGATTGGCTGAGCAAGCTCGAGTACATCAACGTGCGCGATACGACGCAGCCGATTCTCGCCGAACCGCAGGTCGCCAGCGCTCCGCTGCTCGAGCAGATGCACGTCATGCCGGGCGATAACAGCCGGATCTACGGGGGCTACTCGGCAATCCGATACCTGGCCTGGCGCTTGCCGGCCACCTGGCTGGTCGCGCCCTTTCTGTATCTGCCAGGCATGACCTGGTTGGGGCAGAAAGCCTATCTCTGGGTCGCGCGAAATCGCTTCAAGATCATCCCGTGCGAGCATGGCGTCTGTTCCCTCCCGCCACGCAAGCATTCCTGAGCCATATACTAACCGGCGTTACTCACGTTTTTCTTTTCTCACGCCGGAGCATCGCATGCGACTTGCTGCCATCATCGTTCTGCTATTATTATTGCCTATTTTCATTCATGCTCAGGAAGCCGGTACCGGCGCCTACGTTCGCGAGCACTACACGCGCAAGACCTACCGCATACCGGCACGTGACGGCAAACATCTCCATACCATCGTCTACTCCCCAAAAGACACCTCGAAGACTTACCCCATCCTGATGATGCGAACGCCCTACGGCATTCATCCTTATGAAGACAAGCTCCACCGCTTCTCGCTCGGACCCAACAAGTACTTCGCCAAGGAAGGGTACATCTTCGCCTATCAAGACGTGCGCGGCCGATATATGTCCGAAGGCGTGTTCGACAACATGAGACCGCAGCTGCAAAAGCCCGGTGGGAAGAACGACATCGACGAGAGCACCGATACCTATGACACCATCGAGTACCTCATCAAGAACGTGCCCAACCACAACGGCAAGGTTGGGCAGTTCGGCATCTCCTATCCCGGCTTCTACACGTCGGCGGGCATGATCAACGCCCATCCCGCGCTCAAGGCGTCATCGCCGCAGGCGCCGATCGCGGACTGGTTCTTCGATGATTTTTTCCATCACGGCGCGTTCTTTTTACCGCACGCATTTGGCTTTTTCGATCGTTTTGGCGACCCTCGCCCGGAGCCGACGACGCAGCGCAAGACCCCGCCAACGTACAGCACTCAGGACGGCTATCGCTTCTTCCTCGACATTGGCCCGCTCAAGAATGTCAATCCGCGCTACTACAAGAACAAGATCACGTTCTGGGACACGATGATGGCGCATCCGAACTACGACAAATTTTGGCAGGATCGCAATCTCTTGCCTCACTTGAAAAAAGTTGCGCCGGCAGTGATGACGGTGGGCGGGTGGTACGACGCCGAGGATCTCTACGGCACCTTCCGCACGTACGACGCCATCGAAAAACAGAATCCGGGCATTTTCAACGTGCTCGTTGTCGGTCCGTGGGCGCATGGGCAATGGTCGCGAGATTCCGCCACGAGTCTCGGCCATATTGGGTTTGGGTCCAACACGGCTGACTTTTATCAGAAGCACATCGAGTTGCCGTTCTTCAATCACTTCCTGAAGGGCAAGGGCCAGCATGGCCTGCCGGAGGCGTATGTTTTCGAGACCGGTGCGAACAAATGGCATCAATTCGATCATTGGCCGCCCAGGAACGTGCAGCCCGCGACGTTCTACCTTGGCGCGAAGGGCCAGCTGAAGACCAGCCCACCGACAGACAAGGACGCCTCGGATACGTTTGTCAGCGATCCGAAGAAACCGGTTCCGTTCACGGAACGCATCACCTGGGGCATGCATCCGTCGTACATGACCGACGACATGCGTTTCGCGTCGATGAGGCCTGACGTGCTGACGTTCGAGACGGGCGTGCTCGCCAAGGATCTTACGCTCGCCGGTCCGATCCAGGCGGAACTTCACGTCGCAACGACCGGGACCGATGCGGACTGGGTGGTCAAGGTCATCGATGTCTTCCCGGACAACTACGCGGAAAAATCGTCTGAGCCAGGATCCGGCAAGGACATGCGAGGCTATCAAATGCACGTGCGCAGCGAGGTGATTCGCGGGCGCTTCCGCAATAGCTTCGAGAAGCCCGAGGCGTTCAAGCCGAACGAGCCTGCCGTGATCAAGCTGACGCTTCAGGACGTGCTGCATACGTTCAAGAAGGGCCATCGCGTGATGGTGCAAGTGCACAGCAGCTGGTTCCCGTTGACCGATCGCAATCCGCAAAGATTCGTGCCGAACGTCTTCCTCGCAGACGAATCCGATTTCATCTCGGCCACGCATCGTGTGTATCGGTCAGCGAATCGCGCGAGCCGAATCACCGTGGGCGTGCTGGGAAAGCAATAATTCGTTGGTTTAGCCGCTCGCCTTCGGCGAGCGCGCAGTGGAAAAAAAGGAAGCCGTTCGATGTCCGTCGAGCCATTGACGATTCGTTGTCGAGAGAATGGGCCGTTGGTTCTGCCGATGACGGTTCGTATCGTCGATCACCTGGGGAATGCGTTTCCGCTTCCGACGGGAAAGGAGAACCTCGCGCTGTGCCGATGCGGCGCGTCAAAGAATAAACCGTTCTGCGACGGCTCGCACAAAACCTGCGGCTTCCAGGCGGCGGAGACAGCGCCGCAAGCGGGAAAGGCGATCTAATAATCCGTTTTCGCCAGTTGCGATGCCGAGGTCCAGAGCGCGAATAGCGTGAACAGGAAAGACGACAGCACCGCCAGCACGGGATGGAAATAGTTCTTTTCGATCATTGGCTTAAATGGATTGATCTCCGCGAATGTCGCCGACACATCCACTCCGACGCCGAGCGATTCCTGAAGCATGATCGTGAAATCGATCGGTTTGGGCAGACACCAATAACTGATCTCCGCCATCAACGAGGTGAATTCGGACAGCGGTTGCGTGCCCGGGTTCAAATCGGCGAAGACCACGACGGAATGCCGTCCCCAGTTGACGGCGAAGCAAATCGCCCAGAACGCCAGCGCGCCGACGATTCCCGCCGTCGAACTGCGGAACAGCACCGCCAGGATCAGCGAAAACGAGAAGATGGTCGTGAAGTGAAAGACCATGAACAGAATGCCGAAGAGGTAGGTGGCATGCCAGTGATTCGTTTTCATTCCGAGCGCGAGCCAGGTCCCGAGGTAAAAGATGCAAGCGTGAAGCGCCACGAAACAGACGACGCCCAGGAATTTTCCCATCAGGAATAGCCAGCGCGGTATCGGCTTGGCCAACAAGACCGAGGCGGCACTCGGTTGCAGCGCGTCCGGGATAAAGCCGGCGGTGAACACGAGCGTGAACAAGACGCCGAGAACGCCGCCGACGATCGAGCCGAAAATGTTGAGGAAGAACCGCGCTTCCCGTTCCGAGTCGCGTGAAATCTCGTAGTTGAATGCGCCGAATAGCAAGGACGCTTGCCCGCGCGGGCTCTCGGCGGTGAGCGGCTTGCGGTCCTTTCCGAAGAGTTCTTTGCCCTCGCGTTCAATGCCGCCTTGCACGCTCACGCCCAGGCAAAACACGATGCAGATGGTGCTCAGTCCAAGCAATATCCAGAAAACCCGACTCGTCAGCGCTTGCCAAAAGGTGTCGTAAATCAGCCAGCGCAGGGCATAAATGACCGTGGGTGCATCCATCTAAATATTCCTTCAAGCCAAGGCGCGGCCATTCTCCGCTTGTCGCTCAACGCTCCGCTTGAGATATTGTTGAGCGCTAAGCCGCAAGCGGAAGAGGCTTATTCGACCTCTTCTTCGTCGGGTTTTGGTTTCTCGATGAATTTCTGGAAACAGAAGACGCCGCTGCCCCACATTATTCCCAGCGAGACGACGGTGGTCCACATTCGGATCGATTCGTGATCGGTGAGATTGAGGAGAAAAACGCCGTTGACATGAAACGGGCTGACGACGGTGAAATAGATCAGGAACACGATGCCGAAGAAGACAAACGCCGCCGCCCCGATGGCGGGTCCGAGATACGAAAGGTGTTTGCCCAGAGTGAGGCCTTTGAATTTGCGCGTCCCGCCTCTTTCGCGCGTCAGCGTGTTGTAGCCGCAGTAGAGACAGATGATGGCGGTCGCGCTTTCCATTTCCTTGGCGCATTCCGGGCAGCGCGGCGTCAGGTCTTGCGATTTCACGCCGTATGGATTCGGGTCGTTGTCGAGCGATTCCTTTTCCGGCGTCTCAGGTTCGGGCGCGGGTTCCGGCTTCGGTTCCTCGGGCTTCTTCTTGGCGGGCTTTTCCGGCTCGGCCTTGGCTTTCGCCTTTTTCTCCGCCGGTACGTTGATCGCTTCCTTGCAGAATGGGCATTTGATCTTCTTGCCGCGCACGTCGGACTTCGGTTTGAACTTTTTTTCACATTCCGGACAGGTGACAGTCGCGATGTCGGCCATGGTTTTTCTCGACGGGAACGAACGCACTCGGGTGATCGCGAACAATGTTCACGAAATGAGAGAATATGGACCGTGGCACAGACTGGGCAGATGACAACCAATCGATGCGTTCATCCGAAACGTGTTACGCATTTTCTCCCCTCTCCCACCGGGAGAGGGGTCGGGGGTGAGGGTCGCAGACTGCCTGCAATGCTGATATTTATCTGGCATTGCCATGGTCAAGCGACCCTCACCCCTTCCCTCTCCCGGTGGGAGAGGGAGCACTTCACGCAACGATTTCGCACGTCGGATACTGTTTCAGCAGTGCGATTTTTCAATAGTTATCATCAGCCCAGGCAAAGACACTCCTGTATGTGCCACCAGTGTCTCAATCCGCACCGCGTAGTATATATCATTGCAACAACCCAGCGGCGCGTCAACGCTTCGTGAAAATCCCCGTGAATCTCCGTATCATGATGGAATCCACCCGCGCGACCTGCACACCATGAAGTGGGATTGTAACTCGCCATGTCAGATGCCGTGATGGTTGTCGTGATAATCGCCCTGGGACTTGTCGCGCAGTTGCCCGCCTACTGGGCCTGGCGGATGATCGCCGCTTATATCAGCCGAAGCCGGCCGACGCCGCCGGTGGGCGAGACCTATCCGAACGTGGCCGTGCTGCTCTGCCTGCGCGGCGCGGATCCGTCGCTGAACGCCTGTCTCACGGGATTGCTGAATCAAGATTATCCGCGTTATCAAATTCGCATCGTGGTGGACAATCCCAACGACTCCGCCTGGGCGAAGGTACACGAGATTCTTGCGCAAGGCTACCCGGATCGCGTGCAGGTCGATGTGAGCACGCTGGAAAAGCCGTGCGAAAAATGCAGCCTCAAGTGCTGCGCCCAGCTTCAGACGGTGTCGCGTCTGGGGCCGGAGGTGGACGTCGTGGTGCTGATCGACGCCGACTCGATACCGGCGCCGGATTGGCTGCGCGCGATGGTCGAGCCGTTTGCCGACCCGACCATCGGCGCGACGACCGGCATGCGCTGGTTCGCGCCGATCGACTGCGGCTGGGGTTCGATCATGCGGCACATCTTCAATAGCGGATCGTATCCGCAAATGTTCGCGTTCGATCACGCCTGGGGCGGTTCGACGGCGATCCGCATGGACCTTTTCCGCCGATCGAGCATCAAGGAACGCTGGAACCGAGCCTTGTGCGAGGACAGCGCGGTCACCGGACCGTTGCGTGAACTTGGCTACAAACTCGTGTTCGCCCCGGCGGCGACGAATATCAACCACGAAACGATCACGTTTCCCGCGTCGGTGCGATTCGTCCAACGCCAGCTGTTGTGCGTGCGACTCGATCATGTCGATTGGCCGATGCTGCTGAGTTGCAACATGGCGAACGTCGTCGCCGTCGTGTCGCTACTCGGAATCGCCGGTGTCGGCGGCTGGCTGGAACGCTGGGATTGGCTGGCGATGTCGCTCGGCTTCGTTGGGCTGTTTTCCGGTGCGATGTACGGCGCGCTGATGACCGCGGAGGTGTTCGTGAGGCGAAACTGGCGTATTCGCGGCTTGACGCCGCCGCCCATCGTCTGGACCTGGCGGATGGTTCCGGGGTTCTTTTTCACGCAGGTCATTTGCATGTACCTGCTTATCAAGGCCCACGTGCTTCGCCGAGTCGCGTGGCGCGGGATCAACTACACGATCCACGGACCAGGCGACATCGTGATGGAAAAGTACGAACCGTACGAGCCAACCGTCGCGCAGAAAAAAGACGCGAAACACTCGACGGTGTGATGGCGGGCTGATGAAATCTGTTGAAAATTCTCACTGATGAGACTGTATCCTACGTGCGAAATCATTGTGCGAAGTGCTCCCTCTCCCTCCGGGAGAGGGAAGGGGTGAGGGCCGCTTGACGAAGGCAATGCGAGGAAATTTACCGCATTGCAGGCAACCTGCGGCCCTCACCCCCAACCCCTCTCCCGGTGGGCTGCGAGTTCCCCACAACTTTGTGGGCGTGGCGAAGGAGC
>CAZAFH010000132.1:0-20615 GCA_964484265.1 uncultured Singulisphaera sp.
TCCCTCCACGAAGCTCGGGCTGGATAGAATTTCCATGTAACGTTGCTAAAGTCTCCAAAAATGCGTGCGGAAACCAATGGAGTTGAGTTGATATAAGATGTTGGATTTCAACGAGTTGTGAGATAAAAAATATCAAGAAAGGGCAAGGAAAGCGATGAGACAGGTTCTGATCAAAGAGTAATTTCATGCAGGCGGTATGCCAAACAGGCACGAATATCCTCGTCGATCAGATCAGGGAAATCAGCGAGAATCTCGGCGGCAGACATTCCCGAAGCGAGATACTCAAGCACGTCGCGGACAGTGATTCTCAGACCGCGAATGCACGGCTGCCCGCTGCGTTTGTCTGGCTCAATGGTTATCAGATTTGCGTAATTCATATCTGAGAAATTACCCCGTCCTGATGAAGCTGTCAACGAACGGATTGAATCCGCTTCTTACGAATCCAGGTTGTCCCCAGGACAACCAACCCCAAGAATACGCAGACCAGGCCGCCCATCTGCACGCCCACGATGGAGCCGCCAACCCAGGCGTAGCGCAGCATGGCGCTGAATTCGTTGGGGACGCCGTCAAAGGTCGCGCGATAAAACTCCGGACTAAGCGACGCGAGCATCAGGGCGATGATCCCGCCCACCATCCAGCAGACAAACGCGCCGGCAACTGTGCCGAGCAAATACCGAATGGCGTACAAATACGGACAGGTGACCCGCGTGATGATCCCGATGCCGACGGCGAATAGCAGAGAGAAGAAGGTACCGAACAGCGCCCCTTCGTAGATGCCATTGGCGATACTAGCGCGCCAGACGTCGATCACGAGATGCCAGCGCATGACGGCGACGAAATACTCGGGGCAGATCCAGCCGTTGATGGCGTTCGTCACCGCGCCAAGAGCCGCGCTGGCGAACACGCCCGTGACCGCAACGCCAAAAAGCGCCAATGGCCGGGTGGGGAGTTCGACATCGGGAGCGCGATCGGGCATCTCTGTAGATCCTTGAGTTCCGCTTGCGGCTTAGCGCTCAACGTGGCGCCATGCGGAATGCTAAGCCGCCAGTGGAAAACGGATTAACTTCACCAATTGACCTTTGTATATGCTATCTGTTCACGAACATTTGCAACCAGGATCGTTTTCATGACTCCATTCTCCAATTCCCGCTCCCAATTCCCCGCTCTGGCCAATCGCCTCGATGCGATTTTCTTCGACGGTCCCGCCGGAACGCAGGTGCCTCAGCGCGTTATCGATGCGATCGTCCACTATCTCGCTCACACTAACGCCAACCATGGCGGCGTGTTTGCGACCAGCGTGGCATCCGATCGCGTCACCGATGCGGCTCATCAGGCGATGGCGGATTTTCTCAACGCGCCGTCGCCGAGCGAGATCATCTTTGGCAACAACATGACCTCGCTGGCGTTTCATCTGAGCCGATCGATCGCCAAGGTTCTCAAGCCGGGCGATGAAGTCATGGTCACTCGGCTCGATCATGACGCCAACGTTTCGCCGTGGGTCCTGGCGGCCCGCGACGCCGGCGCAACTGTGCGGTGGATCGACATCCACAAGGACGATTGCACGCTCGATCTCGCCAGCTTTCGCCAGCAACTCACCGGCAAGACGAAATGGGTCGCCGTCGGCCTGGCGTCGAACGGTGTCGGCACGATCAACGATGTCGCGACGATCACGCGCGAGGCGAAGCAGGCCGGCGCGATGGTGTTCCTCGACGCCGTCCATTACGCCCCGCACGGGCCGATCGACGTGCAGGCGCTCGGCTGCGACTTTTTGGCGTGCTCGGCTTACAAATTTTTCGGGCCGCACGTTGGCATCCTGTGGGGCCGGCGCGAACGGCTCGAAACGCTGCCTTGCTACAAGGTTCGGCCTTCGCCGATGGAACTGCCCGGCAAGTGGATGACGGGTACGCAAAACCACGAATGCCTGGCGGGCGTCGTCGCGGCAGTCAATTACCTCGCGGATCTGGCGCCGTCAGGCGATAATCGGCGCGAGCGCATCGCGCGGGCGATGTCGGCGATTCGAGACTACGAGAAAACACTGAGCGAACATTTACTTAACGGATTGGCGGCGCGACCGCGCTTCCGCGTGCTTGGCATTCGCGATCCGAAGCGCGTGGCCGAGCGGGCGCCGACGATCTCGATCACGGCGAAAGACGTATCGCCCCAGCGCATCGCCGAGCATTTGGCGAGCCGGCAGATCTTCGCCTGGGCAGGCAACAGCTACGCTCTCGAAGTATCGGAACAACTCGGCCTGGAACCCGCCGGCTTCCTGCGCCTCGGCATGGTGCACTACAACACCCTAGGCGAAGTCGATCGCGTGCTATCGGCACTGGATGAGTTGCTCAAGTAAACACGCCGATCGATTTGGTATGATGACGGAAAGACGATCGTGTGCCGAGTTTGGGGAGGTACTCCAATGCCATTGCACGACTGGACGCGCGTTGACGCCGGTATTTTTCACGATTTTCACACGACTTGGATAGGAATAATCCGTACGCGGCTTAATTCAGGTTTGCTGCCGGCTGATTACTTCGCACTCGCCGAACAGGTCGCGGGAAAAATCGGCCCAGATGTGTTGACTCTGCGCGAGCCAGTAGACGACGCCGACGAATCGGAATCCGACGCTGGCGGCGGCCTGGCGGTTGCGACCGCGCCGCCGAAGGTGCACCGCACCGCCGAGGCCGAAGCGAGAATTTACACCGCCAGGCAACGCCGACTGGCGATTCGCCATACGAGCGGGAATCGAATCATCGCGATTCTGGAAATCGTGTCGTCGGGGAACAAAAGCAGCCGGCATGAATTCCAGCGGTTCCTCGATAAAGCCATCGCCACCCTGGAAGCCGGCATCCACCTGCTCTTCATCGACGTTCAGCCGCCTGGCCCTCGTGATCCGCACGGATTACACGCCGCGTTGTGGGAGGAAATGACCGGCGAGATCGACAATCCGCCGCCGGGAAAGGACCGCACGCTCGTCGCCTATTCGGCCGGAATGCTCCGGCAGGCCTACGTCGAACCGGTGGCGGTCGGGCAGGCGCTGACGCCCATGCCGCTGTTTTTGACGGCGGATCGTTATATCAACGTGCCGCTCGAGGAGACCTATCAGGCAGCCTATGAAGGCGTGCCGCGCATCTATCGACAAAAATTGGAAAGCTGATTCGTGGCTGCGGGCATTGCGGAGTTAATAACGCACCATCATTGTTGCAGGATGCCAATGCCGTGGGTGTCGAGCATCAGGTTGAGCCAGATTCGGAAGGGGACCATCATTGTCGCGATCAGGATGGCCGCGACGGCGACAGTCCAGCCTGGCTGCGCGGCGAGACCCCAGGCGAGGCCCGCGATGATGACGAACGGCCGAAGCAGCGTCAGCGGGCCGAACCCCACGACGCTGGTGATCGAGCGAATATCGACCGTCGGAATCGCCCGAATCGCGAATGTCGACAGCACGATGGCCGCATAGCACACATAAACCGCTGCCATGCGCTGGCCGACGGCTACCATCTCCGTGCTGGCCTGGCGCGAGTCATCCGCCAGCTTGGCGGCGCTCCACAAGATCGCTAGCGCGATCAGACAAGCAAGTTGGCCCCACGCCAGGCCGTATACCATCGAGCGGGCGTAATAGGCTCGCTTGTGGATTCGCGCATTTCGGCCCGAGGCGGCGCAGATGCCGCTGAACATCGTGTCGAGACAAGCCAGCACGTACAGAACACTCAGCGTTTCGATCATCGCAGATCCTCCAATCGGCTGACACGTCGGCCGAGCGCAGCGCGGAAGGTGTCAACAAGTTCCCGGCGCATTCCTAGCACCGTGTGAAAGACGCGCGGGATCGGCAAGTTCCAGACGCGCCGGCTATACATGCCGCAGGCGAACGACGTCTGCCGGGCGGCGGCGAGCAACGTCTCTGCGGAATGGGCACGGCGAGCGGAGATGACGCCATCGTGCCGGGACAACGGCTCGCGCATGCGGATGTAGTGAAACAGCCAGGCGCCAGGGCGCGCGAAGATGTTAGGCTGGAAATCGAAGTGGGCGAAGGCGCAGGTGGCGGGGCGGTCGTGTTGGCGGAAGAACCATGCCAGGCCGTCGCCGCGAAAATGGTGGACGACGCCCGTGGAAAGCAAAATGGTTGCCGGCTGATCGAGAGTGAAGGCGTTGGCGACATCGAATCGGCAGGCGAGCCGTTCGAGGTCGGCGAGTCGGCGGGCTTCATCAATAAGCGCGCGATTGAAGTCCGCGCCGAGCAGCTGCACATCGGATTCGAAGCCTCCGTGCGCCGCCAACCAGCGGATGACGTAGCCCGTACCGCAGCCGATATCGACGATTCGGTACGGCGCCGGCACGCCGCAGTTCCTGAGCGTGGTCAGCATCGGTGTGAGCAGTTCCAGGATGCGTTGGCCATGCTGGAATTCCTCGGAGAGGCGCTGCATCTCGCAATGGACGCGCACGAGCAGTCGATCGACGAAGTCGGCGTCGAGCACGCCGTTTTGCTCAGGCATGCCGGCCACAATCGCCGCGGCATGCCTGTCGCCAACGGCACGCAGTTTCTGGATCACGCTCTCTTTTGCAACAGGCCGGCGCTGCATCGTCGCCGCGTCGAAATCGATGATCAGGTCGGAGATTTCCAGCAGTTCGTTGTCGTTCATCTGGCGTACTCCCTGGAAGACGTCACGGCAGCGTGGCGACGGTCCAGACCATGATCGCGGCTCGCAGCGTCCATAGGAGCGCCCGGGGTAGATTACGCCGAACCAGACTGCGGTGGACTTCCGCGTCGTAGCCGAGCTTGAAATTCAAGTGCGCGGGAATTACCCAGAAGTACGTGGAGACCCACACCGCCCCCAGCACGGCGAAACCGACGTACGTCTGCGGCCCTGGCCAAAGCCAGATCAGCAGCACGGCACTCGCGATCTCTCCTGCCAGGCCCGGCAAGACCACCCACATCGTGCGCCGCTGATAATCCAGCGCGAACGCCGGGAAACGACTCGGTTCGCAGCGGTCGAGCAGTGGGTAATGCACCACCTGGGCGAACCACACGATGCCGGTCATGTAGAACGTACACCCCAGCCCCAAGTAACCGCAGATTTCAAGCATGTCGCAACAGCTTCCGTGGCACACCAAGCCGCAAACGGAAAACGCGCGTCGGCGGATTTCGCTTGCTCTTGCGTCCGGTTCGGCTTAACATCACATCATTCAACTCGTTGCCTACTTCTTTCAGGAGATAGCATCATGATACGTGGAAATCTATCGCGGCGCGGCTTTTTGGCCCAGTCGCTCGGCGGACTTTGCGCGACCGGTATGCCGCTCTGGTTTGCCGATGAACTGCTCGCTCAAGCCCAAACCTCGCAGCCGGCCGCCGGCGGAGCGAATGATCGCATCGTCATGGGCGCGATCGGCACGGGAACCAATCGCACCCGGCGCGCCGCCAATGCCGCCTTGCGCGGCGAACGCGGCGTGCACATCATGCAGGCCGCCATGAATGAGACCGGCGTCATGATGGCAGCCGTTTGCGATGTCGATCGGCCTAATGCCGAATTTGCGCAGAACCTCGTCCGCAATGCCGCCCGCGGTGGCAGCCGGGATTGCGCTATTCACAGCGACTTCCGCCAGCTGCTCGCCGATCGCAATATCAACGCCGTCACCATCGGCACGCCGGATCACTGGCATGCGCTGATCGCCATCGCCGCGATGAAGGCAGGTAAAGACGTTTACTGCGAAAAACCGATGACGCTGACGATCGAAGAAGGCAAAATGGTGCATCGCGTCGCGCGCGAGACGCGGCGGGTCTTCCAGGTCGGCACACAACAGCGCACGGAATACGGCGGCCGATTCCGCCTCGCCGCCGAACTGGTGCGCAACGGCCGAATCGGCCGAGTTCGCAAGATCACGACGCTGATCGGCGACAATCCTGTCGGCGGGCCGTTCCAGGTTCGACCCGTGCCGGAAGGCCTCGACTGGAACTTTTGGCTCGGGCCGACGGCTCAGGTCGATTTCGTCCCTGAACGCTGCCATTATGAATTCCGCTGGTGGTACGAATACTCGGGCGGCAAAATGACCGACTGGGGCGCGCACCACAACGACATCGCACAGTGGGCTCTCGGCATGGACGAATCCGGCCCGATCAGCGTTCGCGGCACGGGCGCCGCTCCGTCCGCTCAGCCGAACTCCTACAACTGCCATCCGAGCTTCGAGGTTACCTACACCTATGGCAACGGCGCGAACGGCGCTGCGGGCACGCAGCTCGTCTGCCGCAACGGTCCCGCCGCTGGCTGGCCGATCCGCGAAACCTTCCAGGGCCAACAGCGCGTCGCCGCCAATGGCATCTTGTTCGAAGGCGACGACAACAAGTGGATCTGGGTGAGCCGATCGACAATCCAGGCGAGCGATCGCTCGCTGCTCGACGACCCGCTGCCAGCGACGGCGGTTCGGTTGCCGCGTGCCACGAGCCACATGAACGACTTCATCTCGTGCGTGCGATCGCGCAATCAAACGGTTTGCCCGGCGAGCGTGGGACATCGTTCGGTCAGCATCTGCCACCTCGGCGTCATCGCGACGCGATTCTTCGCAGGGCAGACCCTGACCTGGAATCCAGCGACGCAGCAATTTACCGGCGAGAACGCCGCCGCCGCGAACGGCCACACCGCTCGGACGATGCGCTCACCGTGGCGTCTGGAGGCATAAATCGCCGAGACGCGATCGTAGGTGTCAGGTATCGCGTGATGCCTACGATCGGGTCAGTTTTTTTTCGCGTCGATTTGCGGCCTGGCTTGCGGGGGTAGGCCGAGGTTGGTGACCATCTGGTCGGAGAGGTCATGCATCATGATATCCATGATGTACATGTATGGATCGCGCTTCGAGTCGGTCCAGTCCTTGGTGGTCCAGCGGACGTTCTTGCGTGTGTTCAGCACTTTCCCGCTAGCCGAAAATCGGCGTTCCATGTTGGGCGGAGCGATCGTTATCGTCCAGTCGATGTTGTATTGCCGAACCAACCAGATCGGGTCGGGTCGCGGGAACGGGTTGAAGTTGGGCAGGCCCAATGGATCCCACGGATTCTTCTTCAACGGCGGAACGACACCCGTTTGCGTTTCGCGAAAAGTGAAAAAATCGCCCGCGGGGTGAATTCGATAGACGACCTCGATGGGCGGTTTCGCACTCGGTTGAGAGATCAGCGTGAAGAATTTTGGCGACACTTCCATGCCGAGAGCGCGATTGAATCGATCCAGGAGCATCTTTTCGCGCTGAACGGTTTCATTGGCGTTGAACAGCTGGTCTGGCGGCGATTTCAAGATGCCGTTCTTCAGGTCCATGCGGGCCAATTCTTCCATGAACTTGGGCACCTGATCGACAGGCTGAATCACGTGCGAGCCGCGAAACACCACGGGAACCTCGGGCGCCGCATGGCGTCTTGGCAGGTCGCTGGATCCGAGTTCTCGCAACAGGCTGGCGAAGCCCTCCACCAGCTGCTTATTGCCTTTCGCCTCCGTGGCTAATTTGGCGTACTCCGTCGCCTTCTGGTCGTAAATCCGCTGGATTTCCGTGCGGGCTTTCTTGTTTAGCTCGGTGTCCTTGCATTCGCTATTGAACCTCCACAACGGTTCCGGATTCCTCACATGTTTCGCCTCGGCGATGCGGGTAGCGAGCATCTGGCTCTGCACCTCGGCTGTATATCGGCCAGTTGGATATTCCGCGAGATATCGAAGATGCGGTCCCGCGTCGGTCTCGGCGGCGAACTGCACGTGGGAATGAAGGTATTCCTCGCGCATGAATCCATTGGCCGGGATCAGGGCGCCAGCCGCAAACAAAATCCCTGCCGCGACGGACGCCATTGCGGGAAGCCAGCGCCGGGCGTGCTGGCCCCAGGTCGGAGGCGCCGGGCGCGGAATATCGTCCTCGTCGTCGGCCTGTTGCAAAGCGGAATTCCGCGCACCCAGGTCTCGCAAAAAGGCCACGAGATTCTCGGCTGCGACCACGTCGAAAATCCCCAGGGTCTGATCCCGGCCAAAGTTGTCGAGTATCACGCGCTGCCGATCGCCTACGTGGGAGATCCACTCGCCGCGAGCGCCTGTCACTCCTGCCAGCGGAAGCATCTTGACGGTCATTGGATCCACATCCCAAAGGTATCGCCGGTCGGCAAAAAGGAATGACCCTAGTCCGTTGTTGCGAGCGCGGATCTTTCGCACGACATGAACCATGACGACAAACGAAAGCACGGCAAGAGCTAGCTGCGCGATGAAGAAAAACTGCACTCCGCCCGGCGTAAAATAGCGAGCCACCCAGGCGGAGCCAAGTGTCAGCGCGATCAAGAACAGCGCCGGCACGAGATCGATCCAGCCGCCCAGGGTCGTGCGTTCGATAAATACGCCGGACCTCCGCGAGTCAGCGTCTCGCGAGATCGACGCGAGATAGCTGCGGACGTCGTCATCCAGATGGCGGATGGCGAACACGTAGGGTTTCATGGTCGCCGGCAACCCCTCGCCGCTCTGCTTGTGCGTTCGCGACGGAAGCCGGATATCCGGAATTTCGTCGGGCGATTCGTCCCAGCTCTTTCGCTCGACAGATTCCGACGACTGGATGCCGACCTCGGGAGCGGCCGGCGCTGCCGGCGCATTGCCCGATCCCTGCGACCAGCGAAGGATTTCGACCCACCCCTGCCGAAGTTTGGGATCTGCGCTCGTCAGATCGTGAAACATGTTTCGGCGCGTTTGCGCGTCCATCGGCACGAAACCGATGGCGATGGCGCACGCCACCTGCACCGCCTTGTCGGGGTCGAGCACGCCATTGACCAGCGCGTTCATGACGGGCTGCTTTTCCGGCCCAATCTCGGCCAGAGCGAGCGCCGCAGCACAGCGTTCGGCGACATCTCCATGCTTGAGATCAACAATCCATTCGGACAATGTCTTGCTCTGGTAGCTCGGTTCCATGGATTGCCTCGCGCGTAGTGGCCATCAGAATTGTGCGCCTACTAAAAAATGATACGCTGAACGAACGGAAGTGTGACAAAGAAAATGAAAGAAAACTCAGCGGCCGGAAGTTACCGAACAGCCTGAATCAATGCATCCGCCGCCCGGTCGATTTCGGCTTCCGTCGTGAATCGGCCCACGCTGAGCCGCACCGCGCCTTTGCCGATCTCCGGCGGCACGCCCATCGCACAGAGCACCGGCGATTGCGTCACCGAACCCTCGTGGCATGCCGACCCCGTCGACGCGGCGATGCCAGGCACTTTCGCCAAAAGCTCGGCCCCGACGTGGCCGAGAAAATTCACGTTCAGCGTATTCGGCAGGCGATGCTCCGGATGTCCGTTCAGCACTACGCGGTCGCCCAGAGCCTTGTGCAATCGATCCGCCAGGCGGTCACGCAGCGATTGCAGTTCGCGCGTCGCCGACTCCGCCTTGGCTTTCGCGATCTCGCATGCCTTGCCCAGGGCGACGATGTACGGCACATTCTCCGTGCCCGCGCGTCGGCCGTTTTCGTGACCCGCGCCGTGGATGAACGGTTCGAGTCTCACGCCGTTGCGAATATAAAGCGCTCCGATACCCTTGGGAGCATAGAGCTTGTGCCCGGCAATTGACAGAAGATCGACGCCCAGGTCGTTAACGTTCACAGGAACTTTGCCAAGCGACTGGGCGGCATCGCTATGCATCAGCACGCGCCGGCTTTTGGCGTACTGAGCGATCTCGCGGATCGGCTGCAGCGTGCCGACTTCGTTGTTGGCGTGCATGATGCTGATGACCACGGTGTTGCCCCCTATCGCCCGCTCGACGGTGAAGGGATCGACGGTTCCGTAGCGATCGACACCCAGCTGGGTGATCTTGCATCCCAGCCGGCGCAGAAAATCACATGTCTGCAATGTCGCGGGATGCTCGACGGCACTGGTGACGATGTGCGGCGAGGTGAACCAGCGAGCGAAGAAGCCCTGCATCTTGGCGTAGATCGCACCCTTGAGCGCGTGATTGGTCGCCTCGGTGCCGCCCGAGGTGAAGAGAATCTCGTCGGGTTGGGCGCCGATGAGTGCTGCCACCTGCGCCCGCGCCCGGTCGATGGCGTCATGCGCCGCCTTGCCATAGGCGTGCGTGCTCGACGGATTGCCGAAGTGCGTCTGCAAGTACGGCAACATCGCATCGAGCACAGCCGGATCGATCGGCGTGGTCGCGTTGTAATCGAGGTAGATGGGGAGCATCGAAGACATTACCAATGGATTGGAACGGCAAGAGCCTCGAAGAGCGGTTCATCGAAATCCGGCGCCATGTAAAGGATACTGCCTTTACCCAAACCAGGAGCGGGTCTCACCGGGCCTGGCGAACGATCCCAAACGAGTTTCGCTACCGGCTTCTGATTCTTTGTAAGGACAATTTCCTCGCCAGGCGCCAGTCGATCGACCAGATCCTCAAGCGTGGCCTGGGCTTCTTCCACCGAAAGAATTGCTTGCATTGGAGTTCTCTCTTGCGTTCTCCGGAAAGAGGGTATCCACTTTAATTATAATGTTCCTTTTTATTGTTGGCGTGTTGGTAATCGATGCGAGAGTCAGCGAAAATCGAGGTGGCAAATACCAACGGCGTGGCGTTCACGGAGATTCGTGATCGCCACGCCGGGTGCGGGATTGGGTGCGTTACTCGTGGCCGACGAAGGCGACGTGCCAGGACCAGGTGCCGTTATTGGATCGAGCCGTGCCTGACATTCTGCCGTCGTTGATCGTGCCGGAGTAAGTCGCACGGCCGGGGAACGAGAGGGTGATGAAGTTGCCCGAGCGGGTGAACGTTCCGTGGCAGACTTCGCGGGCGTCGATCATGACGACTCCGCCGCCGTCGGTGAAGCGGAACTCGAGTTGGCCATAGCCTGGCAGGTTTTCGAGACCGACCCAGACGGTCGTGCCGGGGCCAGCGGCTTGTGCACTTGCGGGTGCTGGAGCCACGAAAGCGGCGGCAGTGAGGACAGCGACCAGGCCCATGACTCGGATAGTGGAACGCAACATGATGAAACTCCTGAAAAAGTGGGTTGTATTGTTCGTCACGCCAACCCATACCAGGAGCTGTTGCATCTGTGACAATTGAAGCGGTTTTTTTTTGCGAATCAGAACCTTTTTTTCGCTATTCAAGAATCCATCACGCGGAGCGTGATGGCTACGGTGAGAGCTGGATCGCGTGGTTGCTCAGGCGTTCGTAGCCTGTCGGCGTGATGAGGTAATTGTGCTCGATGCGGATGCCGCCGACGCCGTCAATGTAAAGGCCCGGTTCGAGCGTGACGACATCGCCGGTTTGCAGCGTCTGCGTTGCGCCGCGGACGATGTAGGGATCCTCGGGATGGGTAATGCCCAGGCCATGCCCGGCGTGATGCGGGAACGCGTCGGCGACGCCGGCCTGCTCGAAGACACCGCGCACCGCCTGATAGACGCTCAGGCATGTGGCCTCGGCACGCAGCAATTTTTCGCCGGCCGCCATCGCAGCGGTGCAGAGTTCGTAAAGCCGACGCTGGTCCGCATTCGGTTTGCCGCCAACGACGATCGTATTGGTGAAATCGCTGCGATACCCTTGGATGACGACGGAGTAGTCGAGGATCATCATGTCGCCGGCTTTCAGCACCGCGTCCGTCGGCGCTCCGCCGCGTCGTGCCGAGCCCGGACTGACGGCGAAGTCGCCATAGACGATCACCGGCTTCCCCGCAGCCTTGACGCATGCCCCGCTGATGCCTGAGTAGACGTCGAGTTCGGTCATGCCGGGAAGGACGTTCGTCAGCGCCCAGGCGTGGCCGGCGTCGGTCGCACGCATGCAGGTGCGGAGCACTTCGACCTCGTCGGGATCCTTCTGCCGGCGCATCTCCGCGACGGTGTGAATCAGTTGCGACGCCAACAAATCCCCGGGCCGATCGTGAATGCGCAGACCAGCCCGCGTCGGGTTGACCTCGGCAAGCACTGCCAGCTGGCGCGGACCATTGGCGGGCTTTTGGCCATCGTACCAGGGGATCGTTCGGCGTTCGTCCACGTGGGCGGCCAGCGTCGATTTCGGTACGCGGTCGTCGCAGAGCAGCTTGGCGTGGCCGTCTTTGCGAATGAGAAGGTAGCCAGGAAAGCCCGCGCCGAGACTGATTGGATCGACAAAATAGTTCGCGAAGTAGACCAAATGAATCGGATCGCTCAGCAAGACATAGTCCGTCTCCGGCGGCGGATCGAGTTTCGCCCACAACCGTTCTCGGCGACGGCGACATCCCTCGGCAGTTAGCATGGTGCGGTCTCCCACAAAAGATGTGGACGATAGAAAATATTTTATTCCAGCCAGACAATCTTTCATGGCACGGGAGAAAAGAAAAAGCGTCTTCCATTCACCACGACGAACGGTGCCTGGACGACGCCTTCTTATTGTTGTGCCCGATTCCGCCGGCTCAAAAATCTAGCTGGGCTCGTATGGCATAGATGTCGGACGATGCGTACAAGCCCGTGCCGGTGTTCACGAAGGAATGGATCCAGTTGAACTGAAACTTGGTGTACTGATTCAGATACCAGTTCACGCCGAGCGTGGTATTCGATAGCTCGTTGCCGAACACGTTGTTCGCGAAGTCGTTCATGTTGGCATAAGAGTATCGGCCCGCGATTTCCCAGGCGCCGAGTCCGCCGTTGCCGAAATCCTGGAGCGGCTTGACGCGGCTAAAGACGGCGCTCTTGCGATTGTAGCCGCGTTGCTCGCCGGTGAGAAAGTAACCTGCCTCGGTGTAGAGCATCGGAATCGTGACTGTTTTGCCGTTCGTCAGATTGACGAAGGCATAGCGCAATTCAGATTGCGTGTAGAAGGAACCGCTGGACGAAGCGACTTCGAGGTTTGCCAGGTGGCTGGTGTCCGCACGAAGGAATCCTGAGTCGACGAAGAAAGGAACCGTTGTGGTGCCGGTATTGCCCAGGTTGAACGGCGTGAACTGGCCGCCATATTCTGGCTGGTTGCGAAAACGAAACGTTCCGGTTGAAGTGTTCAAGTAGCTGTAATCTCCGCCAACATGAAGCAGGCGGTTGTCGGCCTCATCCAGCCAGAGCAGACTCGTGATTCGCCCGGCCAAGCCATAGCCGCGATCGCCCACGGAGTTTCCAAAGAAGTCGGTTGGAAAGCCGAAACCCGCGAAGCTCCACGTCACTGTTTCGCTTTCGTTGTTGTTGTGAAATCCAACGCCCAGCTGCCGGAACGGAGTCATGCCGAACGTGATGCTGCGTTCGATGAACGGTAACTCGCGAACGGACGTGAGTTCGTCCATGCCGAACGGCATTCGGTATTGGCCGACGCGCACGTTGCCGAAGAAGGGGATCTTGTGCAGGTCGAGCCAGACATCCATGAAGCTGGGGCGCCCCGGGAAGGCGAAGTCCATTTCAAGCATGTAACTGACGTTTTCGGCGACATCGCCGATGGCCGCCAGGCGGGTGCGGCGAAATCCGCGATTGTCCTGGATGTTGCCATACGTGGCGATGCTGTTGGAATCTTGATTGAACCAGGCGGCATCCGCCTGAAAGAAGCCAGTGATCTTGATGGTCGGATATCCTGGAGTCTTGGCGGCATCTGATGGAAATAGGATGTCGGAGGATCGTTTGCGCTCGGGAAGCAAATCATAGAGTGGATAAGTCGAGCCAGGATTTTTTTGGGCGACATTTTCTTGAACCATGGGCGGGGCCGTCGTCACTTGAGGTGCGCCGACAGATGGTAAATCCTGAGCGATCACCGAATGAACGCCGAGCCAGCCGAAGACGGCTAGGCCTATCAAGTGTTTCCATCTCGTCATGATTCTTCCCTCGGCTGCTTGCCGCCTGGTAGAACGAGCCGCACCTGCCCCGCTCGGCTCGCGGGGCCTACGTGTCTAACGATCGCTGCGTGGCGATTCCGATGGTTCTTTTTCTTGGAGGAGGCTCATATCCGCCCATGCCGAACGTGTCAAGCATTTTTCGAGGTCGGCCATATACTGAGTTGATGAGCAAAATTGCCATTCACTCACCGCAGGAAGCGATACCGATCGATCGTGGGCGGATGCGCGAAATTGGCCGCGCCGTGCTCGAGGGTGAAGGCGTGCGCGACTACGAGATCAGCCTGGCGTTTGTCGATAATCCCACGATTCACCGCCTGAACAAGCAATACCTCGACCACGACGAGCCAACCGATGTGCTCTCGTTTCCCTACAGCGGCGACAACGCCAAGAAACTCGAAGGCGAGCTAATCATCGGCGTCGAAGTCGCGGCGGAACAAGCAGGCGAGCGCGGGCATGACGTACAGGCGGAATTGGCGCTCTACGTCATCCACGGACTTCTGCACCTGTGCGGCTACGACGACAAGTCGCACGCCGCCGAAAAAGAAATGCGCGAACGCGAACGGCACTACCTCACGCACTTAAACCTCCCCGCCATCGCGGATGCGTAGGATGCAGGGAATCTCCCTTCTGTTCACAACTAACAACTGACAACTATCAACTACTTCCCATGTCTCTCGAAAAAGCCACGGCATTGGTAATTCGCGCGATCGACTACAGCGAGACGAGCCGGGTCGTCACACTGTGGACGCGTGAACTGGGCAAAGCACGCGGATTGGCCAAGGGCGGGCGCCGGCTGAAATCCAATTTCGATGTTGCACTTGACTTGTTGAACGTCTGCGTTATCGTCCTCCTCCGCAAAAGCTCCGGCGGGCTGGACCTCTTGACCGAGGCGCGCGTGGAAGAGCGGTTTCCGCTTCTGCGCCAAGACCTCGGCGCGCTCAACGCCGCCTATTATGTCGCCGAGATGCTGAACGACTGGACGCAGGACCACGATCCGCATCCGCTGTTGTTCGACGAAGCGTTGGCGACACTGCGGAATCTCGGTCAGCCAGGAGTGCTCACGGGGCCATGCCTCGCGCACTTTGAGCTTGTGCTTTTTCGCGAACTCGGTTATGGCCTCGCGCTCGACTTCTGCGCCGAGTGCGGCGAGGAATTGACCGGGCAGAGTTTGGCGTTCAGTTCGGCGATCGGCGGCGTGCTGTGCTCGCGCTGCCAGCCGACGCAGCGCGATCGGCGCGCACTGGCGTTTGCCGTCTGGCAGACCCTGGTGCAGCTCGAGGCATCGGGGGATGCCTGGCGCGAGGTGCAAGATGCGTCGCTTCGATACGAAGTGAGGCAGATACTGGATCAGTATGTCACGCACACGCTCGGGCGCAAGCCTCGGCTTTTGCCTTACTTGGGGAGTTAAGGTCGTGACCAGGGAAATGCATACCATGCCGGCGCCGACACGCTGCCATTCGCCATGGAGGGCGCGACTGATGACTCTCGCACCGCTCTTTCTGAGCCTGATCGCTGGTTGCTCCACGTTCGATAACGGCAGCTTCTTCACGCCGCCCTGGAAAAAATCCGCGTCGAAGGCAGGCGGGCCGAAGGATAGCCTGATGATCGGCGACTACGCCCCATCCACTGGCGGCGGACGCGAGGCTGCCGACCCTGCCGTCCGCGCGGAACTCGACGGCGCGCAACGCCTGTTCCAGGAAAAGAAATTTGCCGAGGCGGAGAAGATTTTTCATCAACTCTCCCAGCCCGATACAAGTTCTTCCAACACTTCCGGGAAGAAAGAAGAAGAGTTGGCCATCGCATCGATGTTAGGCTCGATCGTGGGATCGAGCAAAGTGCGTGGGCGACATCCGCGGATTATTTACGAAGAAGCATTGTTCGGCGAGGCCGAATGCCAGCGCGAGCAGAAGAATTATCGCGATGCCGCCAACACCTACACGAAGCTCCTGGTCGAATTCCCGAATACGCAGTACACTCGCCCGGCCTGCAAGGAGATGTTCGAGATCGCGAACCATTGGCTCAAGCCGACTGCCGTTCGGATGGACGAGTATTACGAAAAATTGCAAGGCAAGCGCACCTTCGTGACGCCTGCGGCGTTCATGAACTTTGGCCGCGACATGCCGTTCATGGATGCGGAAGGGCATGCCATCACCGTCCTGAACATGGTGCGGTTGTATGACATCAACGGCCCGCTGGCGGAAAAAGCGCTGTGGTGCCTGGGAACGATCCATTTCTACCGCAAGGACTACACGGAAGCCGACTTTTACTTCCGGCAGATGTACGAGCAGTATCCCAATGGCGAATTCGCCCCGCGAGCCGTGAAGCAATCGGTGATCTGCAAGCAGTTGATTTCCGGCGCTTCCGAGTATGATTCGCGATTGGTCGAGGAATCGAAGAAGCTGATCATGCAAGCCCAGGCCACTTTCCCGGAATTGAAGAAGGACGAGAAATGGATCTCGACGCAACTGGCGACGATGAACATCCATCAGGCGGATCGCGATTTCAAGGTTGCGGAGTTCTACGAGCGAACCGGCCATCCTGGGTCGGCGTATTTCTACTACGAACTCGTTTGCCGCCGGTACGGTGGCACGCAGTACGCCGAGAAGGCGGCACAGAAGAAGGCGCAGCTTCGCAGCAAGGCGGACCAGGAGCAACGGCAGGACCGCACCGTCTCGGTGCCGCCTGGTGCGGCGGAGGCGAACGCGCCGGTGCTGCAGAATCCGGTCGTGCCGCCCGCGCCGAACACGCTGCCGCCTGCCGTCGCCGTGCCTCGACCATGATGCGAAACTGAGATCACAGACAGTTGGCCTCGGCCATGATCCGTGGAAAAAAGATGAAAGACACCAAATACCTTCGACCGATTTCACTCGGCCTCTTGCTGCTTACGGCGATCATCGGCGTCGTTGGTTGCGAGGGCGGCGGGCATTTCAACGTCCTCGGTTATTCGACGAAGCCGCCATTTGACTGCGATGTTCGGTCGGTTTACGTGACGATGGCGCAGAATTCCACTTATCGCCGCGACGTCGAATTCGATCTTACCCGAATGGTGGTTCAGGAACTCGGAGGGCGCGCCGGCGCGCCGCGAGTGGTTTCGCGACGCGAAATCGCCGACAGCGAATTGTCACTGCGAATCGTGGCTTCGCGCAAGAATACCGTATCCATCAACGAACTTGGCGAGAATCGCCAGGCCGAGATCGGTTTGAACATCGAAGTTGTCTGGAAGGATCTGCGCCCGGGCAAGGGCGGCGATATCTTGACGAACCCAAAGCGCTTCGACCCGAATCTGCTGCCTTTGCCTGGCGAGGCGCCGCTCAAAGCCCCGGCCCCGATTCCGCTGCTCATCACACCGACCGCCACCTACGCACCGGAACTGGGCGGCTCCAACGCCACGGCCGAGCGAGAAGCCGTCGTCAAGGCTGCTCGACAGATCGTCAACATGATGGAAATCTGGCGCTAGCCGATTCCTTTTTCGCAAGCGGCATCTACTGAAAGCGCCCTGCCGCCTTCAGCGCTTTCACGTACGGCGAATCCGGACTGTGACCCGGATGCAATGGCCAGCCATTGTACTCAACAACAAACGGCCAGCGTTGGAGCGGTTCGCCAATCGGGGTCGGATTACGTTCGATGTACCGAATCGTCCGCCGGATTTCGTCGGGATGATCGAAGAATACTTTCCATCCGCCATCAGACCATATGGGATGGGAGACGGGGAATAACTCGTTTTCAATCAGGAATCGACGCGATCGCTGTTGAAAGTTCTCAATCATCGCTTCCGCATCATGTTTGTGCTTGCGAATCAGAATATGCACATGATCCGGCATGACTACACACGCATAACAGGTGTATTTTTCGTCTGCCGCAATCTGGGTGAACGAATCGGCAATATGTTGTCGCATTTCCAGATCAAACGCTCGCCTTGGATGTTTCAATACATCGGCGGATGTTTCCAAAAATCCGCGAACAACGGTTCCGGGCGGTTGAGCTTTCTTTCGACCGAAATGCAAATCGCCAAGTTCACCCAGTATGTCGTTACGAATTGAAAATGAACCACTGCCGCGCGGATCGTTGGGCAGCCAATAGCCGTACGCGGTCCAGATGAGGTGATGCGCGATGACGAGCGGTTTGCGCATGAGGTTCTCCCAATGATACTATTGAGTTCTGAGCCGCAAGCGGAAATGCAAGCCGCGATCGCCGCTTGCGGCTTAGCGCTCAACAAAAATGCGCCCCGCGCCACGGCGCATTCACGATCTCCATTAGCGCGATGGCGCGGGGCGCAACTCCGTTGAGCGCTAAGCCGCAAGCGGCAATCACCGCAAGGGTACGCTGCCATCGAGGTAACGCCAATCTTTCAGGAAGCGCAATAGGTCCGCCATCTCGCGCACGTTGATCGTTTTCTCCAGGCCCTCCGGCATCAGCGAGATACCCGTCGAAGCAATCTCGTCGATGTCCTTGCGCAGCACCACATCGGTTTGATTCTCCGCGCGTTTGAGCGTGATGCTCGATGCCGACTCGTTTGTCAACAACCCCGTCAGGATGCGGCCATCCTTTGTCGAGACGACGTAGTTGACGTAATTTGCATCGATAGCGGCGTTCGGCGCGATGATCGCGAAAAGCATGTCGGCTTCGGTCTTCGTCCGCGTGTCGGCAATGTCCGGCCCGACGTCAACGCCGATGCCTGCAACGCGATGACAGGTCGCGCAGTGCTTCTTGAAAATCTCCCGGCCATTCTTGGCGTCGCCTTTGATCTTGAGTGCGGCCTGGTACTCGGCCAAGGTCTTTTTCTGATCGGCGGGAATATTGCTGGCGAGCAGTTTCTTGGCTCGTTCGCGAATGGCGGGATCCTTGTGATTGGCGAGTTGGCGGGTGCGCAACGCATCGAGTTCGCTGGCCTTCAGGCGATTGGCTTCGATCTCGTCGAGCAACACGTTGATCCGCGCCGGTTGCCGTAACATCGCTTCGAGGATCTCACGCCGCAACCCCGGCGTCGCCCCGGACCAGAGCTTGATGAGCAACGCGGGCACCTCCTTGTCTTGCTGCTGCGCAAGAGCGCGGAGGGCGGCGATGCGAAGTTCCTGCGAGGGTTCTTTTTCGATGAGCGGAATAAGCGCAGTTTTGGCGGCGAACCATGGTGCATGGCCGAGAACTCGGATTGGCAAGAGACGGCTTTCGATTTTCTCTGATTTAGAAATTGTGGCTTTAGTTGCTTCGTAGAAGAGTCCATCGAGCAATTTGCGATATTTGCCCTGATCGCCAGTATCCAAGTCGGAAGCTATTGAAAGCAGTGTCTTGCCGCGGCGCTCAAGCCCATCCGAAAGTCCTGTCAATAACGACCATTTAACCTCTGATGATGCGGGCTTTTTGCCAAGCCGAGTGACAATCCCAAGTGGGCCGTCCTTAGCTTTGAGGTCCGTTCGAGCGCCAAAGATAGTTGCAAGTTCGCGGGCGAAGTGTAGAGATTCACCCTTGAGGTCCATACCGTCATGAAGAACGTTTCCTAACATGAGTAGGCACTCATCAGGGGGTGAGCTTAGTGCTGCCAGGCGCATCCAGTGGTTTGCGTCGACCGAAACTAATTCAAGAAGGACAACTGTTGGATCTCCAAAATGATTGCGGTCCGGCGACTTATACTCACTCACCGCCAGTGCAACTTGAAAACGCAAACGCAAATCTTTATTTTCGACAAGTGAGGCGACGTGGACCCACGCACCCGGATTTGTCTTCTTTATACGTGGTTCCGCAATACGTACAGCGTGCTCGGTAACACGCGGGTTCGCATCCTTGAGCAATCGAAAAAGTTGGTCGTCACTCAACTTCCCCAATCGCTCCAGCATCCACGCCGCGAGAATCTTCGCATGCGGGCTTTTTGTCGTCGCCAGCAACTTCGCCAGCGGTTCCACCATCGCCTTGTCGTTGCGTTCCAGCAACAACCGCTGCGCGGTCTGGCGGTACCACGGTTCCTCGTGCTCCAGCGTTTTGACGAGGTCGGCGAGCGACGCTTTCGCCAAACCCGGGCGCGGCGTCTTCGTTTTGTGATCCTTGGGCACGATGCGCCAGATGCGGCCTTTGTCTTTGCCTTGCCAAAGGTCGGGGCGGTTCTTCAACTCCGGCGGCATGAAATCGGGATGCTCGATCACCGCGCGATACATGTCGGCGATGTACAGGGCGCCCTCGGGGCCATGCGTCAGGAACACCGGGCGGAACCAGTCATCGGTCGTGGCGAGAAACTCGACGCCCTTCTTGTGCGGCTTGGCGCTGAACGTGGCGCCTTTGGGTGTGAGGATCTCCATGTGCACGAGGTTGCCGGTCGGTTCGCAGGTGAAGGCGGCGCCGCGGTATTTACCGTAGCCATCACGCTCCGCGTGATGGGTTTTGTCTTTGTCTTTCAATCCATCACGCGGAGCGTGATGGCTACGGTCAAGAAGATTGCCGTGATAGATAAACACCCCACACGCGGCAGTGAAGCGGCCTTCGTGCAGGCTGGATGTCGTCCAGTTTTTGCTGAGCGGATAGATCTTGCCGCCCGACGAGAGCGGACCGCCTTCAAGCACGCTGACATCTTCGAGCAGCGACGGGGCGGCGAGGTACGGATTGCGTTTGATGTACTTCTGCTCCATCACGACGTGGCGCAGATGATGGCGGTTGTCGCACACGAAGCGGTTGCCCCACTCGTCGAACGTGTTGCCAAATTGGCCCGGACCGGTGATGGCTTCGTACTTGTCGAGGTTGACGGGATCGAAGCGGAAGTCCATGCCGCTGAGATCGACAGCATTTCTCCCCTCTCCCCCCGGGAGAGGGGTTGGGGGTGAGGGTGGATTTTTCGGCTGCTTCCCCCTCACCCCCGACCCCTCTCCCCCCGGGAG
>CAZAFH010000133.1:0-20589 GCA_964484265.1 uncultured Singulisphaera sp.
AAGCGCTTTTGCACTTTTTCGGCCTTTTTTTGCACTTTTGGGGGGTGTTGGCCAAATTCCCGAGGGGGAGAGGGGGGTAACTGCGTGCAGTTATTTTGGCAAAAACGAAAAAAAGCAGCCCTACTGACTTTGCACGGCTCGCTACCTGCGCGTTACGATAGATGAAAAAACGTCACACTTCCGCATCGTTTGCCCCAACTACGGCGAACAGCGTGCAGCCGTCAACCCGCGCAACGGCCTCGCCCACTGCTTTTGTTGCAAAAGAAATCTCAACAACATCGACCTCCTGATCGAACTCGACTACGACTTCTTGTCCGCCGTCGCCCTGCTCGAAAGCTGGCTCAAAGAACACGAAGCACGAAATTAACCGATCACGCCCAACCAAATTCACGACGCAAATTCGGCCACCGCCCTTCGCCCCGAGTCCTCGCGTAGCCAAATTCGTCGAGCAAATTCAGCAACAAACCCGATCCTCGACCGCCTGCCGTTGTTCTCCAATATTCTCCACAATTCGGCAAACACCTCTTCGCGACGCCAAAACTCATACATCCTTAATTCGGCAACAACTGCGCCCACAATTCGGTTGGGCACACCGACGATTGCCCCGCTGCGTCACATGGTGCGGCAAACCGGGAACCACAATACGTGCAATGCTGGCCAAATCGGAAGCGTAGGAACCCTCCCCGCACGCGGCAAAAATTAAATATAATGTCCCCGATCCAGAGGTGGTAATAATCGGACGGTGGGAGATTCCGTTGCCGGCGATGTAGTCAGCCTTTGAATCTTGGCAACGGACCCTTGACAACAGAGGTACAATAGATTGGTAAGCTCGTTTTATCCAAAGACGATTTGATCAAAGCCGTTTACTTTCTATCCATTCTGTCGCTTGCCTTCCGTCGAAAACTCGATATAATAGTGAGGAGAAAAAAAACCCATCGGAGGAATACTTCGCGTTTCTGCCTATGCGACGGCGGGTAAAACCGTCTAGCCGGCCAGTTCCACCTGGCTGTACGTTCTAGCTTTTTCCTATCTATCCGACCCGTGTCAGGGTCCTTATACACAGTTAAATCATTAGTTCTCTTTTTCGCAATTGCCTTTACGGCCGAGTCGCGCGTTCGACCTTAGGTCTGGGAGGAAATATGTTTGCGTGGAACATGTCTGCGGTTTATGACGCCTTCGCAGCCAGTTTGCGGCCCAAACCGCGACCGAAACGTCGGTGGCGGCGGCGAAATCGGCGCCGTAACAAAACGATCATTCTCATTATTCGCACCGAGGAAAAAAATGGACCGAGAACGATTATTCCAGGAATGTAACGACCAATTGTCGACGTTCACGACGTGGTTGGTAATCGGTTGTATAGTTATGTCGATCGCCAGTTGCAGCATCGTCCCGATCCTGATCGGCTTAGTGCTGACGATCACGATGATTATCACTTTTGTTACGATCACGAGGCGGTGAAAAACCTGCGATGTAGGGTTTAGAGTTTACCTTACATCGCTCCTTTTTTACAATTATCTCGCATTTCAAAAGATATTTAGAAATAAAACAATATTAAATAATCTGTAGGACGTTTCTTCTTAAGGGCTTCTCGCTGTTTCACACTGGGCAAAGCAATTTGCCTTTAGTCCAGGAATAACGGATAACCAAAGGGCCAAAAGGCTACCCAGCTTGAAACAGCGAAACGCCCTGGTTTCTTCTCAGGCAAATATCCCGGTTCGCGGGACACCATACTTATTTCTTTGGCCTAGGCTTGCGAGGGTGAAGGTCGGCGCCCAGATTCTGCGAGAGTTCGTCGATGGATGTTCAAAGGTCGTGCGAATCTCTCGGCCGCGCACGCGCAGGCTCATGATACGCGATTGCCGAACGAAGGTCTCCTCGACTGTTTTCACCTCCACAGGCCCGGCAGGATCGTGTTCGGCCCGCGACAGGATTCGATCGCCCGCGCGGATCGTTTCAATCCGCTTGCGGCAAGCCGCTCAGTCTGACGCCGTGCCGCAAGCGGAAATGCGTAGTTGCTCGCTACGCACCTTCCGAGATTTTCTTTGGCTAAACCCACTTCGTTCTGGTATCATACACTCGTCCCTCCCGCTGCGGTTTTGCCGCTTCCAACGACAATCCTTTTCCCTGGGAATTGATCGCCCGCCCTGGGTTCAACAGAAAACGGGTTTCGCGTGGCCAATACGTCATCCACCGCCGACGTGACAGCGTTTCTCGCCGTGATCGCCCGTCAGGTTCGCTGGCTACGGACGTCGCTGCTCAGTTGGCGCATTGCGATGTTTGCCGTCGCGGTGTTTGCTCTGGCGTTCTTCGCCGATCTTGGCATAGGTCTTCGCACGTTGACGCTGCGATTCGTGACAGCGGGCATCGCCAGCGTTTTTGCCACGGGCGCGGCAATGGTCTGGCTGCGGATTTGGCGAAGCAAACTCGATCCCGTCGGCCTGGCGCAACTGCTCGAACGGCGCCATCCCGAGCTTGCCGAGCGGCTCGTCACGGTCGTGCAGCTGCCGGCGGATACGCCCGCGCCGTTTGCGAGCTTTCTGGCCGAGGAAACGGGCAGGCGGCTCGCCTCTGTCGATCCCAAGGACGCATGTTCGCTTGTGGACGAGCGCCAGCGCTGGCTGCGGTCCGTCGGCATCGCGGTTCCGATGTTGGCTGCACTCTTCTTTTGGCCCGCGTTCACCGATTTCTCGCAACGCTGTGCCTTGGCCTGGCTCACTCCGCTGGTCCCGTATGCGATCGAAGTCGCGCCGACGGTGCATGCCGTGCGCGGCGGTGACGGCGTAATCCATGCTCGGGTAATTCGGCTCGATCCGCATGCGCCGCCGATTCTGGCGTGTACGCTTCACGCCCTCGATTCACGCGATGATGGCGAGATCATGACCCAGGGGCGCGGCGATATTTTCGTCCACGTCGTTTCCGATGTCCGTAGGCCGAGCAAGTGGATCGTGCGGTCCGGGGATATCCAGAGCAACGAATTCACCCTCGAACCGATCGACCCGCCGACCTGGAGCAAGAAGCCCAGTTGCACGATCCAGCCTCCCAGGTACCTGGCACAATCGGCGACCCCATCGATAGAGATCGACGGCGCGACCGAAAACCCGATCGCCGTGCTGCAATACTCGAAGGTGCAACTTGACCTGCCGCTGGATTGCCAGCCGAAAAGTGCATTGCTCGAAATGGCGCCGATGCTGGCGGGCGATCGCGCATCGACGGCTCAAACAGTGAGGGTTTCATTTGCCGGTGGAGAAACGACAGGGCGCGTGGAATGGCAGACGTTGACGCCGGGCGATTATCGCGTCACTTTGCGTATGACGCTTGAGCATGAGCTGACAACGACGCTCCCCGTCGGCGTTTGGCGCGTTCACGGCGACGCGCCGCCGCGTTTCGAGCAAGCGCTGACACTGCGCGGCGCCGATTCGACGGTGCTATCGCGCGGCGAGTATCGCGTCTCGCCGAATGATTCGCTGAAGATGCAGACCGAGATCGCCGACGATGAAGGCCTGGATCAGATCGTGCTGGAGTATCGCCTGAACGGCCAGCCCGCGGTCGTCGTCCCCTGGCTGAACGCAAACGGGAAAAAGCAACGGACGATCGACGATTGGCTACCTTTGCCGAGCAATCTGAAAGAATCCGATCGCGTCCAGTTTCGCATTCGCGCCTCGGACAATCGGAAGCTCGCTCGCGGCGAGGTGATGAACGCGCCGGGGAAAATCCATCCCGATCGCGACCTTGTTCCGAATGTCGTATACGCACCAGCCGTGTTTGCCGGGGAGGAGGCCTGGATCACGCTGCGAGTGGACCGTTCGGTCGAAAGCTTTCTGAAAGAACAAGCCGAGATGCAAGCGCGCGAGATCAAGAACACGCTCGAATCGCTGAAGCAAAAGATCGGCAAGGAGATCGTGCAGGTCAACGAAGTGAAACGGTCGATCCATCAGCAAGCGGTGCTGACGCCGGCGCAGGTCCAGCAGGTCCGGCAGATTCGCACGCTGAATAACAGCATCATCGGCGATCTGCTCACCGCCGGCGAGCGTTTCGCACGCAATCCCGAACTCGCCGGGCTTGCCGATCGCTTTTTTGGCATCGCCGAGACCGATCTCGCCAAGAGCGGCGACGCCCTGGAACGCGTCGCGGAGACCGAGAAATCATTCGAGCGGGCCGAGCGCGAATTGCAAACCGCCAACGACGCACTTCTCAGCGCTCTCAAAAAGCTGGATCAAATGCAGGACCTGAACAAGCTACTCGCTCAGGATCGGCTCGATCAGTTTCAAATGGAGAAGCTTGCGAAACGGCAGCAAGACCTCGCCGATCGGCTTGCCAAGCTCCTCGCCGAACCGCAAGGCGATGCCGAGATGGCGAAAAAAATCGAAGCGTTGCGCGATGAACAGGCGAAGATCGCGAACGAAATGGCGAGGCTTGAAAAAGAAAGCAGGCTCGTGAAGGATTCGCTCGAAGCCGCCGAACAGATGCGCGTCAAACAGGTTGCCGACGACGCGAAAGCGCTTGCCGATGAGCAGCGTGCGCAGAGCGAGATGACGCCGGAAAAGCTCTCGCCTGCCATGAAGGAACGCCTGAAGAAACTCGCCGAACGGCAAGCCGCCCTGGCCAAGGACGCGCTGCCATTTGCGAAGAAAAATCAAGGCCCGAACCTGGCGCCGGCGGATCAGGCCGCGGAATCTTTGCAGAAGTTGCAAATCGCCCCGGCCCTGACCCAGCAGATGGAGCACGAGAAACGACTGCGTGCCTGGCTGGATAAGCTGCTCCCCGGCCAGGCCGTCAATACGCTGCGCGAGCGCGTTCTTGCGATGGCCAAGGAGCAAAAACAAATCGCGGCCGACCTCGAAAAACTGGGCGCCGACCTCGGCGGACTGGACGAAACCATGCTGCGTGCCCGGTTGAATGCGATCCTCAAACGGCAAGCCGAACTGGCTGACGCCACCGCCAAGTTGGAAACGCCCCCCGCCCAGCGTCCTCTGCGAGATGCTGCCGGCCAGACTGCCTTGAAGGCCGCTCGGGAGCTTTCATTGAAAGATACGCTCGGAGCTTACGGGTCGATGGGGGAAGCCAAACAGAAACTCGACGCGCTGGCGGCGGCCCTGCCCGAATCGCTGCCGACGGATCGCAACGACATCAAGGATCCGGTCGTGCGCGACAATATCGACCGCATCGAACGGTTCGAGAAAACCCAGGCCGTACTGCGTGCCGACACCGAACGATTGCTCGCCGATTTAACGAAAGCGTCGGCGGGCGGCGGCAATGCGATGGAGAAACAACTCGAAAAACTGGCCGGCGACCTCATGGAACTCGCCCAGAAATCCCCCAGCCCGATTGCCAAGGCGATGGCGAATGAATCCGCGAAGATGGTCGAGGACGCAAAAAAATCGATGAACGCCAGCGAGGCCGCCAAGGCCAAGGGCGATGCCGAGGTCGCAAAAAAAATGGACGCAGACGCCGCCGGCAAACTCGAACTTGCCGTGAAGCAGTTGCAAAAATTGGTTCAAGATCAAGAAGCCAAGAGCATGACGAAACCCGGCGATGAAAAGACTGCCGAGTCGCTCAAGAAAGCCTCCGAAGAAATGAAACGAGCCGAAAAGGAATTGCCCGCTATGCCCAAGGACGCAGAACTCGCAATGAAATCTGCAGCCAAGCAACTGATGCAAGCGGCCCAACAGGCGAGCGATCAGTCCAAACGCAAGAACCCCGTGACGGCACGCAAGCCCTCCGTCAAGGCGACGCCCGGACTCGGACGCAACGCGACCGTGCCTTTGCCGAAAGACCTGGCCGCGGAACTCATCGACGGAAAATCTTGGGGCGAACTGCCTGGCGAATTGCGCACGCGTATGCTCCAGGATTTTCGCAGCCGATTCGGCGACGACCACGCCGAACTGATCCAGCGCTATTTCGAACGCATTGCGGAAACACCCACGCGAAAGAATTAGCAGCCCCGCTTGAAGGTGGCAAATGCAACTGGCCATGCGAACCGCGCTCGGATTCCTTGTCGTCGTGCTTTCGGCCACGAACGTGCCTGCACAACCGAGCGCCAAGGACCGACTCACCGTGAGCGTGGATCGTGCCCTGGCATTCCTAGCGTCCAAACAACAAAACGACGGCGCCTGGGATTCCAACGGGCAAAAGCATCCAGCGATCACGTCGCTTGCCGTCATGGCGTTCCTGTCCGCCGGGCATGTCCCCGGCGAGGGGCCTTACAAGGCGAATGTTGAAAAAGGCATCCGCTGGGTGTTGTCGCAAATCGACAAGAAAGGCTCCGTCGCCAACTCCGCTCCCGGCGAGATGTATCACGTCGGCATCTGCGCGATGATGCTCGCCGAGGTCGTGGCGATGAGCGATGCGAAAGCCGCCGAGCAAATTCGGCCCAAGCTCGAGGCTTGCGTCAAACGCATCCTGCTGGCACAGCGGTTGGAAAAAGGCATCCATCGCGGCGGGTGGCGGTACGGCGTCGAAGGCGCCGACGCCGACCTCAGCATCACGGGCTGGCAACTCCTCGCGCTGCGTGCCGCCCGCAACATCGGCTGCGACGTGCCGGCCGAGCGCATCGACCTCGCCATCGGATTCGTCATGGAGTGCCGAAATCCGCGGACCGGCGCCTTCACCTACATGGCCGGCTCCGAAGGCGACACCAAGGCCTGCACCGGCACCGGAATCCTCGCGCTCGAACTGTGCGGCAAGGACCGCCACCTGTCGCGCGAGGCGCTTCGCGCAGGCTCCTACCTTCTCAAAACCCCGCTTTCCAACAACGAGCAATACCACTACTACACGTTCTACTATGCCTCCCAGGCCATGTTCCAGCTCGGCAACAACTATTGGCTGGCATTCCGCCCCAATCTGCACAAGGTGCTACTCGGAAGCCAGCAAAAAGACGGCAGTTGGCTCGACCTGGACGGTCTCGGCGTCGCCTATCCGACGGCCATGTCCGTGCTCGCCTTGACAGTGGAGTATCGCCTCTTGCCGATCTATCAACGGAATGAAGAGGGAGAGAAGAAGTAAGGCCGTCTTTCAGGTTTATCCTTTCTAATAACTAAACATGTACTGGGACACCAGGGCGCTTGGCCATTTGCTGTTGCCAAACGCCCGCGGCCAGCATCACAAGGGTTCGCCGCGCTCACTGTTGGGCTTGAGTATTCACGCATTCTCTCTTGCGTATAATCTCTTGGAATACGAATACCACTCTCCGGGAGGTCTGCGTCATGCGAATGTGTTTCCTTATCACTATCGCCCTCATTGCGGCGAGTTGGATGCCGGCCTCGCTATTCGCGCTGGAGAAGAAGGCCCGGCAGAAGTTGCCGAATATTATCTGGATCACGAGCGAAGACCACGGTCCGCACCTTGGCTGTTATGGCGATAAGTTCGCGCGGACGCCGAACCTCGACATGCTCGCCAAGAAGAGCATGATCTACCGACGCGCCTGGTCGAATGCCCCGGTCTGCGCCCCGGCTCGCACGACGATCATCTCCGGACTGTATCCGCCTTCCACCGGCGCGGAGCACATGCGCAGCATGACTCGGCTGCCGGCGAATTTTCAGATGTTCACACATTACCTTCGGATGCTCGGCTACTTCTGCACGAACCGCGTGAAGGAGGACTATAACCTCGAAAAGACGGGCAAGGTTTGGGATATTTCGTCGATGAAGGCGCACTACAAACTGCGCGGAGCAGGGCAGCCGTTTTTCGCGGTGTTCAATTCCACGAAGAGCCACGAAAGCCAGATCCGCGCTCCGAAGGCGAAGCTCGTCGGCGATCCGGCGAAGGCGCCGATCCCGGCGTATCACCCGGACACGCCCGAGGTTCGCCGGGATTGGACGCGCTACTACGACACGATCGCGCTGGTGGACGCCGACGCGGGCGTGCTGTTGCGCGAATTGGAAGCGCTGGGGCTATTGGAAGACACGATCATTATCTATTTCGCCGATCACGGCTCGGGCATGCCGCGCAACAAGCGCACGCCGCTGAATAGCGGTTTGCAGGTGCCGATGATCGTGCATTTCCCCGCGGCCTGGCAGCATCTCGCGCCGCCCGACTATCGGCCTGGCGGCGCGTCCGATCGCCTGGTGAGTTTCATCGATCTCGCGCCGACGATGCTGTCGATCGCCGGCGTACAGCCGCCTGCGTGGATGCAAGGCCGAGCGTTCGCGGGCAAGCACATCGCCAAGGCGAACGAGTATCTGCACGGCTTTCGCGGCCGCATGGATGAGCGCTACGACATGCAGCGCAGCTTGACCGATGGACGCTATGTCTATCTGCGAAACTACGCGCCGGACGTGCCAGCCGGGCAGCATGTCGAATACATGTTCCAGACCAAGACAACCCAGGTGTGGAAGAAGCTTTTCGATGCCGGCAAGCTCAATGACGCTCAGAGCCTCTTCTGGAAATCGCCTCGCCCAGCCGAGGAACTGTACGATCTACAATCCGATCCGGACGAGGTAGCGAATCTAGCTGCCGCCGCGAAACCGGAGTTGCTCGACCGATTTCGCAAGGCGCTGCGCGATCACGCGCTGGCGATTCGCGATGTTGGATTTCTGCCCGAGGATGAGATTCACGTGAGAGCGGGCAAGCAAGCGCCTTATGAGATGGGCCATGACGTGAAGCAGTACCCGCTCGAACGCATTTTTGCGAAAGCCGACCTGGCGACGCGAGATCCGCTTCCAGCCGCAAAGACCTTGCGCGATGATCTCGCCGACGATGATGCCGCGATCCGCTACTGGGCGGCGCGCGGGCTCAAACGCATCGGCAAATCGGCGGTGGCGGAGAGCGGCAAGCAGCTTCGTGAGGCGATGCAGGACAAATCGCCGTCGGTCCGCGTCGTCGCCGCCGAGACGCTTGCTCAATACGGTTCCGCCGAGGAATCCGGCGAAGCACTGAAGGTGCTGTTGACGCTGGCGGACGCGAAAAAGAATTCGTTCTACGTCAGCATGGCCTCGCTGAACGCGCTCGATCGTCTCACGGACAAGCTCGGCCCATTCGCTGCCGAGATTCAGGCGTTGCCCACGGAAGCCAACGACGCCAAACATCGCGGCGCGATGGGCGTTGGGCGGTTGCTGACGAGCATCCAGTCGAAACTGGCGAAGTGAATCGCGATTCGTCCGTGTGCGGTTAGAACGACAACCAAGGTGCATTGTTTAGCCGCGACGCGCCAGCGGAGCGCGGGACACGGGCAACTCGCTCCGCTGGCGCGTCGCGGCTAAACAATTCTTGAAGGATCGTGGGAAATCCACGCATGAGCAAACTCTATCTCGCCTGTGATCCGTTGACACTCGTGGATCGGCTCGCGGAAGATCTCGATAGTGCATCGGACACGGGCGACTTCTTCGCGCCGACACGGATCGTCGTGCCGAATCGCCATCTCAAGAAGTGGCTGCGGCTCCAGCTGGCGCGTCGGCTGGATATCGCGATCAACCTTGAATTTCATCTTCTGGAGGACGCCCTTTGGCTGCTGCTTCGCGAGACCGACTCGGCCACGGCTACGCCTCCGGAACCGATCGACGACAACGCCTATCGGCTGATGGTGCTGGCGATCCTGCTCGACACCGCCAATCCGCACCTCGCCCCGCTGCGCCGGTACGGCCAGCTTGAGGATCCGGCGCTCTCGCGCCTTGCCTGCCGGCGAGCGTGGTTCCTTGCCGACAAACTCGGCGTGTTTATCCGCAATTACGAATACGATCGGCAGGACATTCTCATTCAGCCGTGGCTCGCGCAACGCGCCGCGTTTTCGAACGCCAAAGGGTTCGCCCAGGCGATGGAAGCAGCGCAGCGCACGCTCTTCCAAAACATCACCCGAGAGCCCGACGGGCGACGAGCCTTGCTAAACCAATTCGGCGAACGCAACGGCAAGACATTGCCACAATATGCCATGGAACGCATGACATCGCCAGTAAAGCCTGCAACTGGCGAGCGCGGCGTGGTGCATTTCTTCGGCTTGACGCAAGTCGGCGACCTTCACCTCCGCGCCATCGCCTGGCTGTCGCAACTGTTCGACGTTCGGTATCACTTTGTCAGCGCCCTTGCGTCTCGCCTTGATGAATCGCGCGATTTCAGTGATGCCGTGGCTGAGCTGCGCGAACGAATCCAGCAGACGGCACGAACCGATCCGGGGCGGAGCTTGCTCGGCGCGTGGGCGCGAGCCGAAGCCGAGTCGTTGACGCTCCTGGCGCCGCGTTTTTCCGACGCCGGTTTTCAGATCGAGTACCTGCGCGAGAAAGCGGCGAGCAAGCGAGGCCGAAACTCGGAAAGCGTGCTGAACCGGTTGCGCGATCACCTGGTTGGGGTCAAGGCATCGCGAGGCAAGTTGCCCCAGGATCGGTCTCTGCAAATCCTGGGATGCCCCGGCGTGATGCGCGAAGTGGAAACGGTCTACGAGAGCATCGTGGCCAACATGCGTGCCGACCCGGCGCTCAGGCAGACCGACATCGCCGTGCTCGTGACGGACATGTCGCGCTATCGCCCTGCGTTGAGTGCGGTCTTTGAACGGCCTCCGCGCGTGATCCAGTACAACATGTCCGACTTCAACGCCGCCGAGGTGAGCACGTTCGGCCAGGCGGTGCTCGACATGCTCGAACTGGCGCTGGAATCGTTCACGCGCTCGCGCGTTTTCAAAGTGTTGCTGAATCCCTGTTTTTTGACAAGGCTCGGTGTCGATCGATCCCAGGCGAATGTTTGGCTTGAATGGGCGGAGCAGCTTGGCATCTATCAAGGCTGGGACGAGGAAGAGAAGCGCCGGCTTGGCTATCCCGCTTCGCCCTTCTATGCCTGGAAACTCGGCCTGCAGCGATTGAGGCTCGGGCGCTACATGGACGTCGCACCGGAAAACGCGGACGAGCCGGCGCCGCGATTCGGACATATTGTTCCGTATGCCGATATTCACAGCACCGAGCGCGAAGAGCTGGATCTGTTTTGCCGGGCCGTCGAGTCACTGCTGCCCAGCCTGGCGCGTTTGCGAACGATGAAGGCGGGCGGCACGCAGTGGGCGGCGGCGCTGACGAGCCTCATCCGCGATTCTCTCGACGTGCCTAACGACCGTCCGGAAGAAGCCCAGGTGCGCGAGAACCTTCTGCCTGCAATCGCATCGCTTGAACAGTGGGACGCACTGAATGGAAAGACTGCGGGGCGGAACGACATTCCGCTGGCGCTGGTCCGCGAATTCGTGCAGGCCCAGCTTGCATCGATCGAAGGCAGCCGCGGCGAGTTCCTCACCGGCGGCGTGACCATATCCGCATTGCAGCCGATGAGGCCGATTCCCGCTGCCATCGTCTACATTCTCGGACTTAACGAAGACTGCTTTCCCGGCAGCAACGCGCTCTCGGCATTCGATCTGCGCGGCGTCGAACGCATCGCAGGCGACGTTCGACCCGCCGAGCAGCGTTTGCAGGATTTTCTGACGGCGATTCTGTCGTCACGTTCCAAGCTGTACCTCTCGTACAACCGCTACGATGGCCAGCGCGATCAAGCGCTCCAACCCGCCGTTCCCCTGGTGCAGTTGCAGCAGTATCTTTTCGACAACGTCATCGACGAAGCGTTTCAGGTTGTCGATGTGCCGAGCATGATCGACGATCCGCGCCAGTTCGATTCGTCCGCGCAGCCGCCCTACCAGGACGTGCTTGGATTGACGCGCGAGGCCGAGCGCTGTGCCGTTCTCGCGCAGGCCGAATCCGAGCGCCGCTTGACGCTGGACGAGACCCAGGCGAAAGAGCTTGCGGAGCATCGTGGAATTATCGAGCCTACGTTCGTCGTGCCGGCGCCCGAAAAGACACCGGAGTCAAAGCCGATCGTGGTATCGCTGGTTGAATTGAAACGGTTCTTGCAGTTGCCCGCGGCAGAATCGCTTCGGCGCCACTTGCATATCCGTGAAAGCCGCACGCGCGAGACCGACGACGACGAACCCGTCGTCACCGCCGATCAGACCGAGCGAGCGCTGATTCGATCCACGCTGCAGTTCGTCGTCGAATCCGCGGCGACCGGGCCGATCGAGGATGCGCTCAAGGCCTGGCCCGCTCGCTTCCATCAAGCCCATGCCGAGGCCCATCTGCGCTGCCAGGCGCCGGAGCAGGCATTTGGCGAGATCGATCGGTCCGCCATCATGAGCAAACTTCGCGAGCGGATTCAAGGCCAGGGGGCACTGGAGACCTTCCTGCGCGAGCGCACGCCGGGTTCCTTCTGCGGACCGGTGCTGCTCGGCGAGAGCATCACGCCGGTGGGCGCTCGCCTGCGATTTCCCGCACTCGTGCTTCGCATTCCGAGTGTGACCGGTGAAGCCGAACGGACGATCCGCCTCGTCGGCTCAAGCCCGCTCGCCTGGCAGACTCCCGGACGATTCGACATCCTCGTGCTGACGACATCCAGCAAGCTCGATGGCCGAAAGATCGATGTGACCATGATCGAACCAACGCTGCTCTATTTGGCCCTGCTCGCGAACACGGAATCGACTGGCGACGGCACACCGACGAACGCGTGGATGTTGCGCCGCGATTTCTTCGTGCATGTCGCGCATGGCAGCGGCGTACAGACCTGGCAACATGCCCACGGCAGCATCACTTCGGCCGAGGCGCTTCAGTATCTCGTCGAGTTGACGCGCGATCTGCTCGACCCGGCTCAGTTCGACTTGTTGCCATTGCAAGCACTTTTTGGCACTCCTGAACTCGAACGCGGATTCGATGCCGGCAGCGCCCTGAAGATTGATCCGAACGAATATCGTCAACTGCTGATCGACAAGCTCGAAGATGCCCGCGAGAATGAGTACACGAAAGCACCAATCCCCGACATCGTCGAAATGATTGGCGCGACCGTGCCAACCGATGCGCTTGCCAAGGTGCAACGCCGCTTGCGCATGCTCGATCGCGGACCCGCTGGCGTTCGCAAAACGCCGACGCGCGGGAAACGGACGGCCAAGCCATGAACGAAACGTTGCTCTCGGTGGATGATTTCGATCTGTCCCGACATGCCGTCATAGAGGCGTCCGCGGGCACGGGGAAAACCTACACGATCGAACGGCTCGTTTTTCGGCTCATCACCGAGCAAGCAGTGCCGCTCGAAAAAATCCTGATCGTGACCTTCACCGAAAAGGCGACAGGCGAATTGTTGACGCGCCTGCGCGAGATGCTGCAAAAAGCCCTGCGTGAACCGAATTGCGAGGCAGAATTGCTCAGACCGGCGCTGGATCACTTCGATCAGGCGCCGATCTTCACGATCCATGCCTTCTGCCAACGCATTCTGCAAGATTACGCCCTGGAACAGGGCCTCGATCTCGAAGTGCAACTCGTCAACGATCCCGATCTGATGAAAGACCTGCTCGCCAATGTACAACGCCGCGATTGGCCTGCCACATTTGGCAAAAGCCTGCGTGCCGTGCTGGAACGCTCCAGCTTTGGGCGAGTGAAACACGCGGATTGGATCCGAAACATCTTGCAACTGGCCCAGCGGTACAAGCCACGCGCCGGGCATCTTCTGCGGCCCACGCACGATCCCGACTGGTGGCGGCGTCTCGATGCGTCCGACGCCAATCCAGCAGGGCAACTCGAAATCCACACGGTGCTTCGCTTGCATCAACTGCTGGAGGACCACAAACGGCAGCGCGGCTTGCAAAGCTTCGACGACATGATCGCCACCGTCGATGCGCTGCTCGACCTGCAGCGAGGCCCTGGCGCCGAGGCGTTTCGCGCGACGCTGCGCGAGCGCTTCCGCTACGGCATCGTCGATGAATTTCAGGACACCGATCCCTTGCAGTGGCGCATCTTCCGCGCGATATTTCTCGAAGGCGGAACCTCGCGGCTCTTGGTCGTCGGCGATCCGAAGCAAGCCATCTTCAGCTTCCGCGGCGCCGACCTGCCGACCTACTTGCGTGCCGCGCAAGAGATGGAACGCGAGTTCGGCGCGTCGCGCTATAACCTTCAAGTCAACTGGCGATCCGAGCCGGACCTGCTCGAAGCGTTAAATTGCCTGCTCATTGACGGCGAATGGTTCCCGCACGAGAGCCGGATCCGCTGCCTGCCGTTCCACTGGCCTGACGACGACAAGCGAATCTCACGCATCGGCGAGGATCGCTCGAATCGTGCGGCACTCTCCCTTGTGGACATCACGCGCGCCGGCAGAGTCAAGGAAGCGCAGAAGCAGTTCGGGCGATTTGTCGTCGCCGAGATTCATCGCTTGCTTCACGGCGATGCGGGCAAACCGCTTCTATCTCTGATTCAAAAAAACAAGCCCGAACGGCCAATCGACGCCAGCGATATCTGCATCCTCGTCGCCAAGCGGAGCGACGCCAACTGCGTCATCCCCTGGCTGGAACAGGCAGGCATCGCCTACAACTTTTACAAACGCACCGGGCTTTGGCAATCCGACGAGGCGAATCACCTCGAGGCCGTTCTGGAAGCTCTCAGCAAGCCGGACGATCGCGCATCCTTTCGCCGGGCGTTGCTAAGCCGATTCTTCCGTGTTCGAGCCGAGGACCTGGCACGCAATCCGGACCTTCCCGCGGAACACCCTGCGAGCCAGCTATGGCGAACGTGGTTGACCTGTGTCGAGCGTCGCCAGTGGTCTGCCCTTTGTCGTTCGCTTCTCGAGGACACCGGGTTGCTGGTGAGTCAAACGGGCGACCCAGTCGCCGAGGCGAGGATTGCGAACTTCGAGTTGTTGCTGACAGCCGTGGAGCAGACGGGACACGCGCAAAACCTGGACCTGTTCGGCATGCTCGAATGGATCCGCGAGCGAAAGACCTCGCGGGACACCACCGAAAGCGAAGCGCCGGCGGCTGATGGCGGACGGCCTCGCGTCAAGCTCATGACGATCCACGCGAGCAAGGGGCTGGAGTTTCCGATCGTTTTTCTCGCGGGCGGATTCACCTACAAAGCCATGACCTCGGCAGAGCTGGCGACTTACCGCGACGATCAGGGGCGAATCGTGTTCGACCTGATGCCCGAAGGCGACGCAAAAGGAAAGGTCGCCGCGGAAACGCTCGCGGAGCATCGTCGGCTTTTCTACGTCGCGCTGACTCGAGCCGTGCTAAAGCTGTATGTCGCCCGGATCAAGATTCCACACAATTCGGCTGGTTACCTGGGTCCGCTCGGCACGATCGTTCTACCGGCGATCGAAAAGGCGTGTCCCGACAAGCTTGGCCCGATGATCGTGGATTCCGTCAATCCGGCGCTCGTGCCGATGCCTGTCGCAAGGGAGGGTGTGGAGGAGGATTCTGCAACGGTGAAATCGCTTCAGCTTCCTGGTCCGCTGTTCGCGCCGCCCGACGCGGGATTGGCGAAACGGCGTATCGCGGTGCGTTCTTTCTCCAGCATGGCGAAGCAGCATCTGGAGCAACTTGGCGAAGGCGCGACGTTCGGCGTCCATAAACGCCGCGCCGATGATGAGGTCATCGCCTCGCCGGAAGGCGATGACGCGCTACGTGGTCCAGTGTTCGGCGACATGGTGCATACGGTGCTGGAGACGGTCGATTTTGCCGAGGTCGCCCGCGCTGCCGATTCGAGTGGATTGTGCAAGCCCGGCGCACGGGTTCGCCAGGTTCTGGATCAGGTCATTCGAGCGAACATCGCGCTGCTGCGCACGCGCGTGCCGACTGGCGTGCTCGAGGAGGCGTGTCGGCAGAAGATCGCCGAGCTGGTGTGGCGAGCGCTCAAGACGCCGCTCGCTGGTGTCGGATGCACGCTCGGCGAAATTGACGCGAATGACCGCCGGCACGAAGTCGATTTCCTGTTTCCCGAACGGCCCGGATCGGCGATATTGGCCGACAAACGCTGGGAAGATGGCTACGTCACCGGGTACATGGATCTCGTGTTCCGCCGAGACGATAAGTACTTTCTGCTGGATTGGAAGACGAATCTGTTGCCCGGCTATTCGCCCGACCAGCTCGCCGCAAGTATGGCGGAATCCGACTATCACCGGCAGTATCGGCTCTATCTCCATGCCCTGGCCCGCTGGCTGCGGCGAACTCACGGCCCCGGCTTCGATCCGTTGCGTGCTCTCGGCGGCGTCTATTATCTCTATCTCCGCGGGCTGAATGGCAGCGACGAATCCGCCGGCGTGTTTTTCCACCAGCCGACTGCCAGCGATCTTGACCTCGACTCGGCCATGCGCGGGTAGGGTTGGAGAGGAAGATGAGGTTCACGCTTCCTCGTCGCCTTCGCCGCGGTCTTCCATCACCGATTCGATTTCCGATGCCTTGACAATGTCGTGCGACGAGCGGGCGCGGTCGATCGTCAGGATTCCGTTGAGATGATCGTATTCGTGCTGCACCACCCGGGCGGCGAAGTTTTCCAGCTCCAATATTCTTCGTTGGCCCGCGGCGTTCGTGTATTCGACGCGCACCGCAATCGGGCGAGGCACGAGCACGAGAAGCTCCGCAAAGCTAAGGCAGCCTTCCCATGCTTCATTCGTCTCATGCGTCAATGGCGTGACCAGAGGATTGATGAACGTCTCCAAAATCGGATCGCCGCCCTTGACCGCCGGCGGCATCACCGCGGCGAGGAACAGACGCTCGCTCTGGAAAACCTGCGGCGCGGCTAAACCCACGCCTTTCGATTCTTGAAGCGTCGAGTGCATCTCGCTCAGCAACGCTTGAAACTCGCGGCTCGCAATTCGTTCATCGCTCACTTCGTTCGCAACCGCACGCAACACCGGTTGGCCAAGTTGTGCTATGGGGAGACTCATGGCAATTCCGTCAGCAGATAGTAAGGTTCTCTATTCGATTTTCTCATCGTATGAAAATCCGATTGTGGAAATCAACATCTCACGAAAAGCCGCAATCAACGCAAAGAGATTGCAAAGGTGGCTGGAGAAAACACGTCAGGCATTTCCTCTTTGCGATATTGCGGCAACACCTCGTTCACACTTACGAACATTCGGGATTCGATATACAATGAGTGGGTGAATCGGCGTTTACTCGTGCAAACAATTGGGTGGATAGATGGCACATCTGATTCCCTGTCCCGATTGCAAGAAACATCTGCAGGTTCCCGATGACCTTCTCGGCAAGCTGGTGCAGTGCCCCGAGTGCAAGCAGACATTCTCCGCACGCCTGCCGGAAGAAGCCGCCACGCCGACGGGCACGACAGCGTCGCCGCCGTCAACATCCGGCCCTCCCGCCTGGCAGAAAGAGAAACCAGCCTGGGCCGACGACGACGCCAAGACTCCGCCGAAAAACAAACGCCGGCGCGACGATGACGATGATGACGAGGACGACCGTGATCGCGAACGCAGCCGCCGCCCGGTGCGAAAAAGCTATGCCCCGCACAAGGGCGAGATGATTCTAATATTCGGCCTGTTGTCGTTGTTTCTGCCAGCATTCTCGGTGATTTTCGGGCTAATTGCGTGGTTCATGGGTTCGGCCGACCTGCGTGAAATTCGCGAAGGGCGGATGGACCCGGCCGGCGAAGGGCTGACACAGACGGGTCGAATCCTGGGCCTTGTCAGCGTGATCTTGCATCTGCTCGGCGTTCTCGCGTGCTGCGGCTTTTATGGATTCATTTTCATGATGGCGGCCATCGGCGTCGGCGCAGCTCAAAAGAACCAACAGCGGCAGTTTCGATAATCGATTCGCAGCGCGAGCGCGGGGCGTGCAACCGTGAAAAATGAGACTCGCATTCGCCTTCTCGCGGCTGCCGACATCCCGCTCGGGCTTCGACTTTGCGCCCAAAATAACTGGAACCAACTCGAGGCCGACTGGCGGCGCCAGCTCGCGCTGCAACCCGACGGATGTTTCGTGGCCGAGCGCAACGGCAAAGCGATCGGCACGGCTTGCGCGTGCGCCTTTGGACGCGATGCCTGGATCAACCTGGTTCTCGTGGATCGCGATCATCGCGGCCGAGGCGTCGGTACGATGCTGCTTCGCCACGTTGTCGATTGGCTTGACGATCGCGGCGTGCGTTCCATCTGGCTCGATGCGACACCGCTGGGCCAACCGGTGTACGCCAAACTCGGTTTCATCGGCGTGTTTCCGTTGGCACGCTGGCATGGCGTGATGCCCACCGGGCATGGCGCGGTTACCGAGGTCGAGCCGTTGTTGCCTGAGGATATCGGAGAAATCAGCGACATTGACGAACGAGCGACAGGGTTTTGGCGAGAATCGCTGCTACGAGTGCTGTTCGCAGCCGAGCCAACGCGGATGCGGAAAGTCGTCGTGCGAGGCAGCATCGCTGGCTTCAGCTTGTGCCGACCAGGGGCGAACGCCTGGCAGATTGGCCCCACAGAAGGCTCTCCCGACGCCTGCGCGATACTGTTCGCCGATGCTGTCCATCACTTCGCGGGGCAGAAGGTCTACGTCGACATTCCCGCAGAGAACTCGAATGCAAACGATGCTCTGCGGACAATAGGCTTTGCGATTCAGCGTCCTTTTCTAAGGATGGTGCGAGGCGAATCGCGTGATGGCGACCGAACGCTATTCTGGTCGAGCTTCGGACCGGAAAAGGGCTGAGACTATGAATACAGCCGGAACTACTCTGCTCGATGGATCCAAAGAAAAAACGACGCTCCCTATCACAATAAATGACGTGTTGAACCAATCATGTATTGGAGTCGCCGTTACGGCGGACCATGATCCTGTAGCCTGGGGAACTGACTCAACCATCGATCGTGCTTTCCGAAATTCGATTATTGTTGAGAAGTAGCATTCGCGAAAAACGATAGGTCGATCTTGATCCGCTCACCGCGATCACCATCGTTAGAGATTCCTTGGAATCGTCGTTGCAATACGTTCATTTTGCGATACGATTTCAAATAGCCCTCCCGCTGCGAGCATCTTTTCGGAGCCAGGTTATGTCGGCGATTCGTTCTTTTGCGGCGATCGTTCTCGCGATTGGGTTTTTGGCATCCACATCTATCGGCGCTCAAGACAAAGAGCAGCCGGAATTCAAAGCACCGGAATTGAAGCCGATCGCCGAGAAGCTGCCGAGTGTGTTCGGCAAATCGGCGCCGGAAAGCGTGGACGACCTTCGCGCGATTCAGGATCACGTCGCGAAGATCACCGAGCAGGTCATTCCGACGGTCGTCTCCGTTCGTATCGGGCCCTCGTTCGGCAGCGGAGTCATCGTCAGCAAGGATGGCTACATCCTCACCGCGGGCCATGTCTCCGGGGCGCCGAATCGCGATGTCACCGTGTTCTTCCACAACGGAAAAACCGCCAAGGGCAAGACGCTCGGCGGCAACCACGGCATCGATAGCGGCATGATCAAGATCGTCACGCCAGGCGAATATCCCTTTGCCGAGATCGGTGACTCCGGCGCTCTCAAAAAAGGCGACTTCCTCATGGTGATCGCCCATCCCGGTGGATACAAATCGGGCCGATCGCCCGTGCTGAGGCTCGGCCGGCTTCTCAACGCTTCCGCGTCGGCGCTCACCAGCGATTGCGTGCTCGTCGGCGGCGATTCCGGAGGGCCGCTCTTCGACATGCATGGCCGGGTCGTCGGCATCAATAGCCGGATCGGGCAATCGCTCAACGCCAATATTCACGTGCCATCGAATCCGTACCGCACCAGCTGGGACAAACTCGCCAAGGGCGAAGTGTTCGGCGGCAAACTCGGGGCGGCGAATCTCGTGCCCAAGGGCGGCCCATGGCTGGGCGTGCAAACCGAAGCGACCAAGGAGGGCACAATCATTCGAGCCGTGACGCCAAATTCTCCCGCGGAAAAAGCTGGACTCAAAAAGGACGATATCCTCGTCAAATTCAACGGCAAAGATCTCACCGGCGCCGCCGCCTTGAGCGAACTCGTCCGCCAGCGCAAAGCCGGCGACGAAGTCACGCTCGAAGTCCAACGCGGTGAAGCGAAAATCACCCTCAAGCTCGAACTCGGCAAACGCCCGGGGTGAAAGTGGCGAGCCAAGCCGCGAAATAACACACATGCGCAGCGCGACAAGGCGCACCTACGAATCAAGCAAATTTAGCCACGGAAAAACACGGAAGCGACACGGAAAAATACAGCGGGGGTAAAGCCATCGTTTGTCGTTGATGCTGGAACCTGGGATGGCTGAACTCGTGAACGTTTGCATTGGCCGAAGGTTTACGAACTCAACTACCTCAACTTGTTCATTCGGTGATGCGATACAATCTAATGCTTTTTTCCGTGTTGCTTCCGTTTTTTTCCGTGGTTAAGGAGCGGTCGAGAAATAACCCCCCGAAATGGTCGAGCTCACTTGCTCCCCTCTCCCCCGCCCTGTAGACGGAGCAACCTTCTCAGAATGAGTATGGGCGGGGGAGAGGGGCCGGGGGTGAGGGGGCCAGCATGCGTCGCAAGAAGAGACCCGTTCGTAACGGATTTCGCTTGCGTCGAACGAAAGGTCGTCCTCGAACTTGACGGCGAGTCACATCTCGAACTCACGCAGCAGGACCAACAGCGTACGCAGTGGCTAGAGTCCGAAGGTTGGCTGATAATTCGCTTTTGGGACAACGAGATTTACGATGAGTAAGAGACGGTGAAGAAAGCAAGCGACCAGGCCTGCATGAAGCGACCGGAATGCGAGTAGGGGGACTATGACTCGCCTCATGCCCCTCACCCCCGGCCCCTCTCCCCCGCCCATACTCAACCGGCAAGGTTGCCCGTTCAACAGGGGCGGGGGAGAGGGGAGCAAGTGGGCTCGACCATTTCGGGA
>CAZAFH010000134.1:0-20439 GCA_964484265.1 uncultured Singulisphaera sp.
ATAGATGTTGTCGCCCATGCCGATCTCGTCGCCATAGTAGAGCACGGGCGTTCCGGGCAAGGAAAAAAGCAGGCCGTTCATCAACTCGATTTTGCGGCGATTATTTCCGAGCAGCGGAGCGAGGCGGCGGCGAATTCCCAGGTTGATGCGTGCCCGTGATTCGCTTGCGTACGCGCGGTACATGTAGTCACGCTCTTCATCGGTCACCATTTCGAGCGTCAGTTCATCGTGATTGCGCAGAAATAGGCACCACTGGCTGTTCTCGGGTATCGCCGGCGTCTGTGCCATGATGTCGAGGATTGGATAACGATCCTCCATGTGAATCGCCATGAACATTCGCGGCATGAGCGGAAAGTGGAACGCCATGTTGCTTTCGTCGCCGTCGCCAAAATAGGCGGCGGAATCCTCGGGCCATTGATTCGCTTCCGCGAGCAACATGCGGTTGGGAAATCTCTCGTCGATGTGCTTACGCAGAGCCTTCAGAAAAACATGGGTCTCGGGTAGATTCTCGCAGCTGGTCCCGTCGCGTTCATAGAGATAAGGGACAGCATCGAGGCGCATGCCGTCCACGCCCATACCGAGCCAGAAATCGACGAGCGGAAAGATGGCATTCCAGACGGCGGGGTTATCGTAATTCAGATCGGGCTGATGCGAGTAGAATCGATGCCAATAATAAGCATTCGCGACGGGATCCCAGGTCCAGTTCGAGTTCTCGAAATCCTTGAAAATGATGCGGGCTTCCTTGTACTTGTCCTGAGTGTCGCTCCAGACGTAAAAATCCCGCTCCGCACTACCGACCGGGGCGCGGCGAGCACGCTGGAACCAGGGATGCCGATCCGACGTATGGTTGATGACCAACTCGGTGATGACACGAATCCCGCGGTCATGGGCCGCCTCGAGAAATTCTTGAAAGTCTTTCAGCTTGCCATAATGCGGATGAATGTCGGCATAATCGGCGATGTCGTAGCCGTCGTCGCGCAACGGCGACGGGTAGAACGGCAGCAGCCAGACTGCGGTAACGCCCAGGTCCTGCAGATAGTCGATTTTTTTCGCAAGACCGGCGAAGTCGCCCATGCCATCGCCGATGCCATCGTGAAAAGAGCGTACGTGCAATTCGTAGATGATTGCGTCTTTATACCAGAGAGGTTCGTTAACCAGCATTATTCGTCGTCCTTACTATCCCGGCAGCGGGGAACCTCGATTTGCGTTTGTCGCTTGCGGCTAAGCGCTCAGCAGGGCCACCATGCTGAGCGCTTAGCCGCAAACACGGAAGTTATATTGTACGCGGCCTCATTTGATACAAGCCCGCAGCGTAAGCGAGGCTTACGTCGCGGACGCCTCACACGCGCTGACGCGTCGGGCTTGTGAAAAAGCATATGCATCTATCCTGACCGCGTGCAGTATATGTTCAAACCCTTTATTTCTCGGGCCGTCATTTCTCGAGTTTTCGAAAAAGCCAACGTAGAAAACGGTATGCCGATCACCAAAAAGCGGCAAGAAGCGTCTCGTCTGCGAATCCAAAACTGGTCAACGACGTTTCGGCTGGTCGGAAATTGCTCACCTTGCTCGACCGGCGATCCGGCAATAATCTCACGAATCCTTGGATTTCCTTCAATATCAGTGTATTTGCCACATTGGCACGGCATGTGCCCAAGTGGAATTATCGAATGTCAAGGGAGGTCAAGGCGGTCGCACGAGAGCATCCGCTAGTTTAAGAAGGTACTTATGAAGCGGCTTTCCCTGACTTTCCTACTCATCGGTTGCTTTCCGATCTGTGTCTCGGCCCAGGCGGAGAATTCTGAAGAGGTTACCTTCTTCACGGCCGATCAGGTCGAGCTTGCGGGAACGTTTTATCCGGGGGCCAAGGGCGCCAAATCGCCAAGCGTGATCTTGCTTCATCAGCTCAAGGGCAGTCGTGGCGACAAGGGCTGGCGAGATTTGGCGGAATCGCTCCAGAAAAAAGGCTTTGCCGTCCTGGCTTTCGACTTTCGCGGGCATGGCGATAGCACGACCGTCGGGCGGGACTACTGGGCATTTCCTGCCCACTCCGCGATAAAGGGAGCGGCGATTGATCGCACACAGATCAGTTACAAGGATTTTACGATCATCGCCCATTTCGGGTCTTTGGTGAACGATATCGCCGCCGCCAAGCATTTTCTTGGCCTGAAGGCGAAAGAAAAGGAATGCGACGCCTCAAGTGTCACCGTGATCGGAGCCGATGATGGCGCTACGCTTGGGGCGCTATGGGTGGCGGCCGAGTGGCAGCGCGGACGAGCGGCGCGGGATGCCTCCGGAAAATCGGTCAAACAGGGTCAGGAAGGGCACGACATCGCCTGCGCGATTTGGCTCACCATCAACCCACAGTTGATCGGTCGGCCGATTCCTCTGGAAGCCTGGCTGGGGTCTCCGGTTCGAGAGAGAGTCCCGACTGTGTTTCTTTATGGCACCGAGGACAACAAAACGGCCGAGGCGATGAAGAAGCTCAAGGACAAGCTCCTAATCGCGGGCAAGGACAAGATGCATGACCTCTCCGGATTCACACCCATTGAGGGCACGGGACTTGTTGGCAACGAATTGCTCGGTCCGAATCTTGTGAATTTGATCGGGCAATACATCGAGAACGTGCAAAGACGTAGACGGCGGGTAGTACGTTCCAATGCCGATGTCGATATGGTCCCGCCCATCATTCAACCGGAACGGTTCGGCGTTCGATGAGCGACGTCAGAACTCGGTGAGCTTGTCTCGCCGTCTGGCAATCTTTCGTGATTGGGCGACACGAAGGCAAGTCAGCGGCGAGGCTTTTTCTCAACACACAGTGAGCTTGTCTCGCCGTCTGGCAATCTTTCGTGATTGGGCGACACGAAGGCAAGTCAGCGGCGAGGCTTTTTCTCAACACACGGTGAGCTTGTCTCGCCGTCTGGCAATCTTTCGTGATTGGGCGACACGGAGGAAAGCCGGCGGCGAGACTTTTTTTATTTACTCAAATCATCATCGACCGAGGTGGATCGTTCAATCGCAATCCCAAGGGATCCAAGCCGATTTCGCAGAGTTGCCCGGCTAATTCCTAAAATTTCAGCCGCTTGCGTCAGATTGTTATCCGTCTTCTTCAACACTTGAAGAAACAGGATTCGATCCGTCAATTCCTGAAGCTCGCCGTACAACGAGTTCGAACCTTCCAATATTCGCTTCTGAATAAACTCCACGAGGTCGGGATAATTTCCCTCGGCCCTCGGCACAGGAGCCGCTGTGGGTTGTCCATCGATGGAACGTACTGGCTCCGGCAGAAAATCGGCAAGCAGCACCGGTCCCGTCGTCTGCAAGATCGCCTTCTTCAGGACGCTCTGCAATTCACGCACATTACCTGGCCAGGCGTAGCTTCGCAAGAGTTCGCGGGCCTTATCCGCGATGCTGTGTATCGTTTTGCCCATTTCGTGGCTGAATCGCTTGAGAAAATGGCTGGCGAGCAGGTCGAGGTCGTCGCCTCGGTCCTTGAGAGCCGGCAGCTTGATGGAATATACATTGAGCCGATAGTAGAGGTCGTTGCGGAATTTCTCGGCTGCGACCATTTCTTCCAGATTGCGGTTCGTCGCCGCGATGATGCGCACATCGGCCCTGATCTGCTCGCTGCCTCCGACACGCTCGAATTGCTTGTCCTGGAGCACACGAAGCACCTTGGCCTGTGTCAGCGGCGTCATGTCGCCGATTTCGTCGAGGAACAGCGTGCCATGATTGCACTGCTCGAACTTGCCGATTCGTTTGCGATCGGCGCCAGTGAACGAACCTTTCTCGTGGCCGAAAAGTTCACTTTCCAGCAGGTTCTCGGGAATGGCGGCACAGTTGACGGCGAGGAAGGGGCCATTGCTGCGATTGCTATAGTGATAGATGGCCCGCGCCACCAGTTCCTTCCCCGTCCCGCTCTCGCCGAGAACGAGCGTGGTCACGTCCTGCTGGGCGACTCTGCCGATCGCCTTGTAGACTTCCTGCATTGCCGGGCAACCGCCTACCAGGCTGTCCGCTGATTCGTCGTTCGTTCCAACTTCGGGCACGACCGCCGGCACGCGCATCAGGCGAGAGATCTCAAATGCCTTTGTTATCAGCTCTCGCAGCGGCGCCGGATCGAGAGGTTTGACGACATACTCATACGCTCCGAGGCGCATCGCGTCGATCGCCGTCTCCGCAGCAGCGTGGCCGGTGATAAAGATCACCGGAACACGAGCGTCCAACTCGTGAAGCTGCTTGTAAGCATCCAATCCGGAAAGGTCAGGCAACTGCACGTCGAGCACAACGACATCCGGATTTTTTTCACGATAGACCTTGATGCCCTCCGCCGCCGAGGTCGCGGTATGCACCGTGGCCTGGCCTTTCGGGAAGAGCAGGCGAAAGCATTCCAGAATCAACGGATCGTCGTCAATGACGAGCAGAACTGGCATGTGCGTGAACCCTGTTTCGCGTCGCTGTCTTCGACGTTACGCTCCGAGGCGGATGACGCGGTGATCGATTTCCGTAGCGTCGAATCTCCCCAAACCAAGTAGCCCCGCCAGCGCGACGTGCTCGGGTTGCCTGCGATCGAATGGCTCGTTGGCGAACCCGCGCAGCCGCTGATGCTCTGCCAACATGGCCGCGCGGACATAGGGCGGCGCCGTGATTACCGCGGCGGCTTGCGCGGGCGGAATCTGCACGCTCGGTCGGCCTTGCAGCAGCCCCATCTGCGCGACGGGGAGCCAGCCCATTTCCACGCGTTTTGCGTCGATGATGTTCCAGCCGACGTGATCCATGGCCACGGGGTCGGTCGCAAAGAACATCGATTTTCGCAGCCACCAACCCCAGGTGCGATTCCAGTTGCCTGGCCCGCCTTCGTAGACGCCGATCAAGCCGTCGCAGATGTGTAGTGTCGCCTTTTCGAGCAAGGGCCTTTGATTGATGGCCGTCGGAATAAACGTATTGCACTGGTTGGGGCCGCTGACCACGCCATCGATTCGCTGGATGCCGGCGAGATGACTTCGCGCAACGTTGTTGTTCATGCCGTGCGACATATTTTTGAGCGCGATGGTGACGCCGGCGGATTTGTGATCCTTGAGGTTCGGGATGGTAATGATCTTGTTGACCATGCGGGTGACGACGACAGAAAGATGCGAGCGATGCCGACGCTCATCGCGCCGGCTGTGTTCGTTGGAGGCGAAGCCCATCGACACGAAGACGTCGGGATCGTAACCAACGACATTCGGATCTCGCCCCGACGAGGCGTTTTGGCCGTCGATCAACGTTTGCTCGCCGTCGTACTGATGGGCCGACGCGAACCAGCGGACGCCTTCCATGAGGCGGGTGCGCATCACGGGTTCGTAGCCGGCATCGCGGAATTCATTGGCGTAGCGTTCGAAGACGATGATGTTGCGTTTCGGAATGCCGCAGTATTCGTGTAAACATCGTACGGTCTCCTCGAGGACTGCGGGTGACGAGATCACGCTCGGAGCGTGGCTGATGCGTCCGCGTTCATGGGACAGCGCTTTGCGTCCGACGGGATTGACCTTGATGCCGACGATGTCATCGCGAACGAAGAAGCGTTGCCAGGCGGAATCGACATCGGAGTTGCCGATGAGTTGCGACATGCCGACGCGCATCATCTGGCGGACGTTCGAAGCGTTGACCTCGTAGCGATCGTTGATCGCGCCCGCGTGTTGTACCTCGATGACACGTCCTGGAAACGGACCAGGCATCGCAAGCGGCGCACGCGGCACTTCGACGGACCGACCGGAGAAATAGGGCTGAGCCGCCCGGTAGGCCATCCAACTCAAAGGAGCGCTCGCGCCAGCGGCGGCGCCGAGCAAAAAGGCGCGGCGTGAAAATCCGCCACACGGGTATTGCAAAGGTTCAGACATGTTTCACTCCGAAATCGCGAATAATATCGCCGACACATCACGGGCGGACGAACTGGTTGGATCGCTTTTCGCGGCCGATCGTCGTCGTCGGACCGTGGCCAGGGTAGACAATCGTATCATCGGGCAACGTATACAGCTTCGTGCGGATGCCGGCCGCGAGCTGCTCGAAGCTACCGCCAGGAAAATCGGTTCGTCCGATGCTCCCAGCAAACAACACATCGCCGCCGAGCACATGTATCGGCGTTTCTCGCAAGACGAATACCACATGTCCCGGCGAGTGACCAGGGATGTCGTAAACCTCGAGACGTAGGCCGGCGTATTCCAGCGTGTCGCCCTCGATGACCAGGCGATCCGCCGGCGGACTGGTGATTTCGAATCCGAACGGGGAACTGAGATTGAGCACCGGGTCGGACAGCATGCATGCATCGTTCACGCCGATGACGAGTGGCGCGGCAGGAAAGCATTCCTTGAGGACGCCATTCCCGCCGATATGATCCGCGTGTCCATGCGTATCGAGAATCGCCGCGACGCCGAGTTTTCTTTCGGCGAGAAATTCGAGGATCAGGCCAGGCTCCAGACCAGGATCGATGACGAGAGCCTCGGTCCGCCCCTCGCGCCAAACGACGTAGGAGTTCTCCTGGAAAGGCATCGACAGGATTGCTTCAATTTTGATCGTCATGCTCAAGAACGGTCAGCGAGGATAAAAGAGGCGAATTACAACTCCAACACTGTAATTTATACAACCTTTCTGCTTGCAATCGCCGGCGCACGCTCTCCGAATTCTCTGAACTACCGCAACGACGATCCCCTGATAGCAATTCCGACTGGTATTCGATTTGCTGAATTGTTATAGAACAGGCGGCCTAATCACTCGGGGCCGCGTTATTGACTCGGCGAAAGTACAACGGAGGACCATTCATGTATGCACGATTCATGCGGTATCTAGGCACGATTTCATTCGCGGCGGCAGTCTGCATCGCAGTCGCGTTTACACCTGCGTATTCGATCGGCCAGCAAAAAGGAACCGTAATCCGCACCAAGGCGGAATTGTCTCCTCTCGACCAGCCGATCGCATGGCTTGCCGAGGCGAAACGCAACTATAGCGCCGTCAAAGATTACTCATGCGTACTGGTCTCGCAGGAACGCGTCCGCGGCAAACTGGAAGAGCAAAACATCATCCAGCTCAAAATGAAATGCGAGCCGTTCAGCGTGCACATGCGTTGGCTGGCGCCCAAAAAGCAGCAGAACCAGGAAGTCGTCTTTGTGTTGGGGAAGAACAACAACCGGATGCGCGTTCGAAGCTCGGTGCTTGGCCTGAGCAATGGCGGGCTTTTCTGGCATTCCATCGATCCCAACGATCCGCGCGTCTTGCAGCATAGCCGGCATACGATTCTCGAGGCGGGCATCGGCAACATGATCGACCAGAACCTCAAGCACTGGGAAGAATCTCGCCGAATCAATAACTCCAAGGTGGACATCTCCGAATCGAAATACAACAACCGCGACTGCATTCGGATCGAAGTCACCGCGCTTCGGCCCGATGCCAGCGTCTACTGCCATCGCAGCGTCATTTTTTTGGATAAGGAATCGAAATTGCCGATTCGGCTGGAAAACTACGATCGCCCCCGCGAAGGCGGAAGTCCCGGCGGCGACCTTCTTGAGGAGTTCAGCTACGTCAACCTGCAATTCAATGTCGGGCTGACGGCGAAGGACTTCGACCGCTGAGGGTCGTTTGGGATATACTTCTGGCGGGCGAATTTGACGTTTCCGAGCCGCGCACGCAGCGCAGCGGAGTAAGCGACTGAAAGCCAAACCGCTTACTCCGCTGCGCTGCGTGCGCGGCTCGGACAATGTGTCAAACCCAGACGTGCATAGTATCAATCGCTTTCTCATTCAGCCCGCCAATATTCTACACCGTCAACGCTGGCAGCGGACCAAGCGCCAGCACGGTAAGCTGGTCGAACGGATACTTGTCCAGCACGTTTCGCAAATCTTTCAACGTCACTGCGTCGAAATTCTGCAATTCCTGATCCACGGTACGGTACGTTCGAAGGTAAGTCCAGCTCATGCCGAGTGCCTGCATGCGGCCCATCGGGCGCTCGCTGCCTCGCACGATGCGCGACAGGATCTTACTCTTCGCAATCGCGAGTTCTTCCTCGCTCACGCCATCGCGTTGAACGTCGGCAAGAATGGCGCGCATGATGGCGAGATTCTCCGCAGTTTCTTCGGGTTCACAACTAAAGGATCCGAAGAACGCCCCGGCTCCGTCGTAATCGTGATAGCTCAGGTCGGCCGAATCGACTTTGCCCGGATCGACGAGCGCCCAATACAGCCGGCTGCCCGTATCGTCTCCCACGATCATGGCGAGCACATCCGCCGCGTAGCGATCGACGGCATCGGCGGGCGGACCAGGCGCGATCAGGATCACCTGCTCTTGATTCAACTTCTCCTTCGTGACGGTCTTCAGCAACTCACGCGGCGACGCGGCCGTCCGGTGTCCGCGCGGGGCTTCGCCCGTGGACCAGGTTCCGCATAATTTCTCGACCTGCTTGACCGTGGCGTCCCAGTCGAAATTGCCTGCGAGCACACAGGTCACATTGGATGCGACATACCGGCGTGTGAAGTAATCCTTCATCTGGTCGGACGTCAACGCTCCGACGCTATCCATGGTGCCAAGCACGGAATTGCCGAGCGGATGACCAGCGAAAAAAGCCTTTCGCGCGTGATCGTAGGCGCAGAACATCGGCTGGTCCTCGTACATGCCGATCTCGTCGAGGATGACCTTCTTCTCTTCCGTGAAGTCATCTTCACGCAAGCTAGGCCGCAGGATGTCCGCGAGGATATCGATCGCCTGGGGCAGATACTCGGGGAGAATGGCCGCATAGAAGACGGTGTTTTCTTCGCTTGTGAACGCATTATAGCTCGCGCCGATGCGATCAAAATCGTAATTCACATCGAGGGCGCTGCGTCGCGGCGTGCCCTTGAAAACCATATGCTCGAGAAAATGCGACAGTCCGGCTTCGCTCGGCGTCTCGTCGCGCGAACCAGTGCGGACGAAGAAACCGACAGCGACCGAACGCGCCGACGGACTGATCTCGCCGATAATCGTCAGCCCGTTCGGCAGCGTGTGTTTCTGAAAAGACATGGAAGCTCCCAATCGATGGCAAATAAATCAATCCGGCACGACGAGCGGTTGCTTGCCGAGCGTCACCACCGTGAAATCGCGCGGCGGATATTTTTTTACATGTTCGATGATGCTGGCTGGCGTGATCGCTTCGATGGCGTCATGAATCTCCTCCGACGCGCGGACGCGCGAGAGATGGTACCAGTCCGAAGCGATCGCCGCGGCTCGTGAGGATGTCGATTCCTCTTGCATGATTACCGACGATTTCAAGCCCGCGCGCACGCGCTGCACTTCGTCATCCGTGATTCCTTCAACGAGTCGTCGAAGTTCCGCGATCGTCACGTTCAGCGTCTCTTGCGCGCGCTCGGTCAAGGCGGCTGCATAACACACAATTCCCGCGAGTTGCTTGAAAGTCTGATAGCCGGCGCTGACCGCATAGCACAAGCCGCGTTTGTCGCGTACCTCGGTAAACAATCTCGCACCCATGCCGCCGGAAAGCACCTGCACGGCTCCAAGAGCGTCGTAATACTCGGGATGCCCGAATGGAACGCTGGCGTAACCGATCGCTATCTGGGTCTGAGCCGTGTCCTTTTCAATATGCGTCTGCCCGGCGAGTGCGGGTTTCAGATCAAGCCCCAGAGCGGGTTCGCCTTGCCAATCGCCGAAGAGCCGCTCGACTTGATTGAGAAGCGCCGACCACTCAACGTTCCCCGCCACTGACAAGATCGTGCCGCGCGGCCCGACTCGTGCGGCGTGGAAGGCACGGACGCTTTCCGGAGTTATGCGTTCGATCGACTCGGGCGTGCCTCGTTTGTCCTGGCCGAGTGGCGCGGGCCAGAATCGCCGGCGGAATTCCACCATCGCCTTGCCGCGAGGATCATCTTCGAGCCCCTGCAAATCCTGCAAGGCCAGGGCTTGCACGGGTTCCAATTCTTCGGGAGGCAGATGCGGACGTCGCAGGATGTCGGCGAAAAGCTCGAGTGCGGGCGTGATGTTGCGCGCCAGCGTTGAGCCCCAGACGCGCATATGCAGTTGGCCGACGCCCTCGGAATGATCGAGACCGAGACTGTCCAGGGCGATGGTAAGCGCCCGGCTATCTCGATCGCCGGCGCCGCGCGTCATGATGTTCGAGAATATCGACGCAAGCCCGATCTGGTCCGGAGGATCGTGAGCGCATCCTGCGGGGACGAGGAAATTCACCGCCGCGGAACGCACATGATCCATGCGTTCAAGGAGCAAGGTGAGTCCGTTGGCAAACGTGTGATTTTTTACTGGTAAGGCCACGTTGATCTCGATCCTTCGGGCAAAACGGATTAATTGCTGTTGCTTATTGTACGACGTATTCGCAAGGAATGCCGTTCTGACGAAACGAACCCGGCCCGCTCGGCCCTCGTGATGGAACACCCTCATTCCGCTACGTGAGAAGTTTAATCATCCAATCCACTCCCAGATAACTCGTGTCAAGTTTCGCGAATCCGGCGATTCCCATGAATGTGCCGAACACAGCCGGGACCAACGCGATAAAGAACAACCACCAGCGTTTGATCAACGCGGTCACGCCCATCATGGCGAGCGCGATGCCCAAAGCCGCCTCGGCAAGATCAAACTGATCGTCCATGGCGCCGAGTGCGACGATCTCGGCATCGAGGGCTTCAGCTTCAGCCTTTTGCTGTTCCATCTTCTTGTTTTGCCCTTTGATTCTGTCGAGAAATTCTTTGGATTTCGCCTGCCGGTACTTCCTTGCGTCCTCGCTTTCGCCCGTTACAGGCACGGCGAGTTCCTCCGCCGTTCCTTCGTAAACGGCTGTGCGGATATTGCGCGCCTGATACCACGCCCAGAGATTGTTGCGTTCGCCCTGTTTGAGCTGCATCTGCTGGACGACGTTGCCATCTTTTACATTGCAAATTCCGAGGAAGGTTGCAACCAATACGACACTGATGCCCACGAGTGCTTCGAGACGGTTTTCGCTGCGCTCTTTCTCTTCCTCTTCTGGAGTGGCCATGATTTTTTCCCTCTTGTGAGATGAAGTCCGCCATCGCGCGATGGCCAGTGCAGTATAGAATAGTGAAGAGACAGGTGCGACTTTCATCTTTCACATTACATCGCTGTAATCTCGGAGGATGCCAGAAATGACCGGTCACGATGGCAATCGGCCCCTTGAATCCGGAGCGAATCGTCTATGGCTTCTAGTTCTCTTGTTGCTGCTCGCGCTGACGATTCTCAACACCTGGCAGTTTTGGCCTCGGTCCGCCTGGAATGGTCTGGATCCGAACGCCGTCCCGCGTGCGATCACGGCGCGAGGCGACCTTGCTGATGACGAAAAGACGACCATAAAAATCTTCAGCCAGGCCTCGCCCTCCGTCGTTCACATCACGACGCTGACGCTTCGGCAAGATGCGTTGAGCCTCGACGTGTTACAAATTCCGCGCGGCACCGGGTCTGGATTTATCTGGGATCAGAAGGGCCACGTGGTCACGAACTATCACGTCATCCAGGACGCGGATGCCGCCAAAGTCACCCTTGCGGACCATTCGACCTGGACGGCTCGCCTCGTCGGCGCGTTTCCCGACAAAGATCTGGCCGTGCTCGTGATCGACGCGCCCAAGGACCGCATGCGGCCGATTCCGATCGGCACGTCGCACGATCTGCAAGTGGGGCAGAAGGTGCTAGCCATCGGCAATCCCTTCGGACTGGATCAAACTCTGACCACGGGTGTCATTAGCGCATTGGGCCGTCAGATTGAATCCGTCAACAAGCGTGCGATCAAAGACATGATCCAGACCGATGCCGCCATCAACCCGGGAAATTCTGGCGGGCCGCTTTTGGATAGTGCCGGCCGACTGATCGGCGTGAACACCGCTATCTTCAGCCCCTCTGGAGCGTATGCCGGGATCGGCTTCGCGATCCCCGTCGACGAAGTCAACCGCGTCGTGCCGCATCTGATCAAGCACGGTAAAGTAGCACGCGCCGGCCTGGGGATACAGATGGCTCCGGATGCACTCGCCCGGCAGATCGGCGTGAAAGGCGTATTGATTCTCGATGTACAGGCAAACGGTCCTGCCGCCGAGGCTGGACTGCGGCCAACGCGCCGCGATGAAATGAATCGCATCCTGCTTGGCGACGTCATTACTGCCGTCGATGGTCGAGCCGTCGGATCCGTCAATGAGCTTCTCGAAATCATCGACGAACATCAACCCGGCTCAGTCGTCACGCTAACCATCAGGCGTAACGCCCAAGAGATGCAAGCCAAAGTGACATTGGCCGCTATTTGATCAACAGAATCGCAACATGGATCGAGACAGTGGTGGCACAGACATTCCTGTCTGTGCAAAATACCCGCACGGACAAGAATGTCTGTGCCACCACTTCCACGGCTCTCTTTTTTAACTGAACGTCACCGATTTCATCGGTTGTTCGTTGACACTGAGTTGAAAAACGTCAGGCCGAGCATAATGGCCGACGACGTCGAAATCGAATTTCGCGCGAGGAAGTTCCGCCAGGTCGATATCGGCTGTCAAGATGCTTTCATCGCCATACGTCGGCCCTGCCAGAACCTTTCCCAGTGGATCGATGATACAGCTTCCGCCGCGAATGATTGGGGCCTCGTTCTCCGGAAGACGATCGGTCGGGTAGCCGTCCGGCAGATCGCTGCGGCGGAGCACCTGGCATGCGGAGAGCACGAAACATCGGCCCTCAAGCGCGATATGCGTCACCGTCGGCAGCCAGGTATCGCGATCGTCAACCGTGATGGCGCAGTAGATTTGGATCTGCTTGGCGTACATCGCGGTACGCAGAAGCGGCATGTAATTTTCCCAGCAGATGACCGCGCCGAGATTGCCCAATTCCGTGGCGAGAACCGGCAGAGTCGATCCATCGCCTGCACCCCAGATCACGCGCTCCATTGCCGTGGGCATCAGTTTGCGGTGCTTGGCGAGGAGTTGTCCGTCGGGCCCGAAGAACGCTGCGGTGCAATAGAGTGTTCCGCCGTCTTTTTCGATGACGCCGACAACGACATGCACGCCATTGGATTTCGCAACCTCGCCGATGAAGGAGGCTGCGTCGCCGGGCAATTCGATGGCGCTGTCGAAGAAGCGTCGAAACTCGTCGCGACCTTCCGGCGAACGCATGCCGACGCGAACGCCGAAATCGTGGCCCTTCGGATAGCCCGCGATGAACGCCTCCGGAAACACGACGAGCTTCGCGCCGCGCTTTGCCGCATCGGACGTCAATGCGGCGAGCTTTTCAAGCGAGCGCTGCGTGTCGAACATTACCGGAGCGGCCTGCACGACCGCGACGCGCGTCATCATGGCATCTGAACCTTGATCTCGCCCTTCTTCCTCAGATCAGCAAGGATTCGGCCGTAAAGCTCCTCGTCCTGGGCGTAGACTTCGCGAACGGTATCCTTCAAACCTTCGTAAGTGCTCGGCTCAGCTTTGCCTCGCTCGGTGACTTTGATCAGGTGTAGCCCGAAGACCGTTTGCACGACATCGCTTATTTCGCCTTCTTTCATGGAGAAGGCGGCCTTGGCGAATTCGGGCACGACGACGAATTTGTACGGAAACGGGCCGATATCGCCGCCCTTGTCCTTGGTCGGGCATTGGGAATATTGCTTGGCAAGGTCCTCGAATTTCGCCTTGCCCGTGACAATGTCTTGCCGCCAGACGAGCATTCGTTGCACGGCCTGGTCGCGTTGTTCCTTGGTGGGTGTCGCGGGGAGTTTGATCAGGATATGGCTCGCCCGCACGAACACCTTGTCGAAGAAAACCTTGTTTGCATCGTAGTAGCTTCGCGCCTTGTCGTCGGGATAGAAACGCATCAGCAACGCTTTCCACTGCAAACGCGAAACGATATCGCGGCGAAGCTGATCCTCGCTTTGGCCGGACTCGGTCATGAACATCTGCCGGGTCTTTCCCTGTTTTTTCAATGCTTCGTCCAGTTCCTGAACTTCCTTGTTGAAGTCGGCCTGGCTTACCTGGGGCACATGTTTGGCGAGGTACTGGCGCATCAGCGCGTCATCGATGAGCACATCGAGAGCGGAATGGCGGAGCTGTTTCTTTTGTTCTTCGGTCAGCGAAACCGGATAGGGGCGCTGATCGAGCACTTTGCGGATTTCTCCGACGAGTATCTTTTCGCCGTTAACGCTGGCGGCGACATGTTCGTTGGTGAAGCTGACGGGGATGATCTGGGCGCTCGCCGCCGTGGTGGTGCTGGTGCTGGTGATCGGAACCTTGGGCGTACCCTGGGCCGACGCGTCAATTCGTACGACGAGGCATACCGCTCCCGCCAAGATTAGCCAACCTGCCTGTCGTGATAGCATGAACAACCTCCGTGTTGTTGCCTGGATGCGGATACGTATTGGAAAAAAGAGAATAACAATCTACTTCGAAAAAAGGGAGGTCAATTTGTGGAGCGAGTTCTCTTGTTCACCGTAGCCATCTCGCTCCGCGAGATGGATGCTTTTGAACAAATGAATATTTCGCGGCGACTTTACGATCCAATGCAATCCATCTCGCGGAGCGAGATAGCTACGATGAGGCGCGAGGTGGACCATCTCGCGACGAAAATGGCGAATTTTGGTCTCGCCAAGTCGAAATTGAGCTATGCTTGAGCAGTTTGAGGGAGTTTTCGGAGTAAGCCATGAACGAGAACACAGGGTTTGTATGTTGCCCGGGTTGCAAAATGCCTTGGGATTCGGAGCAATGGGCCTGTTCGTATTGCGGCGGCACGGAAAAGCCCGCAGCGTTGCGTGTGGCTGGGCCGGCATGGGCCTGGCAATTGGGTGGCGGTGTCCTGCTTCTGGCGATTGCCGCCGACCTTTCATTTGGTGGGCATGTAATTCGGTTTCTTCGGAAGTGGCTTGAAACGACAGCATGATCGCTCAACAAAATCGAACGCCTATCCCGAATTACTCACCACAGAGGGCACAGAGAACACAGAGAGAGGAATCTAGGGGAAATCTCAAGAGATAGATGAAACCACCCTGTAAACGGGATGACTACAACTCCAATGTCGTAACTCTTTTCTTACCCCTTCTTTCGTATTGCTCTGAGATCTCTGTGCTCTCTGTGGTGAACAATCCGGGCTATTGGGCAATGTCCGCCTGATCACCCCCAGAGAATCTGGCTACACCCGGTGAGAGACGTCTCGACCCTCGATTCTTGGCCTTGCATTTTCTGACGCGTTGTTTTACTTTCTCCCACGGCGCGCGAAGTGACGGCCCGGCCAGGATGGTCGGGCGATGCGGAGGTATGAGCTTCCGGCTTCGCTAGCTGCAAGCTGATTATTGCTTGCGCACCCCGATCCACCATTATTGCCGTGCTGAGCAAGGATGCTTGCATGATACGGTCCACTCTTGCCACATTCATCTTCACCGTCATCGTTTTCGGAGTGGTCGCTGCGAACCCGGGCGACGACACCGAGGCGAAGTTCAAAAAGACCCTGGCGGTACAGAACGCCATGGTCCAGGCACGCTCGCTCTTGAGCGATATGCACCCGCAGAAGGCGGTCGATATCCTCGAACAAAATCTGCCAAGCGTGAACGGCAACGGCGGATACCTCGTGCTCCTGCGCGACGCTTACCGGGCGAACATTCGCGATCACCTGCTGGCCGGCCGAGCGGAATTGGCGAAGCGGTATCTCGATCGGCTCGTCATCCTGGAACCAGGCGCCGCAGGCGACAAAACGCTGCAACCCGCCGTCGAGACGCCGCCGCGAAAATTCGAGCGTGATCCGGAAAAACAATCGACGCAAACGAAACCGATCTTTCCGAAATTTGCGTTGCCCTCTTTGCCCAATCCGTTTGCGAAAAAAGAGCCAGCGAAAGAACAAGGTCCCCTCGTCCCACCGTCCGTCGTGCGGGCATTGCCGGAGACCGAAGATCCCTTCGACAAGAAACATCAGCGAACGATGCCTAGCGATGTCAAGAAAGCGGCAGCGGTACGCGATCTGCTCACACGCGGCGAGACGGAGTTTCAGCGACAACGCTACTCCGAGGCGCGGTACTATTTCGAGCAGGCCTTCGAGACCGATCGCGCCAGTCTTGACGTATGCCGCGAACAGTGGGCCTATTGCATCATTAAGGGCGTCGTGGACACGATGGATAAACCAGGCGTTCTGCCTGCGAAACATACTGACCTCAAGAAGCAGGTCGAGAGCGCGATCGGCATGGCGCCGGCGAAGATGACGGGTTTGGGACAGGATCTCCTCCAACAACTCGAGCGCCGCGTCGGGATGCTCGGCGATCGGCCGCCGATCGTGTCGGCGAATATCACCAAGGTCAGTCATCTCGGCATGAACGCGTCGGGCTGGAAGGTCGCGCAATCCAAACACTTCCGCATTTTCCACAAGCAAGACGCCGAATACGCCGAGCGCGTCGCGCAGGTGGCCGAGGCTACCCGAGCGAATATGTTTCGCAAATGGTTCAATGTGGATGGCGAAGCCTGGACGCCGATTTGCGAGATGATCCTGCATCCGAATGTCGGGTCGTACACGCACATGACACCCGCGCCGAGCAATTCGCCGGGCCATTCACGCATCGAGAGCGATTCCTCGGGGCGCGTGCTTCATCGCTGGGTTCACCTCAGACTCGACATCACCAACATGGTGGAGACGGTGTTGCCACACGAAACGACGCACGTCGTCCTCGCGGGCATGTTCGACAATTCCCCTGTCCCTCGCTGGGCCGACGAGGGCATCGCCGTGCTTTCGGAGCCGACCGAAAAGATCGAACAACATCGCCAGAATTTGCTGAAGGCCTACAAGGAAAACCAGCAGTTTGGCCTTAAAGAACTGATGGAACTGAAGGACTACCCCCAACCGCGGCGAATTAGTGCGTTCTATGCCCAGAGCGTGGTGCTCGTCGAATACCTCACCGCGAAGCGAGGCGGCAAAGCGTTCACCGACTTCATGCGCGACGGGCTTCGTAACGGCTACGAAGCCGCGCTGCAACGCCATTATGGCATGTCGTTCGCCCAGTTCGAGCAGGTTTGGCAACGCGATGTGCTCGCCAATTCCGGCGTCGTCGCGGCGGCTCGGCAGTAATTTGTGGAAATCATTACCTCACGCAAAGGCGTAAAGGGAATCCTTAATACAAATCACGAAAGCGCGAAAGAACGAGATCACGAAAAGAAACCAGTGTAGACAGAATATCTCGGCAGCGATTTCTGCCTGCCTCGTTTTTCTGTCGTAATTTCGCTCTGTCGTAATTTCGTGATTTGTATTTGATTGCAGCTTGCGTGGGATTCTCCAGTAAGTTTACTGCTTTTCGGTTTCCAGCGAGAAGTTCACGCTGGCATCGATACGCGCGGCTAGGAGTCGGCTGAGCGAGTCGCCCAGGCCAGTATCCGCGTGCTTGCGCTGCCAGGGTGGGCAGAAATTCGCGTCGAATTCGTGCAGTATCCGAGCGATCACCGTCTCGTTCGAGACCCAGTTGGCATGTTCGACTCCCGGAAAGATTCGCACCTTGCAATTTGAGCCAATTTCGCAAACTGGTTTGAGCATCACCTTCGAACCGACACCTGCCGAAACGATATTGCCGTTCTTGGCGAGAAAATAGATCATCGTGTCGCCTGCGGAATAGTAGTGGCGCAGATCGACATCCGCCGGCACCGGATTCGAGCCGACCGCGGAGCCGAGCGTGATGACCATGGCGAAGTGGTAGGGTGAAGTTTTTTTCGCGAGATCGGGATACTTGGCCAGATTGTGCGCCAGATGCGCGAGGCTCATGCCTATCTGCCCGCCAGCGCTGTGGCCAATCCAGACGATATCGTCGTTGGGAGTCACGCCTTGTTCTTGCAGCGCCTTGTGCATTCGCACATAGGCATCGTGCGAAACCCTCGACGCCGGATCGACCGAGCCGATGTAGATCATCAACCCTTCGCGAGGCACCATGTTGGAGAACGTGGCGGTCGGAAAGGGGCTTTCCAGCGCGACGATGTCGCGGGAATCGATACCTTTCTCGATAAGCTTGGCCTTCAACGTGCGTGCCGAGCGATTTTTGTCTGCCGGCGCGAGGATGACGTGCATGCCCGGGTGTAGCACGAAGACTCGACGTTTTTTGGCCGGCGCGGCGCCTTTCATCTTCACGCTCTTCAATGCCATCAAATGGGTGTCGCTTCGAAAGATCAAATGTCCGGCTGCGATGGCGGGCGTGCTTTGGGTCGCTTCGCCGAGTTTCGATTTTCCCAGCACCTTGAACGAATCGCCCGCTTGAAGGACGAAGATCTCGCCGTCATTGGCGGGGCAATAGATCGCGCCGCCCGCTAAAATCGGCGATGCCGAGAACTGGTTGTCGATGCGCTCCTGGACGAGGACCTTGCCGGTCTTGGCGTCGAGCACGCTGAAGATACCGACCTCGCTGCAGCAGTAGATGCGATCCCCCTGGACTATCGGCGTCGGCATGTAGGCGACCGATTTCTCCATGCGCCAGACTTCCTTGGCCTTGCCGTCGCCCGAAGGCCTCACCGCGACGAAGTGCTTCTGCGCGGTAACAAATCCGCAGGTGCCGATGACGAGATCGCCCGCGATGACCGGCGAGGCGATGGCGCGTTCCGCCTTGCTGGGTTCGAAGACGGAAGATTCCCACAGCACCTTCCCCGACCGAGGCTCGACGGCGGTGATGCCGTGCTGCCAGTTCGTGAAGATGATCGCCGCCTTGCCGTCTGCCCCGCGATAGACGCACGGCGTGGAATAGGTTGCATTGCCGCTGTTGCGTGTGATTTTCCAGACTTCTTTTCCGGTCTTGGCCTCGACGGCATGCAGACTGCCTTTTTTGTCCTGTTCGTTGGGCAGGATCAGCAGGTCCTCGAAAAGGATGGGGGAGACGCCGAACCCGTGCTGGCTGGTGTATTTGCCGAGATCGATCTGCCATACGCTTTTCCCGGTCAGCCGATCGAGAGCCTGTACGGCGTAATGTTGTGGCGTCGCCCAGGCGAGATAGAGCCGGTCCGCATCGACCGTGGGCGTCGAAGTGGCGATGCTGTTTCGCTTGTGCATCTTGTACGAGTTATCGGGAAACGAACGCTGCCAGGCAATCTTACCCGTCTCGGCCTCGACGCACACGACGTAGCGCTCGCCCGTCTTGTTGTTGGCGGACGTCACGTACAGGTGCTTCTGCCAGGCGACAGGACTCGAATACCCCTTGCCTGGCAGCTTGATCTTCCATGCATAGTCCTTGTCGGTCCACGCGACGGGGAATTTCTCGCCGCTCACGCCGACGCCGTTCGGCCCGCGGAATCGGCTCCACTCCTCGCCGTGCACAAACGCAGCGGCCAAGAAGGCGAACGTCAATAGCATCCAACGCATGGTTAATCCTCAGCGAAAAAAAAAAAATCAAAATCGGTCAGCGATAACAACTATCGAATACCGGGCAGGTCGATCTCTTTATCCTGATCCACGAACGGATTGTAAAACCGCATGGTCTTCAGCTTCCATGCGTCGCCCTCCAGCTTGAAGTCTGTCTGCGTCACGAATACGAAAGGCTGCTCGAAATCCGCGGCCCAGACAGAGACGCGGAAGCGTGCCGTGGCTGTTTTCGTGACACGCGAGAGCTCGCTAATCTCGAAAGCCGTGATGCGAATCTCACGCACCTTGTTGGCCCGAATCGATTGTTGAGCCACGCCATAAAGACCCTCGCGCGTCATCCCCTTGTAATTGAAATCGTTGGCCACGTGTTTGAAAAGATCGTCCACCTTCCCTGCGATGATCGCATCGGACATTGCGTGAACATTCCTCTCGATTTGCATGCGATCCGACGGCAAGAACCGAATCGCCAACCAAATCACCGCCAAGAGGCACAGTGTCCCGGCTGCATATCCGAGGTAGAGAACACGCTTGTTGAACCACCAGGTGACGACGAATCCAGCGGCGACGATGACGAGGAGCGTGTAGATGACGCCAGCATTTTGGACGAACCAATTCATGGAGCACTTCGCAATTTCATGCGCCCGCCATCGTATCGGTGGGCGGTTTTCGCGTCGATTCCTTGCGGGTCAATACCGATCGATTGGGGCGAAAGAACACGAATGCCGTCACGATCAGCCCGATCGCGCCGGCGATAGAGGATCGCCGCACCACGACATCCTCGGCGAACAGGTCGAACATCTCATGGTCGATCGGCAGATAGTCGATCACATACGGCAAGGCGATAACCGTGCCGATCAACACGGCTCCGACCAGCAGCGACCCGATGAACAGCATCAGCGGCAGCCAGTAGTCGCGCAATTCTTGCCACATGAGTTACCGCCGATCCCAGGGGTTCGGAGCACCTCACCCCTGGGCGTTTGGGTTACTTCAAACCGAAGCGGGCTTGCGAACCGAGGCTTTCCTCGATGCGCAGCAGTTGGTTGTACTTCGCGATACGATCGGTTCGGCTCGTCGAGCCGGTCTTGATTTGGCCGGCGTTGGTGGCGACGGCGATGTCGGCGATGGTGGCGTCTTCGG
>CAZAFH010000135.1:0-20300 GCA_964484265.1 uncultured Singulisphaera sp.
GCTCCCAAAAAAAATGTGGGGAACTCGCAGCCCGGAGGGAGAGGGGAGAAAATGCGCAATACTTTTCGGATGAACGCTGCATTAGGTTTTCATCAGCCCAGGCCGGGGTTGTTACTCAACCCCGGCGAACTGGCAACGACGGCGTCACTCACCGCAAAAAAGCCGTCATTGGTTCCGCCGTGAAACACCTTGCGATTGCACCTTCGCCGGGGTTGAGTACAACCCCGCCCACGGTTCCCGCAATAGGGGTTTCGCAAAGATGCTTCACACCGCCACGCTGTCCACTAGCTCGTAGAACACGTTTCGCTGCCGCGGCACGTAGCCCAACTCGCGGATGGCGGTTTTGATTTGCTCGAGTGTCAGGTAGTGCACCGTTCCCGCGGAAGCGACGACGTTTTCTTCGATCATCAGGCTGCCCATGTCGTTGGCGCCGAACATCAATGCGAGTTGGCCGATCTTCAAGCCCTGCGTCACCCATGAGGATTGGATGTTCGGGATGTTGTCGAGGTAAAGCCTCGCGATCGCCTGGGTGCGCAGGTACTCGAACGAACCGGCAGGCGGTATGTCGGCCATGTCGGTCTTGTCGGGTTGCAGCGTCCAGCAGATGAACGCCGTGAAACCGCCCGTCTCGTCTTGCAATTGCCTCAAGCGGTCGAGATGCTCGATGCGTTCGGCCAGCGTTTCGATGTGGCCAAACATCATGGTGCAGGTCGAGCGTCCGCCGAGCTGATGCCAAACGCGATGGACTTCGAGCCATTCGTCGGTCAGGCATTTGTTCTTGGTGATCGCCTTGCGAACGCGATCGACGAGGATTTCCCCACCGCCGCCGGGTAGGCTGCCCATCCCCGCGGCTTTGAGTCGCTGGAGCACCTCGCGCACGGGCAGTTTGCTGATCTTGGCGAGGTTCCAGATTTCCGGAGCGCTGAAGGCGTGTAGGTTAAATTTCGGATAGCGCGATTTCAGGTCGCTGAGCATTGCCTCGTACCATTCGAGCTTGAGCGATGGATGGTTCCCGCCCTGGAGCAGCGCCTGATCGCCGCCGAGCGCGATCGTCTCGTCGATTTTTTTGTAGAGGGCTTCCTGCGTGAGCACGTAGGCGTCGGTGTCGCCGGCCTTGCGGTAGAACGCACAGAAGTCGCACACAGCGGCACAGACGTTGGTGTAATTGATGTTGCGGTCGATGTTGTAGGTCCGCTCGCGCTCGGGATGCATTCGCCGAGTGACAGTGTCGGCGGCCTGACCGAGCGCGTTGAGGTCCTTGCAATCGAACAGCGAAACGCCCTCGGCAACGGTGAGACGCTGCCCGGCGATGGCTTTGTCGAGGACGGTACGAATAGCGGCATTCATGGGTGCGGGTTCCTTGTGTGGGCGGCAGGGGTTTTTTATCGAAACACGCCGCAGAATGGGAACCGCAATTGAAATGAAATCACAACGTGGGAGCATTACCCCCACCATTCGCTGCGCTCATGGTGGGGCTTGGGGGATTTTCACGCGAAGTACAGCACTTCCTCTTCCACGGCCGGGGCGAAATGCGGCTTGCGCGTATGAGCGCCGACCAGGCGGTCGTATTCCTCGCGGAACAGTGCGACGTGGTTGTTCATCATCTCCGTCGCGCATGACACCATCGGCAACGCTCGGCCATTCTGGCGTGCTTCGCGGATTCGGGCCAGGAAGTCTTCCGCGTCCTGGTCGAATTTCGCTTGCAGCCGTTCGATCGCATGCACGGCGTCGATGCCATCCGACCCGCGTGCTCGGCGGCGCAATTCGGCGGTGCATTGTTGAATGCTGCCATCCGCATCGGCTCGATAAGCCTCGGGCAGTTCGCCGGCCAGGCAGATCGGGAAATAGAGAGCCACTCGCGGCTTGCCGAAAGCATGCCAGGCGATCAGGGGTAAGTCCTCGCCTTGCAATTCGACGAGAAACGTCGCTGTTAGCCGGGTTTCCTTGGCTGGCTGCAGGAGATCGCGATTGGTGTAGTAATGGTCGGCGAGCATTCGACGAAGGAAGTGCAGGTCGATCGCGCCTTGTTGTTGCGCCAGGGCAAGGCTCGCTCGGCCCCAGCGTCGCTGTGCGTTCAGAGTGCGTTCGCCCTTGGCGGCCAGGCAGCGCACGAAGTCGAGTTTGCTGCCGTCGTCGGCCCAGCGGCAGGTTTCGATCATTTTCGTCGCCAATCCCGGTGCGAGGCGGTGCCAGTCCTGGCGAATCATCGCCGTGTCGGTGACGACGCGTGTCGGGCCGCACTCGAGGAGGGCCCAGTGTTTGCCGCAGGTTTCAAAGACGAACGCCTCGTTGGAATCGGCAACGAGGAAGACGTTGCCCCGCGACGATTCCTCTTCGGCATGCCGGCTGAGCAGGTCGATCGCCGTGTCGATGGCGCCGTGAGCGGATTGGCTGCGTTCGAGCATGAGCCGGACGAGGTCGGCGCCCTGGAAGACAGGTTTCGCGTCCGGAAATCGCGCGTCCCACGGCGCCACGCCGATGGCGACGCGATGCTCGTTGACCCCGTATTCGTAACCCCATTGCCCGGACGATTGCAGTCCCAGCACCTTGGCGGATTGACGCGGCTCAGGCAGCCGCAGCTGGCCGAACGTGGAGTTTTCGCCCGGTTCATGCGTTTGACCGGGTTGAAGAACCAGCGAGGCCGATTCGGAATTTGCCGCGTAGTGATTGAGAGCGAACAGAGTGGTCTGATTCGCGGAAGCCTGCATTGAGGCCGCGACCATGTCGTTTCCCATAGCACGTGACTCCATCAGAAAGGTGAATCGACGGTATCTCAATCCATGAACAGCCACAAGGATGCGGGTTTAGGAACGGGTAAACTGACCTCTTGCTCTGCAACGTATTGATGAGAGAGCGGAGAAGGGATCTCTCTATACCATTATCAAAGCCGATTCTAGGGGTGATTGCAACAGTATTTTCGTCAAAATGCAAATAATTCTCACGAAATGCGGAAGCATAGGCAAGCTGGGTTGTGTGTGACGGCTAATATCGACTCACTTCGGATCAGTGCGTCGCCGGCGGCGGTACCGCTCCAGCCAGCCCAGGCCGAAGAACAGCCAGGCCAATCCGATCGACCAGCCGCCGATCACGTCGCTGAACCAGTGAGCGCGCAGGAAGAATCGGCTAAAGCCGACCAGGAATATCACGAGAGTGACGCACAAAACCGTGACGATCCGCCGGACGCGTAGTCGCTGGGGCAAGAGCATCGCGTAGCCGAGCATGCCGAACCCGATCGCGCTGCCCATCGAATGGCCGCTGGGGTAGCTGAGGTTGCGTTCGTAGACGACGGGATGCCGCAGGGCTTCCGGCGGCCGGGTGCGGGTGAACGCCTCCTTGCAGACGACATTCGCCACGGCGCCGCCCATGGCGATCGCGAGCCAGGCCACGGCAATGAATCGGTGATGGAGAGCCGTCTGCCAGAGCAGGCCGACGAACACGAGAAGCGACAGGGATGCCATGCCGCCCAGTTCGGTGAAGAACTGCATGAACTCCCAGGCGGTGGGGTGTGAATCGGTGTAGTGCTTCCAGTGCTGCGCGACGCGATAATCGAACGCGGGAAGCGATTCGCCCTCGTTGGCAAACCACGACCAAGCGACGAAGAACAAGAAAAGGGCGCCCGACACGACAAAAAAAATCGCGGGCCGAGGCAACACGGGAACGTGCGGTGTTTCGGTCGGGTGCATGTCGGCGATCCGGTTGGCTACTTCTTGGTTTTCTCTGGCAGTGCGAGGTCCTTCGCGCTCAGGTCCACGCGCGCTCCCGCGGCAGGCACGTCGAGACGCGCCGACCACAGGATTCCGTTCACGATCATCCGGCGAAATGGCTCTAGCTGAAAATTCTTATACGGATGCCCAAGAGTCGTGCCAAACGCACGTCCGCCATTCTTGCGTTCATGCACCCAGCCGACGATCACCGTCTTGCCCTTGCGCTCGGTCACCTGAAGCAACGGCTTGGCCAGTTTGATCGTCGGATCGAGGTAATATTCGTCGTCGATCTCGTATTCCTTCCAGCCCCGGCAAATGGGATGCTCGGGCAGCAGTTGCTTGAGCGGCGCCTTTCCGCCGCTCAGACCGACGTTGCTGACCCACGTGCCGCCCATGTATTCGAGCCAAGTGGGACCGAGTCGCTCGAGGTTGCTCTTGTTGACGGACGACGCCCAGTGAATGGTGACTAGCCCGACGCCTTTCTGCATGAGCGCGTCGACCTGTTCGCGATGCGGTCCGAGCAGAAGCAACTCCGCCGCGGGGTTGGTGTAGACGACGATCGCTTTGACGCCTTCGAACGCCTTGGCATCCTTCGGCCAGCCGTTGGAGACGACCGTCTCGACGCCCGGCGTGAGCGACACGCATTTTGCGAGCATCGCACACGTGTGCATGTACATGTGCGTGCCAAACGGATGATCGGGGTTCGTTCCAATGAAGAGAATTTTGACCTTGTCCTGAGCGTGCGACGATTGCGACGCAAATAGAACGACAACGAGGCCAAGGAGGATGCGAATGGCGTGACGCATGAGGAGAGCCCGTGGAGTTTGCAAGGCCAACCAATTCGCCGTTTAGCCTACGCCGCGAGCGATTTTCGGCAACGGATCACGTAGGCCTGGCCTGCGTAGCTCAGGCGATATTCGATGGCGCCGAAGCCCAGGCGTTCGAGCTTTTCGGTGATTGTTTCGATCGGCAGGTAATGGAATCGGCCGCGGCGCGATTCGCGCGTCAGCCAGTTGCCATAGGTCCACATGCGATAGGCATTCTTGAGGTATCGAATGGGCGCCGATTTGCGGAAGGCTCCGGCGAGGGAATGCAGCGTGACCTTGCTCCAGGCGGGATCGGGCACGTTGACCGAGAAGACGAACGTACCCGCCGGTTTGAGCAAGCGTGCGACATTGGCCAGCACGGCGTCGTAGCCGGTCTCCGTCCATTTTCCCGAGGCTTCGTCGAAAGAGTCGGCGTACTGCAGCGAGAGGCCCGAAACGACGCCGTCGAATTGCCCACTCGGCCAACCGTTCAGGCCGTTCACGAAGTCGCAGGCCACGAATCGCAAACACGCGGCGGTCGGCCTCGGCTGCAGCGACGCTCGGAGACGCGCGTACGCCAATTCGTTCACGGCGGCGACATCGACGCCCACGACGGCTTCGACTTTTCCCTGGCTTTTCTCCCACAGCATGCGTGAGAGCTGCCCCGAGCCGCAGCCGAGGTCCAGCCAGCGCTGGCCGATCGCTGGTTCGACCCAGTCCGCGGTGTCGCGCAACAATTCCTGGTACGGCGGTAGCTCATGTTGATTCCAGAACGCCTTGGCGCAGCGGGCGTCGCGCCAGTAATTCGCCGTCGCGGTCGTTGACATCCCTGTTCTCCAATCGTTGCTGGACGGCGAAAAAAATCGAACCACGGATAACACGGATTTACACGGATAAATGCAACAGATGGGGCTCCGTCCTGAATGGCGTTAACTTAAGCCAGAATAGCCCGATTCATGTCAAACTGACGAGATTGGGCAGGCCCCTAACTTGCCAGCCTTAACAATATCGGGATTCGAATTCCTTAAGTTGATGCCATTCGGCTCCGTCCTCATTTCTTCATCCGTGTCATTTCGTGTTGTCCGTGGTTAAATCTTTGCCCTTGTAGCTTCGTGCGTTATGCCGCCTTCGCGGCGGGAGCGCTGGGCGCCCGGCGATCTTTTGCTTCGCGAACTTCCGCCGGCTTGGCGTGTTCGCGGTGTTGGAAAAAGTTGTTGCGGTAGGCCGCCGCCATTTCCGCGTTGCCCTTGATGATGACGACATTCTCCGCGTTGTCGTTCTCGGCCTGATTCGTGAAGTTGTAGCTGCCGGTGATGACGACTTTTTGATCGATGATGATGATCTTGTTATGCGAGATCGCGTGCTCGTGGTCGATCTTCACGTCCATCTGATTTTCGATGAAGAAATGCAGGTCGGAATAGCGATCAATTTCGTTACTTTTGTCGAGCACGATATCCACGATGACGCCTTGCTTTTTCAGTTCGATCAAGGCAAACGTCAAAGGGTCGGCCGTGAAGGAATAGGCTTGCACGAGCACCTCACGGCGGGCCTTCATCAACTCGCGCACGATGGCTGCCTGGCACCCGCCTTTGGGTGAGAAGTAGATCTGCACGTCCATGAGCCGACCGAGCTTCCGCATCACCCATCGGAAAAGAAACACAAAGCTGAGCATTCCCATCGCGCCGGTGGCGACCTGAATCCACATCAACGTCATCGGATCGAATGGCCAATGAGGCATGGTAAATGTCCTTATTCTCCCCTCTCCCGCCGGGAGAGGGGCCGGGGGTGAGGGGGACCGAGCAACATCAGAAAATCATGGCAAGCGCCCCTCACACCAACCCTCTCTCGAAGGGAGAGGGAGCACTTCGGGTGAGGGTCGCCTTCAATCGGAGGAGAATACCAAAAGCAGTCCCTTCCGTGGAATACCGTTTCCAGCTTGGGCTTGCACTGGATGCCAGCGAATGGGTATCTAAGGAGATGTTAAGGAAAGTCGGTTGTTGAAAAGGAGTTCACGATGCGTCGTTGGCACTGGCTTGCTGGATTCGCTGTCGTTGTCGCCGTGGTCACGGGCTGCTGGGTACTCATGGATCGGTTCGCAGGCCGAATCGAACTGCAACCTCGCGCCGCCGTGGCGCCGCAAGATGACGGCAATGCTGAGGCGAGCGACGTGATCGAACCATTAGTCGTTGACGGTGGAATGCCGGCTATCATCGAAACGCGCGAGCCGCCAATTGGCCCACCGACGCGCGTGGTGTTCGAGCCGGGTATGCAGCAACCGCCGCGGCCTGATGCCAACCCGGACCGGCAGGTTCTCATGCCCTACGCGGATGAGTGAATTCTCGGCGAATTTGCTGTTGGGAAGCGGCCTGCCTATAATGGCTTGCATGGAGACGATTCAATTACCGACAGGATTTCGCTTCGCCGGCGTGCATTCGGGGCTGCGTGCCTCCGAGCCTGGCCGGCTCGATTTGGCGCTCGTAACGAGCGATCGCCCGGCATCGGCGGCGGGCGCGTTCACGCAGAATCGCGTTTGTGCCGCTCCCGTTCATCTTTGCCGCGAGCGGCTTCCCTCGTCCACGATTCGCGGCATCGTCATCTGTTCGGGCAACGCGAACGCCTGCACCGGCGATCAGGGCCTGGCCGATGCGAGGCGTATGACTCAGCTCGCGGGCAAGGCGATCGGCGCTACCGCCGAGCAGATGCTCGTCTGCTCGACGGGCGTGATCGGCCGACTGCTCCCTATCGCGGTCATGGAGAAAGGCATCCCGCTCGCCGCCAAGGGGCTGGCAGCGGGCACTGAGGCCTTGGAACTCGCCGCCCGCGCGATCCTCACGACTGACACTCGAATCAAAGTTCGGCAGCGTTTGCTCACCGTGAATGGCTCGCAGTTCCACATCACCGGGTTTGCCAAGGGCGCGGCAATGATCGGGCCGAACATGGCGACGATGCTCGCGTTTGTCCTCACGGATGCTCCGGTCGACGCCAAAGATCTGGCAGCACTCGCACCGCTTGCGGCGGATCAGTCGTTCAACTCGATCAGCGTCGAAGGCCATACCAGCACGAACGACTCGCTGATATTCCTCGCCAACGGCGCCGGCGCGAAGCTCAAGGCGAGTTCGCTGGATTCTTTCAAACAGGCGGCCATCGCTGTCTGTGGCGAGTTGGCGCGTGACATGGCGTCCGATGCCGAAGGCGCGAGCCATCTGATAACGATTCACGTCGAAGGTACTCGCGCCGATGCCGACGCTCGGCGCATCGCCAAGACGGTCGCGGAAAGCGCGCTGGTAAAGACGGCCATCTTCGGCGCCGACCCGAACTGGGGGCGCATCGTCTCTGCCGCGGGATACGCGGGCGTGCCGTTCGCGGAAGCCGACCTGACGCTGAGGCTTGGCGATTTTCTGCTGTACGAGAAGGGCAAGCCGCTGCCTTTCGATGCCAGCGTGGTGTCGGCTTATATCAAGGACACACGCGACATCGCCATGCGGCTCAGCTTCACGCTCGGGCAGGGCAAGTGCACGTTCTACACCTGCGACCTGACCTACGATTACGTGCGGCTCAACGCGGATTACACGACCTAGATCGCCTCAAGCCCAGGGGTGAGAGTCGCGAACCCCTGGGATGACTTCGCCGCGATCCCGGAGGTTCGCGATACTCATCTCTGGGCTTAATTCTGCATGTTCATCCAACTCAATCGAATCTCGCGCTGGTTTGGAACGCATCAGGCGCTCATCGATGTCACGGTGGAACTGCCTCCCGGACGCATCGGTCTGCTCGGCCCCAACGGCGCGGGCAAATCGACGCTGATGAAGATCCTGCTCGGTCTTCTGCCGCCGTCCTCCGGCACTGGCCGCGTGCTCGATCATGATATCGCTGTCGCCGGTGTCGCCCTAAGGCGCGTGATTGGCTACATGCCCGAAGCCGACGCGCTTGTGCCTGGCATGCAGGGCGCGGAATATGTCGCACTCGCTGGTGAACTTTACGGCATGAATCGAAAGCAGGCGCTTCGGCGAGCCCATGAAGTGCTCACGTACCTCGACCTCGGCGAGGCACGCTATCGCAAACTCGAAGAATATTCCACGGGCATGAAGCAGCGGCTCAAGCTCGCTCAAGCTCTCGTCCATGATCCGCCGGTGCTCCTGCTCGATGAACCGACCAGCGGCATGGATCCCGCCGGGCGCGAGGCGATGCTCGATCTGCTCCTCAAACTCGGCAAAGAGCATGGCAAGTCGATCCTCCTCTCCACCCACCTGCTGGGCGACGTCGATAAAGTTTGCGATGCCGTGGTCATTTTGCATCAAGGGCGCATCTTGTGCCAAGGGCCTGTTCAGCAGCTCTGTCAAAGTCGGCATGATCGTTACAAATTGCAAATTCAGGGCGAACCATCCGGCTTTCTGGAAGAGTTACGTCTTGAAGGTGTACAAATTCTCAACGACAATGGACGTGGGGACTATTGCGTGCGCGTTCCGACAGGTTGGACGACGCATCCGTTCTTCAAACTCGCGCAGGCTCACAACGTCGTCCTCCGCGGGTTGCAGACAGATAACGAAGATCTGGAAGAATTGTTCCATCGCGTTATCGGAGAGAATCGGGTTTAGGTAAAGGAAAGTTAGAAAAGATATTTCCGTGTTCTGCCGCTTGCGGCTTAGCGCTCAGCACGGCGCCATGCTGAGCGCTAAGCCGCAAGCGGCAAAGGCAAATCGAGAAGATCGTAACCAGCAATGCCTCAGTTGCTCCAATACCGCGCCTGGCAAGGGACGTTCCACAGTGAATGGTGGACCGTTTGGCCGATCGCGCGCGTTTCGCTGGGCGTACTGTTTCGCCGGCGATTGTTCTGGACGCTGTACGGCTTCGGGCTGATGTTGTTCCTGATGTTTTTCTTCGGCGCCTACCTGCTCGCCTGGGCCGAATCGCAGGTTCAGGTGTCCGGCCCGCAACTGGGCAAAATGGGCGACCCGGGACGAATGATGCGCAGCATCCGGCGAGCACTGCAAATCCTCAGCGGCAACCAGGATACCTTCCAATATTTCTTCGCCTACCAGGGCGCCATCGTCGTCGTGACCTTGTCGCTCGTGGGCTCGCTGCTCGTCGGCAACGATTTCACGCACAAGAGCCTGGTTTTCTACCTCGCCAAGCCGATCAATCGCTGGCATTACCTCGCAGGCAAAGGCGTTGCGGTATTCGTCGTCGTGCAAATGATGACGACTCTGCCCGCGCTCGTCCTCTACGGACAACACGCGTTCGACGACTGGGACTATTTGCTCAATATCCATCACTTCACCGACACCGGCGACGGCAAAGGCCCGGCTGGGCTCGTGCTCCTGCTCGGCGTGCTTGGCTACGGAACTTTACTTTCCGTATTTCTCAGTATCCTGCTCGTCGCCACCGCAAGCTGGGCGAGGCGGACGATTCCGCTCATCATGGTCTGGATGTCGCTGTTTTTCTTCATGCGTCTACTTGCCAACATCCTCGTCGATGGCCTGCGATACGACGCTCGCTGGCGGCTGATCGACCTGTGGAACAACATGACGATGCTCGGCCAGGGCTTTCTTGGCTACGAGAGCGACGACATTCAGCCCAAATTCCGCCCCGAGTTGTGGGAAGCGAGTCTGATTCTTCTCGGAGTAAGTGCGCTATGCCTGATCTACTTGAATCTGCGGACGCGGGGCGTCGAGATCGTGCGCTAGAAACCGCCATCTCCTCGACATCGCCCGCACCTCGGTTTACAACTTCTTCGCGCACGCCGGTGTTGCTCTTCCACCATGTATCGAAATGGTACGGGCCCGTCATCGGCATCAATCAGGTCACGCTCGAATTGCACCCCGGCATCACCGGACTTGTCGGGCACAACGGTTCGGGCAAGAGCACGCTCCTGCGCCTCGCCGCGGGGCAGATGAAACCCGACCTTGGAACGGTCAGCGTCGCCGGCGTGCCTGCCTGGAATTCCGAGGCGAAACGGCACATCGGCTACTGCCCCGAACTGGATACCTTCTACGAGGAAATGTCAGGCCGACGCTTTGTGCAAACCATGGCCAGGCTCGTCGGCTACACCAGGGCCGAGACGATCAGGCGAACCGAGAGCACGCTCGAACTCGTCGGCATGCGCGACCGCGCCGATCGGCCCGTCGGCGGCTATTCCAAGGGTATGCGCCAGCGCATCAAGCTCGCGCAGGCGCTGTTGCACGATCCCGAGTTGCTGCTTCTCGACGAACCGCTCAGCGGCATCGATCCAATCGGTCGGCGTGAATCGATCGAACTCTTCCGAGAACTTTCCGCGCGTGGCAAGTGCCTGCTGATCTCAAGCCATGAACTGGACGAACTGGAGAAACTGACCGATCACATCGCGATCATGTCGGCCGGGCGCATCGCCGCGGTCGGCACGTTGACGCAGATTCGCGAACTGCTCGACGATCACCCTCTGACGATTCGCATCGCCTGCGATCGGAATCGAGAGCTAGCGTGCATCTTGCTGGAATGGGACGACGTCGTCGGCGTTGACCGCGACGGCGTCTACTTGCGCGTGCGTGCCCGCAATCCGCGTCGATTTTTTCGCCAGCTTGGCGAAACGGTGCTCGATCGCATGCTCGAGATCCAGCACCTCGAAACTCTCGACGAATCAACGCAGGACGTGCTTGGCTACTTGCTCGGAGGCAAATGATTGCGGCTGGTCGTGTTGTCGTACAATAATTTCTTATGTCGATTTCCGCCGCGACACGGTTGTTGCCTGGCCGCCTGATCGAGTTTCCCGCGTTGATCGAGGGAGCTGAGGGATACTCCGCGCTCATCGCCGCCCTACAGCGAGGCGGCGCGGCCACGATCGACGGCGCATGGAAATCGGCTGCGGCGCTGGCCGTGGCTGCACTGTCCGGGCAGACACCGGGCACGCTGGTCGTCGTCCTCGCTCATCCCCGCGATCTCGATGCCTGGGACCAGGACGTTTCCAGCTTCGTCGGCCGACGGCCTCTCGTTTTTCCCGCGTGGGACAACCTGCCCGGCGGCGATACCGTCGTTGACGAAATCGGCGGGCAGCGTCTCCGCGTGCTCAAGCAACTCGAAAATGACACGCCGCCGAGATTGCTGCTGACGACCATCCAGGCACTCCTCCAACCGGTCCCCGATCGCGATCAACTCGCTCTTCACCGCAGACGGCTGCGTGTCGGCCAGGACGCGCCGCTCGAAGGCGTCATCGCTTGGCTGATCGATCAGGGCTTCCAGCGCATGGAAGCCGTCGAAGTCCCCGGCGAGTTCAGCCAGCGCGGCGGCATCCTCGATGTCTTCTCTCCCGATGCCGAGGCGCCGTATCGCATCGAATTCATAGGCGACGAGATCGAATCGATCCGCCAATTCGCGCCCGACACGCAGCGAAGTCTCGGCGATGTTCAAGCCTGCGAGATCACCGCCCAGGGCAAAGCTCGCGGCGAAAAATCCATGCTGCGCGGCCACCTCTGCGACTACCTGCCGACGCAGTCATGGATCGCGCTCGTCGAACTCGGCGATCTGGAGGAACAGGGCAAATACTACCTCGAACGCGTTCCCGATGTCACTAGCCTGTTCTCCGTGACGAGCGTGATGCGCCGACTCATCACGCTGCCGAGCATTCGCATTTCCGCCATGCCGACGCCGAGCGCGGAGCAGACCCTGCACCTTCGCGTTGAATCGGTGGAACGCTTCAGCGGCGACGTGACAAAGGTCCGCGACGAACTCGACAGCGCCGCCGCCAATGATTTCGTGGTCATCGCCTGCCACAACGAGGCTGAGCGAAAACGCCTGGGCGATGTCTTTGCATCGGGAAAGCTCGTGCAAGCCGATCGATTGCGGCTCGTCATCGGCTACGTGCACTCGGGTTTTCGGTTTGTGTTCTCATCCTCTCTCTCCCCTCTCCCTCCGGGAGAGGGGAGAAATGGCGCAGTCACGGGCATCGTCGTTCTCGGCGATCATGAGATATTTCACCGCGAGCACGCGCCAGCGTTGTTGCCTCGGCGACAGCTGGAATCCCGCGCGATCGATAGTTTTCTCGATCTGCGCGAGGACGATCTCGTCGTGCATCTGAGCCACGGCATCGCGCGGTTTCGCGGTATGCATGTGCTCGAGAGGAACGGCCAAACCGAGGAGCACCTGATCCTCGAATTCGCAGCCGGCACGCGCGTCTATGTACCGGCGTCGAAGATCGATCTCGTTCAGAAGTACGTCGGTGGGGCGAGCAGCGATCCCGAGCTTTCCAAGATCGGCGGCACGTCCTGGCAGCGCAAGAAAGACCGCGCCCAGGCGGCCGTGCTCGATCTGGCCAGCGAAATGCTCGAACTGCAAGCGATGCGCGAGGCCAAGCCGGGCATCGCCGTCCCGCCCGATAGCGATTGGCAGCGTGAATTCGAGGCTGCTTTCCCCTACGAGGAGACGCCCGATCAACTCACGACAATCGCCGAAATCAAACGCGACATGGAGAAGTCGCGGCCCATGGATCGCCTGATCTGCGGCGACGTCGGCTACGGGAAAACCGAACTCGCGATGCGTGCCGCCTTCAAGGCAATCGACAACGGCAAACAGGTTGCCGTGCTCGTGCCGACGACGATCCTCGCCGAGCAGCATCTGCGCACCTTCTCGCAGCGCATGGCGGAGTACCCCTTCACGATCGAGATGGTCAGCCGATTCCGCACGGCTCTCGAGCAGAAACGCATCCTCAAACGCCTCGCCGAGGGAGCGGTCGATATCATCATCGGCACGCATCGCATCGTCTCCAAGGACGTCAAGTTCAAGGACCTCGGCCTGGTCATCATCGACGAGGAGCAGCGCTTCGGCGTCGAGCACAAGGAGCGTTTGAAGCACCTTCGGCAGATGGTCGACGTGCTCACGCTGACGGCAACGCCGATCCCGCGCACGCTGCATCTGTCGCTCCTGGGCATTCGCGACATCAGCAACCTGGAGACCCCGCCGCACGGCCGACTGCCGATTGAGACCCGCATCGTGCGCTGGGATCGGCAATTGATCCGGCACGCGATCATGCGCGAATTGAATCGCGAGGGGCAGATCTATTTCGTGCACAATCGCGTGCATGATATCGAGCAGGTCAAGGAAAAGATCCAGGAGATCGTGCCGGAGGCCAAGATCGTCATCGGTCATGGGCAGATGAACGAGCACGAACTGGAATCAGCGATGGTAGCGTTCGTGCAGCACAAGGCCGACATCCTGCTGGCGACGACGATCATCGAAAGCGGCCTGGATATTCCGAACGCGAACACGATGTTCATCCATCAGGCAGATAACTACGGATTGGCCGACCTGCATCAACTTCGCGGCCGGGTTGGGCGCTACAAGCATCGGGCCTACGCCTACATGGTGCTGGACGCTGACAAGCCGATGGCGCCGAATGCGTCGCGCCGGCTCAAGGCGATCGAGGAATTCTCGGAACTCGGCGCGGGCTTCAAGATCGCCATGCGCGATCTCGAGATTCGCGGCGCGGGCAATATCCTCGGCACTCAGCAGAGCGGCCATATCGCGGCGGTCGGTTATGAGCTTTATTGCAGTTTGCTCGAAAATGCCGTGCGAAGCCTCAAGAACATGCCTCTGAAAACGCATATGGAAGTTTCGATCGATCTGCCCTGGAGCGCGGTCTTGCCAAGAGACTATGTCGCGGGACAGAAGCAGAAGATCGAAATCTATCGTCGGCTTTCGCGCATCCGCAAGGTCGATGGCTTGATCGATTTCCGCGGCGAGTTGCGCGATCGGTACGGACCGATCCCCGATGCCGTCGAATGGCTATTGCGTCTGGCGGAGCTTCGCATTTTGGCGTCGTCCTGGCAGATTGCATCCTTGCACCTCGAAGGAAAATGGCACGTCACCGAGGGCGCGACGACGCCGCAACCGATCCAGGCGGTTGGGCCGGTCGATCTGGTTTTTCAGTATGGGCATCCGCGCAAGATGGAGCAACTGACGAAACAATCGGCCGACCGACTCCGTATCGTGGACGCGCAGTCCGCCTATTTTCGCCTGAAACCCGCGGAATATTCGCCGCTGGTTCTCTTCGAAACGATCAAACATCTCTTGCGTTTGCCGAATCGTCCGGTATAAGTCGCCGAATATCGCGCCCGCCGCAGAAGGCGGGATTATAGCCGAACCTGTCAAGGATGGCGGGTTGTCGCAGCCGGCACGGAGTCGTTATGGCGTGGAAAAAGCGGATGATGTGGGCTGGCGCCTTGGGCATCGGCGCATGGACAATGAGCGGATGCGCGAGCCTGCCTGACTGGGCGATGCCGACCGAATCGCCCTCGGCGAGCATCATGCAGACGCCGTCGCCTCGCGTGGCGCGGCCGCAGGCGCCAGATTCGCCCGCGGGAGTGACGCTGAAGAGGCCGGTCGGCGCGACTGGGGATTCAGGGCCTCCGATTGGTCCGCCGCCGGGCATCGCCCTGCCGCCGGGCGTCGCGCCGCCGTCGGATTTCAATCCGGGAATCATGCAGACGAATCTGACGTTGAAGGGAACCGTGCGCGTAAGTGTGCGTGCCTGGGTCAACAATCGGCCGATCTTTGACGACGAGGTCATGCAGGTGGCCGGGCCAGAATTGGGCCGAATGTCGGGTTTGACGAATTCGCAACAAGCGGAGAAGATGGCCAAGATTCTCAATGATTCGCTCGACCAGATCATCGAACAAGAGTTGCTCTATCAAGACGCCGTCCGAAAACTCGAAAAGCACAACCCGCGCGGGCTGGAAAAGCTGCGCGAAGCGGTCGATCAGGAGTTTGAAAAATCGCTGGATCGCATGCGCAAGGCCGACGTCACCGAAAAACAGATTCGCGACATCGAGCCGACGGCCCGGCGGATGATGGAGCGCAGCGTGATCTCCACCGAATACGCACGTAGCCGAATTGGGCCGCAGGTATCGTCGATCATTGGCCTGCGCGAAATCCGTGATTACTACGACTCGCACAAGAGCGAATTCGTCACCGTCAATCGAATTGAATGGCAGGACATTTTCATCCCGATCAGCCCCGAGCGCCCGACGATTGAGAACGTCAAGGCCTTTGCCGAGGATCTCGTCAGCAAATGCCGGACGGCCGAGGATTTCAATCGCTTGATGGTTTACAACGAGGGCGACAGCAAATTGCGAGGCGGCGCAGGATTGGGACAGCGCGAGGGCGAAATCAGACCAGTCGAGCTGGAGCCGATCCTGTTCGATTTGCGCGAGGGCGAGATTGGTCCGGTCGTGCCGTTCGCGACGGGTGTGCATATCGTGCGCATCGCCAAGCGCGAGTACAAGAAGCAGTTGCCGCTCGATGAGCAAACGCAGAAGCTGGTACGGCGCAAGCTCGAAAGCAAGCTGATGGAACGCGAATACAAGCGGATCGTGCGTGAGCTGCGCGATCGCGCGGTCATTCGGATCGAGCGCCAGTCATAGACGATTGATTCGCCGATAGTGAATGAAAGAACCGCGGAAGCTCCTCCTCCGCGGTTCTTTCGGCTCTGGTGTTGCCAGGGGTCGTCTCGTGCGTTCATTCCGATCGACGGGAAACCGGGATGATCGTGCCTCCGGGCGGTTGGGCGGTGGAGTTCATCGCTGTTTCGGCCCGAAGCGCGAGTGCTTGCAATTCCTTGGTGAACTGCTGCAGGTTCGTGTTGGCGTTATCACGTTCCGTGGTGCGGGCGGCTACTTGTTTGCGTAGCGATTCACGATCTATTTTCGAATCGACAAGCTGGCGAGTCAGGTCGTTTTTTGCGGATTCCAGCGATTTGTTCTCGGATTCGAGTTGATTGAGGCGTTTGCGTTGTTGCTCACCGGCCAGTTGCACGGTGCGATAATCTTCTTCGAGTTTGGCGTATCGGGTTTCGAGGTCGTTGATCTTGGCGTTGATCGTTGCCGTGCGATGTTGATTGCAGCCCCATAAGCTGACGGAACAGACGGCAAAGACCAAAAGGTACCACGGTTGGATGTACTTCATTCGGTGTTCTCCTGTGAACGGGCCGGTCACTTCTGACCAGCGGACTGTTGCCAAAGCGATGGATGATACAAGCGATTTGTTGCTGTCCGGGGGCGACTCATTCTACTTAACTTTCCCAGTTGACAGTTGCGACACATAACACTTCGGCAATTTACGCCCGCCAACTTTACGTGGATTCGCCAAATTTCTCGATCGGATTTTTTTCGCGCGCCTGCGCGTCTTGCCTGCGCGGACCTGACGCCGACGTTGAATTCTGCGGAACAATGGCGAATTTACTAGGCGCGGCTGGGTTTGACTCATTGTCCGAGCCGCGCACGCAGCAAAGCGGAGTAAGCGATTCTCTGGTTGGCGCTTACTCCGCTGCGCTGCGTGCGCGGCTCGGAAACGTTAATTTCGCCCCCGCGAAGTATAGACTAACCCCTGGCTGCGGGAAATGTTTAGAAGCAGGTGTCCCATGAAATTGATTGACGTGACGGTCTACTACTTGGAAATGCTCTCGCCATCTGCGCGGAAAGTGCCGAGCCCGCGCGAGGGGTTGTCGGTCGTTCATGTCTCATCGCCGAGCGTGCGATATTACCGCGAGCTTTACGATGCCGTAGGCAAAGAATACCACTGGCTGAGCCGACGCAAGATGACGGATGAGAAGCTTGCCGAAATCCTCGGCAACCCGCTGAATGAGATGCACGTGTTGCACGTTGATGGATCGCCCGCAGGCTTCGCCGAATTGGATCGCCGACAGGCGGATGAAATCGAACTCGTGCAATTTGGATTGTTTCGCGATTTCATCGGCCAGGGGCTTGGCCGATGGTTCCTGCAATGGACGATTGACAAGGCGTGGAGCTATCAGCCCCGGCGATTTTGGCTGCACACCTGCACGCTGGATCATCCGGCTGCCTTGCCGAACTACACCAAGGCAGGGTTCACCTTGTACAAGGAAGAAAGGATTCAGAGGGAGCTATGAAAACGAGATAAGCACCTTTTCAACAATAACTCCCCGAAATGGTCGAGCCCACTTGCTCCCCTCTCCCCCGCCCCTGTTGAAAGGGCAACCTTGCCGAATGAGTATGGGCGGTGGAGAGGGGCCGGGGGTGAGGGGCATTGAGGCGCATTGAGGCGAGTCATAGTCGCCCTACTCGCATTCCGGTCGCTTGATCCAGGCCTGGTAGAATGTGTACGCTGCTGGTCCTGCTGCGTGCGTTCGAGTTGTAACTCGCCCTCAAGTTCGAGGACGACCTTTCGTTCGGCGCAAGCGAAATCCGTTACGAACTGGTCTCTTCTTGCGACGCATGCTGGACCCCTCACCCCCGGCCCCTCTCCCCCGCCCATACTCATTCTGACAAGGTTGCTCCGTCAACAGGGCGGGGGAGAGGGGAGCAGGCGGCCTCGACCATTCCGGGAAGTTATTTTTCGAACGCTCCCTAGTGGCAGGATTGTCTGTGCCACCGATGCCGCAAACGGAAAAAGCTAAATCTCATAAAACCCCGCGCTCGAATTCGCGCGAGCGTCGGGGCTTTTGATGCGAAGCGACGGCTTTTCGAGGGTGACGACAGTGTAGGGTTCGACGCCGTGCGTCAGCCAAACGCTGGAGCCGATGACGGCGTGATGGCCGACCGTCGTATCGCCGCCGAGGATGGTGGCGTTGGCGTAAACGACGACGTCGTCTTGCAGCGTGGGATGGCGTTTCATGCCGCGGATGATGTTGCCGGCCGCATCGCGCGGGAAACTCAAGGCGCCGAGCGTGACGCCCTGGTAGAGTTTGACGTTTCGGCCGATGTCGCAGGTTTCGCCGATGACGACGCCCGTGCCGTGATCGATGAAGAAGCCCGGGCCGATGCGTGCACCGGGATGAATGTCGATGCCGGTTTTGGAATGGGCGAATTCGGTCATCATGCGTGGGATCAACGGCACGCTGAGCAACAGGATCTCATGAGCGATACGGTAGATGGTGATCGCCTCGAGACCGGGGTAGCAGAATACGATCTCGTAGTGATTTTTCGCCGCCGGGTCGCCGAGGAAGGCCGACTCGACATCGAGTTCGAGCACGCCGCGCAGGTGAGGCAGGCGTTTCAGGAATTCGACGGCTTTCTGCTGCGCTAGAGCCTCGAAGTCAATGGCCGGCGCCGGCTCGCCGCAATCGTGGCGCATGGCACGGGCGATTTGCACGGTAAGCTTGTCGTGCAGACCGTCCACGAGATCGCCGACGTGGTATTCGACGTTGCCCAGGTGCAAATTCTGCCGTCGCCCGAAACCGGGATACAGGATCTCGACCAGGTCTGCGAGAATATCGACGACAGCATCCCGGCTCGGCAATGGGCGATGACCGAGGTGGCTCAGATGGCCGCACTCGGCATACGTGCCTACGATCGCTTCGGTGATCTCGTGCAACCCTTCCTTCAACCGCAAGTCCGTGGCCATGCTGTTGTTCCTGTCATTACACATTGTTGCGTGTGGAAATAAGCAATTCCGAGCCACGACCGTAAGGGAGTGGCCATCAGCATATGGCGGCACGGCATCCAGTTGGCCGCTCCCTTACGGTGGCGGCTCGAAATTGAATTGATGACGTTGCCACAAAGCAATTTATTGTATACGCCCGCCGCCGACCGAGTTCGGCTAATTGGTAAGATCGGCAAATTCGCCTCGACAGTTGAACGCCTCATCCGTGACCAGTGACTGCCACGTTTTCGGGCGTGCCGTGCCGAGTTTCTTGGCGAAAAAACGTGGAAGCCTACAACCGACGAACGGAGCGTTGAACAAGGAATGTGAATATAACCCTCATGAGCGTATATAGATACGATTTTGTCACACACTTGGATGGCAATTGGCCCGCGTTTTGCTTTAGAGATTAGTACCCGCCGTCGGGCTTGGTAGTCATGGGAGAGGTGGCTGCCGGGTCGCGACGGCTTTTTTTATTTTCTACCCGCATCATCGACTGGATTCGGATCGCGAAACCAGGATGCGGCGCACGCCCGCTACCCATGCCGAACACTGAGCGTCGCTGACGCCCACACCCGCGTAAAGGTTCGTTTCCGTTGTCCTGAAGAAATCCACCAGGAAGCGTTTTTCGTCATCGTTCAGCTCGCTCGCTTTTTCCAATAGCTTCACGAATTCATGCGTCGTTCGCCGTGGTGCTGGCAGAGCGAAAGCGCGTTCGAGATACTGCCGCACCAGCGAAGAGAGCGCGATCAGCCGCGGGGCGGCGTCCTCAGTCGCAGCCTCAAGACGCGCCAACTCCTGTAGTGCGACTTCCGCCGCCGAATGGTGCTTCGTTCGATTTCGACGCAGAATGAAAAATAACGCACTGCCGAAACCGAGGCTGAACAGCCCCGCAACTACCCACAACCACGCAAACGACGCCGGCTCGACTCGACCGGGCAACGGCTCGATCCCGTTGATCTCAAGAATCCGCGCTTTCTCGGCATCTTGGATCGATGTGGCGACCTCGAAATTCTGTCCCTTCCAGGTGTAAACTGAATCCGGCCCGACGATAACTTCCGGAAACAGAAACGCGAGCTTGCCCGGTTCGCGCGGCGCGAATTCGTACTCAATCCGCCAGCTCTCGCGCTTGCCAGTTGTGTTTTCGCGCGTCGGTCGGGAGCGGCGAACAAGCATCCACGGCGAGTCCGCGGGCATCTCCAGCGGCGCTTTCACCTCCAGCGGCGCGACGCCGTCCACCGTCAGAACGACGATCAGCAAATCCGCCAGCGCAAGCCTGTTCCCGCTCGCCGGCGTGCGAAGTTCCAGCGTCGCCGGCCCGCTGCGCTGGACGAATGACTCGGCTCGACTCATCGACGCCGATCCCAGCATCGCCGCAAGCGCGATGCCGAGAACAAGATGATTTGGTATTTGCGTCATACGCGTCTGA
>CAZAFH010000136.1:0-19810 GCA_964484265.1 uncultured Singulisphaera sp.
CTCCTTCGCCACGCCCACAAAGTTGTGGGGAACTCGCAGCCCTCCGGGAGAGGGAAGGGGTGAGGGCCGCTTGAAGCACGGGCAGAATACTGATACCTCGAACAGGCTGAGCGACCCTCACCCCAACCCTCTCCCGGAGGGAGAGGGAGCACTTCACTCATTGTTTTCTGATTTTGGATACTGTCGAAGTAGCCCGAATTCCGAAAGGTATTCATCTTCTCAGCCATTCGGTCAACATATCCGTGGCAGCGGCGCTCCGCTTGGTTCATCGAGCACGCGTTCGTTTCCTAGCGTGCCTTGTACCAACACATAACCCGAATCGCCCGCGCGCACTTCGCCGATACGCACAGCATCGCGCCCGTGCGGATGCTTTCGCAATGCCGCCAGCGCCCGCTCCGTATCGTTCGCGGCGACGACGGCGACAAGCTTGCCTTCGTTCGCAATGTGCCAGGGATCCAGGCCGAGCAATTCGCTCGCCCCTCGTCCCGCAGCCGACAAGGGCATTGCCGATTCCTCGAGCACAATTTCCCATGTTCCATGTTCGAGCAATTCGTACAGCACGCCGGCCACGCCGCCACGTGTCGGATCACGCATGAAATGCACGTCGGCGAACGAATCGAGCAAGCTGCGGACAAGATCGTGCAACGGCGCGGTATCGCTCGTCAGGCCAGCGAAATCGAGCTGATTGCGTGTCGCAAGAACGGTCAACCCGTGATCGCCGATGGTTCCGCTGACGAGAATCTGATCGCCGATCCGAACGCGATGAGCACCGAAGTTGGCGCCAGGTCGCAATCGCCCGATGCCCGTCGTGTTGATGAAGATCTTATCGACCGCGCCGTGCGGCACGACTTTGGTATCACCGGTGACAACCTGCGTGCCCGTCGCCTGCACCGCATCGCCAATGCTGCGGATGATTCGCCGAAGCGTGGCCAATTCCAAACCTTCTTCGAGGATGAACGCCAGGCTCAAATACAGTGGTATCGCACCGCAGACGGCGAGGTCGTTGACTGCACTGTGAATCGCCAGCGAGCCGATGTCGCCGCCGGGAAAAAAGAGCGGACTGACGACGGAGCTATCGGTGGTCATCAGCACCGGACCTTCGATCGCGGGCAAGGTCGCGCTGTCGGCGAGCGGCCGCAGCAGATCGTTGCCGAGAACCGCGAGCATTTCATTTCGGATAAGCCGGCGCGTCAGGCGTGCCCCTTCGCCATGCGCCAGCAGAATCCGTTCCCCCGCAGGCAACGGCGCCGGGCATGCGACCGCGAACGGTATCTCTTGCGGTTTGCTCACCGTCATTTTCCTTACGACCCACGTTTACAAAGAAAACTAACCACCGAAGCACAGAGGGCACAGAGAAAATCAACTTAGGTAAAATTCTCTATTCAAAATTATCGAGGTTCGATCATTTAAAGGGAGTCTTACTTTCGACGGAATTTCTCTGTACTACTCATTGTGCGAATTGTGTTTTGGTAACACAATTTTCCGAGGGTTCGTTTAGCCGCGACGCGCCAGCGGAGCGCGCCGCTTGTATCCCGCGCTCCGCTGGCGCGTCACGGCTAAACATTTCATTTTGGTCTATCGGTTGCTCTGTACGAATATTCGATTCAATTCTGCATAGTTTGCGAATAATTTAGCCACGGAAGCACACGGAATGAACACGGAAAAAGTCTCCACTGAGAACTCTGCCTGTGCATTCTTCCGTGTTTTTCCGTGTGTTTCCGTGGCTAAATTCTCCTTATCGTGTGGGGTTGCGGCTTGTCCGCGCTGTGCCTCTGTGGTTCATATTTTGGTAAAAAAGGAAACTCGCAGGGAACAAATCTGCGATCCGATCCTTTTGGATTCTTTTTCTCAGAGTTTCGCCGAGCGACGGCGGCCGTAGTGATAATATGCCGCACACGCGCCTTCGCTCGATACCATCGGGGCACCGAGCGGAGTTTCTGGCGTGCAGGCCGTGCCAAACGATGGACAATCAACCGGCGCGAGCAAGCCTTGCAGCACATCGCCCGCCCGGCAAAGTGTCCCTTCGACGATCGGCACGCGAGAGATGCCGAATTTCGAGCGTGCATCGAATTCGCGGTAAGCGGATGTCAATCGCAATCCACTGCGTGGCAGCGTCCCCAGGCCACGCCAGGGACGATCGCATGGTTCGTACACCTCGGCCAGCAGATCGCGTGCATGGCGGTTCCCCTCGCGCTGCACAACGCGGGCATATTGATTCTCCACGACATGGCGGCCTTGCTCAAGCTGGCGAGTCAACATCCATAGGCCTTGCAAAAGATCGACCGGCTCGAATCCGGTCACCACGATCGGAACGCGAAACTTTGCTGACAGGGCTTCGTATTCCTCGAAGCCCATCACCGTGCAAACATGGCCCGCAGCGAGAAAGCCCTGCACCTTGCACGTGGGGTTTTGCAGAACCTGTTCCAGTGCCGGAGGCACAAGGACGTGCGAGACGAGCATTGAAAAATTCGTCAACCGTTCGCGTTTCGCCTGCCAGGCGGCCAGCGCCGTCGCGGGAGCGGTGGTCTCAAAGCCGACGGCGAAAAAGACGACCTGCCGATTCGGCTCACGGCGGGCGATCGCCAGCGCGTCCAACGGCGAATAGACGACGCGCACGTCGCCGCCTTGCGAACGCACGCGCAGCAAATCCGTCGTTGATCCCGGCACGCGCAGCATATCGCCGAACGAACAGATCGTCACATCGCGCCGTCCCGCCAACTCCAGCGCCTCGTCGATCTCTTCGATGGGCGTCACGCAAACTGGGCAGCCCGGACCATGCACGAGCCGAAGGTTCGCGGGCAACTGTTGCATGATGCCGCTTCGCACCAGCGTGTGCGTCTGTCCGCCGCAGACTTCCATTACCGTCCACGGATGCTGCACGACACGAGCCAACCCCGCGAGCAATCGTTTCGCCAGGCGAGCATCGCGGTATTCGTCGAGGTGCTTCATGTTGGCCTCTCCGCGACATCCTTACTCGTAAGCTCGGCCAGTTCGCCACCGGCCATTGCATTCAGATGGGACAGCAATTCGCTGGCATGTTCTTCGTCGATCGTTTGCAACGCCAGCCCGGCATGGACGAGGACATAGTCGCCCACGACGGCATCGGGCACGAGGGCTACGCAGATTGACCGAGTCACACCGCCGAAGGCGACAAGGGCGGTCGGCAGTTCGTCGGCGGTTGTGCAGGTTCGTTCAACAATTTGTCCGGGTACGCCCAGGCACATGGTGTTTGCTCCGTTCAATTTTTGGCGAGCCTAGCCGCGTAAGCGGCAGGTTGAACGTGCGATCGCTGATTCAACCTGCCGCTTACGCGGCTAGGCTCTCCGGGCCAGCGCAATCGCGAGTTGCCCCGCTGCAAGGCCGCCATCGTTGACGGGGATGATGCCAGGCAGGTGGACGCGCTTGCCAATCGATTCGAGTCGAGTCTTCACACATTCCGTCAGCAGCGCATTTTGGAAGCAGCCGCCGGCGAAAACGACATCAGCTTCCGAATTCCCGCTCGCCACGATCTGCGACCAGCGAGCGATGGTGTTGTGAAACCGAGCGGCACAAACCGCTTCTGAAACGCCCTGATCGCGGTCGGCAACCAATGCTCGCACGGCGGGCCGCCAATCCCAGATCGCCATTCCTTGAGAATGCTCAACGACAACGGGATATTCGCCCTCGTTCGTTGGATCGGCTTCTGATTCCAACCAGGCGGCGGCTTCGCCTTCGTAGGAAACGTCACTCACGCCGAGTAGCAAGCTGGCGACGCCGTCGAACAGTCGCCCGATGCTCGTTGTCGTTGGGCAGCAGACGTTGCGGTCGAGCATCTGGGAAACGCTGCCCACCGCGTCATTGGAAACACCGCTCCATATCGATGCTGGCGTCGTGCCGAACGCATCGATCAGCATGGCGACGCCAATACGCCACGGTTGACGAATCGCCGCCTCGCCGCCGGGTAGGCAAATGGGGCGAAGCGTCGCCACGCGTTCGAAACTGTTGACCGATGCGCGAAGGCATTCGCCGCCCCACAGCTCACCCGAAGGTCCGAGGCCTGTGCCGTCCCACGTCAACGCAAGCACGGTTTGGTCGAGCAGGTCGTGCTCCACCATCGCAGACACGGCATGAGCGTAATGATGCGCGACTTCGATAATCGGCAAGCCCGATGCTTCCGCCCATCGCCGCGAGGCATAATCGGGGTGCAGGTCAACGGCGAGCATCCGAATCGGTGAGCCAAACAATTCCGCGAGTTCGCCGAGACGCCGCTGCCAGGCCGAGCGTGTTCGCACGCCGTCGAGATCGCCCAGGTGCGGGCCAAGGATCGCCTGCGTGCCGGTCCAGAGCGCGACGGCGTTTTTCTGATGCCCTCCAAGTGCGAGCACGCCGCCCGCTGGCCGCTTCGAACCGAGCCGATCCAGCCAACGCTCAAGAGCTGTCAACGGCAACGGCGCGTATCCCCGCGCGAGACGAATAACGCTCGGTTGACCCGCGATCACGCGGACGACGGAATCGTCGAGCCGGCGAACGATGGGACGATCGTGCGTCAACACCACGTCGGCAAGTGCCGCCAAATCAGCCGCCGTCGCGTCGTCCGCCAGAATCGGCTCCTCGCCGCGATTGCAACTCGTAGCCACGACCGGGAAGTCAACCAGTTCGAGCAAACGATGATGCATCGGCGTCGTCGGCAACATCAGACCCACATGATCGAGATGCGGCGCGATGCCGCCTGCCAAACCCGATTCCGCGCGGACGGTGACGAGGAGAATCGGGTTTTCCCGGCTCGCCAGAAGCTCCCGTTCGATGTCACGCAACAATGAAAAACGCTCGGCGTCGACAACCGTTCGCACCATGACGGCGAGCGGCTTGGTGGGCCGACGCTTGCATGCGCGAAGTCGTGCGATGGCGGCATCATCGTCGGCGCGAGTCAGCAACTGGTAGCCGCCGAGTCCTTTGAGCGCGACGATCTTGCCACGCTTCAAAACGTCGGCGGCGCGAACCAGGGCGTCATCATCCGTGCAATCATCGCAGGAAACACGCGGGCCACACTGCGGGCATGCCATCACCTCCGCATGGAATCGGCGATCATCGCAGTCGGTGAATTCACACGCACAATCGCGACACAGCGGGAAGGCTCGCATCGCTGTGCCAGCACGTTCATACGGCATCCGGTTCAACAATGTGTAACGCGGACCGCATGTCGTGCATGTCGTGAAAGCGTAGCGAAATCGGCGATTCTCCGGATCGCGCGTTTCGGTAAGGCAGGCCACACAGGTTGCATAATCGCGAGGCACTCGAGCCCGGCGAGGGCCAGGGGTTTCCTCCGGGCACGGGTAAATCTCAAAATCGTATCGATGTCGCACGTCGATCGTTTCGATGTCCACTGCTTCAATGTGAGATTCTTTCGGCGCGTCGGCTCGAAGGCTGATGAAGAAACTGTCGAGCTGTTCGCGTGAACCTTTGACATCAAGAAACACACCGGCCGAGTCGTTGCCGACGCCGCCGACCAGGCCCAGGTCGTCCGCGAGTCGCTTGACGAATGGCCGAAAGCCGACACCCTGCACGTGGCCGGTCACGCGCACTCGGCATGCTGTCAGCGTTTCTTCGGCAATGGCGCTAGGCATCACGCCTCCGCTTCGTTAGCAGCGCGTACCATTCCGCCAGACCGACGCCAGTCTTTGCCGAGACCGCGAGGATCTCGGCCTGTGGCGCGACGGCTCGGATATTCGCTTCCATTTTGGCGTGGTTGAAATCAACATGCGGCGCCAGGTCGATCTTCGTAATCAGGACGACATGAGCTGACTTGAAGATATGGGGATACTTGAGCGGCTTGTCCTCGCCTTCGGTAACGCTGACGAGCACGACGCGCAAATCCTCGCCGAGGTCGTAGCCTGCGGGGCAGACGAGATTGCCGACGTTCTCAATGACGAGAACCTCCAGACCGTCCAATCCCAGCGATTGACTGGCCTGGCGAATCATGTCGGCTTCGAGATGGCAGATGCTGCCCGTGGTCAATTGAATGACGCGCGGGCTGAATCGATTCAATCGCTGGGCGTCGTTGTCGGTCGCCAGGTCGCCGACGATGATGCCGACGTTACCATTCGCGAATCGGTCAGCGAGGAGGCGTTCGAGCAGAGCCGTCTTGCCTGCGCCGGGCGAGGAGAGCAGGTTCAACGTCAGCAGGCGATGGGCGTGGAACTGCTCGCGATTACTTCGTGCGATCTCCGCGTTCTTGCCGAGCAGCCGTTGATGGATGTGCAACACCCGCGGCGACAGGCTGGCGTCAGTCGTTCCCATGCTACGAAACCTCCAACGTCGCCAATTCCAACTCGCCGCCCTGCCGCAACTCTCGGCTCACGGTGCCGCAGGTCGGGCAGGAAAAGATCGGACTCGCCGGCGAAAACTCGACGATACAAACCGCGCACCAGCATCGTGCCGCTATTTCATCAATCACGAGCAATGCATGTTCCGCAGCCGTGCCCACTGACGCCGCATCGAACGCCAATCGCAGCGCCTCCGCATCGACGCCGGAATAGGCGCCGACGCGCAACACCAATCGGTGAATTTTGACAGCACCTTGATCCCTCGCAAATGACGACGCGAGGTCAATCGTCTCGGTCATGAGTCCAACTTCGTGCATGGTACGCTTTCTCGAAGCAGGCGTCCGATGTCCGCCAGCGCCCTCTCGCCTGCCCGCTCGGCGGCCACAGATAGGCCTTCGCCGAAATCGAAATCACTCCCGGGCACGGCGGTGATCCACGCCCTTCGCTGCCCGCCGTCAAGCAATTCAGCCCATGCCAGCAGTTGAGCGGGACTCAGAGCATGCCCAAATTGCGTCGGGCCGACGGTTCGAGTCAACTCGATCAACGCAAATTCATCGCTCGAGCGACTGGCGTCAAGGAATAATATGTAGTCGTGGTTCACGATCTCCGCCGCCAACTCCGGCGTCAACTGATGCACGATCCGCGTCGTGACATTCGGCAATCGCCAGTCAGCAACGCGCTCGGCAAGCCAAGGCCCCAACCCGTCGTCGCGCCGCAGTGTGTTGCCAATGCCGATCACTAGCCAGGACATCGTCGATGGACCCTTCAAATAAATGCTGAGATCACCGTAGCCATCACATTCCGCGTGATGGATTTCCATCGAGCACGCGAAATCTACTACTATCTCCGAGAAATTCAAAACACCATCACGCGGAGCGTGATGTCTACGATGGGCAATCGTTCAACCTCGCCGCGCTTCGTCAACGACTTCGCCGCCGGGCTTGATGAGTTGCACATGCAACGGCATTTGGCCCCAGGCGTGCGTCGAGCAACTCAGGCACGGGTCGAATGCGCGGATGCCGGCCTCGACACGATTCAGCATCGGCTCGGGGATCTTGGTTCCGTGCAGATACTTCTTTGCAATCTGCGTCACCGTGCGGTTCATGGCGAGGTTGTTTTGTCCCGTGGCGATGATGAGGTTCACCTTGAGCAGGCAACCGTGCTCGTCCACTTTGTAGTGATGAAACAATGTCCCGCGCGGCGCCTCGCTGATGCCGACGCCCTCGAGCCGATTCAGCCCGGCGTCGGCGCGACAGCGTCCGCTGAGCAGATCGGGATCGCCGAGCAAGCGTTCCAGATACTCCAGGCACGCCAGCATCTCGATCAGGCGAGCGTAATGAAAATGAAACGACGACGACGCCACACGCCCCGCGCGCTGACGGAACTCGCCAAGCTCGACATCCGCACGCGGCACACCCATGCGGTCGCAGAGGTTCAACCGCGCCAATGGCCCGACGCGATAGACGCCATCGGGATAACCCGCGGGCCGATAGTACGGCGACTTGAGGTAGGAATCGTGTTCGACTGCCTCGCCGATGTGCGTCTGATAGTTGAGCGGGTTCGGGTCATCGACGAGAATTTTGCCGGCCGCGTCGCCGATGCGCAGCAAGCCGTCGGAGGTTTCCCATGTGCCATCGGGTTGAATCAGGCTCATGAACAGGCTGGGGAAGTTGCCAAAGGTCTCGATCTCTTCGCGGTGGGTATCGAGGAAGCCCTTGAAGAATGCCAGCGCTGTCTCGACGGCTTTGAACGATTCGGGGAGCCAGCCGAGGAAGCGGTCGCGCAACTCAGGTGTCAGCGGTTCACGCACGCCGCCGGGCACGCTCCAGGCGGGATGGATTTTTCGGCCGCCGAGACCTTCGATGATCTCCTGGCCAAATTGGCGCAGTCGGATGCCTTGCCGCGCGAGTTCGGGATGCTTGTTGATAAGCCCGAAGACATTCCGCGTCGCCGGCTCGGAGTCCCATCCGAGGAGGAAATCGGGGCCGCTCAGGTGGAAGAAGCTGAGCGCATGCGATTGCAGAATCTGCCCCAGGTTCATCATCCGGCGAAGCTTCAACGCCGTCGGCGGAACCTGCACCGCGAGCAGCATGTCGCCGGCCTTCGACGACGCGAGAATATGGCTCACCGGACAGATGCCACAGATGCGAGCGCTCAGGCCGGGCATTTCCTGAAACGGCCTGCCTTCGCAAAAGCGCTCGAACCCGCGGAACTCGGTGACGTGGAAGCGAGCGTCGAGGACCTCGTCCTTCTCGTCGAGAAAGATGCTGATCTTCGCATGGCCCTCGATCCGCGAAACCGGATCGATGATGATACGCTTGGTCATGATAGTCGCCCCCAAACCCGTAATTACCGTCATCGAAAGCCAATCGAACCACAGTGCGGTTGAACCGAAAAAAAACTAACCACAGAGACACCGAGGACACAGAGAAAATACCTCTAAGGAAAGCAGGAAGGCAGGAAGGGTTTTCTAGTTTATTCCTGCCTTCCTGCTTTCCTTAGAGGTATTCTTATCACAGTATCTTCAGTGCTTTGAAATCTTCGCAAGCTAGGCAGAACAGTGCAAGTAAAAATAACTACGAATTAATCTGTAATCGACGTTTCATTAGACTCTTTTCCAAGTTGCATTCCTCTGTGTTCTCTGTGCCTCTGTGGTTAGTAATTTGAGCCGAAGAATACAGGAATAGAAAATACTTCTCCATTCCTATCCAAACTTCCGATCGGTCCACGCGAACTCCGGCGTGCGACCTTCCAGCAGCGATTCCAGCGCGGTGCGGATCGTCTTCGCCGACGGCGGGCATCCCGGCAGAAAGAAGTCCACCGGAACCACCGCATGAATCGGCACGACGCGGTCGAGCAAGATCGGCACGATCTCGCGATCGTCCGGGATGCGGGCGTTCAGATCGTTCTTCTCGATGTAGACAGGCCGAAGCACCTCGAGCGCGACGCCGAGCGGATTACGCAGCGCCGTGACGTTGCCCGTGCAAGCGCAATCGCCCAGCGCGACCAGCGTGCGCGTATTCTTGCGAACATGCAGCAGCATCTCCTCGTTCTCGACGTTGGCGACAGCGCCTTCGACGAGCGCGATATCCACGTTCTCCGGATACTTTTTGACATCCGCGACCGGCGAAAACACCACGTCAACCTTCTGCGCCAACTCGAATAGCCATTCATCGAGATCGAGAAACGACATATGACAACCGGAGCAACCGCCCAGCCAAACCGTGGCGAACCTTAGACGAGCCATTGTTTTTTCTCCCGTGCCTGGACCAGGAAGTTGAGCTTCGCTTTGTCCTTCTCCATCTCCGCGACCGTCGCGCCATGGCGAAACAACGCCCCGGTCGGACAGGCCTGCACGCACTTGCCACACGACGTGCAGCTTTCCGCTTCGCCCCACGGCTGATTCAGATCGGTGATGACTTTGCTATTATGCCCCCGGCCCGACAGATCCCAGGTGTGTGCCCCTTCGATCTCATCACAAACGCGAACGCAGCGAGTACACAAAATGCAGCGATTGTGATCGACGCCAAACCGTTCGTGCGAAACATCAACCTCACGCTGCGGCGCCTGGTAGTCGAAGCGCACATGATCGACGCCCGCCTCGGCTGAGCGATCTTGCAACTCGCAATGCCCATTCGCGACACACACCGAACAAACATGGTTGCCCTCGGCCAGCAAAAGCTCAAGGATCATCTTGCGATATTCGAGCAGCTTGGGCGTATGCGTATGTACGCGCATACCTTCCACGGCCTTCGTGACGCAGGAGGCTTGCAGCTTCGACGAGCCTTCAACCTCCACCAGGCACAATCGACAGGCGCCGACATCCGACACGCCATCGAGATGGCACAGCGTCGGAATGCTCACGCCTGCCTCCTTGGCGACAGCGAGCAGCGTCTCGCCAGCATTCGCACTGACGTGATGATCGTTGATCGTAAGCGTGACGACGGACATGGGGTGAGGTCTCCTTTCGGGGGAGGAAAAGTTGTCAGTTGTCAGTTGTTAGTTGTCAGTTAACACCGTTAACTGCATCGACCGATTCAGCATCTCATTCGCCTTACCACTAACAACTGACAACTAACAACTAACAACTTTTCCTAGTGAACCATCGGCAACGCCCGCAGCGCCCAGGGCGATGTGGGTTGCAGCAGCGCCTCGTATTCTGGCCGAAAGTATCGCAGCGTGCTGAGCACTGGATTCGGGGCGGTTTGGCCGAGGCCGCACAGGCTGGTTTCTTGCGTCATGTGGCACAGTTGCACGAGGCGTTCGAGGTCGGCCTTGGTCGCTTGTTTGCGTGCCAGGCGGTCGAGCAAGCCGTGCATTTGGACGGTTCCCGCCCGGCACGGGATACATTTGCCACACGATTCATCCATGCAAAATTCCATGAAGAAACGTGCGACTTCGACCATGTTCGTGTCCTGGTCCATGACGATCATGCCACCGGACCCCATGATGGAGCCGAGTTGCACGAGTGAATCGTAGTCGACCTTGACATCGAGCTTCTCGGCTGGGATGCAACCGCCCGACGGTCCGCCCGTCTGGACAGCTTTGACGTGGCCGTTCGGGACACCGCCGCCCATTTCCTCGACGATGTAGCGAAGCGTCGTGCCCATCGGGACTTCAATGAGGCCCGAGTTGCGAATCTTGCCGGTGAGCGAGAACACCTTGGTGCCCTTGCTCTTCTCCGTGCCAATGGAGGCAAACCACGAAGCGCCCCGACGCAAGATCGTCGAGATGTTGGCATACGTCTCGACGTTATTGATGAGTGTCGGTTGTCCCCACAGGCCGGACTCGGCGGGATACGGCGGGCGAACGCGGGGAATGCCGCGTTTCCCTTCTACTGATGCGATCAACGCTGTCTCTTCGCCGCAAACGAATGCGCCGGCGCCGATGCGAATATCGACCTTGAAGTCAAACCGCGTTCCGAAGATGCTGATTCCGAGAATGCCGAGCCGGTTGGCTTGCTGAATCGCCTGCCGCAAGCGCGCGACGGCAAGCGGATACTCGGCCCGGACATAGATGAATCCCTGGCTCGCGCCGACGGCGAATCCCGCAATGGCCATGCCCTCGATGACGCGGTGCGGATCGTCTTCCATGACGCTGCGATCCATGAAAGCGCCCGGGTCGCCCTCGTCGCCGTTGCATATTACGAATTTGGGCGAGGCGGGCATTTTTGCAACGGTCGCCCATTTCAGGCCCGTGGGATAGCCGGCGCCGCCACGCCCGCGCAAACCGCTGCGGGTAATTTCCTGGACCACTTCGGCGGGCGTCATTTCATTGACCGCATGATCCAGCGACTGATACGCCCCGAGGGCGATGGCATGTTCGATGCGTTCGGGATCGATTTGGCCGCTGAATTCGCGCACGATCCGCATCTGCCCAGAATAAAACGGATGCTCTGGATTGCCGCGACGTACCGCCGCCGGCGCCTCGCCTGCGAGTTGGCCAACGATCGAGTCGGCGTTCTCGGGCGAGACGCGTTCGAAAAGCAACTTCTCCGGGCTAACTTCAACAAGCGGGCCCTCGCCGCAAAACGCCAAACAGCCGACGCCGACGACGTCGATGCGATCGCCAAGCCCGCGTGCATCGACGGCCTTTTGGAGCCTCGCTTTGACATCGAGTGAGCGGGCAGCCTGACAGCCGGAACCCGTGCAGCAGAGAATTCGGCACGGCTTATGGTCGGCCTTGGAACGGTCGGCTATCGTTTGTAGTTCAGTTCGATCCATCGGCGAGCCATCCCTTCAAATGAGCCGAAACCGCGTCGGCGGTTTGCTTGCCGGCTGTCACCTGGTCGTAAACGATGGCGGGAGCGATACCGCAAGCTCCGATGCAGCGAGCCGTGAGCACGGAGACCTTGCCATCGGCCCTCGTTTCACCGGCTTTGCATTTCGCCGTCGACTCGGCCGTCGCAAGCAGCTGGGTAGCGCCTTTCACGTAGCAAGCCGTCCCGAGGCATACGACGCAGACATGTTCTCCCTTCGGTTTTAGCGAAAAGAGATGGTAGAAAGTCGCCACGCCGTACACTCGACTCGGCGGCAGCTTCAAGCTGCGAGCGACATGCCAAAGTATTGGAACATCGAGATATCCGAACAGATCCTGAGCTTTGTGCAGAATTTCAATGAGAACATCCTGCCGGAATTGGCTCTTCTTCATCGCGACATCCAGCAATTTCATGCGCTGGTCAGCTTTTGTCGATGCATCCGGTGCAGCCATCGGCCCCTCGGTGAAGTGGATAGGTACATCCAAGTTTCGCAAGTGTTGCCCAACCATGCAAAGCCCGCGCCGAATCGCAGGCTTGAAATCAAGATACGAATGGCTACGGGATTCCGCCAATTTTCCAGACGATCTTCGTTCAGGCAAGGTGTGCGGAAATGACACAAGACAAACTGCGAGTGCGCCGATTTCGGGTCGTCTGTGCGATTCCGGCGATTGAATGGAGCTAAAGGGCGTCGCATCTTTCTGTCGAGCCGGGAGCGTAAGGGCCAGAGTTGGCGGCGTTTTGCTTCGGTCGCTTACTCTCCCCGCTCATCGGGTCGGTTCTTGGCATGACGGTTGCAATGACGATAACCGCTCTGTTTGCTCGCCCGAGGAGTGACTGTCATGCCAAGTTTCAAGACGCTTGACGGTAACGAAGCCGTCGCCAACGTCGCGTATCAACTCAGCGAAGTCATCGCGATCTATCCGATCACGCCATCGTCGGCGATGGGCGAATGGTCGGATCAGTGGTCGTCCGAAGAGAAACCGAATCTTTGGGGCACGGTGCCACGCGTCATCGAGATGCAGAGCGAAGGCGGGGCGGCGGGTGCATTGCATGGCGCGTTGCAAGCGGGTGCGCTGGCGACGACCTTCACCGCCTCGCAGGGCCTGATGCTGATGCTGCCCAACATGTACAAGATCGCCGGCGAGTTGACGCCGTGCGTCATCCATGTCGCGGCACGATCGCTCGCTGCTCAGGGATTGTCGATTTTCTGCGATCATCAGGATGTGATGGCGGCCCGCATGACCGGATTCGCCATGCTCTGTGCGGGTTCGGTGCAGGAGGCTGCGGATTTCGCGGTGCTCAGTCACGCGGCCACGCTAGAATCGCGCATTCCGATGTTGCATTTTTTCGATGGGTTCCGCACCTCACACGAGGTCCAGCGCATCCTGCCGCCGACGAGCGAACAAATTCGCGCGATGATCGCCGACGATCTCGTAGCCGCGCATCGACAGCGAGCGTTGTCGCCGGATCATCCGGTCATGCGTGGCACGGCCCAGAATCCCGATGTTTACTTCCAGGCCCGCGAGAGCGTCAATCCGTTCTATCTCGCAACGCCGACGATCGTGCAGAACGCGATGGACACCTGGGCCAAGCTCACAGGTCGAGCGTATCGCCTGTACGAATACGCCGGCGCGCCGGACGCCGCGGTCGTCGTGGTGATGATGGGTTCCGGTGCGGAGGTGACGCACGAAGCCGTGGACGCGCTCGTCGCCAGCGGGCAGAAGGTCGGCGTGCTCAAGGTCAGGCTCTATCGGCCATTCGTCGCCGAGGCGTTTTTGGCGACGCTGCCCAAGACCGTCAAGACGCTCGTGGTGCTCGATCGCACGAAGGAACCGGGCAGCCTGGGCGAACCGCTGTATCTCGATGTCCTCGCCGCGTTGAATGAGAGTGATGCGTTGAAGCCGCGCGTCATCGGCGGGCGTTATGGGCTTTCGTCCAAGGAATACACGCCGGCGATGGCCAAGGCGGTGTTTGACGAAGGCTTCAAGGCCAGGCCGAAACGGCATTTCACCGTCGGCATCCACGACGATGTCACGCACCTGAGCCTCGATTTCGATTCAACATTCTCAACCGAAGATCCCGCGACGGTGCGTGCCGTCTTCTTCGGCCTTGGCGCCGATGGCACGGTCGGCGCGAACAAGAACTCGATCAAGATTATCGGCGAAGAGACCGACAACTTTGCTCAAGGCTACTTCGTCTACGACTCGAAAAAATCCGGCTCGACGACGACCTCGCACCTCCGCTTCGGTCCGCGACCGATTCGCTCGAGCTACCTGATCGAGCGGGCGAATTTCGTCGCTTGCCATCAGTTCAACTTCCTCGACCGCATCGACATGCTCAAAGTCGCCGAGCCTGGGGCGACGTTCTTGCTCAACAGTCCGTTCGGGTCCGCGGAGATTTGGGATCATCTGCCTCGCTCGGTGCAGAAGGACATCGTCGAGAAAAAGCTCAAATTCTTCGTCGTCGATGCCATGAAGGTGGCCCGCGAGACCGGCATGGCGGGGCGGATCAACACCGTCATGCAAACGTGCTTCTTCGCCCTGAGCGGCGTGCTTCCTCGTGATGAAGCGATTGGTTATATCAAGCAGGCGATCGAAAAAACCTATGGCAAACGCGGTCGCAGCGTCGTTGAGAAGAACTGGGCCGCGGTGGATACGTCGCTGGCGCACTTGCACGAAGTCGTCGTGCCGAGCCGAATCGATGCGACGTTCGACCGCAGATCCGCCGTGCCTGCCGAGGCGCCGGACTTTGTTCGCCGAGTGACATCGTTGATGCTCGTGGGCGAAGGCGATGCGCTGCCCGTCAGCGCGTTGCCCTGCGATGGCACCTGGCCGACCGGGACGACGCAATGGGAGAAACGCAACATTGCCGAGGAGATTCCGGTCTGGGACGAATCGATCTGCATCCAGTGTGGCAAATGCGTGCTCGTCTGCCCGCACTCGGTGATCCGCGGCAAGCTAGTCCCGCCAACAGCGTTGACCGGCGCACCGGAAGGATTCAAGTCCGCGCCCGCTCGCTGGCTGGATCGCAAGGAGGATCGCTTCACGCTGCAAGTCGCACCCGAGGATTGCACCGGCTGTCGCCTGTGTGTCGAAGTGTGCCCCGTCAAGAACAAAAGCGAGACTCGGCTCAAAGCGATCAACATGGCCCCGCAACCGCCGATCCGAGAAGCCCAAGCCAAGAACTGGGAGTTCTTCCTAAATCTGCCGAACCCGGACCGCGACCACCTTCGCCATGAAAGCGTGAAGGATGTGCAACTGCTCGAACCGCTGTTCGAGTTCTCCGGCGCCTGTGCCGGCTGCGGCGAGACGCCTTACCTCAAGCTGCTCACGCAACTCTATGGCGATCGCCTGATGATCGCCAACGCCACCGGCTGTTCCTCGATCTACGGCGGCAACCTGCCGACGACGCCCTACACGAAAAACGCCCAGGGCCGCGGCCCCGCCTGGTCGAATTCGCTGTTTGAAGACAACGCCGAGTTCGGCCTGGGCATGCGGCTTGCGCTCGACAAGCAAGCCGATTTCGCCCGCGAACTCGTGCGGCGATTGACGGCAACGATCGGCGACGACCTGTGCAAAGCCTTGCTCGAAGCCGACCAGCACGACGAACCCGGCATCAACGCCCAGCGCGAACGCGTCGTCGAGTTAAGACGCCGACTCGTCGGGAACAACGATCCAATTTCGCGAATGTTGCTGACGATTGCTGACAATCTCGTTCGCAAGAGCCTGTGGATCGTCGGTGGCGATGGCTGGGCGTACGACATCGGCTTTGGCGGGCTGGATCATGTGCTCGCGTCGGGCGAGAAGGTCAACATCCTCGTGCTCGATACGGAGGTTTACTCGAACACCGGCGGGCAGATGTCGAAGTCCACGCCGCGGGCCGCCGTCGCCAAGTTCGCCGCCGGCGGGAAAAAGCTCGGCAAAAAAGACCTCGCCCTGGCGGCGATGATGTACGGCCATGTCTATGTTGCAAGAGTCGCGATGGGCGGCAGCGACGTGCAAACGCTGCAGGCGTTCCGCGAAGCCGAGGCACATCCGGGGCCGTCGTTGATTCTCGCTTACAGCCATTGCATCGCTCATGGTTACGATCTGGCTCACGGCATGGATCAGCAGAAAGCCGCGGTTCAGTCCGGCAGCTGGCCGTTGCTCCGTTACAATCCCGCCCTCGCCAAGCTTGGCAAAAATCCGCTGACGCTGGACTCGAAGGCGCCGAGCATTCCGCTGAAGGACTATCTCTACAACGAGACGAGATACACCATGCTCGCCCAGGCGCATCCCGAAGAAGCCAAGGCCCTCTTCGACCTCGCCCAGCACGACATCCAGGAGCGCTGGCGGTTGTACGAGCAGCTGGCTCACGCTACGGTTCGATAGTTGTCGCCCCTGTTTAGCCGCTCGCCTCTGACGAGCGCGGACAGGTACCAAAAATCACGCAGTTCGCGCTCGCAGAAGGCGAATAGCAAGGCAAGAAACGAGATCAACCATGATCGACATCTCCACCACCTACCTCGGCTTGACGTTGAAGAACCCATTGATCTGTTCTTCCTCTCCGTTATGTGCCAACCTTGACGAACTTTCGCGCATGCAAGACCTGGGGGCGGCTGCCATCGTCCTGCATTCGCTGTTCGAGGAACAGATCGAACTCGAGAGCAATGACCTCAACCGCTTCCTGGACCTCGGCGCGGAATCGTATGCCGAGGCCAACAATTACCTGCCGGACATGGCCGACTACAACCTCGGCGTGGATGGGTATCTCGAGCATATCCGCGATTGCAAAGCCGTGCTGGAGATTCCCGTGATCGCCAGCCTGAACGGCAGCACGCCCGGCGGTTGGGTCCGGTATGCGCGCCAGATGCAACAAGCCGGCGCCGATGCCCTGGAACTCAACATTTACTTTCTGCCAACCGACCCGGCTCGCGATGCCGCTTCCATCGAAGGCGAATACCTCGAACTCGTTCGCGCGGTCCGCGAAGAGATCACGATCCCGCTGGCCGTGAAACTCTCGTCGTCGTTCACCGCGCCGGCCGCATTCGCGAAACGACTCGTGGAAGCCGGAGCGAATGGCCTCGTGCTCTTCAATCGATTCTACCAACCCGACTTCGACCTCGAACACCTGGAGGTAGTACCAAGCTTACGCCTAAGCACGCCGCAAGAATTGTTGCTGCGTTTGCACTGGACCGCCATCCTGTTCGGAAACGTAAACGCCGACATCGCCGTCACCGGCGGCGTACATTCAGGTTTGGACGTATTGAAAGTGATGATGGCCGGCGGTCGAGCGGCGATGACAACCTCGGCATTGCTCAAGCACGGCATCGGGCACCTGCAAACGATGCTCACGGAAATGGGCAACTGGCTTGCCGACCACGAATATGAATCGATCCGGCAAATGCAAGGCAGCATGAGCCTGCGCCGAGTGGCCCATCCGGATCGTCTACAGCGAGCGAACTACCTGAAGGTACTGCGATCGTACGCGCTACGGTAAGTGTAACACCGGCTAATCTCCAATTTCGAGCTGCTCCACGTCATAGAATCGAGTTAGAAGAAGCCACCTACCTGATTTATCGCAATCAGCTTGGCGCACAACAATTTCTCCCGCATTGAGGGCACTAGGTCGCAGCGGAGGTATGGTTCAGGACGACATTCCTGCCTCGCCCTGAGGAGGAGAATCCGACTTCGAACGCCGCCAAGGTTTGGATGCGAGCCACACTCCGCCCAGAATCAACCCAGCGATGATCACGCCTGCAAGAGCCGACCAAAGTACCCCTCGCCGCAATCGAAATTGGAAATAAGCATCCGGCTCGATCGCGCCGAGAGCATTTCTCGCGTCGAAATCGAATCCCAGGTTTCCCGAATCCGCTGCTTCGAGCAATATCGGAACCTCATCTCGAGCCGTGGGACCGAATTTTCCCAAAACGCGAATTACGTAGCCGCGCTGCCACTCCGCGCGAGGCGATCCGGAGAGCGGAGCACGTATCACATCGCCAAGCAGGCGTGCCCCTTCTGGCCCGGTGCGGACGAGTGCGTCGATGTTATCGACGGACAGAAAATGGTCGTTCGCCTGCAAGTATTCAACCAACGGACTTGTCTGTTTATCGAGCAGAAACAAAGCAACACTTACCTCCTCTCTTACCGAGAGATCGTTATCTTGTATCAACTGCGCAATCCGCGGAACGAACTCTCTCGCAGCCGGACCGATGCGGGCGAGCGCCCTGATGGATGCCGCACGAACATCGGCGTGCTCATCGGTCAGGAGTTTCCCGAGTACCGGCACGACAGCCGACGCTTCCGGGCCGATCCAGCTCAGCAAATAAGCAGCGCGACGGCGGGCATCCTTGTGCGGGTCGAGCAGGCGATCTTGCAAAATCGGAACTGCACCCTTGGCGGCAGGACCTGCCTTGCGAAAGAACTCCTCAAATATATAGTCTTGAGCCGTCGATCCTGATACCACCGCCCTACTCAGTATCGGAACCACTTCCTCAACCGCTCCACTCACTCGCCACAGGGCCAGAGCTGCCTTTATGCGTGTCTGCTCATCCTCGTGGCGAAGTGCCGCGGACAGAGCCGGCGCAGCCGCGCGAGCCTCACTGCCAACGAGATAGATCGCGATCAAAGCTGTCAGACGGCGCTTGCTATCTTTACTTCCCACATCGACGATGTGCCGCTGTATTCGCGTCGCGTCGATGCGGCAAAGCGCAATCTCGATGTCATTCGAATGAATGTGGAAACCGTCTGGACTGAGTTTCAGCAAATAGGGTATCGCCTCCGCAGCCTTCGGCCCAAGGTTGCCAAGGGCCCTAATAAAGTCTTCGTTCGCCTTATTTGATTTGAGAAGATCGATCAGTGCCGGCATCGCTGGCAACACATCAGGTCCAAGCTGAACAAGAGTTGAGCGCGCCTTCCACCGATCTTCACTTTGCGGATCGCTGGCAACTTGAATCAAGATCGGTAATGCAGGAATGGCTTCCTTGCCAAGTCCCCGCAATGCTTGAAGGTCCGCCCTGGCAATCCTCTCCACTAGCTTCGCGTCCAGCGGTCGACCTACTCGAACAACGGCCATCGCGGCCCGTGAGCGATCGATCGGCGACGAGCTATCCAGCATGCTTAACCAATAGCCAAGCGGCAGCCCCTCATGCAATGGTTCCCATCGTGCATATCCAAGCACCGCCTGGCCAAACGAGGGCACGCGTACAACCGCAATGCCGATAAGAAGAAACGCTGAACCGGCAACAATGGCGAGTCCGCGAATCGCTCGCTTGCGTCGCAAGTGACGCACCTCCACGGAATCCTCTCTACCGGAATATGCCCTTACGACCGCAGCCAAGAAACCCGCGAGGCCGCAACTCGTCAGGACATAGAGCAGTGTCCACGGCAGATCGCGGATCCATCTGGGCTCGTCGCCTTGTAGCAGCGTGAGAGTCGCGATTAGCGCCAGGCCCAACAATACGCCGATAGTAGCGGCTAGACCTGCCATCCCAATGGTCCGAAGGATTGTTTGCATCGGGGGAGCCCACAATTTGCGTCTAAAGAATCTTCACAATCTTCAATATCTTTGATTTCCGTGGTATTGGTCTCCACCAATTATACGTTTGCGAGAACATCTTGTGACAGCGAGAATCCCAGCGACGACCGGCTCCGACTCCTTTACGGGAGCGGGGTCGTGGAATATATAAATAAATTCATGCCCTGGAGAATTAATCAGGAGAGGTGACAGAGTGGCCGATTGTGACGGTCTCGAAAACCGGTGTGGGTGAAAG
>CAZAFH010000137.1:0-19346 GCA_964484265.1 uncultured Singulisphaera sp.
TACCCCCCTCTCCCCCCGTGCAACTTGGCCAACACCCCCTAAAAGTGCAAAAAAACTGGGAAAAAGTGCAAAAGCGCTTGGCCAACAGCAAATGGCCAAGCGCCCCCGGCTGCCTGCACCGAGCGGTCTATTTTTGGAGAGGTAAATGAGACGCTGGCGCGGCCTCTGAATTTTTTCCATCACCCCTTGCAACTTGACGGGAATTTCCAAATAATATCGTTTCCCCCCTGACCGATTGACAGATGGGGTTGACCCCTTGATAAATCGTACGTTGAGGATTTGATGGCTGACACATTTGTATTGCCTTCCCAGGCCAGGCCGAAACTAGGCTCCAACGCTTCCAAGCAGGTTCGGAAAAAGGGCCTCACGCCGGCCGTCATGTATGGGCATGGCGAAGGTTCGACTTCCATCTCCGTCAACGCACTCGACTTGGCGAAGGCGGTTCGGCAGGGTGTGCGCGTGTTTGACGTCACGCTGGAGGGCGCCACGCAGAAAACGCTCCTGCGCGATTTGCAGTGGGATGCGTTTGGCCAGGAAATTCTTCACGCCGATTTTTATCGCGTCAGTGCCGACGAAACGATCACGCTCGAAGTTCGCGTCGAGTTGCGTGGCGTCGCGCCAGGCATCGCGGCGGGCGGCGCACTGGTGCAGCCGATTCACAGCCTGACGGTTGAGTGCCTCGTCGTGGCGATTCCGGAATCGATTCGCGTGAACGTCAACGAGCTTCAGCTGGACCAGGCGATTCATGTACGCGACCTCCAATTGCCGGAAGGGGTCAAGGTCGTGAACGATCCCGAGGCGATCGTCGTACAGATCAGCCAAAAGGTCGAGGAAGAAGAAGCTGCGGCGCCGGCAGGCGAGCAGGCGGAACCGGAAGTCATCACACGCGGCAAGGCCGACGAAGAAGAGGAATCGGAAAAGTAACGAACAGTCGGGCGGCCCCGCAGCAGGCAGCGTCAATCGTTTGGGCCGTGCTTGGATTTGTTGCTTGAGATCGCCATGAAACTTGTCGTCGGCCTCGGAAATCCTGGCAAGAAGTACGACGGCACGCGGCACAATGTTGGCTTTGCCGTCATCGATTTTCTCGCCAAGGCCCCGGGCGCTGGCAGCTGGCAGAATCGGTTCGACGCCGATATTTGTGAATGCCACGAAGGGGGCGAAAAAATTCTCCTGATGAAGCCGATGACCTTCATGAACCTTAGCGGCCGAGCGGTTCGGCAGGCGGTTGACTTTTATCAGATGGAGCTGACCGACATCCTCGTCGTTTGCGACGACATGGTGCTGCCCCTCGGCAAGCTGCGATTTCGAGCACGCGGCACGCACGGCGGGCACAACGGCTTGCGCGACATTCAGCAGCACCTGGGCACGACCGAGTATTCGCGTCTTCGCATCGGCGTGGATGCGCCGGAAGGCGAACGTGATGCGGTCGATCATGTGCTCGGGAAATTCAAACCGGGCGAGAAGCCGGTCATCGAAGACGCGGTTCAACTAGCTGGCCAGGCGGTCATGCTTTGGGCCGGGCAGGGTATCCAGAAGTGCATGAATCAATATAACTCGTAGTTCACGGCAAAACCAACAGGCGAATTGCCGGCGGTTCACGCGATAAGGAAAAAGACGCAATGGCATCCAAAGTCTACGAATGCATGTTCATCCTCGATTCGTCGAAGGTCGGGGGAAACATCGACACGGCGGACAAGCAGATCCGCAATCTGCTTGAAAAGAACAACGCGGAAGTTCTTGTCAGCCGCCCCTGGGAAGAGCGAAAGTTCGCTTTCCCGATCAACAAACAGAAGAAGGGCATCTACTACCTGACCTACTTCTCCGCCGAAGGAAAAGCGGTCGATGCCATCGAACGCGATTGCGCCCTGAACGAAATGATTCTGAGGCATATCGTCATTCGTATTCACCCGAAACTTGTCGACACGATGTTGACCCTCGCCAAGGGCGAACATGCCGTGGCCCTACACAATATGCACGAAGAGCCGGCGGCGGAAGACGGTATCCCCGTTCCCGTTGGCGGCGATGGCGACGGCGGGCCGCGACGCGGACGCCGGGATGACCGCGATTAGTTTATTGTTCAAGCGAGTCAACCGAATACGGAGGCGCGGCAGATCATGGCGAACCTCAATAAAGTCATGCTGATCGGTCGATTAACGCGCGATCCCGAAGTGCGTATGTTCTCCAACGGCGGCAAAGTCGCCAAGATCGGGTTCGCTGTCAACAATCGCCGCAAGAACCAACAGTCCGGCCAATGGGAAGACGAGCCGGTTTTCCTCGACATCGAGGCGTTCAACCGCGGCGAAACCGGACGCCAGGCCGATCTCGTGGAACAGTATCTCCGCAAAGGGTCGCAGGTGTTTGTCGAAGGCCACTTACGGCTTGACCAGTGGACAAGCCAGGATGGACAGAAGCGGTCGAAGATCGTCATCGTCGTCGATAATTTCCAGTTCCTGGAACCTCGCGGAGATGGACAGGGCGGCGGCGGATCGCGTTCGTCGGCCCCGCCCCGGCAGACTGCGTCAACATCCGACTTCGACCCCGGCCCTCCCGACGACATGGGCGGCGATCACCGTATGCAGCCGCCCCCGCCCGGACCGGGAGATGAAAACATCCCGTTCTGATAGGTCCCGATAGTTGTTTTCTTGGTAATAGCGAGTACGAAAATGGTTGATTCACTCCGCAAACTCAAGCGAAATCAGGTTCTCAAAGGGCCGCACGGCGGGATGCAGCTGCTGCTCACCGAAGACGTGCCCCACCTCGGCAAACAGGGCGACCTCGTCGAAGTCAAGATGGGCTACGGCCGAAACTACCTGCTGCCGCAGGGCTATGCCACCATCCCGACCGAGCATAACCTCAAGCTCTTGGATCGCCACAAGAAGCGTGTTCAACAAGCGCGCGAGGCCAAGATCGCCGATCTCAGGGTAATGGCCGAGCAGATCGCCCGTATTCCGCAGCTGACGATCGAGGCCAATGCCAACGAGGAAGGCCATCTGTACGGGTCCGTCGGCGAAGTGGACATTTCCAAGACGCTCAAGGGCAAAAACCTCAAGGTCGAGCCGGAAATGGTCAAGATCGAAGGCCTCATCAAGCAGTGCGGTCTCTACGAAGTGGACCTGTCGATCGGCTACGAAATCACCGCCAAGGTCAAGGTGATGGTCGTGCCGCTCAAGCAAGACAAAAAGTAACGCACGCGATTCGCTACAATGACAGCCCGGCCTGGGGATCAGGTCGGGCTGTTTTCATTTTCAGCAGTGGGACATCTCATGCCGCAGGACGCGAATGCCATCGACCGCCTGCCGCCGCACAATCGCGATGCGGAACGCAGCATCCTCGGCAGCATGTTGCGCGACAACGTCATTATCGCCGAGGCGGTGAACCTGGTACGCGCCGATGATTTCTACGTCTTCGCCCATCAGAAAATCTTCGAAGCGATCACCAAACTCAATGACGACGCTGGCAAACCCGCGGACATCGTCACTGTCGCGGAATGGCTTAGCCAGGCCAAGCTGATGGAAGAGATTGGCGGCCCGGCCTACCTCGGCGAACTCTGGGACGCCGCCCCGAGCGCCGCCCACTACCGCCAATATGCGGAGATCATTCGCCAAAAGGCAATCGCGCGGAACCTGATCCACGCTTGCAACGAACTCCAGGCTGACGCGTTCGACCAATCCCAGCCCGCGTCGGAATTGCTCGATAACGCCGAACGCCGTATCCTCGAGATTGCCGAGATGGGCATCACGGGCGACACGGTCACGCTGCACGACGCAATCCGCGAAGCCTGGACGCGTCTGGATCAGCGCAAGAAACGCGGCGACCTCGAATTCAGCGGCGTACCCACAGGCTTTCTCGATCTCGACAACCTCACCGCCGGTTTCCAGGCCAACGAACTCATTGTGCTCGCGGCAAGGCCGTCGGTCGGCAAGACGGCGTTCGCGCTGAATATCGCTCGCCATGTGGTCGTCGAGGAAGGTCTGCCCGTTCTGTTCGTAAGCCTGGAACAGGCTCGCGTGGAATTGGCGGAACGCTTGCTCTGCTGCCAGGCCCGCGTGGACAGCCATCGCATTCGCCGCGGACATCTCGATCATGACGACATGTCGAAGATCATGGAAGCCGGAGACATCCTCGGACAGTCGAAGCTATTTATTGACGACACGCCTGGCCAAAGTATGTTGCGCATTGCCGCCAATGCGAGGCGTTTGAAAAAACGGCACGATCTACGCCTCGTGATTATCGATTATCTCCAGCTCATCGATCCTGACGACAAGAAAGACAGCCGGCAGGAACAAGTCGCTGCGATTTCGCGCCGTCTCAAATTCCTGGCCCGCGAGCTCAAGATTCCCGTGGTCGCGCTGGCGCAGGTCAACCGCAGTTCGGAGGATCGCCAAGACCATCGCCCGCGTCTGAGCGACCTGCGCGAATCCGGCGCCATCGAGCAAGATGCCGACACCGTGCTTATGCTGCATCGCCCCGACTATCATGAGCCGGGTAAGGACGAAGGCTCCATCGAGGTCATCATCGCCAAGCAGCGTAACGGCCCGACGGGTGAAATCGGCTTGATGTACGTCAAGCAGTACATGCGTTTCGAGAATTTTGCGCTAGGGCATTCAAATCAAATGGGGCCAGGATGACGAAATTATGTTGAGCGCCCACCAATCGCCGCGACTGCAGCGGATCGCGAATTCGGTATATAAAGGCGGTAACGCAAGAGTCAGGAACGAATTCTGTCGTTGCGATTTTCGTGTTCTATCGTTATGATGGAAAGAATGTGTAAATCGGCAGTTTGAAGGGTGGTGCCATGAAATTCAAAATATCGCTAATCCCATCCGAGGAGGGATACAGCGTCAGCGTGCCGAGCCTGCCGGGGTGTTGGTCGCAGGGTGCAACCGAAGCCGAGGCTCTGTCAAATATTGCCGATGCAATTCGCGAGTATCTCGACGCCGAAATGCCGACGAGCGAATTATCCGAAACCCGCGAGATTGAGGTCGCCTAGCCGTGCCCAAAATCCCTGGCGTCAACCATCTCGATGCGGTGCGGGCTTTTCAGCGAGCGGGATTTAGTATCTTGCGACAGGGCAAGCACATCATCATGACTGACGGCAGCCACAAAATCGTCATTCCTCGAAATAATCCATTCAACGCGATAACGATGGCGGGCATTGTTCGTATGGCAGGGATGACGGAAGACGAGTTCCGCAAATTGCTTTAGGATGGCAACAAATGTTCCGCGTCGGTCTCGGTCATGATACGCATCGGCTCGCGTCCGATCGGCCGCTCATTCTCGGCGGCCTTCGGATCGTGCACTCGCGCGGCCTGGTCGGGCATTCCGACGCCGACGTGGTTCTTCACGCGCTGACCGATGCGTTGCTCGGCGCCGCTGGGTTGGGCGACATCGGCGATGCGTTTCCCGACACCGATTCGCGCTACAAAGACATGGATTCTCGATTCTTCGTCGATGAGACGATGAAACGGCTTCGCGAGCTGGGCTGGCGCATCGGCAACGTTGATCTGACCATCTTTGCCCAGGAGCCAAAGCTCGGTCCGATCAAGAGCCTGATGCGCGAACATTTGGCACGCATGCTGGGTCTGGATGTGGGCGCCGTCAACGTCAAAGCAAAAACCGGGGAGAAAGTCGGCGCGATCGGCCGAGCCGAGGCGATCGGTTGCCATGTGGTAGTGATGATCGAGAAATAACGACGATCGGCGAGCGAGGGGTTTATGCAATCGAAGCTGCGCGTCTACAACACGCTGACGAAGCAAAAAGAGCCGTTCAAGACCGTCGAGCCTGGCAAGGTCACGATGTACGTCTGCGGGCCTACCGTTTACAAGCCGAGCCATATCGGGCACATGGTCGGTCCGGTGATTTTCGATACCGTCAAGCGCTACCTCGTTCATCTTGGTTACCAGGTCCGTTGGGTCGTCAACATCACTGATGTGGACGATAAGCTCATCAAACGCGCAGCGGACCTCGGCACCACCGTCAAAGACCTGGCGGAGAAAATGACGGCGGATTACGTCGATAATCTCAGGAAGCTGAACGTAACGGGCATCGATGCGATGCCGAAAGCGACCGAGCATATCCAGGGAATGATCGAGATCATGCAAGGGCTGATCGCGAAGGGCTACGCCTATGCCGCCTCGGGCGACGTATATTTCGACGTGATGAAAGACGCCGACTATGGCAAGCTGTGCAACCGCGATCCCGAACAACTCGAGGCTGGCGCTCGCATCGAAGTGAGCGACCGCAAACGCAGCCCCGGCGACTTCGCGCTGTGGAAGTCCGCCAAGCCAGGCGAGCCGGCGTGGGACAGTCCGTGGGGCAGGGGGCGTCCCGGCTGGCATATCGAGTGCTCCGCGATGAGCATGAGTCTTTTGGGCAAAACCCTCGACATTCACGGCGGCGGGTTGGACCTTCAGTTTCCGCACCACGAGAACGAGTTGGCGCAGTCCGAGTCGTTCACCGGCGAGACTTTTTCGCGCTACTGGATGCACAACGGCTTGCTCAAGATGGGCCAGTCAAAGATGGCGGGGTCGGTCGGCAATGTCGTTAACGTCGTTGACCTCCTGCAAAAATACCGCCCCGAGACCGTGCGCTTCTTGCTGCTCGCGACGCATTACCGCAGCCCGATCGAATACAGCGACGACCGACTGGCCGAGGTGCAACGGTCCCTGGAAGGTTTCTACCGCTTCTTCGAACGCTACGAACGCATCACGAAGAAAAGCTTCTATTCGCTAACAAAAGGCACTGGACCGGCGTCGGGCGAATTCGCACAGCTTCGGCAACATTTCCTCGACCACATGGATGACGACTTCAACACGGGCGGCGCCGTCGGCGTGTTGTACGAACTGCTTTCGGCGCTCAACCGCTTTGCCGAGACCGCGCGACTGGAATCGGGCAATGGCTCGCCCTCGGACGTGGCGCATTTCGAGCAGGGTGTCGGCTACCTCAAGGAACTCTGCGATATCCTTGGCCTCTTCGCAAAACCGATCGAGAAGCCGCAGGCGGACGAGCAAAGCCAGCAACTCGTCGCTGGTCTGATGCAGCTGCTCATCGATCTGCGTGCCGAGGCCCGGAAGAGCAAGAACTTCGCGCTGGGCGATCAGATTCGCAAGCGTTTGACGGAGATCGGCGTAACGCTCGAAGATCGGCCGACCGGAACCATCTGGCGCAAGGAATGAATGTCCCTCGCCGCATCCTGGGCATCGACCCCGGTTTGAACATCACTGGCTATGGCGTGCTCGACGTCAGCGGCATTCGGCCCGTCGTTGCCGAGGCCGGCATTATTCGCACCGCCGACGACGGCGCGGAGGACATGGCGTCGAAGGTGCTTTCCGTTTATAATGGCGTGGCGGAGTTGCTTGCCCAGTTCAAGCCCGAGGCGATGGCGGTCGAACAACTCTATGCCCATTACGACCATCCGCGGACGGCAATCCTCATGGGCCACGCGCGAGGAGTGATCTTTCTCGCCGCCGCTCAGCAGAACGTCGACGTGCTCAGTTACGCGTCCACGCAGGTGAAGAAGATCGTCACGGGAAATGGCCGAGCCTCCAAAGAACAGGTGCAGCGGACCATCCAAAACGAACTCGGCCTGCCAACCGCTCCGGAACCCGTGGACGTGTCCGACGCGCTTGCCGTGGCGCTGTGCCACTACTACCAGCATCGAAACCAAGCCCAGGGGTAAGCGCAGCGAACCGCTGGGATCATGCCGAATTATCTCAGGGGTTCGCTGCGCTTACCCCTGTGCTTGATTGATTAAATGATCACCAAAATCACCGGCAGATTGAATCGCGTATTGGACGAGGAAGCTCGGCTTCAGGTCGGACTACTCGAATACCAGATCCTCGTTCCCGAATTCGTGCGGCGTACCGTGCAGCACAAGATCGGCGAGGAAATTACTTTCTTCACCGCGCATTACTTCGAGGGCAATCCCGCCCATGGCCGAATGGTACCGCGATTAATTGGGTTCCTCTCGGAGTCGGAGCAGGATTTCTTCGAGCTGTTTTGCACCGTCGATAAAGTGGGCGTTCGCAAAGCGATGAAGGCGTTCGTTCGGCCGATCAAGGAAATCGCCGACGCCATTCAGCGCCAAGACAACAAATGGCTGACGACGCTGCCCGGCATCGGCGGCGCGACGGCAGAGCAGGTCGTCGCCACGCTTCGGCGGAAAGTCACGAAGTACGCGCTGATGCCCGGCCCGGCGGTGGAAGGCAAGCCGACGGCGGCGAGCAACGTCGATGGCAACGTGCTCGAGGACGCCTATGCAGCCTTGATGAGCGTCGGGCACGGACCGGCAGAAGCTCGTGATCGTCTCGACAAAGCCCTGGCCGGCGGCAAGACGTACAAGAGTGTCGAGGAAATCTTGCTGGCGATCTATCAGATCGCCCACTGAGATGAGAAATTTATTTTTTCACATAATACGAGGAATCTGTTTCGAGCCACGAGTGTATGGGAGTGGCCAACGAAATCACTCGCGATTGGTGAAATAATTTGGGCGCATTTTCGGCGGCCACTCCCTCACGGTCGTGGCTCGGACGTGCAATGAACTACCGATTCCCGAGCATCCAAACATGGCCCGACAGCCGATCGTACAAGCTGGCACGCCGGACGATGAAAAACAGCGCGATGCCGCGCTTCGGCCTCGGCTGTTGCACGAAGTCATCGGCCAGGGCGCCGTAAAAAGGCGGATCGAGATACTTTTAAAGGCGGCTCGCAAGCTAAAGGAACCGCTGTCGCACATGCTGTTCGACGGACCGCCCGGCCTGGGCAAAACCACGTTCGCCACGGTGCTGCCCAACGAACTCGGCACGACCATTCAAATGACGAGCGGCCCCGCGTTGACCAAGCCGGCGGACCTGTTGCCCTTCCTGACCAATGTAACCGAAGGATCGATCCTGTTCGTGGACGAGATCCACCGCATGCCGCGCGTGGTGGAGGAATTTATCTACCCGGCGATGGAAGATTTTCGCGTCGATATCGTGTTGGGCGAAGGCATGAACGCGCGAACGATCTCGATGCCGCTGAAGCGATTCACGTTGATCGGCGCGACCACGCGCAGCGGCATGTTGTCGAGTCCGATGCGCGACCGGTTCAAGATACACGAGCATCTTGATTACTATACGGTTGAAGAATTGGCACAAATCGTGACAATTAACGCTCGGAAATTGAATACGGCTATTGCTCCCGAGGCTGCCGCCGAGATCGCACAGCGCAGCCGAGGAACGCCGCGCATCGCCAATTCGCGGTTATGGTGGGCGCGGAGTTACGCCGCCAGCGAATCGGAAGGCCCGATCGACCTCGCCCTGGCGCGGGCTGCCCTGGAGATGGCCGAGGTCGACATGCTCGGGCTGGACAAGCAGGATCGCCGCTATCTCGAAACGCTCATCGGCGTATTCGACGGAGGCCCCACAGGCGTCGAAGCTTTGGCGGCGACAATGAATCTGCCGTCGGACACCTTGAGCGATGAGATCGAGCCTTATTTGCTGCGCGAACAAATGATCGTGCGCTCTCCGCGCGGCAGAGTGGCGACGATGCGTGCCTATGCCCATCTCGGCAAGAAACCGACGATACCACCAGAGAATGGCGGACAAGGATTGCTCTTCGACTGATTTTTCGTAACATACTCGCCAGAATGACGTTTGAGTAGAATTGGTAGAATCCGCTTGACCGAATCCTCCGAGTATCCGCACACGAAATAAACAAGTTCTACCAAACCGCAGGCAATGCGATCTATTCTGTTAAGTGTTTTTTTGTTCACAGCATGGGCAAGAAAAAAAATCTGCGTCGCTAGCCGAATTGGTCCAGGTTGACTATTTTAACGGCGACAACGCTGAACTCCCAAACAAGCAGGCGTTACAGCGGATGTGGGCTGGGTCGGAGAAAGGATGTTCCAACTTTTCCACTGCCGCAATGAATATCGTTACCCGTAATTGGAGAGCGGCCCTGGATGTCACGCACTTTGATACTTCTCTTTCGTCGGGATCCGTCTTGCGATCGTCAGACCAATAATATCCACTTCACGGGATACAAACCGTTGTGGCCGGACGGCCGACCCGTCGCGGTTGGGTTGGACGCGTTCTGCAAGATCGGTCAGCGTCTGCTGGGTTTGAACAAACACCTCGCGGGATGCGAGGAGAAGCTCGTTAAGATGGTCTGCATCCCGCTCGATGGGCAGGATGACGAACTGAACCGCATTCCCGGCTACCGCGTTCGCCGATTCTTCCTCAAGCGAACCGGAACCGTTGGCAAGATCCATTTCATGGACGGCACGCCAACCGTCGCCGACGTGGACCTGACTTGTGACGACCCGCGCGTCATCAACTGGATCGGGCTGAACACGATCGACGATGGCGAAGTATTGTGGTTCGACCTCGCCGCAGTGGGCATGGAGACAGCCATCACCCACACGACCCATTCGCCGCGTCCGCGTCTTCAAACCGTGGAAGCCTAGTTCGAATGCCGCTTGGTGCTCAAGCGGCATCTTTTTTTTCTGACAATTAGATTGTTGCCTAATTGTCTAATATAAAAAGAAGCATGGCCGTGAATGAAATATTCCGAGCATTGGCCGACCCGACTCGGCGTGAAATCTTGAAACTGCTGCGCGGCGGCGAGATGTCGGCGGGCGATTTGGCGAAGCGATTTGACATGACGAAACCGTCGATGTCGCATCATTTCTCTGTGCTGAAACAGGCGGACCTGATCTTCGCCCGACGCGAAGGTCAGCTCATCATCTACTCGCTCAACACGACAGCCATCGAGGATATCGCCGCCATCGTCTGGGACCTTTTCGCGTCCGGTAAAGAAGCGAAGGAGAAACTGTCATGAGAGCATGGTTCGCGATTAGTCTGGTGTTGACAGTCGTCGAGGCGATCGTGATGGGATACATCGGGTTCCGCCGGCGCGACCTCCTCTTGGAACGCATTCCGATCCATTGGGACATCAATATGCAACCCGACGGTTGGACGACGCCCGAGAATTTTGGCTGGTACCTGCTCATGAGCCCCGGTGTGATGCTGCTGATAACGTTGATGATGGTGGTGCTGCCCTTGGTGTCGCCCAAAAATTTCGAGATCGAGCCGTTCGCAGGCACCTTCGGTTTTGCCATGACGAGCCTGGTCGCGTTCTTCGGTTGGATGGGCGCCTTGATTCTTTGGGCCGGCGTGCAAGAGAATCCAGCGTTTTTTTCGCAATGCTTCGTCGCGAGTTTCTTCGGACTGTTTGCGGTACTGGGAAATGTGATGGGGAAGGTCAAACGCAATTATTGGATGGGCATTCGCACGCCGTGGACGCTTTCGAGCGAAGCGGTTTGGAATCGCACACACCGCGTCGCGGCCTGGTTGTGGTTCGGTGTCGGCATTATCGGCGGCGCTGCCGTGCTGCTTGGCGCGCCGATGTGGCTGGGATTTTCCGCCATCATCTTTGCGGCGATCGTGCCGATTTTCTATTCGTTGTACTTGTACAAGACACTCCCCATGGAACCATCGTAAGATGAGCTTCTCCTCGCGGGGCCAATTTCCAATGTCTGGCAACGATCTACTTCCGAGCGTGAAACCATTCGCGGTTCTCGATGGCGGTCTCGCCACCGAACTCGAACGCCGGGGCGCCGACTTGCGCGATCCGCTCTGGTCGGCGAAGTTGCTGATCGAGGATCCTCTGGCGATCGCGGCAGTTCACCGCGACTATCTCGCCGCCGGTGCGGATATCCTTATCTCCGCGAGTTACCAGGCAACCGTAAGCGGGTTTGAATGCCGCGGCTTGAGCCGATCCAAAGCCGAGAACCTGCTGCGCCTCAGCGTAACGCTCGCCAAGGAGGAGCGAGATCGTTTTTGGCAGACGAATCCACCCGATCGCGTCCGGCCGTTGGTTGCCGCGTCGGTCGGTTGCTATGGCGCGCATTTGCACGATGGCTCGGAATACCGCGGCGACTACGGATTGACGGTGGACGAACTTGCGGATTGGCATCGCCGACGGCTTGAAATTCTCGTTCAGGCATCGCCGGATTTGCTCGCTTGCGAGACGATTCCATGCCTGATCGAGGCCGAGGCGCTCGCGGCAGCGTTGGCGGATTTTTCGCGCATACCAGCCTGGCTCAGCTTTAGCTGCAAGGATGAGACGCACTTGTGCGCGGGCGACGATTTTTCGCGCGCGGTTGCCGTCGCCTGCGATGTGCCAAGCGTCATTGCGGTTGGCATCAACTGCACCGCGCCGCACTTGATTGAACCGCTGCTGCACTCCGCACATGCCGAGGTTCGGATACCTTTCATTGTTTATCCCAATCTCGGCGAGGCGTGGGATGCGTCTGCTCACCGCTGGGTCGGCGAATATTCAAATGGCGCGGACTGGAACGACCTCGCCAACCGCTGGCACGCCGCCGGCGCTCGGATCATCGGCGGATGCTGCCGCACCACGCCGGTCAACATTCAGCAAATCGCGCGTTGCCGAGATTCGATTCGATAAAACAGCAAGACGCCTGACCGCACAGGAAGGAATCATGGAATGTTCACGGATTGGCTGAATCGCATCGCGTCCTGGTTTCGCCGTGCGGAACAGCCGACGATTCCGTTGCAGCAACCTGAACCGCCCAGTGTGGAGACGCGGTTCGTCGTCGCCACCGGCGTGCTCGACACGCTTTTCGGTGAGTACGCAGCGCATCGGCGTACATCGCGAGGCAGCGAAGAGATCGGCTGGCTGCTCGTTGGTTATCGCACGGAGACCGAAGTCCACGTCGTCGGCACGATCCCGGCTGGAACCCATCGCGACGCCAGCGCCGTGCACGTCGAATTCGATAGTGAGTCACAGACTCTGGCGAGCCGGATCATCCGCCAATCGGATCGCCGACTACGGATTGTCGGGATCGTGCACACCCATCCGGGATCGATGCGGCAGCCGAGCGACGGCGATCTACACGGCGATCTGCAATGGATTCGACGTTTGCAAAACAGCGAGGGCCTTTTCGCAATCGGCACGTCGGACGGGCGGACACCGCCGAATCCCGCACATGCGACAACCGCCGATGACCTTCGATTTTCGTGGTACGCCCTGGCCGCGACTGACTCGAATTATCGCGCCATGGCAATTCAGAGTATCCCGCACGAGGATGTCGGTTCACCGCTGAGAGCGATTTGGGAGATTGTCGAGGCCTGGCATGGCCCGGTAAATCGAATTTGTCATTTGTTCGCTGGCATCCGCCTGGGTATAATGACCGAAGATGGGACGGTTTGGCTGCGGGCTACTTTTCAGCTTGGTTGGCCCGGAGAGACCATTTACCTCTTGCTCTCGACAGCCGAGGCGCGATATTATTGGGAAGTTGGGCAAACTCTCACCCGAGTTGATCCGCAAGAACCCGACATCGAGGTTGCGCTTCCAACAATCCTCGCGGAACTGGCTCGGCGGCGCTCGACACGGATTTAGGACGGTTTCTTTTTAGGAGATTCGACGATGGACTTCCGACCACTCCAAACTGAGGAACGCCAAAAACTGATCAACGCTCTGCGAGGCAATGCCGAGAGTAATCTCGCGATCCTTATGGACCGAGCCGACACGTCTTTCGTGGGCACGTCGGAAGAAGTCGGCGACGAGGAAGTAATTTCCGCGATTCAGTCGGTGCCTTGCCACTACTAATCTTTTGGCGAAATTCGCGTTTGCTGTTTTTTCGCCAACGTTGGCACGTTTCAGGCGGCCTTGGGATGGATTCAATCATGGGGCTACTCGATACCGAAGCCGGCAAACGTCGCATGTTGACGGTTGATATTCCCGTCATTGAGCGATACAACAAGGATCGCGCGGAAGAATACAAGATCAAGGTCGTTCGCCAGGGCCGCGGGTTGCTGTTGCGTTATGCGTTGAAGCCGATGCACAACGTGTACCACCTGGAAACCTATTTATCGAGCGAATACCCGACCGAACCGCCCAAGACGCGTGTCATCACCCCGTTGGAAATATGTCCGCATTTGATGGATGGGCAGGTTCTTTGCATGTGGCGTCAGGGTAGCACGCGCGAAACCAGCCGATGGGATCCTGCCAAATACACCTGTGTCTTCTCGGTTCAAGCAGCCTGGCGCTGGCTGGCCTGTTACGAAGTTTGGCGCGACACCGGCGATTGGCCCCTTCCCGAAGCCTTGTGAACCTCTTCCAATCCGTAGCCGGCGTAGAGTCTGAATGTGGCAACGCTTTTCCAGGTCGGCGTGGGCAGTGGCGGGATTACCGTTCTCGATATCCTCGCGCGCGATTCGCGCATCAGTCATGTCGTCCTCGTCGATCCCGACGTCTACAAAGAGCACAACGTCGCTCGGCACCTCTTTCCGCTCGGTGACGTCGGCAGCACCAAGGTCGAACTCGCAGCGAACTGGCTTCGCGCTCGTCGTGCGGATCTGTCGATACGGACCATCGCCGCGACGCTTGAGGACGACAAGGTTCGCACAGATATAGAGTCCTCGATTGCCGAATGCGATCTCGCGATCTGCGCCGCCGACAATGAGCCAACGAAATTCCACTTCGACGCCTTGATGCGCCGCCACGCGAAACCGTGGACACTTGGTGAAGTGCTCGCCGGCGGGATCGGCGGATTCGTGCATTGGTTTACGCCAGGCGGGCCATGCTACGGTTGCGTAGCCAGTTTCTTGCGCCGGCGAATTACGATCGACGACGGCGCTCGGCCCGACTATTCCGCGCCGGCGGGTCCGATCGCCGAGACGACGATCCCCGCGAGCCGCGCGTCGATCAGCGTCATCGCCTCGCTGCATGCCCAGGTCACGTTGCAACTACTGGACCACGGTTCGGCCTATGACCCAGGTTTCACGAGTATGTTGATGACGCTCGAAAAAGTGCCTGGCGTGTTCGATGAGGCCTATCGCACGCACCGTTTTCGCATTCCGCGGTCGGGCGATTGCCTGATCTGCCGTGCTGCGCCGGTGGAGGCCATCGATTTGGATGCCGCGTTGAACGAAGCCCTCGATCGGCTGAAACCACAATGACGACTTCTCCCTCTCAGGAAACGCCGTTGGGGTTGCATGTCCGCTACGAAAAAGCGGGCCTGATTCTCGACGCGCTGCCCGTCCCCACAAATGCGGATGCCGTCATCGTCGAGGCCAACATCAAAATTGCCGCCAAGGTCAATCTCGACAAGAGAGACTTCGTGCTGCAACCAAGCGACGGCGCCGCTCCTGCGATGGCCGAGGTCATCACGCGCGACCAGGCACGTACGCATGCCCGCATCTTCTTCCGCATTCCCACGCCGAATCGGGACACGAAGGCGACGATTCGCTGGCGAGAGCACAGCCTCGGGGAAATCGCGATCCCGATTCAAACCGCGGCTGACTTCCTCAAGGGCTGCTCGCTGCGTCATGCGTCGCTTCACGCCCAGGTGCTCGATTCCGCCGTCGCATGCCGAACCATCGTGCAAGGGCAGTGCAAGTCGCTGTTGGCGTCGGCAGTCATCGTCGGTTCAGGTTCGCTGGCGCCGCTTGCGGACTACGAGTTGACGGTTCGAACGAGCACGCTGAAGCTCCCGACTCTTGTGACGCAGGTCGCTGTGACACGAGCCCAGCTTCGCGCCAAGGAGACGCTCGTCACCGTGCCGCTGCCTAAACCGAAGCGGCAGGGCGAGCACCTCGTTTCCTGGCAGATCGACAATCAACTGCTGCATTCGGACCGCCTACTCGTCATCAGCAAACGGCGGTTTCTTCGTTCGCTGCGCGTGTCCGCCACGCGATTCGTGGTCAAACGCGAAACGGGCGGATTGCAGCGCTTTCGCTGGTTGCCAATGCGTGACGGCGAGCCGAATCTCGACGGAATCATGGAGGTGGCGCCGTGCTTCTTCGTCTCCAGCAATGAAAATGCGGTAGCGGGAGTGGTTCGCTTGCACGTCGGCGTCACTTACGCGAATGGCGAATCGATGTCGAATGTCGCCACGATCGATGGCCTTGTCGTGACCGACGGCGCCACGCCGGTGATGCCCGTTACACTCTCTGCCAGAGAGATTCAAAAAATCAAGCACCTTACGCTCGAAACGGATCATGGCGTGATCGGTACGCTACCCCTGGTTCCAGCTCCGACAGCTCAATTCAACTCGGAAGGCGGATTCGCTGGCAGCCAGGAATTCCAGTGGTCCGCCGCCGCCGATGAGCAACTGAACGAAAAGCTCGACCAGCTGCTGGGCGGCGGATAAACGACGCCCGAATTATTCGCATACTTATCTACATGAATGACTGAAAAGGTCACGCGGCAGTTATGTATCGAAAACCGGAGAAAATCCTGGCAATTCTTGGCAGAATGCTTGTCTTGGCGCCTATTCCGGAGGTAGAATAAGGTAGCAAAACAAAGTACCCCGCCGTTATTTGCCGATCGATCCCACGCACAATCGAAGCGTGGCGTTTCGATTTGGTTGCCAAAGCGAACTAGATGCCGAGAGACCGTGTCGTACAATCGGTTAGGATTTTCGCTTGAAGTTTGCCCCATTCCCTGGATATATTACTTGAGAGCGTTTGCCCGTACTGAATTGAAAAGTGAGGAACTACCATGACGCCGCTCTTTGCATTTCTCAGCCCTACGACTTTGATCGTCCTGGGAATTATTGCGGTTTTGATCTTCGGCCGCCGTTTGCCGGAAATCGCCAGGTCTCTTGGCAAGAGCATCACGGAATTCAAAAAGGGCGCTGCAGGCTTGGAGACCGGGTTCGACGACGTGCTCAACCCAAGTGCTTCGCCAGCACCTCCGCCGCAAGCGTCGGCTCCGTCCGAACCGATTCGCCCGCCGCAACGCGTGGCCCCGGCGGCGCCGAAATTCGACGACGTGCCAGCCGCACCAGCGCCGGCAGCGGCAGCGCCGACGCCCGCCGCTCCCGCAGCAACTCCGCCGCAACCCTAATCGCGGCCCTCGCGGCAGCGCAAACGCTCGCGCGGCACAATGGCCGCGCACCCAAGCTCGCTTAGCTCAGTTGGCTAGAGCGCATGGATCACACCCATGAGGTCGGGGGTTCGAGCCCCTCAGCGAGCAATCTCTTAAATTGTGATTCCGAAACAAGTTATGTTTACCGTCTGATGGTCAGACGTGCGGTTGAAATCCTCGAATTTTGCAAAACGTTTTGCCATGAGGAACCGCACCAATAGCACGTCCCCGTTCCACAATCCCCACGTATCGCAAACATTCCGCAACCGGCCGCGCCGCCGTCTCGTTTTATCGATCGGATGGAACTCGCACCGAAGTTATCCTCCCCGGCAAGTTCGGCAGCAAAGAGAGTAAGGTGGAATACGAACGCCTCTTGTCTCAACTCCGGGCCAACGGTGGACAAATGCCCACCGACCACCGGCAAGACCTGAGTATCGATGAACTGGTTCTCAAGTTCATGGAGCACGCCAAAAGCTATTACGCCGATCCCGTCACGAAGGAACCGACCACGGAAGTCGTCGCATGTCGAGACGCCTTGCGTCCGCTCTGCCGACTTTACGGCAACACGTCGGCATCCGAGTTTGGTCCGGTTGCGCTGCAAACGCTCCGAACCGCGATGACCACGGGTTCCTGGATGACCGATGAAGAACGCGCCCGCCGTGAAAAGAGCAAACGGCATCTCGGCCTGGCACGCACGACCACCAACAACCATATCGGGCGCGTCAAGCTGTTGTTTCGCTGGGCATCGGCGAACGAACTGATTCCCGCGTCCACGTATCACGGCATCCAGACAGTAAGCGGCTTGCGTCGTGGCCGATCCGGCGCACGCGAAACCGAACCCGTGGATCCCGTCGATGCCGAGACCGTGGATGCCATCGTCCGCGAACTTCCGCCTATCACTTCCGACATCGTCCGATTGCTGCTCCTGACCGGCGCCCGCGTCGGCGAAATCTGCCAACTCAAGACGCCCGACATCGACCGCACCGGCCCGGTATGGTTCGCGACGCTGGCCAAACACAAGACCGCGCACCACGGGCATACGCGAACCATCTGTTTTGGCCCCCAAGCGCAGCTCATTCTGAATCGGTATCTGAAAGCCGATCCCGACGCCTATCTCTTCTCACCTGCCGAGCAAGATCGGTTGATTGCCGAGCAAAAGCGCGCGGCGCGCAAAACGCCAGTCCAGCCGAGCCAACAGAACCGGAAGAAGCAAAAGCCGAAAAAAAAGCCCGGCGAATGGTTCGATCATACCACTATCAACAACGCCATCCGACGCGCTGCCAAGCGGCTCGGCATCGAACGGTTCCACGTTCATCAGCTACGCCATACGGCAGCGCTGAACATTCTTCGCGAGCACGGCGCGGAGGCGGCACGCAGCGTTCTCGGACATAAGCAAATCAACATGACGTTACACTACAGCGGCATCGATTTGGAGCGTGCGGAAGAAGTGATGGCGAAGATCGGCTGATACGACGAAACTATCGGAAGCAGATTAGTTATCCCCGAACGGCGCGGAGTCGTAACGGTTTGCTTATCCCGTTTGCTTTCCTCCGCGTCGACCCCAACCTTCATCATGAACGCTCGTTGCTTGTTTCCAGTGTCCGAAATGAGTCAGCAACCGTGATTGCAGTCGATGCGGGATAATAGAATGAATGATGGAAAAAGGGAGACTATAGCATCGTTACATGGAACTCTGGCGGCAAAATGGCGAAAAAACGTCGGGCAGAGCAACAACTCAGGAAGGCGTTCGCCTTGGGTTGTCAGCTTTGGAACCGACAGCCTCGCTGACGGCCTTTCCTCGGCAATTTGCCCGTTTTGTCATCAGGCGCCCATGTAACGTTGCTAAAGTCTCGTTATATCTGGTCATATCCCTTCGTAACAGTGTCGAGTTTTTTTACGCTGATGACAATCAGTACGAAATCGTGACCATCACGCATTACCGCTCGAACATCTTCGGTTGGATCGTCGCCGAATCGTTGGACCAGATCAAGAATGGCCTGGCGATTCGCGCGTTCTCGCACATCATGGTACCAATCTAAACCCTCGCGATTCAACTCGCACACCAGGCATCGATTGTAGTATTCGTCTGCATGGCCATGGGGACACGAGCCCAAATCCTCCGATGAAGTGAAGAACTCGCCAACCTCATGAAGCATCGTTTCACGAGTTCCAGCAGCCCGGCGTTGATTCTTGGTGCCCATACTTTTCTCCTAAATCTCTGCGTCTTTCGTGGTTCTACCAATGAAAGTACGCGAGAACCGAATGTGACACGCAATATTGAATGGTCGCCAAGGTGCGACTAACGCCGACGTATCGGAAAAATGCAATGGTCTCCGGTTCGTCGGCGCTGGATTTTTCGTGTCTGTTTAGCGCCCGCTTGCTGGTTTACGCGAAGAGGTTGCCGAGGTTGCCTGTGAAGGCGTTGCTGATGAATGTGAAGGCGTCGATGGCTTTTTTCTTGCACGTTT
>CAZAFH010000138.1:0-19223 GCA_964484265.1 uncultured Singulisphaera sp.
CGCTGATTCGCCCGAATTTACCAACCCGAAATCTTAGCTGTGACAAAGCACTAGGCGGAAATCGGAAAGTTATTTTCCGAACGCTTCCCAATGCGGCAGAGCTGCAATCGGGGAGGCTTGAAAATTGGGCATTCTGATCCCAGGCTTTTTGTACTACCAAAAAGACACCGGGGAGAATGCCATGAGTACAGTATGGCGGTTTTTGATGAAGTTTGCCAGCTTCGTTTGCTCTCGGCTCGATTGCCCCCCGCCCGATGAGCAAGTTTCCCTCGCCGGCGGACCTGGTGTGCTCGTTATGAAGCGGCGACTTGCGAATCACACACCTGCTTGGCCTGTAGTACGTGCGATCAGCGATCGGTTGCAAGCGGCGCGAGGATCTTCGACGCGTGCTTGCGGTTGTGGTAAATCGTGTTGGTCGCCACAAGCGCGTCTTTCGGAAACGCGATCATGAGCGGTTCGCCGGTTTGCGGATTCGGTTCATATAGCGGCGCGCCCGTGCTGGCGATGGTCACGCGAATGCGATGCCCTTTGTTGAAAATCTGACTGATCCAGCCCACGTCGAACGCCACCTGGTAGACCTTGCCAGGCTCCATCAGGATTTCCTTTTCGAATCCCTCGCGATAGCGAAGTCGTCGCGGATAGTCCACAATCAAGATCGACTTTCCGTCCGGGTAGACATCGCTAATGCGGACGAGGACATCCGTGTCTCGCGCCGTCGATGACAGGAATAATTCCGTGCGGACAAGGCCGGTCCATTCCATGGGTTTGTCGAGCGGCGCGGACGTGAAGGTGCGAACCTCGGCCTGCTTCTCGAAAGATCGGGCGTCCCTGGCGCCGGGAAACGCCACGCCGGGAATCAGCATCGGCAGGAATGGATCGCTCTTGAAGGAAGTGGAACCCGATGCGTCAGTTGGCGCCATCCACGAAAGTGCGCCTTCGCGCTCCAGGTAAAGCGGCGTGTGCGTGTGCGTCGTCGGCCAATCCTTGGCAGTCCGCCAGGCATTCCCGGGCGCGCCATCTTCGCCGACGGCGCCCATGACGTAATAACGCACCGTCGGTTCCCTCTCAACGCCGTTGTCTTCGCCGCGGAGCCAATGCTTGAACCAGCGGACCATGTGATCGTGCTGAGGCCAGCTGGCGTTGTCGGGATAGACCATCTCGGCGATGCGGTTGGTCCGATTACCGCGACCGTGCAGCCACGGACCGATGACGAGATGCTGTTTGCTGCGCGAGTTGGCGCCTCCCTTGTGCTGACGTCCCTGGAAGCTCGCGATCGAGCCCTGGTTCATGAAGTCGTACCAACTGCCTAGCGTGAAGCAGGGCACATTCATTTTGTCGAAGTGCAGAGTGCAATCTTCGTCGCGCCAGTAGTCGTCGTAATGCGGATGGCGGAACCACTCTTCCATGAGGCGACGATTGTCGTCGGGATCGCGGCAAACCTTGGCCATCGCCTTGAAGCGTTCTGGACGAGTGATGCCGCCTATGCGGTAGCCCTCGTGAAACAGGCTCAAGCCCGTGTCTTCCATGTACTGGCAGACGAGGTGCGGCGGTTGGGTGACGGCCAGGAAGTTCTGAGCGAAACCACCTTGCGAGCTGCCGAACGACCCAACCTTGCCTGTCGACCAGGACTGCGCCGCCAGCCACTCGCAGGTGTCGTAGCCGTCTTTGAGCTTGCCCCAGCCCAGCGCCCGATAGCCGACCCAGGTCCCTTCCGATCGATGAGTGCCGCGGAAGTTCACGAGCGCCACGACGAACCCTTCTTTCGCTAGCTTCGCCGCTCCTTTGCGCGTGGCGGCGCCGCGCAAGTCGGCATAGCGCTGTTCAAACACTACGGGCCACGGACCTCTGTCTGGCGGGAAGTAGAGATACGCGGACAGCCGTTTACCGTCGCGCATTGGGATCATCACATGCTTTTCGGTGATCGGCTTGAGATCAGGCTCTTGTGCGCGAACCGTCGCGACCGTTGTTGACAGGGTAAATATCAACGTCAAAGTCCGACGCCATTCAGGTTTTGATAAGTCCATGTTGGCTCCGTTCGAACAGGAACGTCGTTTTCGATGCCGCGCTCAGGCTTTGGTCACGCGATCGATTCTCACCTTCAGAAAGTACACGGTTGACCCGCTCAGGTAGACGGTGCCGATGTGATGCTCGTCGATCTGGATCGTGCGGGCCGAGTAATAGCGCGCGGCGATGTTCGTATCGGGCAACAAAATGACCGGTTCCTGGGTCCAAGTCCGGCCGTCATCGGCTGAAGAGTTGTAACGCAACCCCTTGTTGGCAGTCCCCACGCCCCATGTGACGAGCACACGGCCATCGCGCAGCACGGTCAGGTGACGTCCTTCAAGATTGTCTCTGGCGGTTGGACTCACCGGGAACTTCGCTGCCGCCCAGCTTTTTCCATCATCCGTCGAACGCAGCAATTCGGGTCCCATCGCCAAAAGTGTCCCTTTGGGCGTTCGCGCGATTTGCTGAAACTCGTGTTGCTTGCCACCTGTTGCCTTAAGCGGAAAGTTGGTTAGTGTGCCGGTTTTCGGATTGTAGAGCCGAGGCGCTCCGTCGCGTAACGGCAGCAGCCAGTGTCCCTCGCTCCAGGGAAGAACATTATGGCGCACGGCTCCAAGGTGCTTGCCGTTGACCGGGCCAATCAATCCCTGTTCGCTCCACGTCCGGCCATTGTCGCTGCTGAGCGAATAGAGCAAGGCTCGCTGATAGTATTTGTCCTTCGCCTTGTCGTTGGCGATGTAGTTCCAGGAGACCAGAATTCGGCCATCCGGTAGCGTGTCAGCGGTGCCCGGATAAACCTCGTAGATCTTGACTTCGCGAATGACGTCGGGCCGTTTCGCCGAGGTGGCGATCGGCGTGGGCGTTTCCCAGGTTTTGCCGTTGTCCGTCGAACGCGCGCACATCAGTACCTGCGGTCCCTTGTAAACGACAACTAGTGTGCCATCCTTCGTCTGGCAGATCGAGGGATGAATGTGCCCGCCTGCCTTGGGCGACGCGGCGACCACGACGGGTGGGTCCTGACCAAGTGCCTGTGCGCCCAGGGCAGCGGCGGCGAGGTGGCGTGCCATTCGCTTATTTGCGTCGAGCACGGAAACGGCAGTGCGTTCTTCTGGCGCGACGCTCGCTACCGCCTGAACTGCTTTCCGCTCGCCACGCGGCGTTTCCTTGGGTACGCCGCAGCCAGCGTTGGATTGCGCTGCGAAGCCCAGAGCCATGGCGCCGATCAAAATTGATGCTACTTTCACGATCATGATGTTTTCTCGATGTGAACGTTGCCAACGGAATTTGAGGATTACTTTTTTTCGTTGTGCGGATCGCGATGTGTCGTCCAGAAGACGGCATTGCTGAGCAGTTGTAGTAGCGCTTCCTGCTGAAAATCCTCTGGCGCGCCGAGCGAAGTGTAGAAGTAACGGCCGCCCTTGTAGGTGTTAATCCAGGTCACAGGAAAATCTTTGTCCTTGATGCGTCCGACGGTTTGCAGGACGACGACGCCTTCCGCAAGCGGGCCGTTGCCGTATGCGTACTTGGCGGCCATGATGTCGCCGACTCTCAAAAGGACGGGATGTTGCTCTTGCCCCTTGGCGACGCTGGTTTTGAAGCCGCCATTGCTCGTTGGTCCGATGCCGTAGTTACCGCCGAAGAGTTTGCGGTCGATGATCTCGTTATCGGCCTTTTGAAAAGCGTGGCACGCGGTGCGGATGCCGACGATGGGTTTGCCCTGTTCCCAGTGGGCGCGGATTAGCTTCATCTGCGCGTCGCGCAGATTCATGCGCCGGGCAAAAAGCACGAGAAGATCGGCGGTCGCGAGCCGATCGAGGTTTTCGATCTTGGTAGGCGAGCCGGTCCCCTCATAGAAGGATGTGGTGCATTCGACGCGATAGCGCTGTTCGAGATATCTCTTGAACTCCGTCATCGACGGGACCGGAGCGTATTCACCTCCCGCGATGATGTGGATCTTGAGTGGCGGTTTTTTTTCCTGCGCGTTCGCCGGCACGAAAGGCAACAGCGCAACGAGGATCGCACACAGGCCGTTGTACATCATTTCGATCTCCTTGCCGCTGCTTATTTTGCCGAGAACGTCCGCACGATCTGGCTGGTGTTGCCCTGACGATCGCGTACGGAGACAGTAATTCGCCCGTTGACTACACCCGCCAGTGGCGTCGAGAGCTTCAGTTCCCACACGCCAGCGCCTGAGGACTGAAAATCTTCCGCGAGATTGACGTCGGGGGCGCGACCGTTGATCGAGAAATCCGCCTTCACCTCGAAAGACTTTGGATCGACGCCCGTGTCGTAGTCGTGCACGCCAATCAGGATCCGCGTCAACGGAGGATTCGCTCCTGGCTGTGGATAAGTCATCGTGAGCGTCGGACGCTGATCGTCGAGCATCCAGCCATTGCCGCGGCGCGTAGGTTCCTTGGGATTGAAGTCGAGATCGAGTGGGCAGCCGAGGTCGATCCAGCGGAAAATGGTGCGGCGATCCTCGTCCGACAACGGCGCGACCTTGCCTGATTTGACGGCTTCGGGTGGGGGCATGGCGCTTCCCTTAAAGCCTGACCATGCGACGCCGCCGCGCACGTGGTAGCCGTGGTGCGATTTGTCGCCCGGCGCCGGCGGCTTCACCGGGAAGCCGTCAATGCGTTCGCCAAACAGCTTCCATGTCAGCAAGCTGTTGCGAGAGCGGAAGGGCCAGACATACGGTTCCGAGTTGCGATCCTTGGCGCGCAGCAGCGCCGTGTAGCTTGCCGGCCGGCCTTCGCGGATCTTATGATCGTCGAGGATCAAGCCGCCCGCCGGATTCTCGGACGCACCTGAATGGCAAGCAACGCAACTGCGCCCCAGGATCGGCTTGATGTCGCGATGGTATTCGACGTTGACGATCCCTTTCACATAGCGCAAGCCGGTGGTGTCGTCCACGTCCCAGCGCTTTGCCGTTTGATCGTTTTTCTTGCTCGTCAAAAGTGGTGTGTTGCCGGTCAGGTCGAACGGGACGTAATCCAGGCGTGCAGCAGCAGTCCGCTTGAAATCCGTTGGCTTTTGGCTGTGCGAATGGCAGCCGCCGCAATCGTGGCGTATTTCGCCGGGCCGAATTTGGTGCCAGGTTTGCGCCATGTTTAGCACCATGCCGTGCTTGTCGAGTGTCTGGAAGGTCCACGCCATGTCGGCGGGAATCTTGGCGAGAAAACTGGTATCTGGATTGCCGTCCGGATCGGTTGGCTGCTTGCCGTCCTTGCCAAAATGGCGTACGGGGAACTCGCCGAGGATGCGGAAGCGTTCGCCGGCGGGATTGACGAACTTTGACGACGTGCCAGCCGATGGTCCTTCCATGGCGATGATCCGTATGCCATGAATGTCGCTGTTTGCATAGAGGCCGTTGTCCGCGCCTTGCAGCGTCCAGTTGGTGACATGCTCGCGCGTCGGGAAAACCGCGTACGCGCCGCCGGCCGCCGTGACGCTGCCCGGGGCGACGGTGCCGTTGGGGTAGCTTTCACGCTTGTAGAGGCTCGACGTCCCCACGATCCCGAACGGCGATCCCGCGGGGAGGTGCTTCGACAGCGAGCCATCGTTCCGCACGCTGGGCAGGCGCTGCGGCTCCTTGATGCCGTAGATACGCTCGTACGGCACGAGAGGTCGCGGCCATTGCTCGTTGTAATTCGGATCGTTCTTGATCAGCAGCATCGCGCCGGGCTCCCAGATCGGCTGGCCTTTCTTGATGAGATAGATGCCCGCGTCCATCGGCGGCTCGCTGGGATAGCCGAGCGGACGCGACGCGCTGTGGTTGGGCATCGTCAGAGGTCCGCTCCAGACCGTCAGCAGATGATTGTCCGGCGCACCGCACGGATGCGTGAAGCGGCCGACGTGTGGCGACTTCGGATCCTTGGGGTCGGCATGCGACGCCGAATCGTGCGATTGAATAAAATGGGTCAACACCTCCATGCCATGGGGCTTGAACGGCAGCGTCACGACTCGGCGGTTCATGGACATGCCAAATCCTTTTTCCTGAAAGGATGCCGGCGCGAATCCAGGCGCGTCGGCGGGAGGCCGAGCCGGAAATTTCAGATAGGTGCCGAACCCGCCCATCGCGAGGATGTAGTAGTCGCCGACGATGAGGCTTTCATCGGAGAGCTGGGCTTGAAAGTGGAAGATGCCACCCGAGTGGTTCTCGTAGGCGCTGACGACCGGGTTCCAGTTCGTGCCGTCGGGATGAATGCTCCAGATGCCCCAGCGGCTCGGATCGCGCAGGCCTTGCGATTCGAGTGAGCTGAAGACGATGCGGCCATCCTTTAGAATCACCGGGTGCAAAGCGCTGCCGACATTCAAATAGCCAATTTTTTCGACGTTGCCGCCGTCGTCATCCATTACGAAAAGTTGCATGGCTGCTCGATGGCCGCGGCGCGGGGTCATGAATCCATCTCGGTTGCTAACGAAGGCGACCCTGCCGCCGGGGAGCGGACACGGGTGCATGTTGTAAACGCCATCTCGCGCCGATTCCTTGCCGGGGTGGGGCACTCCGGTATTGCGCGTCCATTGCTGCTGAGTCAGGCGGACAATCTTACGCGACTTGACGTGAATCTTGAAGACATCGGCGCCGCCGCGGCCGGTCAGATCTTGAAAGTGCGTGTAGTAGACCCATTGGGCGTCAAAGGAAACATAGGGATCGGCAATCGCGCCGGGCGCGCCGGCGACGAGGATTTCCTCCTTGCCGTCGGGATGCAGGAGCATCAGATCGGTCGACGCGTGCATATGGAACGGCTCGCTGGCGTCGGGCCAGACCATCGCGAGCTGATCCTTGCCATTTCTACCCTTCGCCGTGCGCGGCGCCCGGACATACACAATGTCGTAGTCGTACATTATCGAATTATCGCTGGCCACCGGTTGCGGATCGACGCGCAACGGTCTTTGCAACGGTTGCCCATGCGCGCCTGACGGCTCGCCCAATACCGCGCCGAGAAACGCCAGGACGACGGCGCCACACGAATAGCGATTGAACATAAGCTACCCCCCCGCAGGGCGATTCCTCATCTTTTGTCGGATATTCTCGAGGAATTACTGGTTCGGCTTCCATCAAGCGTCAATCTACGAAAAAATCACGCGAGGAGAAAACAATGGTGGCGTTGACGGTGTCGATGCTCTACGCCCAGCCGCCAAGCCCTCGCTCGCCCGATCGACGAGAATATCGGTAAGCGTCTCAATAGAGAGAGGATTCCTACGTCGCAGCGCAGCGAAGTCGCCGAGTTTTTGCGCCGTGCTTGTTGTCTGGATTTTCCTGACGGAATCAGATCGATTACTGAGGCGTGCACGGCCAGCACTCTATCTCAATGTGCGTACCGACGAGATGTCATCAACTTAGCGAAAGCATGCCGGCAGTCCGCTCGTGGGGCGTCGGAGACATCGAGTCGTAGAGCAAAAGCGACCTTTACTCGGCCTGCCGGTTCGACGGGGTCTGATAGCCAATGAATCTCGTAAAAAAGTATTGGCAAAAGCCCGAACCAAAAAAAAGACCCTTCGGCGAAAAGCTGGCCGCAAAGCGATGAGGACTCTTCGATCTTGACAAGCCCGACGAACCAACCCGTTGACTCGGACTTTGCTCATTTTGAGAACGCTCGCCGCGGAGATTACGCGGCGTTCGAGACGCTCGTTGCCCGATTTCAAGGGCGCGTCTTCGGCCTGGCGCGGCGTATCACGGGACAGCAGCAGGACGCGGAAGATGTCGTGCAGCAAACCTTCCTCAGCGTAATCGAGCACCTCGACGATTTTCGAGCAGAAAGCAGTGTTGCAGCCTGGATCCTGCGGATTGCCGCCAATCACGCGCTGAAGATTCTGCGCAAACGCCGAGGTCTATCGACGGTGCCGCTTGACACCGGCGCGGAAGACGACAGCTATGCAACCATTCCCCATCCGGATTTCATCGCGCAATGGCGAGACAATCCCGAGGATCTTGCTCAGCAAGCGGAAACGAAGAGGCTTCTGGAATCGTCTCTTGCCGAACTCGACGAAAAATTCCGCATCGTGTTCGTATTGCGGGATGTCGAAGGGCTGTCCATCAAGGAAACCGCTGAATTGGTCGGCATCAGTGAGGCAAACGTAAAAGTCCGTTTGTTGCGAGCCAGACTGCTCCTTCGAGAAAAACTAACCCGAACTCTCGGCGACGAAAGCCAGCGTATGATCCCCAGCCATGATCATGGTTGATTTGTTGTAACGAATTGGCCGTTCACGGATCAATTCAGGTAGGCAACGAGGGCATTATCATGACCTGCGAAGAACTCTTGCAAGCCTTGAATCAGTACATCGACGAGGGCGATTTGGCACTTGCGCATTGCGAAGACTTTGCCGAGCACCTCGCGGGGTGCAATCCGTGCCAGGTGGTGGTGGACAATATTCGCAAGACGATCTGTCTTTACAAGGCAGGGGAGCCGTATCCCATGCCGGCCGATTTTCAGGATCGCCTGCGATCCGCTTTGCAAAAGAAATGGCAAGATAAATTCGGCTCCCGATGATCTCGCATTTGTCCATGACACATCTCGATTAGAAACCTCTCGTCTCCTTCCGTAACTTTTTGGTGTTTCGCGGATCATTCCTTTGATGCTTAAAGCCAGGCGTTTTGTCTGAATGGCCGAGAGTTGTCGGACGAGTTCGTCCGCGCATTCAGTCGGTGTTCTGGACAAGGATCAAGCCGGCAAGAACAAGGAGCGCCTGCCCAACTAATGAACGGTGACCGTTCTGCCTAACTGGGCGCTGGGGCATCAGAATTGCAATGTGTGCTTGTCGCACCATGCCGGCCAGCGCTCAACCCGCATTCCTGGCCTGTGCAGGGTTTTCCGAGTGCCAAAAACGCCCGTCGGCACATACCGCAGTGTCGAATTCGCACAGGCGATGCAAGTCGCCAACCGAGACGTTGCTCTCGGCTAACAATCAAGCAACTTGAAAGGGATATGAAATGTCAAGCCCCACACCTTCCACCGCCCCAGCCGAGACGGCGACGGCAAAGAATGGCCTGCATTCGCTTGGCAAGATCGCTGCGATCGTTGCAGCAACCGCCGGCCTCGTATTGTTGTTGATGGTGTTGGCTGGCTTCTTCCACCGCAAGGTTCCGGTGGATTCGGTAAAAATTGTGGAGTTCGATCCGGGCAAAGCTACCATTGCGGAAGTCCGCCGAATCCGCAAGCCGCGACATGAAGCCGCTGTCGGTACGATCAAGGCCGTGCATGAGGCCGCGGTCGCATCCCGTTTGTTGGCGCGCGTAATCGAAGTGAAGGTGAAAGCAGGCCAGGCCGTCCAGCAGGATGACGTTCTGATTCGACTCGATGACAAAGACCTTCAGGCTCGCCACAAGCAAGCCGAGGCGGCTTTGGAAAGCGCAAAAGCAAGCCTTGAGAACGCCGTCGCTGAATTTGCAAGAGCCAAGCGCCTGCTGGCAAGTAAAGCGTTGTCCCAACAGGAATATGACCGTATTGCCACGACTTCACGTACTGCCGAGGCGGAACTTGCGCGAAGCGAACAGGCGGTACAAGAATCCAAATCGCTACTCGCCTATGCGACGATCAAGGCGCCCCTGACCGGGATCGTCATCGACAAGAAAGTCGAAGTCGGCGATACCGTTATCCCTGGACAGCCGCTGGTGACTCTCTTCAATCCGAGCAAAATGCAAATGCTGGTAAGTGTGCGCGAGTCCCTGGCGCTCAAGTTGAGCGTGGGGCAAAAAGTGCCAGGTCGAATCGAATCGCTCGACCATGAGTGCGAGGCCACCATTAGCGAGATTGTGCCCGAATCGCAGGCGTCCAGCCGGTCGTTCATTGTCAAGGTGGTCGGCCCCTGCCCGCCGGGTGTTTATAGCGGCATGTTCGGGCGCATCTACATTCCCCTTGAGGATGAAGAACTCATCGTCGCGCCCGCGGCAGCGATCCAACGTGTCGGACAGCTGGAAATCGTTCACGTAATCGACGATGGCAAGGTGCGCCGGCGCAACATTCAGACTGGTCGCAGCATCGGCAGCGACATGGAAATTCTCGCGGGACTACAGCCAGGTGAAAAAGTCATCCTGCCGAAATCCAGCAAGGAGGCACAGCCATGAACACTCCGAATACGTCCCATCCACAGCACGATTTTCTGTCCGGCATCGTCAGTATCTTTCTGCACTCCAATCTGTCGGTGATGCTGATTATCTTCTCGCTCATCGCAGGTGCGGCGGCTCTGGCGATCACGCCGCGCGAGGAAGACCCGCAGATCGTGGTGCCATTGGCCGATGTCTACGTGAACTTCCCGGGACGAACCGCCCATGAAGTCGAACAACTCGTGGCAACGCCGCTGGAGCGAATGCTCTATCAGATTGACGGCGTCGAATACGTCTACAGCATGTCGCGCGAAAATCAGGCCATCATCACGGTTCGCTTCTATGTCGGTCAGGATCGCGAACGCAGCCTCGTCAAACTCTTCAAGAAGTTGAGCGAAAACAACGACATGATTCCGCCTGGCGTGACCGGCTGGGTGATGAAACCCGTGGAAATCGACGATGTGCCGATTGTTACCTTGACGTTGAAGGGCGCCGGAGGCAACAGCCATCAGCTGCGGCGCATTGCGGAAGAAGCAATGCAGCGTCTCGCCGCCGTGCCTGATGTTTCACGCGCCTACGTCGTCGGCGGTGAAGAGCGAATGGTTCGCGTGAACCTCGATTCCGATCGCCTCCAGGCATATAACCTGAGTCCCCTGGAAATTCAGAAAGCGATCCGCTCATCCAACATCATCCTTCCCGGCGGAGATTTCAACCGCGGCGACACGATGAAACGGGTCGATGCTGGCCTCGTACTGCGTCGCGCGGACGATGCGTCAGCACTTGTGGTCGGTGTGTTCAACGGTAGACCGGTCTTCCTCAAGGACGTTGCCAACATCCACGATGGCCCCGCGGAAGTTTCAAGCTACGTTCGGCACGGCTGGGGTCCGGCTCGGGGCTTTGAGGCTCACCCCGGTAGCCCCGGCACGCTGGTTGGAGATTCTCATGAGCCGATCACTGCGAATGCGACCGAAGGCGCCGGCGAAGCGGTCCCGGCCGTGACCATCGCCATCGCAAAAAAGAAGGGCACCAACGCAGTCACCGTGGCGCAGACGATCCTCGATCAGGCGGAAAAGCTGCGTGCCGACGTGCTCACCGACGATGTCGAGATGGTGATAACTCGTAACTACGGCCTGACCGCCAACGAAAAAGTGAACGAACTGGTGGAAGCCCTGGGCGTGGCGATTCTGATCGTCATCGCCTTGCTGACGCTCAGTCTCGGCTGGCGCGCCGCTTTTGTTGTCGCGGTCGCCATCCCCGTTGTTTTCGGTCTGACCCTGGCTGTCAATCTGCTATTCGGCTTCACCATCAATCGTGTTACCTTGTTCGCGCTGATTCTCGCACTCGGTTTGCTCGTGGACGACCCCATCGTGGACGTGGAGAACATCGCCCGCCATTTCGAGCATCGCAAAAAGGCAACTCCCGAGATCGTTCTCGAAGCTGTCGCGGAGATCCGGCCGCCGCTCATCAGCGCCACGCTGGCCGTGATCGTCAGCTTTCTGCCCATGTTCTTCATCACGGGCATGATGGGCCCTTACATGTCCCCGATGGCGCTCAACGTGCCCATTTCGATGCTCATGTCGATGTTGGTTGCGTTCACCATTACCCCCTGGCTGACCTATCACGTCCTCAAGAGTCGCTTTCAGCAATCGAACGGCGAGACTGCGCCGGAGACCGCAGCGGATGTTCCTGCGGAGGAATCGTACGATCCCGAAGAATTGAAGAAGACGTTCCTCTACCGGTTCTTCAAACCGCTCATGGCCCCGCTCCTCTCCTCACGGCCGCGCGCGGCGCTGTTTCTGGTGCTCATCGGCGGTCTCACGGTCGCGGCGATGGGTCTGGCGGCGACTCGATCCGTGCCGCTCAAGATGCTCCCGTTTGACAACAAAAATGAGATTCTCCTGGTCCTCGATATGGACGAGGGAACTTCGCTGGAGCGAACGAACGCGGCAACTCAAAGTCTCGAAAGTTACCTTGCTCAGATTCCGGAAGTCACGGATTACACGAGCTTCGTCGGGCTTGCGAGCCCGATCGATTTCAACGGCCTGGTGCGCCATTACTATCTCCGCCAAGGGTCGCATCTCGCAGAATTGCGAGTCAATTTCGCGGGAAAAAAAAACCGCCGTCAGCAAAGTCATGCCATCGGGCTACGGGTTCGCGACGACTTGACGTCGTTGGCGAAGAAGCACGGCGCCGTGCTGAAGATTGTCGAACTCCCGCCGGGACCGCCGGTGCTGTCGTCCCTGGTGGCCGAGGTTTATGGGCGTTCCGATCAATCCTACGACGACCTGCTCGCGGCTGCGCAGACGGTCGCCGAACGGTTTCGCCGTGAACCGGGCGTCGCCGATGTGGACACGATCACGGAAGCGCCGGTCGAGAAGCTGGTGTTCGTGACCGACCAGGAGAAAGCGGCACTGGCCGGGATCTCGGTCGAAGAGATCGCTGGCACCATCCGGTTGGCACTGAACGGCACCGACCAGGACACAATACGCTTGGAGGGAGAACGCAATCCGCTAAGGATCAACGTCAGGCTCCCGCGCGCCCAGCGCTCCAGCAGCCACGATCTGGCGCGGCTCTCCATCAAGGGGACTCGTGGTCAGCAGGTGCCTCTGGCCGAACTCGGCAAATGGGAAAAAACACGCGTGACACAGACGATCTACCACAAGAATCTGGAACGCGTCGCCTACGTCTTCGGCGAGACTGCCGGCCGCCCGCCCGCGGAGTGCATCGTGGACATGATGGCCGACCGGATGGACCAAGACGTCATTGCCGTCAAGGGAGAGAAAATCGAGGGCGTCGGGAACGGATTCGTATCGGCACGAGAGGCAAAATCCGTTGATCGGCGCACTTACTTCTCCAACGGCAGCGGCATCGCCTGGAGTGTCCCCTCCGGGATTCGCGTCGATTTCGCCGGCGAAGGCGAATGGAAGATCACGATTGATGTCTTCCGCGACCTCGGCCTGGCCTTCGGCGCCGCCATGCTCATGATCTACGTGATCCTGGTCGCCCAAACCGGTTCGTTCGTGATTCCCATCATCGTCATGATGGCGATTCCGCTGACGGTGCTCGGTGTCATGCCCGGCTTCTATTTGCTCAACGCCGTGACAAGCCAGAACGTCGGCGGCTACGCGGACCCGGTCTACTTCACCGCCACGGCGATGATTGGCATGATCGCGCTCGCGGGAATTGTGACACGCGATTCCATTATCCTCGTCGATTTCATCGAACTGGCTGTCAAGAAGGGCCGACCGCTTTTCGAGGCGATCATGGAAAGCCGCGTCGTCCGCTTGCGTCCGATCCTGTTGACAGCCGGCGCCGCGATGCTGTCGAGTGTGCCGATCGTCTTCGATCCAATCTTTTCAGGGTTGGGATGGTCGCTGATCTTCGGCCTGTTCGCGGCAACGCTGTTTACGTTATTCGTGATCCCGGTGGCGTACTGGCTGGTTTATTTTCGGCATTCGCACACCCCGAATCATCCAGAAAAGCCCTAGTGCCTCGTCCAGTCTAAATTTTCGGGTTAAATGCCTGCGAATCGTGGCCGGGGTCTGTACTCAGACCCCGGAGATCGCCGCAGCCTTCCGGGGTCGGAGTACCGACCCCGGCCACGATCTCTACCCGAAAATTTAGTCTGGACAACGCACTAGGAGTCATGTCCATGATCGACGGCGTCAGGGGCGACTTTCATGGCCCGGTTGCTTTTTTAAGGAGTTTAACATGTGTCTTATTCGCTGGCTTGTAGCATTTTCCTTTGTCGCGTTCAGCGCCGGGTTTCTGAGCTTTTCCGAGGCTCAGCAACCATTCAAGGGCAAAGGCAAAGGGGGAATGGATCCCAGTCAAAAAGCCGATATGGGGCTGTTCCACTTCCTGCTCGACCATCGCACGGAAATCACGCGCACCATCGCGAAGCGCGACGATGGCGTCGAGACGGTTACCGAGTCCAATAATCCAAAGGTTGCCGAGAAGATTCAGGAACACGTGGCTTCGATGAAGAAACGCGTCGAGGAAAAGCGCCCGATTCATCTGCGCGATCCGCTATTTTTCGCGATTTTCAAGAACGCCGACAAGATCGACTTCCGGTGGGAAAAGACGGCCAAAGGCGCCAAGGTGCTGGAAACCTCCAAGGATGCTTATGTGGCGAAGTTGCTGCAAGCGCATGCCGAGGTGGTGAGCCTATTTCTCAAGAATGGCCACGCGGAAGTCATGAAGAACCACGAGCTTCCGAAGCAATAAACCAACCAGGAGCCGACATGTTTTCATTTTCTTTCCGAGACGCTGCAATGACTGCCGGATTGTTCCTTGTTGTCGGGTGCAGTCAAAATCCGCCAGCAGAGACAGCTTGGAAGCCCATCGATCCCGCATCGATGTCCACTGCCCAGAAGGAACAAAAGGATCGAGCCATGGCAGCCAAGGACGCCATGTTCAACCAGCTGATGGGCAAGTTGAAAGAGGAACTTGGCAAGGGAGGTCCCGCCGCTGCGATAGCTGTGTGCCAGGAAGAGGCGCCGCGCATCGCGCAACAGGTCGGCACGGAAAAGGCGGTCAAGATCGGCCGCACGGCCTTGAAGTTGCGAAACCCCAAGAATCAACCGCCTGCCTGGGCCAAGGACCTGATCGACCGTTCGGTCGACGCACCGACGTTTCTGACGAACACGAAGGGTGAATTCGCAGCTCTCTTGCCAATCAAATTGCAAGCACAATGCCTGGTCTGTCACGGTTCCGGCGAACAGATTCCTGTGGAAGTCAGGAACGCTCTTACTCAACGGTACCCCAACGATCAGGCAACCGGTTTCAAGGAAGGCGACCTGCGAGGGTGGTTCTGGGTTGAGATACCGACATCGAAATAAGAATTGTCGAGATTCGTGGGGACAGGTGCCATTTATCGGTAGTGTCCCAGGCCGACCACTTCCGTCGCTTGCCCGGCTCCTTCCCTCCAGCGTTCTAGCTCGCACTACACCCGGAAGAGAGGCTCGGCTACTTTTGCCTGTGCGCCATTTGGCCTGAAACGCCACACGTCCCTGATGTACTCGAATGGCAGCGTTTTGGCTGTAAATTCGATGGTCTACCTTGATGTTGGCTTGCGTTTGATCTTCGGCCAAAGCTCCTTGAATACGGACGTAAATCGGCCCGGCACCAGATGGTCATGGGAAATCGGCACGATCATTTGGTCGCGACAAAGAAGTAACTGGGACAGATCACAGGAAGAGCCGAGGCACGACCGCGGCGAGGTATGCCTTTTCTCCCGATGACTATTTCACAAAATTCTGTCATTTGTTGATATTTGATGGCAAGCTCTCGCATGATCGGGTAGTCTAGCGTGTAGTTCCCGCGTTATCCTGCCAGCTTTGGTCTCTGTTTGCCTACCTGCGGTCATCGACTTGCAATTGAAGATGGGGTTACGATGAAGGATCACCTGTCAGCGATTTTTGTGGCATTTGCTTTCAGCGCTGGTCCGGTCGGCGCCAGCGACGTGGAGAAGCTTCAGTTCTTCGAAGCCAAGATCCGTCCCGTACTCGTCGAGCGCTGTCAGGCCTGCCATGGCGAAACGAAGCAAAACGGTAAGCTGCGGCTCGATAGCAAGTCGGCCTGGCTCAAGGGGGGCGCGTCCGGCGCCGCGATTGTGCCAGGCAAGGCGAAGGAAAGTCTGCTCATCAAGGCCATCCGCCACGAAGACGTCGAATTAAAAATGCCCGCCAAGGCGCCGAAACTATCGGATTCGGTCATCGCCGATTTCGAGAAATGGATCGACCAAGGAGCAGCCGACCCGCGCGACGGAAAGGCGCCAACGGCTGCGCGTGGCATCGACTGGAAAGTGGCCCGCGCATTCTGGTCTTTCCAGCCGCCGAAAATACCCGCTCTGCCGGCCGTTCGCGACAGCCAATGGAGCAAGATGACGATTGATCGCTTCATTCTCGCCAAGTTGGAGGCAGAGGGGCTCAAGCCGGTACGCTCAGCAACCAAACTGGAGTTGATTCGCCGGGCCACGTTTGATCTGACGGGCCTGCCGCCCACTCCGGAGGAGATTGACGCGTTTCTCAAGGACACCTCGCCAAACGCCTTCGACAAGGTCGTGGATGGCTTGTTGGCTTCGCCGCATTATGGCGAGCGCTGGGGCCGTTACTGGTTGGATGTCGCGCGTTTCGCGGAGGATCAGGCCCACACCTTTGCGGTCGTACCCAATACGAACGCCTGGCGCTATCGGGACTGGGTGATCAATTCCTTGAACGAGGACATGCCTTACGACCGCTTCGTGAAGCTACAGATCGCCGCCGACTTCATCGAGAAGGATGACGCGGGTCGAATCAAACATCTGCCAGCACTCGGTTTCTTTGGATTGGGCGCGCAGTACTACAAGGACGTTGCCCAGCAATTCAACAACGAGGCGGCCAAGGCGCTCGCCGACGAGTTGGATGACCGCATCGACACCCTGACGCGAGGCTTCATGGGGCTGACCGTGTCGTGCGCCCGCTGCCACGATCACAAGTACGATCCGATTCCACAACTCGATTACTATTCGCTTGCCGGCGTCTTCAAGAGCTGCGAGATCGGCAACGTCACGCTCGCGGATCAGGCCACGCAGGTGCGCGTGAAGAAGCACCTGGAGCGCATCAAGCAAGTCGATGAGGAAGGCAAGGTGCTGGTACGTCCGGAAAGCACGGCGCTCGCGGAACGGTTCAAGGGCGAAGTCGCGCGTTACTTGCTGGCGACGCGGCATTACCTTCTCGCCAAGAAAAGCGAGCCGAAATTGACTCTTGCCCAGTACGCCAAGCGCGACCAACTCGATGCCGCGTATCTGGGCCGCTATCTCGAAGCCTTGAAGAAAGGGCCGAATGGTTCGATGGTCAACGTGTTTCGCCGTTATACCGAGCAAGAGGAAGACAAGGCGATCGAGTTCGCGAAGAACTTCGGGAAGCGCGTACACGACGCGATGACGCTGCGCGACAGGAAGGAGCCGCTGACGAAGGAGCAAGCCGACATCGTCGCCTGGTTGTTCGGCGATCTCGGCATTTTCGCTCCGAATGAGAAGCTCCTACGGACGAAGCTGACGCCGGAAAAGCTCCAGCGCCGCGAGGAACTGAAGGCCGAGCTCAAAACGCTGGAGTTGGCCGAGGACGCCAAGCCGTTGCCGGTCGCGCACGGTCTCAAGGAGCTCGCGCCGGTCGACATGAACGTCTACAAGCGCGGCAATCCGGCGACGCTTGGTGAATTGGCCCCACGCCGCTTTCTCCGGATATTGCACGGCCAAGAGCCCAGGCCGTTTGCAAAAGGAAGCGGTCGGCTCGAACTCGCCGAAGCCATCGCATCCAAGGACAATCCGCTTACCGCTCGGGTGATGGTCAATCGCATCTGGCAACACCATTTCGGCCGCGGTCTGGTGAGTTCGGCAAGCAATTTCGGCTCGCTCGGCGAAAAGCCAACCCACCCGGAGTTGCTCGATTATCTAGCTTGCCGATTCGTCGAGACGGGCTGGTCGATCAAGGCGATGCATCGCGAGATCATGCGTTCGGCGGTTTACCAACTGTCGTGCGACGGTGATGAAGCAAACGTCCGACGCGACGCCGACAATCGCTGGCTTTGGCGCATGAGTCGGCGTCGGCTCGATGTGGAGGCGTTTCGCGATACCCTGCTTGCTGTGTCGGGCAAGCTTGACCAGAAAATGGGAGGCCCGACGACAAATCTTGTAGACGCCGACAATGTCCGCCGCACCGTCTACGCGAAGATCAGCCGGCACGATCTGAATGGCCTGCTGCGCACGTTCGACTTCCCCGATCCCAACCTGACGAGCGAACGCCGCAGTGAGACGACAGTGCCGCAACAGCAGCTTTTCGTGCTGAACAATCCGTTCGTCATCGAGACGGCGAAGGCGTTTGCCGCCCGCTTGGCGAAGGACGCAGAGAATGACGCCGCCCGCGTGGAACGTGCCTTCCGTCTCGCATATGGGCGCGGACCGAGCAACACCGAGGCGAAGCTCTTCACGGCGTTTTTGCGGGAAAAGGACACGCCCGAGGAAGCGGCGGACAACCACCTATCGCGCCTGGAACGATTTGCCTTGGTGATTTTTGCAACCAACGAATTCATGTACGTGGACTGATCGAAGGAACATGATTATGTTTACTCGCCGTGAAATGCTGCAGCGCCTGGGCACCGGCCTTGGCGTGATCGGTCTTGCCGGACTTCTGCAGGAGCAGAAGTTGCTCGGGCAGGCGCCGACCAATCCGCTGGCGCCGCGCGTGCCGCATCATCGGCCGCGGGCCAAACGCATCATTCATCTGTTCATGAATGGTGGGCCCTCGCAGGTCGATACGTTCGATCCGAAGCCGATGCTGCGTGATTACGTCGGCCAACGCCCGGCAGAGTTGAATCTGCCCACCGATCGTGGGACTTATGGCTTGATGCCCACGCGTTTTCGCTTTCAGAAGCACGGGCAATCGGGGCTCCCTGTCAGCGAAATCTTTCCGCACGTTGCCGAGTGCGTCGATGATCTTTGTGTGCTTCGCTCCTTGCATACCAACGTTCCCAATCACGAGCCATCGCTCTACATGATGACGTGCGGCAACACGCAGCCGATTCGGCCCAGCATCGGGGCCTGGCTTGCCTATGGCCTGGGAACCGAAAACGCCAACTTGCCCGGATTCGTCGCGCTGTGTCCCGGAATGCCCGGCATCGGTCCATCGATGTGGGCCAACAGTTTCTTGCCCGGCATCTTCCAGGGGACGCACGTCAACACGACCAATACCGACCCGACGCGCGTCATGGAAAATCTCACAAACGGCTACCTCGGGCAGGCTGGCCAACGCCGCCAGCTCGACATGATTCGCCAGCTCAACCAAATGCATCTTGAGCAACGCGCCGGCGACAATCCGCTTGAAACGCGCATCCAGTCGATGGAAATGGCCTTCCGCATGCAGTTCGAGGCCCAGGAGGCATTCGATGTGAGCCGCGAAACGCAGGCGACGCGCCGCCTTTATGGCGAGGGACGCTTCAACGATGGCTGCCTGCTGGCGCGTCGGCTCGTCGAGCGCGGCGTGCGGGTCGTGCAGGTGTTCTGTGGTCCCGGTCAAAACTGGGATGATCATCGCGATATGGAAAACCACCGCAACAACGCCCGGCTCGTCGATCAGCCGATCGCCGCCTTGCTCAAGGATCTGAAGTCACGCGGCTTGCTCGAAGACACACT
>CAZAFH010000139.1:0-16227 GCA_964484265.1 uncultured Singulisphaera sp.
CTCCCCAAAAGTTGAGGACACACAAAATTAGGTCACAATCCGCGCAAAGGCAAATCGAGAACGCGGATTTTTCCGTTTACAGCGGTTACGCGAAATTTCGCTCCTCGCGGAATTACAGGAATGCCGCGGTTTCGACGCGTCGGCCGATCATGAAACAATCGGACACCAGTTGCAGCGGCGCCCCGTCCACGTGCGATTGGCCCAACCGCAGCAATTGCGCGAAATGTTTGTAGATCCCCTCGTATTCCGCTGGCGGACTGGCGAGAACGAGCGTGCCATTGACGTGGAGTTCCGTGCCGCCCTTTTTCAGATGTACGTCGAGACCGTCTGCCGTCTGCACTTCGATGTCCCAGGTTTGTTCGCCGGTCTGCCGCCAATCGAGATCGGCGGCGAGGTCAGCTTGGCCGTTCCAAGATGGCCTGAAGCGGATCTGCGCGGCAATGGGCGTCGATCGATTGCTCGGGATTTCCAGCGTGCACGACTGCGCGAAGATTGGCTGAGGAAGAATCTTTGTGACGATCGAAAACGCATTGATGCCGGGATCGAAGACGCCGAACCCGCCGGGCTGCCAAATCCACTCCTGGCCTGGGTGCCAGTGGCGTACGTCCTCTTTCCAGCTGACGAACAGCCGGGAAACGGTCTTGCTGGTGAGCAGCCGTTTGGCCTCGTCAACTGCCGCGTTGTATTGTGAATGCCAGGTGGAGAACAAGACGCGGCCACGCTCGGCTGCATAGTCGCGCAATGCGTCGAGTTCGCCAACGGTAGGCGTGGGCGGCTTTTCCATGAGGACGTGCAGCCCGGCATCCAGGGCGTCGCGCGCGATATCGAACCGCGGTTCCGGCGGCATGCACAGAGCGACCGCGTCAAGCTTGATGCTGCTCGAAAAGAGGTCGGCGGGCTTCTTGAAGGCGGAAACCCGTTCATGGCTCAGGCGCGACGAGACGACGGCGGCGAGTTCGAAGTCGCCGTTTTTCGCCACGACAGGCAGATGCTGATCCTGCGCGATCTTCCCCAGGCCGATGATACCAAGTTGAAATGGCACGGAGCGATTTCCTCCACTATTCCGGTGGCACGGACATTCCTGTATCCGCAGGCAAGTTATACTGGTCGCGGGAAGGATTGACACATTCTCCGAGCCGCGCACGCAGCGCAGCGAAGTAAGCGACTTGCACGTTCACCGCTTACTCCGCTGCGCTGCGTGCGTGGCTCGGATTCATCATTCCTGCCCGCGTGCAGTATAATCACCTTCCGACCGAGAACGATCGCTCCAGCCTACTCTGATTGCCCTGGCGATCCTTGACCGATACCGTCAATCGGCCGCTTTCGAGCTTGGGTATTGGCTGCTCCAGCACGAGTTCCCAGACACCCTGCGACACGGGCCGAAATTTCGACGCCAGGTTTTGGCCCGCTTTCACCCCCACCGCGGGGAAGTCGGCAATCACCTCAAACGTTCCTGGATCGATTCCGGAGTAGGTGTCGTGCATGCCGATCAGGATTCGGCGCAATGATTCGTTGCGCCCCGGCGCGGGATAGGTCACGGTCAACGTTGGCCGTTGGTCGTCGCCGTGCCAGCCGTAGCTTTTTGTATTCGCGGCTTTGGCATTCCAGTCCGGATCGAGATCGATCGGGCAGCCGAGATCGATCCAGCGAATGATCATGCGGCGATCCTCGTCCGAGAGCGGCGCGACCTTGCCCGATTTGACTGCATCAGGCGGTGGCATGATGCTTCCCTGATAATCGATATCGATGCCGTTGTCGCGAATCCAGCCACGCAGCTTTTGCTCATCGCTGTAATCGACCTTCGGCACCGGCTTGCCCGCGATGTGCAGCGACTTGGCGTCATTTCGCACGGCAAGGCTCGGGAACGTCTCGTTGGTTAGCCCGTCCATGCGTTTGCCGAACAGCTTCCACACGAGCAGACTTCGCCGAGACTGGAACCGCGTGATGTACCGGCTTACCGCTTGCTGAGGCAATCCGATTTCGCGCGACTTGAACCGCTCGCCGCCGACTGCGAGGCGGAAGTAAGTCTGCGGCACACGGACATCAGGACCGGCATCATGGCCAAAGGCCGGGTAGCTTTTGACGTGATCGTCATCCAGAATCAAATCCGCTGCCGGCTTTTCGTTCTTGTGGCTATGGCATGCGACACAGCTGCGCTCGAAGATCGGACGAATGTCGCGATAGTATTCGACGTTCAACAACCCCTTGGTGTAGCGCAGGCCGGTCTCGTTCTTGACATCCCACTGGCGTTTCGATTGATCGTTCGCCTTGGTCGTGAGCAGCGGTGTTTCGTGGGTCAGATCGAAGATCTTGTACGCCTTGCTCGCTGCCATGGTCTTCTCGAACGGCGTAGGCTGTTGCGAGTGGGCGTGGCAGCCGCCGCAGTCGTTGCGAATTTCGCCAGGGCGGAGTTGATGCCAGGTCTGGGCGAAATTGAGAACCATGCCATGCTTGTCAATGGTCTGGAAGGTAAACGACTGGTTGGCGGGAATCTTTGCGAGGAAGCTGGTATCGGGATTGCCATCCGGGTCGAGTGGTTGCGTTGGCTCGCCGGATTCGCGTGGAGGCAGGAAATGGCGCACGGGGATTTCGCCGAGGATGCGCAGGCGTTCCATGGCATGGTTGCCGTAAAGCGGCGCGCCGCCGTGGCCGGTGCCTTTGATGTCGGTGCGCGGTTCCTGGGCGACGATGCGGATCGCATGGATTTCGGTGTTATCGTAAATGCCGGCGTCGGCGCCTTGCAGCGACCAGTTCATCGTCATGCGTTTCGGATCGCTCGGCACGGCGGTGACGCTGCCCTTGGGCACATAGCCGCCTGGCGCGCTTTCCCGCTTGTACATACTCGACGTGCCGACCAGTCCATACGGCGTGCCCTCGGGCAGGTGCGGCGAGGCCTTGCCGTCGTTCTTGTGCACCAGAGTCTTGGGTTCGTCGATGCCATAAATTCGTTTGTACGGCACGACGGGTCTCGGCCATTGCTCGTTGTACTTGGGGTCGTTTTTGATGAGCAACATTTGGCCAGGTTCGTCGATCGGCTGTCCATCTTTGATGAGATAGATGCCGCTGTCGATATACGGGAAATAGTTGTACTGGTGGTTCGCCGGGCCGGGCGTCCAGACGGTCAGGAGGTGATTGTCGGGAGCGCCGCACGGATGGGTGACTTTGCCGAGCGCGTGGGGATAGGCCGTGCCGCCGTGCTGCTTGGATTTGACCTGCTCACCTGGAATGGATGACTGGGCGGGGCCGTCTTCGCCGTAGGCGAATTTCGTGAGGACCTGAATGCCGGTCGTGGTGAACGGCATGCGGAATTGATGTCCGCCGTAGCGCTGAGCTGCGTTGCGCGGGTCCTTTAGATCGCCCGGACCGAAACCAGGCACGCCCTGCGGAGGTCGAAGCGGCATTTTCAGGAAGGTACCGAATCCGCTGTTGTTGAGGTTGTAGTATTGCTCGACGACGATGCTCTTGTCGGCGAGTTGCGACTGAAAATGAAACGCCGGCGGAGCGCCGCCCGTCCAGTAGGCGCTGACGACGGGTTCCCAGTTCGTGCCATCGGGATGAATGCTCCAGATGCCCCAGAGGATGCTGTTGTGCGAGCCGTGCGATTCGAGCGTCGAGTAGCAAATTCGGCCATCGGTCAGGATCACGGGATGCAGCGCGCAAGCGATATTGAGATAGCCGATCTGATCGACGTTTAACCCTGCAGGCTCGCGTTGCTCGCCTGCGGGCTTGGCGGGCGCATCATCCATGACGAAAAGCTGCATCGTGTATTTGGGATACCCGCGAGGCGGCACGTAGGCATTGCGGTTCGAAGTGAACACGACCTTGCCGCCTGGCGCCGGGCATGGGCCAAGGTTATAGACGCCATATCGCAGCGTGGTTTTGTCTTTCTCCGGGGTGCGAAAGTCTTTCGACCACGGCGCGGCCCCGAGGTTTGGCGTGAAGGTCTGATCGGTCAGCTTGACGATCTTTTTCGTCTTGAGGTGGATTTTGTGGATATCGCTGCCGGAGTGTTTATCGTCGATGAACTTGGCGTAATAGACCCACTGTGCGTCGAAGGAGACATAGGGGTCCATGACGCTGCCGCCCTTGCCGCTGACGAGCAATTCCTCGGAACCGTCGGGATGGAGCAACATCAGGTCGGCGCCGGGTTCCATGCGCGTCGGGTCGGAGAACTCGGCCCATTTGCCGCGCTTTTCGTCGCCGTGGCGCGGAGCGCGGACGTAGACGATATCGTAATCGATCTTGATCGATTTATCGGTCGAGACGTGCGGCGGGTTGACGTTGAGTTTTTTGGGTGGGTCTTTCTTGTCCTGGGAAAGAACCGGCAAGAGCACGATTAACATACCCAGGCAGGCCAGAGAGAGTAGCCGTTGCATCGAGAATCTCCGCTAGGTGGATGCGAATTAGTTTGCGAAGTAGACGGATTATCGGCGGGAACGATTCGAGGCGGGTTTGTTAGTTACAGATTAACTCGCGACCTTCAGAATGTCCAGATTGCTTTCGGGGTTTGGGTCTTCGCCGAAAGACATGCGTTCCGATCGTCTGACGAGAGCGCTAAACGGCAAGCGGAGAAGAAGGAAGGATTGTTAAACGTGCTGGTGCTTCCACGCGCCGCGAACGAAACGTCCCAGGAAGAAGATGCCGCGAATGATGAGATCTGCCGACATCGCCATCCAGCAGCCGACCAGGCCGAGGCCTTGCCCTTGCCAGGGTCCGAATTCATGGGAAGTGAAGAGGACGGGAAGCTGAAACGAAATCGTCTCAAGCGAAAGATAATACGCCAGCGGAATGCGGACCGCGAAAAACCCGACCCAGGTAAAGATCACCGGCACACGAGTGTCGCCGGCGCCGCGCAAGGCGCTCGTGAACACGATCGTGGATGCCAACGGCGGCATCGCAAACGCGATCAGACGCAAGGCGGGAACACCGGCCGTGATGATCGATTCTTCCCTGGTGAACACGGCAAACATCGGCGGAGCGAACGCGAAGAACAGAAGCCCCATCAAACTCATCACGCCGCAGCCCAGTGCAAACGCCATCCAGCCGGCGCGGGCGGCGTGGTCCGGACGGCGCGCGCCCAAGTTCTGTCCGACCAGCGTCATCGCCGCTGTCCCGAACGCCGCGCCGGACAGGTAGCCCAACCCCTCCCACAGTAACGCAATCCCGTGAGCGCTCGAGGCGTCATTGCCCAGCGTGTTGACGATGCCGAGAAACCAGAACTGCCCGGCCACGATCGACAGACTGTCGAACCCCGCCGGCACACTAATGCGCAGCAATCGGTAAAGCAAATCAGTTCGCGGACGGAGTTGCGAAAGCTCCAGCGTGAGACCGCTCCGGCCACGCATCAGGAAAATGAGCACGACAATTCCACCAAGCACGTGACTCAGGGCTGTGCCCACGGCAATGCCGACGAAACCGAGATTCGGAAACGGCCCGATCCCCCAGCCGAAACACCAGGCGAGCGGTACGTTCAAAATGGCGACGCCCGTGGTCACCCAAAGCCCCGTGCGCGTGTCACCCGCGCCGACCAGGCAGGCGATTCCGGCCACCTCGATCGTTTGAAATACGAGTAGACCAAACAGCGGCATTAGGTACGCAACGGCGTATGTGGCTGCTTCGCCGCGAAGTTGTAGGAGATCGACCATCCAGTGGATGCCGCCCAGTAGCGCCCAGGTTGTGGCGAGCACACCCATGATGACGGCGAGTATAAGCGATTGATGCGTCGCCGCGATGGCGAGCTTGCGATCCCCGGCGCCGATGGCGCGCGCGACAAGAGCCGTGCTGCCGACGGTGACGAGAATGTTGTAACACGAGATGAACCAGGCCAGATAATGCGCGGTCGTCTGGGCGGCTTGGACCGCGGACTGGGCGGTCTCGACTCTGAGGTGCGCCGCCAGCCAACGATCCGAGAGCAGCACGGAGAATGCCAATCCCTGCTGTGCGAGAGCCGGTATCGAGAGGACAATAACAAGCCGCCAGGTCAACGGAGGTATCGTCGGTCCCGGCGGCGTGGTCGCGGATTCAGTCATTGGCGGCAAGTAATTGGGTTGAGACGGGATAATTCATCACGGCAGCTTCTTTTCCTTCTTGGGCGGCGCCGCAGAAGGCAAGCTGCCCGGCGGGATTAGCCGAACCCAATTCTGTACGGCTGCCTCGCGACTCTGGCGCGTTCCAGTCGGATCGTAGGGAATCGCCCGGCCAGCCGGAACGAGTGCGTACAGATGCCAATGGCTGAGAACGCGAATCGAGAGCAGGTTGTTATCCAGCCCTTCGATTAATCGTTGATAGGTCTCCGGATTGCGGGCGCTTTCCTCGGACACCTTGTGGAAAAGCTCGATGATCTTCATCGAAACCGTCTTCTTGCCCAGCATATCGAGCATGCGATAATCGTTTTCGCGGCTCTGCCCGAGCCATTGGTGGATTGTGTCCAACAACAACCCGCGGATGAGGAATGGCGTGCGCTCATCGGAGAACTCCTCGTAAAGCGAACCAATATCATCGACCGCGGCGGAACACCGCACGGCATGCCGCCAGAGCGCGTAGGTTTCGGGCAGAATCTTTTTGTCGGCAAGAAGTTCGCGGGCGGCATCGTTCTGGGCTTGCTGAGACAATTCCGCGATTCCAACCTTGACCGATTTCTTCGGGTTGTCGAGCAGCGTTGCCAGTGTTCGATGCGCGCCGATCGATTTCTCGCGTGCTACCTTGTCGGAATCATCCTTGAGCAGCGGCGTACCCGTCATCCACGGCGGCAGAGGCATCTGATGTGCCGGGCTGATCACGCCGCGCCGGCTGTCCCACTGAACGATGGGCAGCGTCGCGACATCGATGACGTGCGTGAGTTGCCCGGACCGCAACGACGCCGATTTAGACAACGCCAAAAACCGCAGCACGACGGTGGGGCCTTTGCGCGACGGATCCTTTGGGTTCTCGAAGAACGGCTCATCGCGATCGAGCGCGGAAAATCGCTCGACGACGACGGCGGAATCGGGACCTTGCAGCGTGATGTCCACATACGCTTCTTCGCGCAGCAGCGGATTATCGAAGCGCACCCGGGCCGTGGCATTGCGGTCCTTGCGTTTGTTGCGCACGATTATCTTTCCGCGATCGAGCGTCAAATCCGCGTCCAGCAGGGAATGGTGATGCAGGACCGCGCGGCTCTCCAGCATGAAGAAATCAAGCGACGCCTCCGGCAGGTTCCCCCACAGGGTGAGCTCGACTTGACTATCGAGATGGATCACGCTTTTGCTGCCGGGCAGACTTACCAGCATGCGGTTGGAGTTGACCTCTGCCTTTTCACGAGTCAATCGCGTCCAGGAGTTTGTCCCGGGGTTTGCGCTGAGCAGAACCTTGAACTCCTTGGCCAGGGGTGGGACGAAGAAGCCGACCTTCAGGTCTTTGTCATCAGCCGGCTTGTAGGCGATTTCCTTGACTTCGTCTTCCTTGTCGATCTTGACGGGAATGACGGTGATAGGCGGAAACGATTTCTCCGCGGGCGTCTTGTCTTCGACCTTGGGGACTACCGGAGTGGTTTTCTGTTTTGTCTTTTCTGTCTTTTCCTTGTCTTTCTTGTCGGCGCCATTGGCCGTTTCGGTCTTCTTCGAGTCTTTCTCCTTGCCGTCGTTTTGCGCGACTTGCGGTCCCTTGGGTTCGGGATTGGGCGTCTGGGAGCCGTTGAGAATCTGCCAAACGACAACGACAAGAAGGCACGCCGCGAAGATGCCGCCGACAACGAGCATGAGATTGCGGTTAGCCAAGAGACTCGCGCCGGCGCCGGGAACGGATTCGCCTTCCATCTCCATTTCGCTGGAAAGGTCGAGGTCCTGCTTGGACGAAGGCCGGCCGGGCTTTCGTGACGGAATCGCTTCCGGCCCTTTGACCAGTGCCACCATGCGCTGCTTCGCCGACGGCGGGACCAATGCGGGTTCGCCGAGAACCAGTGTCAAGATCTGATGGCAAGACGCCAACTCCGCGAGATGCACGTCCGAAGCCAGACATATCTGCTCCACTTCCGTGGCCGTTTCCGGCGTGACCTCGTTGTCCAAATACTCGGCGATGGTGTTTGGGTCGATCCCGCCCGGACCGGTGTTCGTCGGCGTTGTCAGCCGTCGGCGGCGCGTCACCTGTTTGATGCGCTCCATCAGTTCGCGTGCCTGCTCGCTCTCGGCGATTTTGGCCCCGATCTCCTTCGCCTGCGACGGTTCAAGCATGTCGTCAAGGTAAGCCAATAACGTTCGCAAGGTTAGTCGCATGGTTTAGCTCCAGGTTCGCCTTTCCTCAGTTCGCGGGGTATGCGCTCGCGCATTTCCTCTCATATTAGTGGGGCGTTTTGCCGGATTTCGTTCATTATTTTGCTATTTTTTTCAAAAAAATCGCCCTTGCTTCTTTCGATTCGCCAGATTATCGTTCGCGCGGCAGGAATTGACGCGCCGGGCGAGCCTAGCCGCGTAAGCGGCAGGTTGAATCTACGATTGCAAACTCAACCTGCCGCTTACGCGGCTAGGCTTGCCCGTAGTGAGAGGCCCAAAAAATATTCGGTCCGATGCCTCTTGAAGGAATACTCATGCGAAGCCTTTCAGGAAAACTGTACACGCGGACCATCCTCTTTGCACGCGGTTTTTCAGCATTCTCGCTAACCCTCTGCGTTGCCCTCGGACTGATCTTGGCGATTGCCGGCCCCGCTTCCGGGCAGGTGCGATTCGTGCAGCCGAGAGTCAACTTTGGCCCACTCGCCGGCGGTCCGATCTATCAGCATCGGTTTGAGTTCATCAACGAAGGCAAGGATCCCATCGACATCGTCGATATCCGCGTCGGTTGTGGTTGTCTGCAACCGCAGGTGGCGAAGACTCGATTCGTCCCCGGCGAGCGTGGCGTCGTGACGATGCAAATTCGCACGCTCGGCCAGGCGGCAGGCGAACGCGTCTGGCGTGCCCAGATCGTAACCCGGCGAGGCGCCGCCGCCGAGGAAAGCTCGCTCGTCATCGCTGCCAAACTGCGGTTCGATGTCGCCGTCGAACCGTCGATCGTGGCGATGACGGTGGAGACAAAACTGCGCCAGACGATCCGCGTCGTGAACCACCGCACCGAACCGCTGAAAGTGATCGCGGTTCGCTCGTCGTCGCCAGCCGTCCGGATTCTGCCCCTCGAGGTGCAGAAAGACGTGACGACGATCGCGTTCGAGGTAGACCGAGCGAACCTCCAGGCCAAACGAAACGAGGAAACGCTCGATATTTACACCGATGATCCAGGGCATCGCCATCTGCAAATTCCTTTGACGCTGATCGCGGCTCCCAAGACGCCGGCCGTCCGCGCCGTGCCGGAACGCGTGCAGCTTGATGCAGCGAAGGCAAACTCGCAACTCGTGCGCTTGCGGGGAACAGCCGACCGAGCCCTCCGCCTCGACAAGGCAATCCCCGATCATCCCGCTCTGCGCTGCACGTGGGCGGCGGGACCGGGCAACGATGCCACGCTGCGCATCGCGCTCGATCCTGCCAAGGCCGGAGATGCGACCATCGCTTCCGTCCGCATCTCGTTCGACGAACCCGCTGGCACATCGCTGACAATCCCTGTCACCTTGCAGCGAACGGCGGACGGTGCGAAATAGCTCCGCCGTATCACTTCCGTTTCACAACTCCCATTTGTAAACGCAAATCTTACAATGTTCCGTGATTCGTGAACGATCTCGCCTCATGAGGATCGACCATTGAAACGACTCGCCGTACGCCTGCTCTATCTTTCGCTCGCTCTCGCCGTGCCTGAGCCGGGCGCCGCTCAGGATCGGAAACCGCTCACGTGCGGCACCGATTTCGAGGGCGGGATTCCGTACATCTTCGGCGAGAAAGACGACCCCAAATCGCTCATCGGCTTCGAGGTCGATCTGCTTGCCGCTCTCGAAAAAGAACTCGGCCGACCCATCGTGCGCAAACATGCCGCGTTTGACAGCTTGCTCCCGACCGTGCGGCGAGGCGATGTTGACTTCGTCATGAACGGTCTGGAGATTACGCCCGAAAACCGAAAACAGGCGGATTTCACGCGGCCTTATTACATCTACCAGCTGCAACTCATCGCCCGCGCCAATGACCAGCGAACGTTTACGACTCTCGCGCACTGCGCGGAACAGGGACTTCGTGTCGGCACGCTCAACGGCTCCGCTGCGGCACGGTTGCTCGACAGCACCGATGGCATCGTCGCCAAGGGGTACGACGATCAGGAAGGCCCGTTCAAGGACCTCATCAATGGCAAGCTGGATGCGCTGCTCTTCGATGTGCCGATCGCGCTTTACTACGTGGTAGCGGATGATGCGATCGAGAATCGAAAGAAGGACTTTCCCGGCTTGAAGCTGGTCGGTCGCCCTTTCGCCGAGGGGCAGTATGGGCTAGCCGTGAAACCAGGCAATGAATCGCTGCGAGGCGAACTCGATGCCGCCCTTGGACGGGTCATCAAGTCAGGCGAACTCAAGCGAATCTTGACGAAGTGGCATCTCTGGTCGCTCGATCAATATCGCCTGTACGAACAAACCGCGCCGGCGCCCAGCGAATCGTCGGGGCTGGCGTTCCGCCAATATTTCGTGCTGCTTTTACAAGGCGCGTGGGTGACGATCGAGATCACCATCGCCAGCATGGCCCTCGCCGTCGCGCTTGGCCTGCCCCTGGCGATGATGAGGCTCTACGGCCCTGCGCCGCTGCGTTGGCTGGCGGTTGCTTATGTCGAGTTTTTTCGCGGGATTCCCGTCTTGCTGCTGTTGTTCTTTCTCTACTTCGGCCTGTCAGAACTCATCGGCGTGAATCTCAATCCGATGTCGGCGGCGATTCTCGGATTTGGGCTGAACTATGCCGCCTACGAAGCGGAGATCTATCGCGGCGGAATCCAATCGATCCCGATCGGGCAATGGGAAGCCGCCGCATCGCTGGGTATGTCGCCGGGTTTGACGTTTCGCCGCATCATTTTGCCGCAAAGCTTTCGCGTGATCCTGCCGCCGATGACGAACGACTTCATCGCCCTCTTCAAGGACACGAGCGTCGTCAGCATCATCTCCGTCATCGAACTCAGCAAGCAATACCAGATCCTGACCAAGACCTACGGCCAGGTGCTCGAAATCGGCCTGACTACGGCGGCGCTTTACCTCATCATGTCCGTGCCGCTGGGATATTTGTCGCGCTACCTCGAAATTCGCTGGGGTGGGAAAGCGGCGTGACGTAGTTTAGCCGCGACGCGCCAGCGGAGCGAGTGGTCCATATCCCGCGCTCCACTGGCGCGTCGCGGCTAAACACTTAATTCGGATCAGGGCCGCTTGCGCAGGAAGCGGATGCGGCAGCCGCGCGGGATCGTTTCGTCGATCTTCGGGCGCTCGCCCTTCAGCGCCGCCGTCACGGCGGGTTCGAGATAATTCTCTTTCACATTCGCAGCATTGCTCGTGTTGTCCATCGCGCCGCGGTACACGAGCTTGCGGTCTTTGCCAAACACGAAAAACTCGGGCGTAATGTCGGCCTCGAAGTCCTTCGCGATCTTTTGCGTTTCGTCGAACAAATACGGAAACGTGAAACCGACCTCTTTCGCCCGCTCGACCATCTGAGGCAACCGATCCTCGGGAATCACGTTGACATTGATCGCGATGAGTTCGACGTTCTTCCCCTTCCCGCAAAATTTCTTGTGGAACGCCTTGATGCGTTCCTCATACCCGACTGCGATCGGGCAACTGTTGCAGGTGAACACGACAACAATGACCGACTTGTCGCCAAGGTCGGAGAGTGAATGCTTCTTGCCATCGACGCCCGGTAGATTCGACCATTTCGGAATCGCATCGCCAATCTTGAGCGGCTTCGGATTATCCCCGGCCACGGAGGAATGAAGATTCACCAAGAAAAACGCCAGAGCCAACGCTGAGAAACCATGCTTCATGGGAACACTCGACTTCTCGAGGAGTTGCAAGAATCAACGCCGCCGGAAATCTTATCTCCGCTGCGTCCAATCGTCGAATCGCCGTCGCGCGGCGTTGCTGCCGCTACTCCTCCACGAGAACGCGGAACCCGCTGAAGGGGCTTGCGGTCGCTGTCGTTTGTAGCGAATAGCCCGATCGGCAGGCGTGACCGACACTCAGCCAGTTCCCGCCACGGAGGATTCGACGGGCGGCGCCGGAGTTCGGCGGCAGCGGATCCTGACACCACTCGGCCGCGTTTCCGTGCATGTCGTGCAGGCCCCAGGCGTTCGCCTTGAACCGCCCGACGGGAGCCGTGAAGGGATACGTGTCGTCCCAGTTTTCATGCTCGCTCAATTTTCGGCTCTTCGCCTTCAACGATTTGTCCGCGACATTGCCCAGGGCCTGCAGATCGTCCGCACCGTCGCCGCCGTGGAATCTGGTCGTCGTGCCTGCCCGGCAGGCGTATTCCCACTCACGCTCGAACGGCAAACGCACGACTTTGCCGGTTTTTTGCGACAGCCACTTGCAGAATGCTTCAGCGTCCTTGTAAGCGATATTCACCGCCGGATGATCGTCCGTCTGAGCGAAGCCCGGATTCAGCCAGGAATAAGCCCCGAAATCGTGGCGGCCCAGTTTCTCGTTCCAGCCTGGATTCATCCTGCTCATCTTGTAATTTGTGGCGTTAACGAAAACTCGAAATTGGCCTCGCGTAACCTCGAATTTGCCCATGCGAAAACCCTTGGCGATCTCGACTTCTTTTTGGGTGGATTTCGGATCGTTGGGCCGATATTCCTTGGGCGCCGGCCCCATGAGGAACTTCCCCGCCGGGATCGAAACCAGGCGGAGACCGTTGTTTTGGCCCAGATCGAGGACGGTCTCCTCGTTGCGTTTCTGAGCATGCACGTTGAGCGGCGTCTGCATTATGATCAATATCAAGACGCAATGCCTGATGTACATCGAAGTCTTCCTGGTCGGTTGATGTGGCGATTGTGGAAAGCAACGTTTCGACGCGGACCGTTGGTCAGATTACGGAGTACGGCCGGGTGCGACAAATCCATGGCAACGGGACTCGATCAGAAGGGAATTCGACGACGTGAGGCAGGATGAAAAAGAAATGGGCGGGGCTGACTTTGGCGTCAACCACCGCCCATGTGTTGTCAACAATGACGGGACCAGTTACGCTACCACCGGCCAACTACCCGCGATCAGCTTGGCGACCTCGAGATAAACGGGAATGCCAATGGTTACATTGTAAGTAAACGTAATCCCAAGCGATGCAGCTAACGGCAGGGTCGGGCTTGCCTCCGGGATCGCCAATCGCTGCACGGCGGGAACGGCGATGTACGAAGCGGCACCGCATAACACGGCAAAGAGTACATAGGTACCGATCTCGAACGGTTGCCCGATGATGTGGCTATATGCATGAGCCAACAAGATGCCGGTGCAAGCGAACACATTGGGCCCCACGAGCGCGAACGCGACGAATTGCCAGCCGCCCTTGCGTAGATCCTTCAGCCGTTGGCATGCCGTGATGCCCATTTCCAAAAGGAAAAGACAAAGAATCCCGCCGAAGAGTTTCAGGAACAATTCGTCATTTCCCTTGACGACATCGACACCTTGCAATCGGCTAATGAAGCCAATTAAGATCCCGCCGAACAAGAGATAAAGGCCCGGATTGAAAAAGACTTCATGCAGTAGTTGGCCGAAGGAATGATTCGGATTAGCTTCAGGCGCCGCGTCGGGTTCGGCGGAATGCCCGCCGCCTTCGGCCTGGCCGTGACCGCCGTGATGCGGAGCGTCGTTGATGCGATAGTTGGGCCGCGTGGCGACGGCGACGGCGCCGCCCATGTCCTCGTCATGACCGCCTTCGGCATGACCGCGATGATGGACGGCGTGCTGAGCGATGACGACTTCTTCCTCGGCGGCGTTTCGTTTCTTTTTGTGGGCCTGGTAACCGTGTTCGCCGGGCATGTTGCCTTCGCGGTCCATATGCTGGCGGCGCATTCGCGACACGAGGTACAAAGCTACCAGACATCCCGGGATCTCCATCACCGCGAGCATGACCGGCATGTAAGCGGCATAGGCGATGCCTGTAGCGGTGAGCACGCCGACGCACGTGACGAACGTACCAGCCGAATCCGATCCATAGTAACCCGCGATCGTGGCGGCGTCGATTTTGCGCAGAGCCGTGAATCGACTGAGTACATAGTAAGCGACAAATCCAATGACCGTGTTCGTGACAAAGCCGAGAGCCATGAATCCGGCAGCTTGCACGAGTTGCTGCCGCGATATCGCCGCGAGTTCCTCGCCGCCATGCCAACCAATGGCAACGAGAAGGTACATAGTAATCGCTTGATACAGGGCCCGGGGAAATTCAAATTGGATGCGAAGGAGAGGTATCGCAAAACCCATGTAGAAAAACAGTAGCAGCGGCTTGAAGAGGTTGTGAGTGAAATTGTGCAAAAATTCGTCAAACATTTGTTCCTCGAGAAAAACCACGTATCTCGTCGAGTGTTCCACACGCGGCCCTATGCCATGCGTGCGGAATCACTCGGTCAACCAGCGAAAGCGGCTTCGCGGAGAGAATTTTGCCGACCCGCCCTGACGCCGAAGGCGCGTCTTGAGTCCGCTCGAGCGAGATCGATTTTTCGTTTCCATCCTCCAGGAGGCGCCCAGGTTGCATGTCTCGGTCTCCAAGGCCTGGTCGCCTTCAGTCTCGGAAGAACTTGGGTCCTCGTTCCGTTCCGGCGGAACACCAAAACACAAGCACGCGATCAGAATTCCCGTGCAAACCGCACAGACAGCGGCTTGAGCGAACATGACGAAATAGTCTTCGCCGGTAACGGAAGCACTTGGCTTGTCAAGCCTCGCCCAGAGTTCGATTGCGTTGGCGACCGAGATGATAATCAAAGGTGATAGGCGTCCAAGGCGGGAGAATCGTTCCTGAATGTGTGTGCCGACACTCTGTTTCACGAGACATCTCCCATCAACTAGTTGGCAATGAGTCGCGATTATCGTTTTTTGTCCATGGTTTCGCGTCAATCGCATAGCAAGAAGTGTGCCGAACGGGGCGTTACTGACGTGTTCCTGATGCAACTGTCATGATCGCTAGGAAATAGACTCACGAGAGTACACAAGGACATTCACGTTTGTCGTGTGATGCTCCAACTAGGTGGGGCGACAGTTCCCATCTGGGGAAAAATTGCCCGCACCCATTAATTGGAAATGCGACGAGCTCTTCGGTTTTTGTTTTTGTGATTCGTTGTTCGTATCTGGGAAATGACTGAATTCTTGAGGAGAAATGCTCGGACGATCCTCGCATTAAAGCGAAGTGATCCATCTGACCGAAGCGACTTGCCGGCGTCTCAGGAGGTGGGCGCCTCGTGCTTCTCGAAGAGGTTCAATTTGCCGTGCCGCGCGGAAGCGTCGTCGGATACGGCCATCAGGCCGGCGTTGCGTAATTTTTGCCGAAGCGTTTTGCGGTTGATGCCGAGGATCTCGCTGGCGCGCACCTGATTGCCCTTCGTCTGCCTCATGACTTCCCGGAGCAGAAACCGATCGAGTGCTCGAATCGCTTTTTCATAGAGTCGGACTTCGCCCGATTGCTGCATCAGCGCCAGGACGTGATGAAAGTCCGGCAATGCCTGCTCCCGGGTGACGCCGGCAGTGGGCGAGCCCTTGCGAAGATGTTCGGGCAAGTACTCCGCGAGTACGATAGGGCCGCGCGTCCGTACCATGGCTTCCTTGACGACGCTCTGCAGCTCGCGGACGTTGCCCGGCCAGGGCGCCGCCTGGAGCAGCGCCAGCGCCTCGGCGGCAAATCCTCGTAGATCCAAACCCCACGCCTGGCTGTTGCGAACGAGAAAGTAATTCGCCAATTCTTCGATGTCCTCGCGGCGATCGCGAAGCGGGGGCACGGCGATCGTCGCGACCCGGAGCCGAAAGTACAGATCGGCACGGAAGAGTCCGTCCGCCACGCGCTTTTCCAGATCCTGGTTCGTGGCGGCAACAATGCGGACATTTGTATGAACCTGGTGATTTCCGCCCACGCGCTCGAACGTCTGCTCCTGCAGCACGCGAAGCATCTTGGCCTGCACTGCCAGCGACATGTCGGCGATCTCATCGAGGAAAAGCGTGCCGTCGTTGCACTGCTCGAATTTCCCTATCCGCTGGCGCACGGCACTCGTAAACGCTCCGATCTCATGACCGAACAGTTCGCTTTCGAGCAGCTGCTCGGGCAGCGCGGCACAGTTGATCGCGAGAAACGGCCGATCGTTGCGTCGGCTGTGCTGATACAGCGCTCGGGCCACCAG
>CAZAFH010000139.1:16237-18972 GCA_964484265.1 uncultured Singulisphaera sp.
GGTCTTCGAGAAGCGCTCCTTGCCGACGCCGCTTTCGCCGAGGATGAGTACATTTACTTCCTGGCGTGCAATCAGGCCGATCAGCTTGCACATTTCCTGCATCAGCGGGCTTCGGCCGACGATTCGGTCTTCCTCGTCCATCGGGGGCAGGAGCGCCGGCACGCGCATGAGGCGCGACGCCTCGAGCGCGCGTTCGAGTAGTTCACTCAATCGATCCAGTTCGACGGGTTTGATGAGGTAGTCGAATGCCCCGGCCTTCATCGCCTCGAGCGCCGTCTCCGTCGTTCCGTGCGCCGTGATGAAGAGAACCGGGCATTTGGAATCGATCGCGCGAATGCGTCGAAACGCCTCGATGCCGTTTGCGTCTGGCAGGTTGAGGTCAAGCAAAACGACATCGGGGCGAAACGAGTTGAAGGTAGCCAGACCTTGCTGAACGGTGTGAGCGGTCTCGATCACGAACTGCCGCTTTTCCATTACCCGTCGGAAGGAATAGCAAACGGTCGGTTCGTCATCGATGATCAACAGCCTCGGCTTTGTTGGCATGAGACATCTCCATTTCTTTGATCGGTGTCGGCAGCGCTGGCAGCGTGATGACGAACCGCGCACCGCCTTCGCGGCGGTTCATGGCGACGATAGTCCCGCAATGCTCTTCGATGACTCGTTTCGTGACCGCCAAACCAAGGCCGGTTCCAGACTCCTTCGTGCTGACGAACGGAGTGAAGATGATGGGCAGTATGTCGGGTGGAATGCCGTGCCCCGTGTCCTCCACGACCAGGCGAACCTCCGAGGGCGTCGGCTGGTCCAAGTGCACGCGAAGCACTCCACTGACGGGCATCGCGTCCAGAGCGTTTAGCAGCAAGTTGACGAGCACCGACTTGATCTGCGTCGCGTCGAACTCCGCCCAAATCGGGTTCGGCGGCAAGTCATACTCGCTGAGAACGCCCAGCTGGCCCTTGCGAACCCGTATCAGTTCCAGCGTCTGCCGGACCACGCTCCGTAAATCGCCGCGCGTGCGGACGGACAACGATGGCCTCGCGAAATCGAGCATGTCTTGCACGCTCTGCCGCATCCGTTCGATCTCGCCCTTCAGCACGCGCAGGTCTTGCAGGCTGATCGGTTCATCCGGGTACGATTGCAGCGCGTGATCGACGAGCCATTTCATCGCGGTAAGCGGATTGCGAATCTCATGGGCGACACTGCTCGCCATCTGCCCCGCCACGGCAAGCCGCTCGGCACGGGCCTGTTCGCGCTGGTGCTGCTGAAGGCGCTCGACCAGGACCTGCACCCGCTGGACAACAATGTCCAACCCGTCGTGCAAGCCGTCGAGGTCTTCACCCATCTGCAGATCGACCACGCCTTCCTCCGGCGCCACCTGCGAATGAACATCCTGCACGCGAACCTTCAGCCGGGCGATCGATCGGCTCAGGCTGCGTGCCATGAAGTAACCCGAAAACAACCCGCCCACCGGCCCAACGACCGCAAGCACGAAGAGCACCGCCTGGATCCGCCAGCTCGATTGGCGGGATTCCTCGAAGCTCTGCTGCACGAGCTTGCGATTCGCCTCGAGCAACTCTTCGCATGGCGCCACGACTTGCTGTATGGGATGTTCCTCGATCCACTTCAGCAACTCCTCGCGCGAGCTTGGCTTGGTCTTCTTCTGATCCACCGAAAGCTCCGCTCGATATCGCTGATAGCGATCCTGAATCTTGCGCAGCAGCGCCTCCTGCTCCGGCGGAGCGAGCTGTTTCGCTTCGAGAAAGGCATCCTCGAACTGAAAATGATCCGCCTTGATCAACTCGCGATTCTCCTTCGTCGGGTTGATCAGGCTTGTCAAGAAATGAAACCGCATCGAATGCACGGCCACTTCCATCTCATGGGCGGCGTGACGGCTGGCGACCTTGTCGTTGATCCGTTCGATCAGGCGATTTTGAAGCAAATTAATCGCGACGACACTGACCGTACACGCAATCACCAGAACCAAACCCAGCAGCATCGCCGGCGAAGTGACATATTGAAAAATACGGCGCTTCATCAATCCATTCCACCAAATCGTATTGCGGTTCGGGAACGCCAAGCAATTCGCGCCACGGGTCGAATTCGTCGAGAGAACGTCAAAAGCAGAAAAGGTGATCGGGAGAGAAGATCACGCAGGCATGTCACGTCGTTTCGGCAGGGCATATTCCAATGAATCCTCTGTCGCCCCATATTTTTTAACATCCATCGAACAGGGATCGTTTACCTCGTAGCACAATTGATACCCATTGCGACAAAACTCGCACGAATGACATAAGTTGCTGCAATATATACGGATAGGAAGTATTCTCCTGGCCAGGGGTGGCTCAGCCTTTTCGATACGATCAAAACCCCCGGTAAAACGGCCCCAGGCCTGTATCACGAGTGGGGCGGTTTTACCCACGTCTCGCCGTAACACCATGAAGCCATTGCGAAAACGCCAAAAATGGCTGGCTGTGCGCGATCCCAATTCCGAACGCCCGATCCTCGAAAGGTTTGCTTCTCGAAGTCCCAACTCCGCAAAAACCCGCTGGCTCTGGATCGACCACCTTGGCAAAGCAAACGTCACCCAAATACAACCTCGAAGTGGGCTGATGAAATACGACACCTGGATTCATCTCAAATTTGTTGCGCGATTGCTCCCCTCTCCCCCACGAATGTGGGGGAGAGGGGCCAGGGGGTGAGGGGCGGATCAGCATCGCTGGCCAAGGACTGAGCCTTCT
>CAZAFH010000140.1:0-18326 GCA_964484265.1 uncultured Singulisphaera sp.
GGACGTTGGATACTGTCTCGTCAGTGCGAGTTTTCAATGGTTTTCATCAGACCAGCCAGGCTCTCAGGTTCAAAATAGATGCAGCCGCGATGGAGCCGCCATCGCGGCTGCGCCCTTTTTGGCGGCCACGCCGAGCACCGATAAATGGATCGATAAGAATTTCTTATGGGTGTGTCGTTAGCTATTAAGCGAAATCAAATTCCCGCGAGTCGTGTTTCGGCTTATTGTAAATCGAAGAATCTTGCCGATGGTTTCGGTAAGGCAGATTCCGAGGAACTTTTACAGGAGGTGTTTCCAAATGAAACATCGATACGCGATGGGCGCATTCGCCGTCGCCATGTTGGCGGTTGCCAGCGTGACGGCTGGTGGGGCGCTCAAGTCGGGCCCGCAAACGGGCAAGGGCATTCCCGGCCCATTCCATCCGCTCAATGTGACGGGTGGCCAGGCTGGCAAAAAACACTGCCTCGTCTGAAGCAACGGTGGCAACCCGGTCGCTATGATCTTCGCTCGCGAAGTCAGCGACTCCTTGACCAGTTTGGTCAAGAAAATTGACGCCGAGACCGCCAAGAACAAATCCGCCAAGATGGGCAGCTTCGTCGTGTTCCTGACCGACGACGAGAAGCTCGAATCCACGCTAAAATCCCTCGCCACCAAGGAAGGGATCAAGAGCACCGTGCTGTCGATCGACAACCCGGCCGGTCCGAGCAAGTACGAAGTCTCGAAGGATGCCGACATCACTGTTGTTCTCTACAACAAGCGCAAGGTTGCTGCCAACCACGCCTTCAAGAAGGGCGAGCTGAACAGCAAGGCGATCGAGGCGATCGTCGCGGACATCCCGAAGATTCTGCCAAGCAAGTAATCCCGTCTACCAACGCCGATTTCGGATGTTGGAGGAATTATTCAAGCCGCCGCGATGAAACCAATCATCGCGGCGGTTTCGCGTTTCGTGGCTCCATTCAGGCATTTGAGCGCACCCATCATGGCCGCCAGTGACTCGGACAGTTTGCCCCATCTCGAGACGTTCATCAAGGCCGCCGAACTGAGTAGCTTTACCGGCGCCGCCCGTGCTCTCGGATTGACTCAGGCGGCTGTCAGCCAACGCATCCAGGCGCTGGAGAAAGCCCTGAAGAACTCGTTGTTCCATCGCCAGGGCGGGCATGTGCTTCTCACCGAGGCCGGCCACTGCTTGTACGGTTATGCCCTGCGCATCATCGCCCTGCATCGCGAGGCTATTGGCGAAATCACGGGGCTTGTAAAGCCTCTCACGGGCGAACTCATCCTGGCCGCGAGCTCGGTTCCCGGCGAACATCTGCTTCCCGATCTTCTCGCCAGGTTCCAGGCCAAGCATCCACACGTGCAGGTCCGCGCCAGCGTCACTGATAGCCGAGAAGTGCTCGGTCTCGTCGAACAGGGCCAGGTTCATCTCGGCATGGTAGGCGGCCGAGGCGATAGCCCTCACCTCGAGTTTCGCGCTTTTGGCAGCGACGAATTGTCGCTCATCATCCCGCCGACGCATGCATTCGCGGGCAAGAAAAGAATCACGCTGAAACAACTCGCGATTGAGCCTTTGATCGTTCGCGAATCCGGGTCGGCCTCGCGATCGTGCCTCGAGCAGGAACTCGTGAAAGCCGGTCACAAGCTGCACGACCTGCGCATCGCGCTGGAACTCGGCAGCAACGAGGCGATCAAGGAAGCCGTGCACCGCGGCATGGGTGTCGCCGTCGTCTCCAATCGCGCGGTGCAAAAGGAGATCTCGGCTGGCACGTTGCAATCCGTCGATATCGTCGGCCTGAATCTGGTTCGCGACATGCTCGTGGTCTGGGACCGCCGGCGCGTGCTGCCAATTCCCGCCCGGTTGTTCCTCGACATCCTCGACTCGCCGCCCTCGGCAAAACGCGAGTAGAACTTCGCGGGCTCACCAGTCATAAGCATTGCTATTGATGCCGCTCATCTCTATTGCCTAACTCACGGTGCGAGCGAATGGCGAATCTGGTAGGTTGATCGAAGATCGTCGGTCCATTCGCTTTTCACCGCTGAGCTTGCACGATGCATCACGAGGATTCACTACGCCTGATCGCGTTCGGAGCCGTCTTTGGCATACTCGCTATGGTCGAGTTGGCAATGCCGCGCCGGCGCCTGACGGCGAGCAAGTCGAGACGCTGGCTTGGCAATCTGTCGTTGGTCGCCTTGAATTCGCTGGGGCTGCGTATTGCATTCCCGTTGAGCCTTTCGATGATTGCGGAATTCGCGAGGTCCAACTGTTGGGGCGTTTTCAACAATGTGGAGTTGCCTGCTGGCGTTGCCGTTGTCCTAGCGGTGATCGCCCTGGACTTGGTGATCTACCTGCAGCACGTCCTCTTTCACGCATTGCCGATACTTTGGCGTTTGCACCGCGTCCACCACGCTGATCTGGATGTGGACATTTCGACGGGAATACGCTTCCACACGCTGGAGATGCTATTGTCGTACGGGATAAAATGCGCCGCCGTGCTTTTGCTTGGCGTGCCCGCGCTGGCCGTATTGGCGTTTGAGATACTGTTGAATGCGACATCGCTTTTCAATCACGCGAACATCAAGCTGCCCAATTGGCTGGACTGCGTTCTTCGTCTTTTTATTGTCACGCCGGACATGCATCGTATCCACCACTCAGCAAATGCAGACGAACGAAACATGAATTTCGGGTTCAATCTGCCGTGGTGGGACTACCTGCTCGGAACCTACCTCGCAGCGCCGGCGAATTCCCAAACTGCAATGCCGCTCGGCCTCGCGGAGATGCGCGACGAGGATGCTGCCGACAGCCTACCTGCCATGCTCGTGATGCCGTTTCATGAACTTCGGAGTTCGGACTAGCAGCCGGCCGCGTAAACCAGTCTGCCCCGCGAGCCGAGCGGGATTCGAATTTGTCGGCAACGAACTTTTCGCTTCCATTTCTAGCACGTGCCGGATAAGATCAAATCAACATCCGGGGGGACACGATGCACAGGCAAATACTTTGCACATTGGCGATTCTCGCTTTTTCAATCTCTCAAGCCAAAGGCCAGGACATCGCGGTCTCGCCGACGAAGGCAACGCCGCTTTTCAACGGCAAGGATCTGGCGGGCCTGACTACCTGGCTTAAGGACACCAAACGCGACGACCCACGCAAGGTCTTCAGCGTCAAGGACGGCATCCTGCATCTTTCCGGCGATGGCTTCGGCTACGTCGCTACGGAAAAATCCTATAAGGACTATCACTTAACCGTCGAATACAAGTGGGGCAAACGCACCGATGGAGGCAAGTACGTGCGCAACTCCGGCATCCTGCTCCACGCCACCGGACCCGACGGCGGCGCCGGCGGAACCTGGATGGCGTCCATCGAATGCCAGCTTGCGCAAGGCTGCGTCGGCGATCTCATCACCATTCGCGGTAAAGACGCCAAGGGCGAAGTCATCCCCGTGGCGCTCAAGGCCGAGACCGTACTCGGCGCCGACAAACGCCCACGCTGGAGCAAAGGCGGTGAGGTCCGCACCTTCACCAAGGGCCAACTCTGGTGGCACAAACACGAAGCCGGCTTCAAGGAACTGCTTGACACGAACGGCAAAGACGACGTCGAAAGCAAACTCGGCGATTGGACCAAAGTCGAGTGCATCTGCCGCGGCGCCAAGATCGAGATCATCGTCAACGGCACCAAAGTGAACGAAGCGTTCGACGTTTATCCCGCAGCCGGCAAGATCCTGTTGCAGACGGAAGGCTTCGAGATCGCCTTTCGGCGGTTTGAGATAATGCAATTGGCCGCCGAAAAAAAGTAACGACAGCAAGCCCAAGGGTGAGCGCAGCGAACCCTTGGGATCATCGCGTGGAACATCCCAAGGGTTCGCTGCGCTCACCCTTGGGCGTGAGAAAAAAAATGAGCACATCTACCACCCGCCGCTCCTTCCTCCAGACTTCAGCCGCGATCGCGGCGACCGGCCTCGTCGCCGCCAATGCTCACGCTCAGGGCCGTGAGGGTGAGATCAAAGTCGGCCTGATCGGTTGCGGCGGTCGAGGCACCGGCGCAGCGTCGCAAGCCTTGCGAGCCGATCGCAATGTCAAACTCTGGGCCATGGCCGACGCCTTCGACGACCGCCTCCAGAGCAGCCTGACGCGCCTGCAAAACGACGCGGACATCGCCAACAAAATCGACGTGCCCGCTGCCCGGCGTCACGTCGGGTTCGACGGCTACAATCAGGTCATCGCGTCGTGCGATGTTGTGCTGCTATGCACGCCGCCGCACTTTCGGCCGATGCACATCCGTGCCGCGGTGCAGGCGAACAAACACATCTTCGCCGAAAAGCCGTGCGCCGTGGACGCCGCCGGTGTGCGCTCGGTGCTCGAAACCTGCGTCGAAGCCCGCCGCCGAAATCTCTCCGTCGTCTCTGGCCTGTGCCTTCGCCATGACAATGGCTTCAAGGACACCGTGCAGCGCATTCACGACGGCGCGATCGGCGATATCGTCGCCATGCAGGCCAACGACCTCCGCGGCCCGATCTGGCGGCGTGAACGAGCCGAGGGCTGGTCCGACATGACCTGGCAGATGCGCAACTGGTACTACTACACCTGGCTGTCCGGCGACTTCAACGTCGAGCAGCACGTTCACTACCTCGATGTCTGCGCCTGGCTCATGCGCGACACCTATCCCGTCCGCTGCTATGGCACCGGCGGCCGGCAGGTTCGCACCGGGGCCGAGTTCGGGCATATCTACGATCATTTCAGCGTCGTGTACGAATGGGAAAACGGCGCCAAACTCTTCAGCCATTGCCGGCAACAGACCGGTTGCCGAAATGACATGAGCGGCCACGCCCTGGGCCAGCGCGGCACGGCATTACTCACCGAACGCCGACGCGGTCTCGTGATCCGCACCGGCGGCAACGAACGCGTTTACGAAGGCCCGACCAACGACATGTATCAGACCGAACACGACGTCCTCTTCGCCAGTATTCGCAACGCCCGCCCGATCAACAACGGCGACTACATGGCCAAGAGCACCCTGATGGCGATCATGGCCCGCCAGGCCGCCTACACCGGCCAACTCGTCACCTGGGACCAGGCCATGAACTCCCGCGAAAACCTCTCCCCCGCCGGCTACACCTTTCAATCGGCGCCGCCCGCCTCCGAAGTCGCCATGCCCGGCGTGACGCGGCTGATCTGACCGGCAGCAGGGGCGCTTGGCCATCGGCTGTTGGCCAAGCGCTTTCGCACTTTTTCGGCCTTTTTTTGCACTTTTGGGGGGTGTTGGCCAACAAGCCGGGGGAGGGGTATAGGGACTGGTTTCACGTCTAGCGCTCGCGCCAACCGCTCAATCGAAAAAAAATCTCGCAACCGACTTTGACGACGGCAACCCCGGCGCGTTACGATCAAAAATAGTACCCCCAAGCCCGCAGCGAGCCTGCGGGCTTATGCGACGCACGCGATTACCGTAGGCGTCACGCTCCGCGTGATGCATTTCATCGCCAGCACGAGTTAGCGGATGAGACGAGTTCGCCAAAAAAAAAACGAGGCGATCGCCGAGCGTACGTCGTGCGCGCCGAGGTGATATTTTGCCGTAAATCGGCGAAAAGCGAGGCGCCAGGATCCAGGAATCTGTATGAGAATGAAGCCAAAATTTGATTGACGCGAGCGAATGCCAAGGGATAATGAGAGGAGTCTGCGGATTCCGTGTCCAAAGGAGATTGGGTCCGCGATTCAGTCCAACAAGATTTTATCCGTCGTGCTCCGCCACGAGGCGCTCGCGAAAGCACCACCGCTTGCACGCGGAGCACGACGGATAAAATCCTTAACGTTCGCTGCCTTTGGTTTTACGATGAGATACGCCCCATACGTTGTGATGGCAATCGTCGTTATCGGGGTTGGGGCGTGGGTTTGCTGGCAGTGGATGCGTTCGCAGCCTGCACCACTTGGTCCCGCGTCAACTTCGTTCCGCATGCCGATTGATGACGCGTTTGCTCTCAAGATTCCGGGGAATGTGGTTGTCGTTGGCAAGATCGCAGAAGGCGAGGTCCGGCCAGGCGACCGTTTGAAAATCAAGCAGGGGAACGACGAAATAGCGGTCGAAGTGGAAGCACTCGAAGCGTTCGGCTCACCGGTTTCCGTCGGCCGCAGTGGTAGCAATATTGGTGTCATGCTGGTCGGCGCTTCGAAGGAGCAAATTGCATCTGGTGCGACGTTAGTCCGTTGAGTGCGAGGCCAGTGGACCAGACGCTTCAGCAGACGGCGACCGCGATACTGGTTCCTCATGACATGACGGCTCAGCGCGCGGCCGCCGCTGCTGAGCGGGTCGTTCTGCGGGAGACGTCTCATGGCACTCAGCGACAAGGCGACGCGACGGCTCGCGCAACTCGGTTACGTTGGCGACGTTGATTTGAAGTTCTGGCAAGGGCTTTGGCAGGGACACGGCGAAGAGTTCTTCTGGGGGTTTCTTCGCAAGGAAGAGGAAGCGGCCGAGGCGTACAACCAATGGCATCCTTGGCTGCAAGACTTCGCGGCTGAATGTCGCCGAGCGGTTCCTGTCCCGATGATAGGCGGTTTCTCGGCCACTGAGCGTGAGCAGTATCGAGTTCTTCTTGCCAAGATGCAGGCGTTTGTCGCGTCCGAAGACAGGCGGTGCATCTTGGAGCGTAAGCCCAACCAGGCGGCCATCCTTTCGACCACGCGAGCCGGGTTGGCCGCTGCCCAGCAGGTATTCGGAGGCACCGGGGCAATACTCCTCCTGGAGGAGGAACGTGAGCGATGGTTTTCCGAGGTCTACTCGGTGGATCATGAAGCCTTTTGGTGGTACGCCCTCGCTTGGTGGTCGTTGCGCGAGGGACTGTCCGGAGCTGATGGGGAAAGTATCCGCCGCCACTATCCTATCCCCGAGGGGTGTTCCTACTGGGTCGTCGTCAGTGGGGTTCAGTGGGGCAGTCTTGCTGGCGGAGCCAACCACGAACTGTGGCGCTGGGACGGACAGCAGGCGGAGTTCATCGAGACGTATTGTGTAGACACGTATTAGCCGCTGGGCGATCGTCGCAGAACCAGACGCTTCAGCAGACGGCGGCCGCGATACTGGTTTTTCGTGACATCACGCCCCTCAGCGCGGCCGCCGCTCCTGAACATGTCGTTAGGCTAGGTGGTTTCCCCTAATCGCCAAAAGCGACGGGAAGTGCCACCCTGCGGTTGACCGCCTTGCTTGCGGCAGCCGATTCCGTGAGACGGACGCTGGCCCCCTGAAGGCACATGGGCCGTCATGCCGGGACGCTCCTGTTGGCCAAGTCATCACTGCCAAATGGCCCCAGGTGCGGCACAAACGGGCGAGTGACTCCTCCGATCGAAGTGGGTCACCTCTAGGTGCGGCGTATCATTCCCTGCGTCATCGCCGAGAAAAGTATGTTTGTCGCTAAGCGTCAAACGCCATGCAAGCCGAACCGTTATCTGGCCCCTGAAGGCGCCTAATATCCCTGCCAGCCGAGTTCGATCATCAGGTCGAAAATCCACGGGTGCCGCCACGGGTTCCAGAGCTGATAGCAGGCCGAGAAGGCGGAGGCTGCCAGCAGGACCACGCCTAGCCAGCGCAGCCAGCACGAGGTTGCGAGGCGGTCCGCGAGTGGGATCAGGCAGGTCAGCCAGATCGGCGTGAGCCACATCATCCAGCGTAGGCCGTTCGTGAATCCGCCGTAGTTCGCGCTGTCGTTCGTGATGTAGAATGCCGCGACCACGACCGTGAGCGCTAGAGCCAGTGGCTGCACGAACCACGGAAAATCGGCCTGCTCTCTGAACAGCGCCTGCCGCCAAAGTGAGCCGATTCGCACCGACCCGGCGATCATCGCCAGCAGCGACAGAATCCAGATCGGCGTAAGCGAGAAGAGGCCGTGGTGGCCGATCAGCACGTGCATCGCGTATTCCAGCCGGGTCTCGACGTTCTTCGCGAAGTCGATGCCTTTCTTGCTGAATTCCTTCGGCAATATCTTCCAGTGGCTGCCCTCGAACTGATACCACGGCCCTTTGAATTCCGCGTAGGCTGGCTGCAGCATGCCGATGGCTGCATAGTTCGTCGCGAAAAATCCGGCTGCGGGAATGAGAGCCGGCGGCAGGAAAAGCAACAATGCACGAATTGGATTCCACCAGAGCAGCATGATGAAGATCGCCGTTGCAAACGACAGGGCAGGAAGTTCGCAGGTGACGGCGAACGATCCGAACAAGCCGGCGGCGAAATAGTGCAGGCATCTTCCCTCGCCCGTCGCCCGGGACGTGATGCGCCAGATCTCCAGCGCCGAATACCAGGCGACCATCACGCAAAACACGCCAATCGTGTGATTGTTGAGCGTGATCAAAAACGGCGTCACGAGCGTGCCAAACGCGCCCGCGGCGACGATATACAGCTTGCCCCAGTCGGTCTTGCCCCACGTCTCGGCAATGCGAGTCAATAGCCAAAGGTAGCCCGCGAAAGGCAAGGCGTTGATAAGCACCAGGATCGTACGCACCACGGTCGCATGATGTAATACGAGATCCCATCCGAAGAGTTGCTTGAGCAGCCAATATAGCCCGGCGAGAATCGTCGAAAGCAGCGGCGGCTTGCTGGAATAGAACTCAAGCGTATCGGGATGGAGCACGGCATCGATCGTCTGCCAGCCGTCCTCGAAGATGATGCCCGATCGACTGTTCGTGCGCGTCAGATAGCCCGTCTGGGCAAGGGCGACGGCTTGATACGGATTGCACGCGGAGAGGTTGGCGATCACGGAATCGCGTACGACGGTGGTGTCTCGCTTGCCGACGACGTAGGTTCCTTCGTCCACGAGAGCGCGAATCGTGGCCCAGCGCGAGCGGTCGTTGGAGCTGAAGGTCGCCATCGGGTTCGGCCTGGCGCTCGGCCAAAGAGGCCGGCGGTCGCCCTTTTTCTCGACATCGCGATGAAAGGCCGGAGCATAAACGCGCTGGACGGAGATGATGCGCCCGCAAGCCGTCGCAAACGCCACGGCGATAATGAGGTGGTACGCCCAGCGGCGGAGTTGAGCGGTGGGATCGGCGGGTGGTGTTACTGGATCCATTTTTTCAACTCGCGGCAGAGTTTGTCGAAGGAAGGACTGTTTTGGCGGCATTCGGCGAGGTCGATGGCTTGAAAAAACACCTTCGCATCCGAGGTCTTCTTGTAGGATCGAGCAGTGTCGACGAGCCGAATCTGTTGCTCAATCCAATTTACACCATTGCAATTCTCAATGGCATTGCCGTCAATCTCGCCAAAGCAATCATGAAATGCGTCACGGTCAATAACTTCGGGAAGTCCGTTCATGCCAGCCAAGGTCGATGCCCCGGCAACGATCCAATTTTCGAGCATACGATTGGCGATTACGCATGAAATGATATTAGCATCGGACCGATTTTTCTGTGCCCGATTCAACAAAGAAGGCCCGAGAATTGCAGGACAATCGTTCTCAGCATCCAGCAATATCAAAAGCGCTCCTCGTCCGTGCTGGTCTCGCGTCACCCGTTTGTTCAGATTCTTATAGGCCTCGTTCACCTTGGTCACAAGTTGCGGATGCGATTCATTGGTAAGCGCCAAGCGGCTTCCGCGCGATGGGCGAAGGACTTGTAGGCGTTCTGGTGATTGAATTATTTCATTCCAGATTCGGTGCAGCAGGCGCTCCACGCAATCGACCTCCGTATGGCCTTCGACGATTGGTAGGATGTAAAGTGTCATTCGGAGCCTGTTTCCGCATTGGCTAATTTTTGTTGCCGATCCAGATCATCCAGATCGACTTCAAGCAGATTGTCTCTCTCCAGGCCGCCGAGCGAACTGAGGTTATCTTGCACGATTTCGAACGATGCCGCATCTACGGGGCCGATGATCGTTTTGCCGTCCTCCATCTGCACGACGCGAACATTTTTTGGTTTGATCGTCGGGTTGTCTAGCAGTTCAGCACTATGCGTGGTAATGATGATCTGGGTCGCCAGCGACGCTTCGTCCAGGGCGTCAACCAACCCATTCATCGCGCCCGGATGCAGTGACGTTTCCGGTTCTTCGATGCCGACGAGGCTAGGGCGGCCCATTGGCGGTATGTCTTGGAAAGCACCGATGATACAAGCAATCGCGCGTAGTGTTCCGTCGGACATGCTTCGGGCGTCAAATTCCAAGGAATCGTTATTGACCTTACTGTTCATCCAGAAACGAATGGTTTCAGACTCGCCGTACCGAATGTGTCTAAAATCTGCTACCTCCGGCACAATGTATCGGACATAGCGGCTCGCACGTTCAAACCAACTCCTGGAAGACTGGGCAAACTGCCGGATCACACTTGGCAATGTTGCAGCATTCTTATCAAGGAACATACCGGAACTCGGAATCTGCTGATTGCGTATCGCGTCAGGATTCGGATTCAAGAAAGCCGACTTGCGTATCGCGTCTGTGAGTTTCGAGTAGGGCTCATGGTTCAGAAAGCGAATTGAACAATTTTCAGGCTGAACTGCCAGTTTTGCGCTGGTAGTCCCTCCGCCTTTCCCCAAGACCGTCTCCAACATTCCTGACGTTGGGAGAAACGAGAAACCTAACGTGGAACTGGACGTATCACGCTCAAAAAGCGACTCCACATCTCCGTTCGGGTTCGTAAAGCCCAGGGTTTCGATGTCAACTCTTGGTGCAACGTCGTTTCCCCCCACGATGCGAAGACTGTAAACGAGGTCAACTAAATCACCATGTTGAACCGTACCGTTTGTCGCTTCGGTGTCACAGGAGATGGGCGTTACAATTTGAAACTCGATCGGCGCATTTGTTGTCCGACATGCCACCGCCGACCAGCCGCCATGACGCTGGACTGCTTCGCGAACGTCATACTTCACGGCGTCGCGCAGAAACGCCAGCGCGTCCAGAAAGTTGCTCTTACCGCAACCATTTCGCCCCACCAGTACCGTCAGCGGTTCGAGCGTAACGTCGCAGAACGCGATGCTTTTGTAGCCTCGGATGCGCACACGGCGGAGAAAGGGACGTGCGGCCGGCAGTTCCGCGTCGGTTTCGATTTCCGTCAAGTCCGCGCTGGCCATGGTCACGCCTCCTGGATGGGCTTTGTTGTCTCCTGCTAGTTTACCACATTCCCGCCGTCCTGCCGCGTTCCGGGCGTGCGTTCTTTGACGCTGTAGCTTTCCTGATCCTTGCCGAGGTAGGCGGTGATGAGTTCCGCGAGAAAACCGATCGACATCATCTGCGCGCCCATCAACGTGGCGGCAACGCTATAGATCAGCAACGGCCGTTTGTGCAGCTCCGGGAACCAGGTTTCGTTGAAGAGCCGCAGGCACCACGTGACGGCCAGATAAAGCATGCCGAGATTGCCCGCGAGAAAGCTGAACAGACCGATGCTGCCGAGCAAATGCTGTGGGCGTTGGCCGAAGCCGGTCAAGAACTTCACGGTGAGTAGATCGAGAAAGCCCTTGATGAATCGGCGGACGCCATATTTGGAATAGCCGAACTTGCGTTCGCGATGGTTGATGGCTAGCTCGGCGACTTTGAATCCGCGAGCGGCAGCGAGCACGGGGATGAAGCGGTGCAACTCGCCGTAAAGTCGAACCTCACGAAAGACCTCAGCCCGGTAGCATTTCATGCCGCAGTTGTGGTCATGCAGGCTCACGCCGGTTAGCCAGCTGACCATGCCGTTGAACACCCAGCTCGGCCAGGTTTTATGCCAGGGATCGAGTCGGTTCTTTTTCCAGCCGCTGACGACGTCGTTGCCTTCATTCAATTTGTTCAGAAAGTTCGGAATCTCCGCGGGATCGTCTTGCAGGTCGGCGTCGAGCGTGAGGATGATGTCGCCGCGTGCCGCAGCGAATCCCGCCGATAGCGCCGCCGCCTTGCCAAAATTACGGCGAAAGCGGACGCCATGAACGCCAGGATTTTGATCGGCGAGATCACGAATCACGTTCCAGGAACCATCGGTCGAGCCATCGTCGATGAACAAGATCTCCATGGTGAGATTCGCCGCCTGTGCGACGGCCGCTAATTCGGCGTGCAATGCGACGAGGCTGTCTTGCTCATTGAAAACGGGAATGACAATCGAGATCATGGGGAAAGAGATGCTCCAAGGAAACAATGATCGGTCGCGATCCCAGGGGTTCGGAGTACCTCACCCGCTGGGCTTGGGGTAGTTTTCGTCGACGACTTTGCTTGGTTTAATCCAGAATAATGCGAGGGCCGCCACGGCTTCCGCTCCGACCCACACGAGCCTGAGAAGGATGACGGCTACCGCGACCAGCGCCTCCGGACCGGCATCCGCGAATAGGTGCTTCAACAACAACTCGCGGACACCCAGACCGGCGGGCAGGAATACCACGACGAAACCGACGACATTCGTGAACGCGATGGCGGCAGTGTATTGCGCGACCGCTTCAAACGACAGTCCTGCCATGTCCGGAATGATGCTGCATACGAGAATCCACGCACTTAGACCCTGTAGCCACCAGCCGAGCGCGGTTACGAACATGCCAAAAAGCAGCGTCGGATAGCGAAGAGGCGGCAAGCGATACATTTCGACGGTCGAAAGCTTTGCTGTCATCCGCCCAATGATGAAATTGAATACGCCTGGCAGCAGGGGCAAGCCGCAAACCGCGAGCAATCCCGCTCCAAACCACGCGGGATGCCAGTCGGCTGGAATATGGTCATGCAAGCTGTCGGGAATCGTCGGGGGATCGCAAAGAAAGACCATCGCTGCCAAAAAAGCGCCCGACGCCATGCCGGTGAATACCTCGTAGAACGACACAATCAGCGAGACTCCGTACGGAACCCCCATCGGCTTGAGAAGCGCGGAACGCATGAGCAGCGCCATCGCCTTGCCAGGCACGTACTTACCAAGATGGCCGATCAGATGCGCACGCGTGCAAGAATAAAGGGGCAGGGGATATCCGAAAAGTTCATGCACATGCCGAAAGAAATAAGCCGAAGGCACCAAACCGATGATGTAGACAACGCCGGAAAGGACGAGCAAGCCAGGTTGGAGGTGAATCTCCGAGTAATCGAGATTGCGCAGGTCCTTCCAGAATTGCAAACCGATAAAAAAGAGCACCACGAGTGCGATCGTCAGCTTGATCGCGCGCACCAACCAACGCTTGGCCGTGGAATTCATGGGGGCATTGTAGGGAAACCTGGGCGGAGATGTTTGGTTCGTTTTTCCGCCAAATAGATTGGCAGCACGGCAGGCATTCCGGTACAAAATCCCTTCACCAGCGCAACCGAAGAGCACACGAGGCAACTGCAATGGCGGAGAACAAAGAAGGCGAAGCAGCCGAATCGGGACACGGCAAGCTCAGCCTTTGGGACACGGTCAGCATCATCATCGGCATCGTGATCGGGTCGAGTATTTTCACGACGCCGCCGACGATTTTTGAAAACGTCAGTGGACCGTGGGTCGCGCTGGGCGTCTGGGCATTTTGCGGATTGCTATCGTTCATTGGCGCTCTGTGCTACGCGGAATTGGCGACGACGTATCCTCGGGCTGGCGGAGACTATGTCTACCTGACCCGCGCTTTCGACCGCCCGATGGGCTTCCTGTTTGGCTGGGCGCAACTTGCAGTCATTCTGTCCAGCAGCACGGGCGCCATGGCGTTTATCTTTGGCGAATACTGCGCGGGCCTGTTTGGCATCGAAGACGCCGACAAGGCTCGTTTTGCCGCGGAGGCTGGGATTGGAGCCGTCGTCGTTTTGACGCTCTTGAACTTTTTCGGCGTGGTGTTTGGCAAATGGGTCCAGAATGGCCTCGTCGTAGTCAAGCTCATTGGCCTATCGCTGATCGTCGCGGCTGCTCTTATTCACCCGGCTGAAAAAGCGTTCGAAGTGCCGGAGAACATTACAATTGGCGGCGGCGGGTTTCCGCTGGCCATGATTCTTGTGCTCTATGCATTCGGCGGATGGAATGATGCGGCGTTCGTCGCCGCCGATCTAAGCGATCGCCGCAATATCACCAAGGCATTGCTCTACGGCACGATCGGGATTACGGTCGTTTACCTACTGGTGAACTTTGCATACATACTTTCTCTGGGCTTCGCCGGAGCGCGAAACTGGCGGCCCACAATCGCGGCGGATGTACTGACAAATGCGTTTGGCCCGGTGGGCGGGAAGATCATCAGCGTCATTGTCATGACATCCGCGCTCGGCGCAATGAACGGCTTGATCTTCACCGGTTCGCGCGTCTACCTGACCCTGGGCAAAGAGCACAGTGTCTTCGCGTTTCTTGGTTACTGGAACAAAACCTTTAAATCACCGATGCTGTCGCTGGTTGCCCAGGCTCTCGTCACGATCTCCATGATCCTCGTCGTGGGCACGAGCATGGGACGCGATGCCGTGGACTCCGCACTCGTTACCGTGGGAATCGCGAAGATTCCTTGGGGCCAATACTTCGGCGGGTTCAATACGCTCTACGCCGGTGGGGCGCCGGTGTTCTGGATTTTCTTCCTCCTCACGGGCTTCTCCATGTTCGCTCTTCGTGCTCGCGATCCGAATATCGAACGGCCATTCATCCTGCGGGCCCCGTGGTACCCCGTATTGCCGATTATTTTCTGCGGCATGTGTCTGTTCGGTTTTGTTTCCGCTATTACCTATGCGAAGTGGATCTCTCTTCTTGGTTTCGTGCCATTATTCCTGGGCCTGCCGCTCTACTGGCTATCGGGAGCGGAACAGAAACCGAACGTCGCGCTGCCGATTGAGGATACAATCACGCCGCCAGCAATCGTTGGCGAACCGGGCAACCAAGGCATTCAAGATTTAGGCCGAAATTCCTGAGTTACCTTCTGCTGGAGAAATTCCATGAAAAGTGTCATTGCTCTCAGCCTAACGCTTCTTGGAGCCGTAGCCATCGCGCTGATTCCAGCATTTGGCCAAGAAAAGCCCTTTCGCGAACCCGATGTCATTTACGTACCCACGCCGACCGAAGTCGTCGAAAAGATGCTCGAACTCGCCGATGTTCGCCCTGGCGAGATCGTCTACGATCTCGGCTGCGGCGATGGGCGCATTCCCGTCACCGCGGCGAAGAAATTCGGCGTCCGCGCCTGGGGTTTTGACATCAATCCGGTTCGTGTGCGCGAATCGCTGGAAAACGTCAAGAAGAATCGCGTCGAGCATCTTGTCACGATCAAGGAACAGGACATTTTCGAGTTGGATCTGGCCAAGGCGGACGTCATTACTTTGTACTTGCTGCCTCGGCTCAATGTGAAGCTGATCCCGCAGCTCGAAAAACTCAAGCCGGGTTGCCGAATCGTGTCGCACGATTTCAACATGGAAGGCGTTAGGCCGAAACGCGAACTCAACTTCCGCCCGAGCGACGGCAGCCGCGAACACCGCGTTTACCTCTGGGTGACGCCCCTGGAGAAGGAACGCCCTGGAACGCCGTGACGCTTGCCATTTGTTTAGCGTTCGCGCGGAGTTTCGCGAGCGCTAAACGAAAATCCGCAACCCGACGTTGCCTCACTATTTCGGAAAGATACATGTCGCAGATCATTCCTCTCTTCGTCTCGTTTCTTGTCGCCATCAACGGCGATGCCGGCGATCCCAAGAAAAAGAAACCACCGGCGGAACCCGAAGGCCTCAAGGCGTTGCAGCACCCAGATCCCAAGGTGCGCTACCGCGCCGCTCAGACGCTGGCGAACCTTGGCCCGACGGCAAAGTTTGCATTGCCCGAATTGCGTGAATTGTTGAAGGACAAAAACGTGCAGGTACGGGTAAAAACCGTCGAGGCGATCTGGAAAATCGATCCGCCCCCGGTGGCCTCGCTCCTGCCGACACTGCTGACGGCGATGAAAGACCCCGACGCGAATGGCCGCGCCGCCGCTCCGCCGGTGATCGCACTTTTCGGCACGAAGGCGAAGCCCGCCATCCCGGCAATGATCGAATTGCTCAAGGATCCAAAGCTTGACGTAAAGCTCTCCGCTATCACCGCGCTTGGCGAGATCGGGCCGACGGCGAAAGCGGCTGCGGGGCCGATGCTCGATCTTGCTGGGGATAAGGAGTTCTTCCTGATGGAACCGTTCGTCGGCGCCGCGCTCGCGAACCTGGGGCCGACGATCGTGCCGACACTTGCCGAATCCGTGTCGCACACGTCGCCGGATCGTCGTCACGTCGCCGCTTATGTGCTCGGCGCGATGGGGCCGTCGGCCGCGTCGGCGACGAAGGCGCTGGTGGTCGCGCTGGGGCATGCCGATCCCGCGACTCGGCGAGGCGCGGCCGTCGCCCTCGGAAAGATAGGACCTGAGGCTCGATCAAGCTTACCCGCGTTGCAAAAGGCCGTGGCGGACAAGGAAGTTGCTGTCCGCATTCAGTCAGCGCTGGCTCTTTGGCGCGTCACGGGTGACAGCGCCCATTCGGCCCATTTGGTCAAGGAGCTTGCGGACAAATCTCCAGATGTTCGCGATGCCGCCTGCCAGGCTCTCGCTGCAATGAAGGCGTCTGCCAAGGATGCTGTCGGGCCTTTGGCGAAATTGCTGTTAGACAAGGATCTGCGCATCCGCGCCATTACCACGCTTGGCGCGATCGGCCCTGCCGCGAAACCGGCGCTATCAGACTTGACCAAGGGCCTGAAGGACAATGACGCCGAGGTGCAACTCTGGACCGCCTTCGCCCTCTGGCAGATCACCGGCGAGACGAAGGAATCGCTGCCGATCATCGAGCAAACGCTTGCATCGACGACGCTCGACCGCCAGGCCGCGTTCTTGTTGGGCGAGATGGGCGCGGCGGCTCAGCCCTCGATGCGATCGCTGGTCGCGATCTACCGCGAAGACGACGACGCCCGCTTCCGCCAGGCTGTCGGCGCCGCCATCAAGAAAATCGACCCGCAAACGGCAATGAAACTGGGAATTCGTTAAAACGCTATCAGCTATCAGCTATCAGCTATCAGCCGTCAGTTCTCAGCCATGCAAGACATCGGTTTGGCTGAAAGCTGACGGCTGATAGCTGATAGCTTTTTTGGTAGAATACCGACATGCATACCACCACCACCGTTCCTGATATCCACGGCCGATTCGGGCCCTTCGGCGGACGATACGTTCCCGAAACGCTGATGTTCGCGCTTCGGCAACTCACCGAGCACTACGAGGCCGCGCGCGAGGATCCCGAGTTTCAAAAGAAGCTCGACTATTACCTGCGTTACTACGTCGGTCGGCCGTCCCAGCTTTTCTTCGCGGAGCGCTTGACGAAGGAAGCCGGCGGAGCACGTATCTACCTCAAGCGTGAAGACCTCAACCATACCGGCGCCCACAAGATCAACAACTGCCTCGGTCAGGCTCTGTTATGCCAGCGCATGGGCAAGCCGCGCATCATCGCCGAGACGGGCGCCGGGCAGCATGGAGTCGCCACGGCCACGGCGGCGGCGTTGTTCGGCTTTGAATGCCAGGTCTACATGGGCGAAGAGGACGTGCGCCGGCAGAAACTCAACGTCTTCAAAATGCGGGCCATGGGCACCGAAGTCATCTCCGTCACTTCTGGCAGCCGAACGCTCCGCGACGCCATCAACGAGGCGATGCGCGACTGGATGGCGAGTGTCGAGAATACGCATTACATCATCGGCAGCGTCGTCGGGCCGCATCCGTTCCCGATGATGGTGCGCGACTTTCAATCCGTCATCGGCTCTGAAACCAAACGCCAGTGCCACGAACAACTGGGCCGACTGCCCGATGTCGTCATCGCCTGCGTCGGCGGCGGGAGCAACGCGGCCGGCATGTTCTATCCGTTCATCGGCGAGACCGACGTCGAACTCATCGGCGTCGAGGCCGGCGGCCGCGGCGCGAAGGAAGGCGACCACGCTTCGACGCTCAGCCACGGCAAACCGGGCGTGCTGCACGGTTCGATGAGTTACGTGCTCCAGTCCGGAGATGGGCAGACCGCGAACGTGCACTCCGTCTCAGCGGGTCTCGATTACCCTGGCGTCGGACCGGAACATAGCTACTGGAAAGACACCAAACGCGTCCACTACACCAGCGTCGGCGACGACGATGCTCTCAAGGCGTTTTCACTCTGCAGCCGGCTCGAAGGCATCCTGCCCGCGCTCGAAACATCGCACGCCATCGTCGAGGCGATGCGCGTCGCCGCCAAACGCAGCCATGAAGATGTCGTCGTCGTCAGTTTCTCCGGCCGCGGCGACAAGGACTGCTTCGAAGTGGCGCGGCTCATGGGGGAAGATATTGAGGAATAGGGAGGATTCCGTCAACGCCATGATGTGATCGTGATGTGCTTTAGTACTACAGCGCTAAGTTATATGGTGATCGATCCATAAATTGAGCAATCGCCGGCATTTACTCCCCTCTCCCCCTGTACTCAGGGGGCTGCGAGTTCCCCACAACTTTGTGGGCGTGGCGAAGGAGCGATTCTGGCT
>CAZAFH010000141.1:0-18152 GCA_964484265.1 uncultured Singulisphaera sp.
GCTTTTTACAACATTCACTGAAGCTCCTGGCCAACAGCCGATGGCCAAGCGCTTTCGCACTTTTCCGGCCTTTTTTTGCACTTTTAGGGGGTGTTGGCCAACAAGCCGGGGGAAGGGTATAGGTATCTGTATGCAGATTTTTTCGAAAATTTTTCACAACCGAGTTTGACTTTTCACACCCGTCTTGTTTACAATCCAAACATCAACTTACACCGCCTCCTTTCTTTGGCCCAGAGGTTCGCATGATTCGCTCGCAACATTGGCTTCGCAGACTCCTTGGTAAATTGGGTAGCTTCGGAGGGGGGGGGCAAACGGCCTCTCGCTCGCACTCGGCTCCACATCGAACTGCTTGAGGATCGCATCGTGCCAAGCGGCAATCCTCCCACTGCTGTCGCTGACTACTTCAGCGTCCACCAATCCGTGACGCTCTACGACAGCCCGCTCGCCAACGAATCCGATCCCGAAAACGATGCCCTCACGCCGAGCATTGTCACCGATCCATCCCATGGCGTTGCCAGCTTCGACTTCTACGGCAACCTCTCCTACGTTCCAACGCCAGGCTACGTCGGCAGCGATTCGCTCACCTACCGGGTGTTTGACGGAACCAACTACAGCAATACCGTCACGATAAATATCGATGTCACCAACACCGCGCCTGTCGCCGTCACCGACAGTTATTCCACACATCACGACGTGCCGCTGTACGTCTCGCCGATGACGAACGACAGCGATGCCGATAGCGACGTGGTCACGCCAAGCATCGTCGATGGCCCCACCCACGGCGTCGCGAACTTTGACTTCTACGGCAATCTCCAATATGTGCCGACAGCGGGCTACGTCGGCAGCGATTCGCTTACCTACCGCATCTTCGACGGCGCGGAGTACAGCGACCCCGTGACCATCAACATCAGCCTCACCAACACCGCGCCTGTTGCCATCACGGATAGTTATTCCACACACCACGACGTGCCGCTCTACGTGTCGCCGATGACGAACGACAACGATGCCGATAGCGACGTCCTCACGCCAAGCATCGTCGATGGCCCCACGCACGGCATTGCCTACTTCGACTTCTACGGCAATCTCCAATATGTGCCGACAGCGGGCTACGTCGGCAGTGATTCGCTGACCTACCGCGTCTTCGACGGCGCGGAGTACAGCGACCCTGTTACCATCAATTTCAGCGTCACCAACACAGTTCCGGTGATCGGTTCCTTGTTGTTCGATAGCGCGAGTCCAATGACGAACGATATTCTAACGGTACAGATCATCGATCCATTGGACGAGGATAACGACCCAATTTCGTTCACCTACGTTTGGTCTGTGAACGGCATCATCGTTCAGACCACAAATACGTCAATTCTGACCGACTCGCTCGACCTTTCGCAGCCTGGTTTTGGGGGCAAGGATGACGTTATTTCAGTGGCCGTCGCACCGTCAGACATTATACAAATCGGCGCACCCGTAACCGCGGGTGTCACCGTTGGCAGTATTGCGCCATCTATTTCGTTTGTTCTTCCCACCGGCTTCGTCACAAACCCGGACCTCGCTGACGGGCCCGAGGAATCGCCGTACGCAGACATTACTTTCCAAATCGACGGATTAGGTGGAAATGGCGAGATTCCAACCGGAACGGTGACATTCGCGGCAATTGACCCATTTAACGGCGTTTCGACGCTTGGAATTGCGATGGTCGGGTCCGACGGTAGGGCAACGCTTCAAGTCCTAAAGACCCAACTCGATCACACGGGTTTGTTGATCCAGGCGGATTACTCTGGTGACGATAATTTCACTGCAATATCCGGTAATGACGGAAATGGTAGTGTAAATGAGGACGGAGTACCTGACCCGGCGGTGATCGGCAACCCATCAGAAATTCCAGCAGATGCGTCGAATTTGACTGTTGTCGTGGTGTGTGGAAGCGGGGCTGAACGGCAGGCGTATATGCACCAAGCACGCACACGATACGGCGCTGGGGCGTACCTAACCACCTCCGTTCATTCGATACAAGATCTTGGGAGGCATCTAGCGAGTTTCCCGGTGCGGAGCATCTCAAGGCTCGTAATAATAGGGCACGGAAGTTATGATATCAATCACGAGTTGTACGATGGCGATCCAGCCCGCGGATTGCGAATGGGACGTGACAACGCAAGCCGTTTCAACGCCCAGAATCTTAGTCAGGGCCCCGGGAACGCTGCCGCCCTTCAGCAGCTACACAATGCGATGGCGCAAAATGCTCTGATCGTATTAAATGCATGCAACTTGGCGGAGACCGCAGCACACCGAAATCATTTGATCGCCATAGCACATGTTATCGCCGTTCCTGGCCTACGTATTCGAGCACGCGCTCAATACGTCACGGGTTGTCCCGATTCGGACCTTCCCGACACAGGCTGGCATACCCGATCAACGGCTGACGCTAATGAATGATTCTGCTCTCTTAGATAACCATTCTTTAAACTCTAAATTTTTCGATCGGGATGGAGGATTCCTATGTTATCTTCCCGGCGTAAGTTCTTTTCGATTATTGTCGGTGCGATACTGTTTGTCATAACGATGGCGGCTTTCGTGGGATCCTCAGGGATGACTCGCATTTTCTCCACTCAGCCAACGGGAATAGAGATCCTCGGCACAGGTGATCGTATCTACGCTGGCGTGGTGTTCACCCCGGACGGCTCCCATATTGTAGCATTTGGCAGCAAACGAAAAAGTGAAGACGGTATCATCGATTTCTGGGATGTGAAGACATGTAAACTTAATTTCTCCCTAAATCATACGGTAATGGCGCTGGCTTTTTCCAATGACGGAAGAACAATGATGACGGGGGGGTGGAAGAGTAAAGAAAGCCCCAAAGCCAACAAGATTCGATTTTACCAAGGACCCAAGTGGACGCTCACGAAAGAAATTGCCGTAGAGCCAGTTACGGACGTTCCAAGGCAATTCGCTGTGCTTTCCGACGACAAGCATTTAATATCTTTAAACCATCCCCCTGGGCTTCGGATTTTGAATCTGGACAACCTGACGCAAAAAAAACTCTTTGATTCAAAGAAGTTGATTTACTCAATAGCGGCTTTCCCGGATGGTAACCGAGTTGCTGTTAACTATTACGGCGATTTAGTAGAAATCTGGGACATTAAAAAGCAAATGATTGTCGAAAAACTGGTGATGAAGAAATCTGCTTTAAGCTTTGCCTTTAGCCAGGACCGGAAGATGATGGCCATAGGTTCGCTTGATGGCGGCATGACGCTCTGGGACGCATCTACCTTGAAGAAAGAGAGGGAATTGCTAGGCGCGTCTTATTATCCCGAAGCAATCGCGTTTACCAACGACGGCAAACTACTTATCGGATCGATGGCGATCGACGACTCACTCCGCGAAGCCAAGGTTTGCATTTGGAGTACGCGGACTGGCAAGCTTTTGGATTCCATCAAAGTTCCCAAAAATGCCGCCAAACGGCTGGCCGTTTCGCCTGATAATCGATGGCTGGTAACCATGAGCTTTCCGTCAACGATGCTTTTATGGGATTTTGAGAAGATCCGTCGCCGACTCGGCGAGTGACCGCTGTCCCGAAAAGGCGAGAAGGAAAAAGGTGCGCGCATCGTCATGGTACCTTTTTCCTCTTCCCGGCTCGCCGCTAATGGCACACCCTTTTCTCACCGCCGTCCCGTGTTTTTGCCGCGTGTGCCGTGGAGGGGTGGGCGGGCTTGCGGTTTGTCGTGGTGGGTGGACCAGCCGGCGTCGGCGGGGAGGTGGTCGGCGAGCCAGGTCTTCAGGGGGACATCGCGGTCTTCGGGATCGTAGGCGCTGTTCGCGCTGCCCTGACCGAGAAGCTGCTGGAAAAGGTGTCAGGACCCTTTTTTATTGGAATCACCACTTCATCCAGTAACTTGTTCTCATGGGCAGGCCATTGCGAAACTCTCCCGGCGGTTTCGTCTATCATGTCCTCAATCGAGGCAACGGTCGGCTTGCCATCTTTCACAAAGACCGCGATTACCAGGCTTTTCTCGATGTAGTTGCCGAAGCTCAATCGCACGTCCCCGGCGTCCGTCTATTATCCTATTGCGGTTCTCCACCAATTTGGTGGAATGATGGAATCGCAGTGCGGGCTTTAGCCCCGTGAATCACAAGGAGCGGGCTTAAGCCCGCACTACGAATCCACCAACTTGGCGGAGAGCCCCTATTGCCTGATGCCCAACCACTGGCATCTCGTGCTTTGGCCCAGCGCCGACGGCGAGCTTTCCGACTTCATGCACTGGCTGACGCTGACGCACACGCAGGGCTGGCACCTTTTCCTTTGCGGCCTTTGCGCCTTTGCGTGAGCTTGCATTTTTCCACAATAATGCGGGAGAGTCAGAAATGTCGATGCCACCAATGCCTCAATCCATGCCACGGAATCTTGCGGCCAACAACGCCGATGCCGCGATGTCAAAATCACTCCAGTTTGCACAATCGTCACGATCACTACGACCGCGCGGGGATTTGGGAAAATTGGCGAGAATGATTCAAGGTAAGATTTGTGTTTTGGTCAATATGGGCAATATTTCCTATGTCGTGAGGGAAACCACACGACAGTATCGAGGTAGTGACTGGGTGGTACTCGCGTTGGGTTACCGCCTCGCGCTGGGAGTCGCTACCTCGATTTTTTTCTTTTTTTCGTCACTTCTTTTCTTCAACCGTCGTCAGATTGGCGTTTAGCGGTTTGAAGGCTTTCAATACTAACACGCGGCCCATGAGTCTCGCCAGGATAGGCACGGGAATCCATTGCCAAATGTAAGGCACTTCGACTCGGCGCAGTTGCCGTTTGCGGATACGCAGATCCGTAAATTGGCTGAAGAGCGCCTTGAACTGGGTAGCCGAGAGACGCAACTTGCAGCGGAGCGGATTTTTGCCGCGATTCGGCTTGAACCATCTGTTCCAATAAAAAATGTTTCGCACCCAATAATCGACGTCGTAGTAGGCCGGCGCGACGGCCAATACTTTGCCGCCCGGCTTGAGGACGCGATACACTTCGGGGATGAGACGATCGGGATCGTCGATGCCATGGTGCAGGCTGCTGATGCAGACGACGTCGATGCTATTGGCCGCGAGAGGCAGACAGGTTGGATTGGCGCCGATGAATCGTCCGGCGAGGCCTCTGAGCGCGAAGTTTCGGCTGACGAGTTCCAGCTGAGGCCGCGCCGGGCTGCACACGATCACTGCCGCGCCGTGCTGTGCGTATTGCACCCAGTCCGTGCCGAGGCCGTGCCCCAGGCCGAGCAGCGTTTCGCCGGAGTGCTTGGCGAATTCGAGCAGCTTCGGGATCCACTTGCCGTGCCTGCTGTGGCGTTGGTTTTCGATGTCCAAAAACCATTGCAGCGAATAGGGCTCCAGGAGATTGCTTCGTGGAACTCGAGTTTCCGTAGGCTGCAGTGATTCCAGCGAGTAGAGTCTTTGGGCGAAATCGAAAGGATGGTGCGGCCCCTGCAAATGCGGCGACGAGCGAAACTCCGTCGGCTCGACGCTTGCCGAGCCGAAAATCGCTTGCAGATCGGACTGCTTCAGGTTGCAGGAAAATAACTCCGCCATGCAGGGCCAATAAACAATGCGAACGAAAGAATCAAGGCGAACTTGGAGGCTCGCCAACTGCTTTGCGGGCATGCGAATCACGAAAATACGAGAGTACGAAAGGCACGAAAAAAGACAGAGAGTGATTCATGAAGTTTACGCCATTGAGAATTCCTTTCGTGCCTTTCGTATTTTCGCGTTTTCGTGATTCGGTATTGATTTGCGATTTCAACAAACGCTTGCATCCTGGGTCTCGCGGCAATAAATTGCTTGCATGCTGCGCGAACTTTCCGTGCAAAACATGGCGCTCATCGAGGATGTCCGCGTCGAACTCCGGCCGGGGTTCTGCGCCTGGACGGGCGAAACTGGCGCGGGCAAGACGCTTCTCCTTGCCGCGCTCGGCTTGCTCCTTGGCGAACGTGGTTCAAGCGAATTGATCCGAGCCGAGGCGGCGGAATTGCGCGTCGTCGGTCAGTTCGAGCTTACCAAATCGGGCCTGCGTGCGTCGATCGAGGAGACGCTTCAAGAGCCACTGGAAGACGATCAGTTGATTCTGATGCGCCGCCTGAACAGCGCCGGACGAAGTTTCGCCTACGCCAACGATCGCCCCGTTACGCTGGCGACTTTGAAATCGCTCGGCGAGATGCTTGTCGATATCCACGGCCAACGCGAAAGCCATTCGCTTCTTCAACCCTCGTATCAACTGTACTTGCTCGATGCCTACGCTGACCTGAGCGGCCTGCGTGCCCAGTATCACGAAAAAGCCGAACTGGTGCGCGGGTTGCGCAAGCGAATCGCCGATCTGGATGCCGATCGGCAGAAGCGCTTGCGTGAAATCGCGCTGGTTCGTTATGAGAAGGATGAGCTAGACCAGGCGGCGATTTTGCCGGGCGAATTGGCCGACCTCGTCCGCGAACGCGAGAAACTCGTGCACGCTCAATCCTTGTGCGATTTCGCATCGCAGACGTGCGAGCAACTTTACGACCAGGACGGCTCGTATTACGAAACGCTCGGCAAGCTGCAGCGCGATGGCGAGCACTGGGCAAAAGTCGATCCCGATCTCGGCGATATCGTCGGTCGAATTGAACGCATCGCTGGCGAGACGCAGGATCTCGTCCAGTCGTTGCGTCCATGGATGAACCGAACGAATGCCGATCCGGCCCGGCTGGACGAAATCGAGACGCGCCTTCAACTCTTGCGCCGGCTTGAATCCAAGTACGGACGGCCCGTCGAAGAGCTTGTCGCCTATCGGCAATCGCTGGAGGCGCAGGATCGCGGTCTCGCCGGCCAGGAGGAGGACCGCGCGTCGCTGGATTCGGACCTGCGCACGGTCTGGAAGGAGTTGCGAACGATCGGCGCCGAATTGAGCAAGAAACGGCAAAAAGCTGCCAAGAAAATGGTCGCTGAGATCGAGAAACACCTGGGGCAGCTCGGCATGCCGGACGCGAGCCTGGAGGCTCAAATGCAATCGATCCCGCTCGGCGAGGATCCGTTCGCTGCCGAGGTGCTCGGCGATGGATTCGAGCAGCTCGACCTCATGCTCGCCGCCAATCGCGGGGAACCGGCACGCCCGTTGCGTAAAGTCGCCAGCGGCGGCGAGCTGTCGCGCACGATGCTCGCGCTGAAAAGCGTCCTCGCCAGCCATGATCAGATCGGCACGCTCATCTTCGACGAAATCGACGCCAATGTCGGCGGCCGCCTGGGCGACGTGCTCGGCGCGAAGCTGGCGGCACTCGGAAAAACGCACCAGGTCATCTGCGTCACCCATTTGCCCCAGGTCGCAAGCTTCGCAAGTCATCAGTGGACCATTCGCAAGGAACGCAAGGGCAAACGCACGGCAACCGTCATTCACCAGCTCGAGGATGCCGAGCGCATCGATGAACTCGCCAGCATGCTGCGCGGCTCATCGCGCGAAGAAACGACGCGCGCCGAGGCCCAGGCGATGCTCACTTCCGCGCGCAAGGCGACGAAGAATTAGGGTTCTCCGCCAACTTGGCGGATTTATTGGTTCGTAGTGCGGGCTTTAGCCCGTCCATTCCAAGGAGCGGGCTAAAGCCCGCACTACGAATCCACAAACTTGGCGGAGAGTCAGAATTAGCAATCGACTAATGCTTCGGCATGGCGGCGCAGTTTGCCGACGCACGCGATGATGCGTTCCGCTGCATCGTCGATTTCCGCCTCGCTGAGAGACGCGTCGAGGCTGAAGCGCAGGGCGGAGCGCAATTCGGCGTCGGTCTTTCCCATCGCCGCGATGACGGGTGACGGCAGCAGCGATCCGCTTGAACACGCCGAACCCGTGGAGCATGCCACGCCTGCCAGGTCCAGCCGCATCAATAACACGTCCGCGGTACAGCCTGGAAACGACAAGTTGATTGCATGAGGCAATCCGCCGACCTCCGGGCCGTTCAAGATTACCGGAGCCGCACCGGCGCGGATCGCTCCGAGAAAACGCTCGCGCAAGTGCAGAAGCTTTTTGCGGTCGGCGTCGAGCGAACGCAGAGCGAACTCGAGTGCCGTTGCCATGCCAACGACAAGCGCGGCGGGTTCCGTTCCCGGACGCCGTCCTTGTTGCTGATGCCCGCCCAATTGCAACGGCTGGAGCTTGACCCCCTTGCGAACGAGGAGCGCGCCGATGCCTTGCGGTCCATGAAATTTGTGCGCGCTGATCGTGAGCGTCGAAACGCCCAGCGATCGAAACGAGATCGGCATCTTCCCCGCCGCGGCGGCGGCGTCGCAGTGCATGGCCACGCCGCGCGGTATTTGCCGCGCGAGTTGCTGAACAGGCTGCACGGCGCCGGTCTCGTGATTTGCAAGCATCAGCGCGGCCAAACGCGTGTCCTCTGGAACGCGAAGGTCGTCAACGCACACCACACCCGCTGACGAGACGGCAAAATCTTGGCGGACGTACCCTCGGTTCTGAAGCGCCTTGATCGGCTCCAGGACGCACGGATGTTCGATATTGCTCGTGAGGATAACGCCAGGCGGCGATGCGGTCGTGCCGAGAATGGCGAGATTGTTGGCTTCGGTGGCGCCGCTCGTGAACAAGACCTCTTCCGGGGCCGCATCGAGCAGACTGGCGAGCCGTTCACGCGCTTCTTCGACGGCCAATCGCGCCCGTCGGCCGAACTGGTGCGTGCTGGCGGCGTTGCCCGGCGCAGCGACAAAATAGGGCCGCATCGCCTCCCAGACGTCGGGATGCACGGCCGTGGTCGCGTTGTTATCTAGGTAGATCGGATTCATGGATCCGCCGGTTTTCGCGAGCAAGCAGGGCAAACGATCGGCCCTGCGTGCCCACGAACATTCTACGGCTGGCGCTCGGAAATACTCTTCTCGGACCGAGAACGGACAAAGAAGAAATAGATCCCGACGACGAGACACGTACAGGTGACACCGAAGAAAACGGCCGTGGTCATTACTCGCCTCCTCATAAAAGTGGAAATGTTCCGTGTAGAAATCTAGGTCAAGAAATCGATTATGTCAATTTTGACGATTATTTCGCGGCGGCACGATTGGGTACGATCCGCACAAGAAGCGAGGTTTCGCCAGATTTCGCACGTAGCGGAGATTGTGGAAGTATCCGGATAACATCACATTCACTACGTGCCGATCAAACTGTGTATCAGGATTCTCTCTCGACGCAAAGGAATACGGACATGACGCGTACTTGGGCAACGCGGCTCGGCATGAGCCTAATGATCGTCGTGGGGATGTGGACGACTCGGGCGCCGGCCCAGCAGCCGAAAAATTACCTCGACCCATCGCCGCCGATCATGATCATGCCGGCCGTGCCGTACGAACCCGGCCATCAGCCGTACATGGGGATGCCGTTCGTGCCGAAGAGCTATCCGCCGCCCGCGGACCATGCGTTGCGCCGCGTGCTGAATAGCCACGGCATGGGATGCGATTACGATCCGTACTATGCGGGATGCGTGAATTGGCGGTATGAATTCCGCTTCATGTTCGGATCGTGCCGAAGCTTTTTCAATGAATCGTGCCCGCCCGGCTCCCTGTGCGGCCCGCGCGTGACGCCGCGCCCGTGAAGCAAGATAATCTGAGATTTGACTACTCCTCTTTCTTCAATTCATACGCCTTGATCTTTCGATCGAGCGTCGAGCGTTCGATTTCCAGGATCGTTGCTGCCTGGCTTTTGTTCCATTGCGTGTGCTCGAGAGTCCGCAGGATGTGGCGTTTTTCCATTTCCTCGAGCGAGATCGGATCGAAATGCCCGCCTGATGCCGGCGCGGTTTCCGCAGGGATTTCGAGCGACGTCAGCAGGATGTCGGCCACGTCGAGCTGATGGCCTCGCGCCAGCGCGACGGCACGCTCGACGACGTTCTTCAACTCGCGCACATTTCCAGGCCAATCGTACGATTCCATCCGCGCGAGTGCGGCCGGCGTGAACCCGCGGATTTTGCGGCCCGTTTCTCGGGCGAAGCGGTGGAGAAAATGCTCCGCCAGCATCCGCACATCGCTGCGGCGATCGCGCAGCGTCGGCACGTGAATCTCGACGACTTGAAGCCGATAGAACAAGTCTCGGCGAAACTTGCCTTCGCGAATGATTTGCTCCAGCGGTTGATTGGTGGCGGCGACGACGCGGACATCGACGCGGATCGGCGTGCCGCCGCCGACGCGTTCGAACGGATGGCCTTCGAGGATGCGCAAGAGTTTCGCCTGGGTGCCGAAGGCCATCTCGCCGATTTCGTCGAGAAAGATCGTGCCGCGATTGGCCGCCTCGAATTTGCCGATTTTCTTTTCGGTTGCTCCGGTGAAGGCGCCGCGTTCGTGTCCGAAGAGTTCACTCTCCAGCAGCGTTTCGGTGATGGCTGCGCAGTTCAGGCAGATGAACGGCCCGTCGTGCCGAAGGCTGTTGAAGTGGATCGCGCGGGCGACGAGTTCCTTGCCCGCGCCGCTTTCGCCGCGGATCAGCACCGTGGCGTTGGTGGGAGCGACTCGGCCGATCTGCTCGTGAATGGCGCGGATCGCCTCGCTCGTGCCGATCAACTCGCTCTCGACATGAAGCTGTTCGCGCAGGGAGCGGTTTTCCGCCGACAGCGATTCCTGCCGCTGCATCTGCCCCATCACGAGCGCGAAATGCTTTGCCACGGCGATCGTGAATTCGAGGTCGTCGGCGCCCAACGATTTGTGCGGATCGATGCAGTAGAGGTGGATGAGTGCCGCCACGCGATCTTGATGGATCACCGGCGCGCAGATCAGACTTGTCGCTCCGAGATCCTTCAGGCTGTCGCGATCGTTGAGGTATCGGCTGCGGGCGACATCCTCGGCCAAGACCGCCTCGCGGCTGCTTTTTACTTCGTTCGAGACGAACTCGGAAACGGGGGAATAGGTCCGCTTCAGAAGCCCGTCGGGCCGAACGGAAGTGATCTCCGTCTCGTGGCCGTCTTTCAGCGTCAAGATGGCGCCGACCTCGGCCTTGACGGCGCCGAGCAGGCCGTCAAGCACGATGTCCGCCAGTTCGTGATACGTCGTCGCCGACCCCATCGCCAGACCGAGGCGATAAAGCTGCATCAGATCGCGGCTGACGCTTCTCAGCGCCGGCGGAATCTTGGTCTCTTCATCGGCCGATTCTTCCGGGTTCGGCGTGAGAAAACGCGAACTCGAGAGACGCTTGCGAATCGTCATCGTGTCTTTGAGATTGGCAAGCGGCACGTGCGGCAGTTCATCGATACCACGCACGAACAGATAGCGCGTGTTGCCGATCTGGATCTCGTCGCCGGAGTGCAATTCGGTCTCGTCAACGACGGGTTCACCGTTGAGCCGCGTTCCGTTCAGACTCTTCAGGTCGCGCAGCCGCCATTTCGCCTCCGCGAAATAGACCTCGGCGTGGTCGCGGCTGCTCAGTTCGTCCTTGAGGACAATGCGGTTGGTATTGGCTCGGCCAAGGGTGTAGCGCTGCCCGATTTGCATGGGGACGACATCGCCGTACCCGTCGTCACGACGGTTGACCAGGTATGGACCGGTTCCGGAGGAGGCCATGATAAATGCTTCGGTGATGGAAGAGAGTTAACGGATAATTTAGCGAATGAAAGGGAAGATGCCAGGGGCATGGACATCACGTTTAGCGCTCGGCGAGCGATTTTCCGAACGCTAAACGGCAAGCGGAAATGGAGACGTATCAGTCGCTCTTGGGGTTCCATTGCAAGCCGAGCGAGATCATGCTTTCACGCTCGGCGAGAATGGCGTAGGGCGTGTCGGGATAATCTTCCTGGAGGCGTTTCCAGAGCTTTGCCGTGGCCTTGTTGAGCGCCTTGGCTTTTTGTTCGGTGACGGTGATCTTTCGGCTCGTACCGATGCGCCAGCCCGATTGGCCTGCGGCGAGTTCAGGCAGGTTGTCGGCGCGAATTTGGCCCAGCGTGTAGCTGTACTCGAACAGGTAGATGAGCCGGGATTGCAAGCGTGCCTGGAGGTAATCGAAGTTGGCCTGCCAGCGTTTGGAGGTTTCCTTCTCGCGTTCCTCCTCGGCGGCCTTGAGATTCGCTAGCACGGCTTCAAGCTTGAAAATAGAGATTCCCGCCGGCGCCTGTTCTTGCAGGAATGCCGCCTTGCGTTTCGGATCGATCGGGCTGGCAAGGACTTCGCGCATTTGAATCTTCGAGCTTTCTTGGAGAGCGTCGATGGCCTCGAAGTAGGCGCCTCGAAGTGGAAATTCCTTGGTGAAGGCTTCCTTGTTCTTGTTGAATCGTTCGCGCAATTCCGTGACGTTGTTGTACCCGTCGGCTTTGAATCCCTCGAGCACCTTGGCGGAGAACCCTGGCAGATTTTGGGCCTTCAGCAGGGCGATGTCGCCGGCGCGCGTGTCGCGAACAGGCGGGAACTTGAGTTCGTCCAGAATGCTGTTGACGAGCGCGTAGCCCGCGTAGTCCTTGCCCGAGGCGGCACTCGGCGATTGGAACGTGATGATGTTCGCCACGCCCGCCTTGGGGTCGAATTCGACCGGCTTGCCATCCTTGCCGGACAGCCGAGGCGCCTGTTTCCGCTTCTCGGCGGTGACGAGCTCGATGAGACGCTGATTGGTTTTAACCACCAGGCCTTCGATCGGAATCGGTTGATCCGGGGCGGCAATACCCGTCATCTCCGGACCGCCGCCTTGGAGCGAATGGCATAGTGCCTGTAGGAAGGCGCTGCCGCCTTCAAGCTCGATGGACGACTGCTCTTTTTGGCAGGAGCACCATATCTGCACGCCGTCGGGCGGAGTCGCCAGTTCCTTGTCGAAGATTTCCGGCATCGCGCCTTCGTCGCCTTCGCCGGGCGACGGCAGCTCGGCGCCGCGGCCTGGCGAGAAGCGGAAGACATCCAGCACGAGGATTTTTTGCTGCGCCTTGCAGCTCGCCAGCTGATCGTAAACCCACTTGAGCGGGATCAACGATTCCGGTTTCTTAAGACTGCCGTCGATCGGCACGAGATAAGACTTGTCTTCAACCACGGTGCCATGACCCGCGAATAACAACAGAATGCGGTCCTGCTCGCGCGATGTATTGACGAAATCCTTGATGGCAGCTTCGACCACGGCTTTCTGCGTGGAGTTCGGCCTGCTGGTCTTGCTATCCGCCGGTACGCCGTCGCTGAGTTCGAAGACTTGCGAGCTTGGGAAATACATCGGCGGGCGTTGAAGGTAATCACGTAGCGCTCCGGTGCTGCTGCCCGGGTAACCGCCACGGAAAGAATCACGCCCGCTGCCGTAGTGCACGGTGTTGAACATGAGGTAGTTGTTCACGCTGACCAGCAAAGCGCGGCGAGGGAACGGATCGTTGCTGAACACCGGCCCTTTCTTTTTCGCCGGCGTCGTTTTCTTGGCGAAATCCTTGAACGGCGGGGGATTCTTGAACGGCGGCTCCGTCTTTTTGATGATCGCCCAGCGGTCCTTTTTTGCGTCGTCGGATACCGGGCTTGGCATCGTCTTGCCGTCGTCCTTGCTGGGGCGCGGGCGCGCACCATCGATTTTGACGGGGACAGGAATCTTGCCGTCGATTCGCGCCTTCGGCTCGTCGCCCTTGGCGATTTGTTTGTCGGCGTCAGCGCCTTGTGGCATGTTCATGACTTTGTGAATGACAAAGCCCGCACCGCCCGCGCCGACCAGAAATAGCACGAAAAACATGGTAGCAAGGATGAGTGCGCCGGAGCCTTTTTTCTTGCGTTTGCTGATCGATGGCGTGTCGGCGGGCGGTTCATCGTCGTCGAAACCGAACGGCTGATTCGATGATGGCGGAGCCGAGGCCGGCGGCGCTGTGGGAGGCGCCCCAGCGGCAACCGCGACAGGCGGGGCGGCCTTGGCTGGCTTCGCCACGGGAATGTACGGCTTGGCGACCTGGACCGCCGATTTGCTCGGCGCAGCGGCACGCGCGGGCTTGCCTTGAATCTGGAAAATGGTTTGGCAGAATTTGCACCGTATCGATTTGCCAATCCACTCCAGCGGCACGCGCAACGTGTTTTGGCATTTCGGGCATTTCGGTTCAAGTACCTGGGACATTAGCCGGCCCCTTTTTCAGCGCGCAATATCTTCCCACAATCCTTTGACGTTATTCTATGACACAAAGTTCCTCCGCGGAAGCCAGATTCCTATCTCCATCGGATGCATTTGTTCAGCGCAAAATTTCCGCCTGAATTTTCTTGCAGTAGTCGTATTCTCGCCTTACACTATTTTTCTATCCTACTCCCCTAATCTCTTGAGGAATTGCCATGTTCCCTTCGTCGGAGTTTCCGCGGCGCGGAAAGCTCGATTGGTCCACGATCATTATCATCGCCGTCGTCGTAGTGATCGGCATCTGCGTCGGCGGGTTTTTCCTGGTCCGGTCGATTTATCGCAACTCGGTCTTGTCTCCTTTCAGTTCCACCTTGCCGGAACTGGTTCAATGCAAGCCAGCTGGCGAGAAAACGCCGTCCAATGAGCCGTGTAGCCGAGGTGTGATTTTTATCGACACGGCAGACAATTCCTACGACCATCTGTACTTCGACGCGCCGGATGAGATCAAGGCGAAAACACCGGCCGAGATCAAGACCGTGGTGTTTTTGACGTGGATTCGGAACCAGGTCGGAACGTACGGGTCGTCGAATAAGCCGGCTTACCAGAATTCGTGCAAGATTGATGTGGTCGATCGAGAAACAAAGAAATTTTTGCAGACCAGCACAATCGTTGGACCGCCGCCGCCGACGACGATCAGCAGCCGATCGGGCAGCGGCGAAGGCGCTCGGCCGAATGCCGAGGTCATCCAGTTCGTGCAACGCATGGCGACGAAGTAAACCGAACACCAACGAAAAAACCCCAGGTCGCGCGAAACGCTTCCTGGGGTTCTTTTTTTGCTTACGGCTCAAATCTCACGCAGAGCACACTTTTTTAGGACCCGCTTTCGGGCTTGTCGATATTGATCAGGTTCCCGCCGCTGCCCGTGCCGCCGCGAAGTTCCCGCTGCGGCTTGCTGCTGGTGGTCGGTTCGGGAGCCTCGGTTGCAGGAGCGTCGGCGCCAGCCTCCTCCCCTTCATCCATGCGCTTCCGGCTCAAGCCGATCTTGCGCTCGGCCGCGTCCACACGCAACACGCGCACTTCGATCTCCTGATCCTGTTTCACCAAGGCTTCGGGCTTGTCAACCTTGCCTTCCGTCAATTCGGAAATGTGCAACAAGCCTTCCAAACCCGGTTCCAGTTCGACGAACACGCCGAAGTTGGTGATCTTCGTCACCTTGCCCTTCACGTTGTCGCCTGGTTTGTATCGGCTCGGGATATCGCCTTCCCATGGGTCATTGGCCATCTGCTTCAGACCCAGTGCGATACGGCGTTTTTCCTGATCGACGCTGAGGACGACGCACTTCACCTTGTCGCCCTTGTTGAGCACGTCGCTCGGATGGCCGACCTTTCGCACCCAGCTCATGTCGCTGACGTGCAGCAAGCCGTCGATCCCTTCCTCGATTTCGATGAACGCGCCGTAGTTGGTGAGGTTGCGGACGATGCCCTCGACCTGCGTGTTCGGCGGATAGCGCTCGGCGACTTTGTCCCACGGGTTCGGCTGGACCTGCTTGATGCCGAGGGAGATTTCTTGCTTGTCCTTGTTGATGTTGAGGACCTGCACTTCGATCTGGTCGCCGATCGAGACGAGTTCGTTCGGATGGTTGATGCGTTTGGTCCAGCTCATTTCGCTGATGTGGACCAAACCTTCGATGCCCGGTTCGAGCTTGACGAAGGCGCCATACGACATAACGTTGACGACTTCGCCGGTATGCCGGCTGCCGATCGGGTACTTGCCTGCGACATCTTCCCACGGGCTTTTGGATTTCTGCTTCAGGCCAAGTGCGATCTTCTCGCGTTCCTTGTCCACCGAGATGATGTAGACTTCGAGTTCCTGATCGATCTTGACGACTTCGTGCGGATTGTTGACGCGGCCCCAGCTCATGTCGGTGATGTGGAGCAACCCGTCGATGCCGCCGAGGTCCACGAACGCGCCGAACTCGGCGATGTTCTTGACCGTGCCTTTGCGAATCTGGCCCGCTTCGAGAGTGCCGAGCAGATTCCGCTTGGCGGTCGTGCGTTTGTCTTCGATGAGTTTGCGTCGGCTGACGACGATATTTCGCCGCGCTTCGTCGATCTTGAGGATCGTGCAGTCGATCGTGCGGCCGATGTAGTCGCCGATGTCCGGCGGCCGGCGGATATCGACCTGGGATGCTGGCAGGAAAACGTTGACGCCGATATTGACGAGAAGCCCGCCTTTGATCTTGCGCGTGACCATGCCGCTGACTTCGTCGCCTTCCTTGTGCTTGGCGATGATGTCTTCCCATTCCTTTTGGCGTTTCGCCTTGCGGTAGCTGAGGACGATGGCGCCTGATTCATCCTCGACCGATTCGAGAAGCACGAGGATTTCGTCGCCCGGCTTGGGTGGGTTGGCGGTGGGGCTGCCTTCGTCTTTCCATTCCTCGAGCGGGATGACGCCTTCGCTCTTGTAGCCGACGTCCACGACGACTTCGTCGCCGACGATATTGATGACTCGGCCCTTGATGATATTGTTGACGTCGAATTCTTCGCCTTCGCCGAAGGTCACGACGGGGTGGTCCTTGTCGTAATGATCAAGGCCCATCGCCTCGGCGAGTTGCTGCTCCATGTCTTCTTCGGAGAGATCGTACTCGCGAAGCAGATTCCGATTTACCATGCAAAAGTCCTTCCGACGCGGATCTTTTTTGGGGAGATCGGCGTCACTGCGGAAAAAAAAGGGATAGCTCCGAAATCCGCCTGCCGACCTGGCAAACATCGGGATTTCGGGAAGTAGCTATTGTAGCAAAAATTCCACGTCGACGAGAGAGAATTCGTCAGGGATGCCGCCGCACCACGCGCATCGTCGCCACTACGGCGCCGACGGCAACCTCGCCGGCAAGACCGATATCCAAAATAGCTCAACGTCCGTCACCACCTACGGCTACGACGACGCCAACCAACTCACCGACGACGGCACGATCACCCACACCTACGACGCCACCGGCAACCGCACCGATACCGGCTACTCGACGACCGCGGGCAATCGCATCTACTCCGATGGCACATGGAACTACACCCGCGACAGCAACGGCAACGTCACCTCGGCCGAGAACTTCACCACAAGCGTCGTGTGGGAATATCATTACGATGCCGCCAATCACATGACCGAAGTGCAGCGCTGGTCCGACAACACGCCGTCAAAAGTGCTTGAGTACGACGCGGATTACAAGTATAATGCGTTCGGTTTGCTGGTGCAGAAAGTCATCGATTCGGATGGCGACACGGTGACGGACGAGACGTCGCGCTATGCCCTCGATGGCTGGAATCCCGCGAAAGCCAACGGCGTGGTAGGCCGCTCGTTCCCAGGCTCCTGCCTCGCGGACTTGCGATGGGAAATAAGCCAGAGTCTGGGAAGGAGAGGGAGCGAGGCCCGACGAAACCAGGCAAGAGCCTGGCAGGTAGTGCGTTCCCAGGCAGGAGCCTGGGAACGAGAACAATTGCCTGAGGACGAAGGGGAAAAAAACATGACACGGAGCCGATACCGCTTCAGCGACGAACGCCGGCCGCATTTCATCACTTCCACTGTCGTCGCTTGGCTCTCCGTCTTCAACCGACCCAGTGCCGTTGACATTCTCCTCAATTCATGGCGTTTCTTGCAACTGGATGGCCTCGAACTATATAGCTACGTGATTCTCGACAACCATGTTCACTGGATCGCAGTCCATGACAACTTGAGCCATGCGGTCGGGCGATTCAAATCGTTCACGGCTCGGAGAATCATCCAACTGCTGAACGAGCAAGGCGCGGCTACGATTCTGGATCAACTCGAATACTACAAGCTACACCACAAGATCGATCAGCGGCACCAATTTTGGCAAGAAGGCAGTCATCCGCAGATGATCTTGGATGATGACATGATGATTCAGAAACTGGAGTACATCCACAACAATCCGGTTCGCCGAGGCTTTGTAGAGGATCCCGTGCATTGGCGGTATTCGAGTGCGCGGAACTACAACGGGAAGCCGGGATTGATTGACGTAATTACGGATTGGCGGTAGGCCCCCGCTCGTTCCCAGGCTCCTGCCTGGGAACGCACTACGAGCGAGGCTCCTGCCTCGCGGACTTGCGATGCGAAA
>CAZAFH010000142.1:0-8908 GCA_964484265.1 uncultured Singulisphaera sp.
AGAGCAAAATTCAACTGTAAAGTAAATGTCTCATTCTGAGCCGCGCTGAGTATAGGTTGGCTTCAATCAACATGTTAATCATGCCTGTGAAGTATGCAGGATTTTTTTTTTCGGCACTTTGCTTGTTCATGGGAACAACGCCTTGTGTACCCAATTTAGATTGAAGCTCATTGAAAAGCTCAGTTGCTTGCGCCGCGTTCATAAGCAGAGGTTCGACAACACGATTCAGCGTGTCTGCTCGATATTCGTAGTATCCGATGACTTGCTTGCCCATATCCGTGGGTTTTGCATCCTGGCCGACAAGATGCTTCGCTGTCAAATTGATCGATTCCAAACCAGCGGCCACCTCGGCAAGCGTGGGAACCTTGATCGGGCCAGGTTGTCCCTCTACTCCTTTCTTCGGTTTCCTTCGCTGCGTATATCCCACTTCTTGGCTTATTGTTCGGATGTTTGCCCAGAACTCTTTTGGCAGTCCGACGAAAGCTGGATTTGGCTGCATAACTGTGCTTGCTCCTCAAAACGGCATACAAGTTCTTGCAACGTCACCCCGATGGCCAAACATATTTGGCGCAACTCGATCAAATCCAGGCTGCGTTCGCCAGATTCGTACTTGGATACAAAGGACTGTGGCTCATTCAATCGGACGGCAATGTCGTCTTGGCGAAGACACTTGCTAATCCGGAGTTGACGTAGGATTTGCCGGAGAATGTCGCGTTCCGGGGTGAAGATGCTTTTGTCCATACAAGCACTTAAACACAGTTGACACAATATCCCATTTCGGGATATAATCTTCGGTCGGATATCTTTGACGTGAACTAAATTCCATATGGGACAATTGAACATGCAGCTGCTCTTGCCATTCTCGAATGTTCCACTCCGAGATGTTGCCCCTTTCAAGGCTCAGCTTCTAAAATGGATTGGCAATAAACAAAGATTTGCGCATGAAATCATTTCTTACTTCCCGCTGACGTTCAATACCTACTTTGAACCGTTTTTGGGAAGCGGTGCCGTCTTAGCAACATTGGCACCTGAGCGAGCCGTTGGTTCGGACGCTTTCAAGCCACTGGCGGAAATATGGAAGACCCTTCGGGCGAATCCCGTTCAGCTCAAGTTATGGTATTCTGAGCGCTGGAATCGCATTGGTAAGCAAACGAAAGAGATGGTGTATGAGCAAGTAAAGGCGTCCTACAATGCTGCTCCGAATCCAGCTGACTTGTTGTATCTTTGTCGCGCATGCTACGGTGGCGTTGTGCGATTCCGTAAAGCCGACGGATACATGTCCACACCCTGCGGAGTGCATCATCCGATTCCACCGGCGTCGTTCTCCATCAGGGTCAACGAATGGGCACGCCGATGCAAGAACACGGATTTCGTTCACGCTGGCTTTTCTGAAATGATGGATGCAGCAAAAGCCGGTGATTTAATATATTGTGATCCCCCGTATGTTGACTCACAAGCGATTCTCTACGGGGCTCAAGCGTTCAGTTTACCATCTCTTTTTGACGTTATCGCACGATGCAAATCCAGAGGCGTTTTTGTCGCTCTGAGCATCGACGGAACTAAACGATCGGGAGAAAAAATTTGCGACGTGTCGATTCCTGATGGACTTTTCGAATCTGAAGCAATGGTGAATTGCGGACGGTCGATGTTGCGACGGTTTCAGATGGCTGGCCAGTCACTAGAATCGGAAATCGTTGCGGATCGCCTATTGCTTACCTACTCAGAAAGTAGGTGAATGTAACGATCGCATATGCTTTCGTATTCGAGCGAGGTCTATAGGCACTAGCGCTCGTCGAGATGCGTTGCGAGCAGTCAAACGTCCCCCGCCTGACCATTTCCGCCGCAAGTCGTAAAATTCGCTTTTGGCTTTTGATTTTACATTTGCGACTAGTGGCTGAATCGCTCGCTTGTTTCCATTTGAGCGCTAAGCCGCAAGCGGCAGGCAGAGGGCGGGTTCATGGCGACTCCCATGATGCAGCAATATTGGGATGCGAAGAATCAGTATCCCGGCATGCTGCTTCTCTTTCGCATGGGGGACTTTTACGAACTCTTCGAAGATGACGCCAAGACCGCAGCCAAGGTGCTCGGGCTGACGCTGACGAGCCGAGACAAAGAAATCTCCATGGCGGGGTTCCCGCATCATTCGCTGGAGATGCACCTGCACACGCTGCTGCGGGCGGGCTTTCGCGTCGCGGTGTGCGATCAGGTCGAGGATGCGTCGCAGGCGAAGGGACTGGTCAAGCGAGCAGTGACGCGCGTCGTGACGCCAGGGACGGTGACGGAATCGGACCTGCTCGATCCGAAGCAGAACAACCACATCGCCGCGGTGCTGCCGACGACGGCAAACGGCACTACGGGCCTGGCCTGGCTCGACGTTTCCACGGGCCAATTTTACGCGATGGATGTATCACCCGATCGGCTGCGCGATGAGCTCGCGCGCGTCGCGCCGACGGAATGCATCTGCCCCGAAGGCTCCGCCAACACGCTCGCGCCGGTACTCGGTCGGCTCGCCGTCGTCCCCGCGTTATCGACTCGACCGGACTGGACGTTTGACGCACGTACCGCTCGTGAAGCGCTGTCGAAACATTTCGGCGTATCGACGTTCGCCGGCTTCGGATTCGATGATGCGCAGGTGTGTCTCGCCGCCGGTGGCGCGATGCTGCTTTATGTTCAAGAGATGCTAAAAACCGACGTGAGGCACATCCGTCGGCTGTTTCCGTATGCCGTCAGCAATGTGTTGCAACTCGACGATGTCACTCGCCGCAGTTTGGAGTTGACGCGCACGCTGCGTGAAGGCGATCGGCAAGGCTCCGTGCTGGCCGCCATCGACCGCAGCGAGACGACGATGGGTGCCCGCCTGTTGCAGGAATGGCTGCTGGCGCCGCTCGCCGATCGCGCCGCCATCGAAGCGCGACTTGACGGCGTGACGGAGTTGCTCGAACATTCGACACTGCGTAACGAGCTGCGCGAATCGTTCAAGGAGGTTCACGACCTGCAACGCCTGACGACGCGCGCCAGCACCGCCCGAGCGTTGCCTCGCGACTTGTCAGCCATCGCGCGGACGTTGCGGTTTCTGCCGGCGATCAAGGCGAAGATCGCGGCACGCGAGTCGGCGATCCTGCGCGACCTCGAAGCCAATCTCGAATTATGTCAAGACCTACGCGGCTTGCTTGATGCTGCGCTCATCGACGAACCGCCGATCAGTCCCAAGGAAGGCGGCCTGATAAAATCGGGTTACAATGCCGAGCTTGACGAATTGCGCGACATTGCCAAGGGTGGCAAGGAATGGATCGCGCGATTCCAGGCCGCCGAGATTACTCGCACGGGTATCAACTCACTCAAAGTGGGCTTCAACCAGGTCTTTGGCTACTACATCGAGATCACGCACACGCATGCCACGAAGGTGCCGAGCGACTATCAACGCAAGCAAACGCTGAAGAATGCCGAGCGCTACATCACGCCGGAGCTGAAGGAGTACGAGGAGAAAGTGCTCTCCGCCGAGGAAAAGAGCCAGGCTCGCGAGTACGAGATTTTTCTGAATCTGCGCGACCGCGTCGCCGGCGAAACAAATCGGCTCCTGCAAACAGGCGAAGTGCTCGCTCATCTCGATGTGCTGGCGGCGCTCGCGGAATTGGCGTCGTCGCGCCAGTACGTCAGGCCCACGCTCGTCGATGAACCGGTTCTTGCCTTGAAAGATGGCCGGCATCCCGTGCTCGACCAGACCCTGCCGCCGGGGACATTCGTGCCGAACGATGTGATGCTTGGCACGGGCGATGGTATGTTCGCACTTATTACCGGTCCGAACATGGCAGGTAAAAGTACCTATATACGTCAAGTCGCCTTGCTCACGCTGCTCGCGCAGATTGGCAGCTACGTGCCGGCGGCGAGTGCGACGGTGGGCATCGCCGATCGCATCTTTACGCGCGTCGGGGCGTCGGACGAATTGTCACGCGGCCAAAGCACATTCATGGTCGAGATGACCGAGGCGGCGAACATCCTCAACAACGCCACGCCGAGGAGTCTGGTGATTCTCGACGAAATCGGGCGTGGTACATCGACATACGACGGCGTATCATTGGCGTGGGCGATCACGGAGTACCTGCACACGCAGATCGGTTGCCGAACGCTGTTCGCGACGCATTATCATGAGCTGGCTCAGCTCGCGGAGACATTGCCAAACTTGCGCAATTGCAATGTGCTGGTGCGTGAATGGCAGGATCAGATCATCTTCCTGCACAAGATCGCGCCGGGCAGCGCGGACAAGAGCTATGGCATCCAGGTTGCGCGTCTCGCCGGCGTGCCGTTGGAGGTGCTCGATCGCGCCGCTCAGGTGCTCAAACAATTGGAGTCGCATCATCTGGACGAGGAGTTGCCGAAGCCGCGCTTGCGTAAGACGAAAAAGGTGATTCGCGAGGTCATGCCGATGCTATTCGAGATAGACGAAAACGACAGCACGCCGTGACGCCACATTGATCCTTGCCTGGCCGTGGCTAGAATTCGGGAATGCGCATCACGAACACGCGAAAGTACGAAAGGCACGAAAAAGCCAGATATTGTGAGTAAGGAATGAACCTCGCCCTCGATTTCTGTCTACCTCGTTTTTTCGCGATTTCGTATTTTCTCGTTTTCGTGATTCGTTTTGAAAATCCGATCGCCCAGCGGGAACGATAGCAATGAATATCTACGCGCGCCTGGCCGAACTCGTCATCGTCGTTCATTTTGGCATCATTGCGTTTGTAGTGCTCGGGCAGGCGGGGATCCTCGTCGGCTGGTGCTTCGGCTGGCGGTGGATTCGCAATCCTTGGTTTCGGCTTTCCCATTCAGCCACGATCCTCATTGTCGCGTTCGAGGCGATGGTCGATTTCGAATGTCCGCTTACGACGTGGGAATACGACCTGCGCGTGGCGGCTGGCCAACTCGACCCTGACTTTCGTAACCAAAACTGGAACGACAACGATTTCGGTTTTATTAGTCAACAGGTGCGCAAGGTGTTGTTTTACGATCCCGCGAAGCATGGGATGATTCTCGAGGCAAGCTATTACGCGTTCGCAGGTCTGACGCTGGCGACGATCTTTCTGATTCCGCCGCGGTTCCGCCGTCGGACGGTGGAAGCCGAGGCGCCAGCATTGGCGGAATCACCGGCTCCGTAATGAGGTTTGTCGATGGTCGCCGCGCCTCGCCCGCTGGGATTTTGGTCCGCGCCGCTCGTGCCGATCGCGCTGGCGCTGACCGCCGGCATCGTCACGGATCGCATTTTCGTGGTGGCGATGACGACATCCTTGATCGCCGGTTTCGTCTGTGCCATCGCTTTTCTCGTGGCGGCGACGCGCCGGCATACTCTGCTCGCGCTCACCGCTTTGTGGCTGTCTCTCGCAGCGATTGGCTGCGCCGTGCATTATTGGAATCGCCATTATCTTCCCGCAGACGACCTTGGCCGACTCGTGGCGGGCGAACCACACATCGCTCGGCTACGCGGCGTCGTTCATTCCGCCCCGATCGCATTTCCGGAGCAAGCCGACGCGCTGCGCACCCAACCCGTGAAGCCAACGGTGCGGTTCTCCCTTCGCGTCACTCACATACAGTACCTTACCGAGCGCGTGTGGAAACGATGCAGCGGCGTGACGCAAGTGACCCTTCAACGAGGCACGGGCGAGATTGGCTTCGCCGCCGGCGACGAGATCGAGATCCTGGGCCGACTCGCGCTGCCAGGCCAAGCGATGAATCCTGGCGAATTCGACTACGCCGACTTTCTTCGCGTTCAAGGCATCACGACGACGCTCACAGCCCTGGATTATGCCGAGACGCAGCTCGTCCGGCGCGGTTGGCCGACCTCACCGTGGGGATTGCTCGCAGTCGTACGTGCGTGGGGGCAGGCTTCGCTGCGGGAAAACATGACCGCGCATCACGAATTGGCGTCGGCACTTTTACTCGGCGAAGGCTCGGGGCTGGGCAGTGCCGGGTGGGACAAGTATCAACGCAGCGGCATCGTTCACGTGCTCGCCATCTCCGGGCAACATCTGGTCGTGCTTGCCGGCTTGTTTTGGCTCATCGCGCGAATCCTTGGCACTCGGCGGCGCTCGGCGGCGCCGATCATCGCAATCCTATTGATTGTCTATGCGCTCCTGACGGGCGGTCGGCCGCCGGTCATGCGCGCCGCCTGGGTGGTCGCGGCTTATTGCGGCGGCATCCTGTTGCAAAGGCCGATCTCTCATGCCAACACGTTCGCGCTGGCCTGGATCGGCGTGCTCGCATTCAATCCCAGCGATATTTTCAACGCGGGTTGCCAGCTTTCGTTTCTCGCGGTGGCGGTGCTGGTGTGGGGCGTCTCGCGCTGGACCGATCAACCGGCCAGCGCTCTCGAAGAACTTCTGGAAGCGACCCGTTCTTGGCCAGCGCACTTCTCGCTTTGGATCGCGCGGACGATTCTGACTGCCTACGCCGTCAATGGCATCGTTTGGCTGGCGATCACGCCGCTCGTCGCCTACCATTATCACAACGTATCGCCGATTGCGCTTCTGCTGGGCCCGCCGATGGTGCTGTTGACGTCGATCGCGCTATTGACCGGCTTCGCGTGCCTGCTTTTCGCCGGCTGGCTGCCGCCGCTCGCCTGGGTGTTTGGCTGGCTTACGCAGTCGGCGTTAGGCCTGGGCGATTGGCTGGTGGATCTGGGCTTGCGGGCGCCTTTCGCGTATATCTTTGTGCCTGACGTGCCCGCATGGTGGACGTGGATGTTGTACGTAGTATTGCTTATAAGTATTTCATCGTATATCCCCGATCGTTTTGTCCGCATCGTTTTGCTTCTCGGGGCCGGCTGGTGGATTCTTGGCGTGGTGCTCGTGTTCGCGCCGCATCGGCCTGGCGAACTGCGTTGCACCTTCGTCGCCGTCGGACATGGTGGCTGTACGGTGATCGAAACGCCGACGGGACGGGTCATCGTCTACGACGCCGGTGCGACTTCCGGCCCCGATGTGACGCGCCGGCAGATTGCGCCATTCCTCTGGTCGCGCGGCATTCGCCGAATCGACGACGTGATTCTATCGCATGCCGATCTCGATCACTTCAACGGCCTGCCGCAACTCGCCGAGCGATTCTCGATTGGCCGGGTGATCTGCACGCCCACGTTTGCCGAACGCAATTCCGCAGGTGTTCGCAAGACGCTCGAAGCGATCGAGAAGCAGCGCATCGGCGTGGAGATCGTCAAGATCGGCAGCCGTTGGGAAGTGGATGACGTGGCGTTTCGCGTCCTGCATCCGCCGGCATTTGGGCCCGAAGGCAACGAGAACACTCGCAGCCTGGTATTGCATGTAACGCACGGCGACTGGTCGATGTTGCTTACGGGAGACCTCGAAAAAGAGGGGCTGACGAATCTTCTCTCTGAGCCATCGATGCCGATCGACGTGCTGATGGCGCCGCACCACGGTAGTGAAACCTCCAACATTCCCGCTCTGGCGAAATGGGCGAAACCGCGTATGGTCGTGAGCAGCCAGGCGGCGCCGAAGTTCGAGCGAGCCAGCATCAGGACCTACGAATCCCACGGCGCGAAATACCTCGCCACCTGGCCGAACGGCGCGGTCACGGTCCGTCCCCACGAACGCGAAATGCTCGTCGAGACCTTTCGCGGTCCCGCGATGCGGTTGCCATTGCATGAAGGGAAGCGTTGAAGGTGGGCTAATCAACCAGCAGCGCAGCTGGATTGCGTAGTCGGGCGATGACGGCGTTGCCAAAGGTGGCGCCGAGGGCGCCGTCGAGAATGCGGTGATCGAAGCTGAAACTCAGGTAGAGCAGATCGGCGGGGACGACTTGGCCCTGAGCGTTGAACACGGGCCGGGTGACGACTTTGCCGATGCCGAGGATGCCGACTTGCGGCGTGTTGATAATGGGCGTCGCGAAGAGTCCACCGATGTTGCCGATCGACGTGACGGTGAACGTGCCGTCGCGGAGGTCGTCGAGTTTCGACTTTCCCGCGCGGGCTTCGGTGCTGAGGCGTTCGATGTCGCGGGCGATTTCGAGTACGCTTTTCTTGTCCGCGTCGCGAACCACGGGTACGATCAAACCGCCCGGCGCCGCCACGGCGACGCCAATGTTATAGCGGTCGTGCAGAACGATTTCGCCAACGGTTTCGTCGAGCGAGGCATTGACAATTGGAACGTCCTTCAGAGCCTGTGCGACGGCCTTGACAAAGAAAGCAAGGATGGTGAGCTTCGCGCCTTTTTTCGCGAACGTCTCCTTGAGGGATTCGCGCAGCTTGACGAGTTCCGTGACGTCGCACTCATCGACGTAACTATAGTGCGGGATCGTGTGCTTGGATTGCACCATGTGCTCGGCGATCTTTCGGCGAAGGCCAGCGAACTTGATGCGCGTGCCGGCTTTGCCCAGGTCGAGATTCGACGCAGGAGCGGCCGACGTCGGCTTTGTCTGCGAAACATACTGCGAAAGGTCGTCGATCAAAACCCGGCCATGCGGTCCGGAACCTGAGATTGCCGCTAGATCGACGCCAAGCTTGCGCGCCATGAGCCGAACTGACGGCGCGGCCTGGACGGCGGTCGCAATCGGCGTAGGCGAAGGAGCGGGCACGCCGTTGTCGCGCGTCGGCTTCGGCAGTTTTGTCGCGGTGGTTGGCGATGCAGGCGCTGACGCGGCTTCGCCTTGCTTGGCGTCGTATTTCAGGATCACCTGGCCGATCTTTATCTTCTCCCCGCCTTCCACTCCAAGCGATTCGATGACGCCCGCAAACGGGGCTGGCACTTCCATCGTCGCTTTGTCGGTAAGCACTTCGAGCAGCGTCTGCCCCGGCTTGACGGCATCGCCCGGCTTGACAAGCCAACGCACTGCTTCCGCCTCGTAAACGCCTTCGCCAAGTTCGGGGAGTTTGAATTCCATGGAGTTCCTCAGTTGCTTAGCCGCGACG
>CAZAFH010000142.1:9008-18070 GCA_964484265.1 uncultured Singulisphaera sp.
CGTTCACCAACGCCTCGAGCGCTGCCATGATGCTCGGCAGCTGCGGCAGCGTGTTTTGCTCGTACACAGGGTTCAAACCGATTCCGGGCACGTGTCGGCCCATCAGCACGCGCGGCTTCACGAGCAGATCGTAAAAATGCTCGTCGATGATTCGCCGCAAGAGATGCTCGCCGAAGTTGGTCACCTCGGTGTCTTCGTTGACTATCAGCACGCGGCCCGTTTTCTGCACGCTCGCGGAGATCAGCTTCCAGTCATAGGGAAAGATGCTGCGCAGGTCGATCACGTCACACGCGAATCCGGTTTCCTGACGCACTTGATCGGCAGCCTGAACGCAGAGCGGCAGCGTTCGGCCATAGCTGATGACGGTTCCGTCACCGCCTTCACGCACAAGCGCGCCGACGCCGAGCGGAACGATGTGTTTCTCGACGGCAGGCCAATCGGGCTTCCAGCGCGATCGGTCGCCGACGGGAGCGTCGATTCGACGTTTCAGTTCTTCGTCGTCAGCCGGTTCACCGGGGATGCGCTTTTCGCCCTTGACGCGCAGGAGCGCCTTGGGCAGTAACATCATGACCGGGTTCGGGTCGATGATCGCGGCCAGCATTAACCCGTAGGCATCGAGCGGCGTGGAGGGCATGGCGATCTTCCAGCCCGCGAGTCGGCTGGCCCACGATTCAAAGCTGTGGGAATGATAAAGGCTGCCGCGAATGCCGGAGCCGGACGGCGTCATGAGTACCATGGGCAGATCGAATTCGCCGGCGCCGGCCCAGCGCTGGTTGCCGGCAACTTTGAGGAGATCGATCGTGTTGAATCCGTAATCGCAGAACTGGATCTCGCAGACCGGCCGGCCGCCGGCGTAGGCGATGCCCATGGCCGTGCCGACGATGCCGCGTTCGTCGAGCGGCGAGTTCCACGCGGTTTTTAGGCCCTGCGTGCAGGTGAAAACGCCCCCGAGCGGCGGGCCGACATCTTCGCCAAAGATATCGGTCACGCCGAGATGCGTCTCGCCGTAGTGAAGAGCCAGGCGAACAGCTTGAACCATGGTAGCCATAGGCAAGGAAAAAGGTAAAAGGAAAAGGGAAAAAATAGGCAACTTTGAGTTAGTTATTGGTCGTTGTCTTTGCTTTCTTTTTGGATCGCACGACTATTGCGCCGAGAATTTTCGTTAGCTGCTCCGCTTCGTCAGCGAGATTCGTAAGCAAGTCGTCAGGGACGATTTTTGCGGCGATTATGAGCCTCAGCCAATAGAGTGCTTCTCTTGCTTCTTTCAGGGCGATGGAAGTCTTGCTAATAAAATCCTTGCGACTCTGCCCGGCCTGCGCCTCTTGGTAGTTGGCGCCAATTGCTGTCCCTGCACGAAGGATCTGTTTTCCGACGATCCGCCCCAGATCCGACAAAGTTTCCAACCTTTGAAACAACCGAATAATACGCAGAGGAAATGCAAACAACCGCTTCTCGAGGTCCTTATTCGGGATCATCAAGTATTCCTTTGTCCTTTTTCCTTTTTATTTGCACGGCAGTCCCGTGTAATCGCCGGGATAAACTTCGTCGGCTTCACTCGATGCATACGTGAATTTCTCTATGTGCTCGATGCTGGGCCTCGGTTCGCGCATCGCCTGCGTGACGGCGGACTCGATTTCCTCGTGCGCGTCCGCGTGAACCTGATCGATGGCGTTCTGCGTCATCGCGTCGGCCGCCAGCAGTCTATCCTCGAATAACGCGATGCAGTCCGGGTCGTTCGATCGTGGCGCGCCGCTCGACGACGAATGGCCATACAACCTCGACACCGTCGCTTCCAGCATGTACGGGTGGCGCGTCGATCGACAGTAGCGCAGCGCCCGCTCGACGGCGTACCAGCTGGCGACGGGGTCGTTGCCATCGACGACCTCGCCGGAGATTCCGAACGGCCTGCCTCGATCGATCGAGTGTTCGCAGGAGTGCTGCGAACAATGCGAAGTCGAGATACCCCAGCCGTTGTTCATGGTGACGACGAGCACGGGAAGTTCGTTGCCCGGGCGTGAACTCCACAGCAAGCACGACGTGAAATCGCCCTCGGCTGAGCCGGCGTCGCCGCCAACGACGATCGTCACGCCATCGCCGTGGCGCTTTTGCATGATCGCGGTGCCTGGCGCCATCGGAAGCTGCACTTCGATCACCGAACTGACGGGAACGACGTTCCACGCCTTGCGTGAATAATGGCTGGGGAAATTTCGGCCGCGCGAGAACGGATCGGTCCACGTCATTGCCATTTGGCGAATCGCGTCGATCGGGTCCATGCCCATGGCGAGCATCGTCGCGCTGCTGCGATAATGGAGGTGGAGGTAATCGAACTTAGGGCCTTCGCCTTTTTTGACTTGCAAGCCGAGACAGGTGTTGAACGCTTCCTCGCCGGGACCGCCGATCCAGAAAAATCCCTCGCCCGACTTGGACATCTTGATCATGCGCTCTTCCATGACCCGCGCGCGAACCATGATGCGATGGATTTGCAAGCCGCGCTCGACTGCGATGGCTTCGTCTCCCGTCGCGATTGGCGGGGCAATGGCGTGATCCTTCACGGGCATGGAGCTTTTCTTCGGCACGTCCGATTCTCCTGCGACGCAGCGGTTCCTATTCCTTCAATCACTTTGTTATAGCAGATCATCTCGCGAAATTTAAGAGATATTAACTATTGCAACTTTGTCCGGGCGATGTGCGCGCCCACGGTTTATGTCGTGCGCGCACGCTCCCAGCAGTAAGCAAACAGCAAGCGCCACTCCGCTTGCTGGATCTTTCGACATAGCAGCGCCAGCGCGTCAGGCCCGCGAGCGGCGGATTCGCAAAGATCCACGAAACGATGCGGATCCCACGTTTTCTGCGTTAGCAGATATTCGCTGCCCGCCGGCGTGCCTGCTTCGCGCGTCAACGTCTCCGCTTGCTTCGCCAACGCGCCGAAAATCGGATGGCCAGGCACGCGGCGGAACCAATATTTCGCATTCCAATAATCCGGCTCGCGCCGATGCAGAATGCCATGCCAATAGCTGCCTTCGACGGTTTCCAGGTCCTGGCTGATGTTGTGCGACTCGTCATGAAAATCATGAAGGAGCCAAAGCCCCGCAACGCACGCTGCCGCGAAATCGCGGTTGCCCGCCTCAGCCAGTATCCGCGATGCAGCCGTCGTCAGCTCGGCCTGGACGGATTGGTTCGGCGAACCCGGTCCGAGGTCATTGAGGCGTTCCTCGTCTAGCAGATTTTGGATGTCTTCGGTCATGCAAGCGTCCTTAACCTGGCGTCGATCTCGGCGATTTCACGAGCGATGTTGGCTCTCGCTCGGACTTCCCAATGCGGATAATGAGGCGAATGAAATATGCTCGGTCGCGTCAGAAATCTCGCGAGGACATTTCGACGGCCCGAGAAGAATTCGCGATCCGCGACCCAGCTATACTCTTTGCGGATCGCATCCCGGTATTCATCATACACCACAGTCGTTGAAGCAAGCACGGTCAAATCCGCGTCAAGCAGAAGCAGCGAGTCGGAGTCGTCGGCCGATGCCGAATGATTCTTGGTAAAAAGAATCAACTGCTCAATCCGTTCGATTAATTCCGCTGGAAGCGCAAATTCGCGCAGCGTCTTTGTGGCATACTCGGCGCTTCGTTGTTCGTTTTCGTTTGACTTCGGGTCATATACGACGTCGTGATACATTGCCGCGAGAAGAAGAGCCTTCCGATCGATGATTTCCGTCTCATGCATGAGGAGAACGCTCAGAACGTTCGAGATATGAGCGAGATTGTGGTAATGGCGATGCGGCTCGCGATACGCGGAGACCAGCGATTGGAAAGCCTGATCGCGTTGGGTACTTCGAGTCACGCCGAGCGCGTCTAGGACTTCGTCCCAGATGACGCGTATATCCAAAGCATGGCCCGATTCCGCCATCGGCTCACTCCGCCACGTCAGCCAGGAACACCGTCGCTGGTTCGTCGAGCGGCGTGAGTGAGATGTTGCGCAGCACACCGGCGGCGCCGAGGTTGTTCTGGATGCTGCGCTGCACGGTTTTGATTTGCTCTTCCGTTAGGTGCTTGAAGCGCAGTCGGACCATCGCGGTCAGAGCTTGATCGGCGCTGGCAGGCGGCTCGCCAGCGGATGCCGTCGCGCCAAGCGCGGATGCGCCGGCAATAGCGGCGGCGCGTAACACTCGGCGGCGAGTTGGGTTGGACATGATGGTCTCCATATAACCCGCCATTCATCGCGGGTAAGCCACGGACCCGCCATGAATGGCGGGCTATATGTGATAGTTATTCACGCCACAACCAGCGTAGCGAATCGGGCAGGATGGCGCCGCCGTGTTTGCCGCTGTGGCCTCCGTCGCCCATTTCGAAGCGCACGTCGTACTTCATCAGCTTCAATGCGGAGAACATCTGTTGGTTGGCGAGAGGCCAGTTGCCGTGCAGATTGTTCAGGTCGTTGGACCCGTCTTGCAGAAACACGCGGATCGGTTTGTGTTCGGTTTTGCGGATCAGGCTGGGGTAGACATCGCCGCCGCGAATGTTCGTGAAGCTGCCGATATGCGACAGTACTTTGCCGAACAGGTCAGGCCGTTCCCATGCTGCGGTGAACGCACAGATGCCGCCCGAGGAGATGCCGGCGACAGCTCGCTTCGCGGGGTCTTTGCTCAGGCTGTATTGCTTGCCGACGGCGGGCAGGATTTCTTTTTCCAGGAAGCGTGCATACTGGTCGGAGAGTCGATCGTACTCGAAGCTGCGGTTGCTGCGTGCGCGTTTGCCTGGGCCGCTGCCTGGAACGCTACCGGGATTCAGGAAGATGCCGATGGTGACAGGCATCTCTTTTTTGTGGATGAGATTGTCGAACACGATTGGCGTGCGGAAGCTGCCTTTTTCACTGACGTAGCCGCCGCCGTCTTGAAAGATCATGACGTTCGCCGGGATTTTAGGATCGTATTGCGCGGGAACGTAAATCCACCAATCGCGAACGGTACCGGGAAAGATGTCGCTTTTCCACGCGGGCTGTTTCGTGACCTGGCCGACGGGCACGCCGGGTTGCCGTTGCGAATCGGGGCCGAGCTTGTAGTCGTCCTTCGCCGCCGCGAACGTGAGCGGAAGGGCAACCGCAAGGCAGGAAATAAGATGACGAAGCATGACCGAGACTCCACGACAACGTCGAAATGTAAAGAGAGGTGTCCGCTTGCGGCTTAGCGCTCAGCATGGCACCTTGCTGAGCGCTAAGCCGTCAGCGGAGAGCCGGTACGTCACGCCAGGATTTCCTCGACGACATGGCCATGTACGTCGGTTAGGCGGAAGTTTCGGCCATCGTAGCGGTACGTGAGCCGCGTGTGATCGAGGCCGAGCAGGTGCAGGATCGTCGCGTGCATGTCGTGCATGTGGACTTTGCCATAGAGCGCGTGATGACCGTAGTCGTCGGTCGCGCCGTGGACGAAGCCGGGCTTGACGCCAGCGCCGGCGAGGAACTGGGTGAAGCCGTTCGGATTGTGATCGCGCCCGGTGCCGTTGCGCTCGGCGTAGGGAGTTCGGCCGAATTCGCCGCCCCACCAGACGAGCGTGTCTTCGAGCAACCCTCGGCGTTTCAGATCGGCGAGCAGACCGGCGACGGGCTTGTCGGTATTGCGCGCGTGCGTGGCGTGCATCGGCAAGTTCGAGTGCTGATCCCATGCCGGGTTGTCGGTGTTATCGCCATAGTTGATCTGCACGTAGCGGACGCCCGCCTCGGCCAAGCGCCGGGCCATCAGGCACTGTCGGCCGAAATTGTCCGTCCCCGTTTGGCCGATACCATAGAGCCGAAGCGTTTCCGGCGTTTCGCGTGAAATATCGAGAATCCCCGGCGCCTGGGTCTGCATTCGGAAAGCCAGATCGTAAGAGCTGATGACGGCATCCACTTCGGAACCGCCTTCACCTCCGGGAGATGCCTCCGGATTCGTACGCCGCTGTTGTTCATTGTTGATTGCTTGCAACAGATCCAGTTGCCCGCGCTGCTCGTCGAGTGTCCGCTGTGCGTTGGTGATATTGCGGATTCGCGCGTCGGTCGTCGGGATGCCCGCGCGCCCGATCGGCGTGCCCTGGAACGCCGACGGTAGAAACGCATTCGACCAGTTTCGCGGCCCGCCATTGCCCATCGACGGGCAGATCGTGATGAAGCCCGGCAGATTGTTGTTCTCCGTGCCCAATCCGTAGAGCGTCCACGCTCCGACCGATGGCCGAACGAGATTGATCGACCCGGTGTGCATGAAGAGCGTCGCAGGCCCGTGAGCGATACCGTCCGTGTGCATGCCTTGCAAGAAACAAAGATCATCGACATGCTCGGCAATGTGAGGGAATAGCGCCGACACCCATTTGCCCGATTGCCCGTATTGACGGAACGGCCACATGTTCTTCATGACGCGATGCTCGATCACCCGGCGATCGCGTGCAAAGACACGGGCGTCATCAAACGAGCGCATCGTCCCGTCTTCGCGTTCGAGCCGAGGCTTGTAGTCGAACGAGTCGACATGGCTCGGCCCGCCCTGCATGAAGATGAAGATGACGCGCTTCGCCTTGGGCGTGTGATGCGGCTGCCGAGCTTCCAGCGGATTGCTGGATGCGTGCAGCATTTCGTTCATGGCAAGCGAGCCAAACCCGCAAGCAAGGGATTGAAGAGCGGTGCGGCGTGAGATGGGGTTATGCATGAGAACGATCCTGGTTTCAATCAAAAGTACAGGCGCAATTTCCAATATCTATCATATCGTTAATTCGTCCGACCTTCGACCTCCAATTCTGCCGATCTCTTACTTTCTTGAGCAATGGATGGCGACGCGTTCCCGATCGCACATGCCGAAGCATGACCGAGGATTTCGCTGCCGCCTTGCAACGCCGTCGGCGTCGCCTGCCAGCCTTGTTCGATGCGGGAGGCGAGTAGTTGATCCGCGTCCGGTTTGCTCGGCCAAACGGCGACCGCCGTCAAACTGCCCAGTCACGTCACGCCAAACGCGATCCATCGGCCCTCGGGTTCGAGCTCGATCACGAAGTCGTACTCGAATTCGTCCATGTTGACCAGATCGATCGCTGGCTTGCGCGACGAGCGAGATGTGAACCAGTCAACCACCTGGATGACGCCCGTGAACGACGCAATCGCTTCCGCCAATGAGGGGTCGGTAAGGCGAATGCGTTCGACGTCGTCTGCATAGGTTTCGAGCTTGCCGCAGGCCAATCTGCCCATGATGGTCGCTCCGACTGCGAAAGACATGCGCTCATCTACGCCGTGATCTACCAATACACTACACTGACAATATCGCCAAACCAAGGGCGCTTCTATCCCCACCCTTTGCTTCGCTCAGGATGGGGCTTGGCCAATGACTAATGACCAATGACGACTGACATGATGAACATCACTCTCAACGGCGAACCGAACACCCTGCCAAACGAACTTTCCGTGTTCGAGCTAATCGAACGCATCGGCCTGGACGCGCGCAAAGTTGCCGTCGAAGTCAATCGTGAGGTCGTGCCGAAGGCCCAGCACTCGACGCACACGCTCAGGGCTGGCGATGCTGTCGAGATCGTCACGCTCGTGGGCGGCGGGTCGGGCCCGCCGGCGGACAAGCCGCTCAAGGTCGGCACGTTCACGTTTCAATCGCGTCTGATCACGGGTACGGGCAAGTATGCGACCTACGACCTCATGCGCGATTGCCTCGCTGCCAGCGATTGCGAAGTCACTACGGTAGCCGTGCGGCGCGAGCGGTTGATCGACAAGGATGGCAAGAGCATCCTCGACTTCCTCGATCTGAAGAAGCTGACGATTCTGCCGAACACCGCTGGATGTTTCAATGCCGAGGACGCCATTCGCCATGCGCGCATCGCGCGGGAATTGCTGACGAATCTGGAGAATCCTGGCGCCGCCTGGGTCAAGCTCGAATGCCTGGCCGACCCGAAGACGCTGCTGCCCGATCCCGTGGCCACGCTGCAGGCGACCGAGACGCTCGTCAAGGAAAAATTCCAGGTGCTCGTCTACACCAGCGATGACCCGATCATGGCCAAGCGCTTGAAAGACGCCGGCGCGACCAGCGTCATGCCCGCGGGCAGCCCGATTGGCTCAGGACAGGGCGTGCTGAATCCGAACAACATCCGCATCATTCTCGAATACCTCAAGGCCGGTGACCCCGATTATCCCGTCATCATCGACGCCGGCGTGGGCACAGCGAGCGACGTCGCCATCGCCATGGAACTCGGCTGCGACGGCGTTCTGCTCAACACTGGCATCGCCAGCGCCCAGGATCCGCTCCGCATGGCCTACGCCATGCGCTACGCCTGCGAAGCCGGCCGACTGGCGTACCTCGCGGGCCGCATTCCCAAGAAGCTGTACGCGACCGCATCCAGCCCAATGGAAGGCCGCATCGCCGCGAGTAAGTGATAGATTCCAAGACCAATGGTGAGCGCAGCGAACCGTTGGGATAGCCGCGTTTCCATCGAAATGGACGCTAGAGGATCCATGGATCATGAAGCGCTCGGTCAGTGCTTTGATTGCCGCGTTGATCGTTTGGCAGGTTCTCGCGGGAGAGCCGTTTGCGCCGCCGAGAACGGCGACGCCTTCGATCGCGATTGTCAGCAAGGTGGACCGGAAGAAGCGCGAGGTTACCTTTGCCGCGATGAATTTGTCGTTACAGCCGCAGAAGCATGTGGACAAGAATAAGCCGCCCCCGCCGCCCGTTGCCCGGCGTGAATTGCAGGAGTTTACCACGGAATTGACCGGATTCAAGTTCGTAACCGTGGGAGGCAAGGAACTGAGCGAAAAGGAAGGCTGGGCTCGGCTCAAAGTCGGCAGTGCCGTCATCGTCTCCCCCGATCCGAACGGCGTGGATCCGGTCTTCTTGGCGATCCTGTCCAAAGATGCGTTGATGCTAATTCCCGCAATCGGCAAGTGAAGTCGCTGTGGAGTGCCAGACCAGATTTCAGTTTCTCAACCAGCCCGGAGCGCCAGCGACGGGATGACGTGTCCGGCAAGTGAGCAGGCATCCCGTCGATCGTTCTCTGGGCTAGTGCTTTGTCACAGCTTAATTTTCGGGTAAACCGATTTCAACTTTGTGCGGG
>CAZAFH010000143.1:0-17815 GCA_964484265.1 uncultured Singulisphaera sp.
CAACGCCGTCGTCCACGACGGCCATCTCTATGGCCTCTCCGGCGAGTTCAACAAGAAAATCCATTTCAACTGCGTCGATCTGAAAACAGGCAAGCTCGTCTGGTCCGAAAAAGATTTCGGCAAAGGCGCGTTGAGCTTGGCCGACGGGCATATTTTCGCCAGCACCAAGAAAGGCGATCTGGTCCTGATCCAGCCAAGCCCAGCCAAGTACCAGGAAAAAGCTCGCTTCAAGCTGATGACGGACAATCGCACCGTGCCAACAATCGCCGACAAACGCCTCTACGTGCGCGACAGGCAGACGATCTACTGCCTGGACATCGCGGGGAAATAGGGAGATTTTCTCCCCTCTCCCACCGGAAGAGGGGCGGGGGGTGAGGGCCGCAGGATATCTGCAATCCTGATATTTTCCTGGCATTGCCAACGCCAAGCGGCCCTCACCCCTTCCCTCTCCCGGTGGGAGAGGGAGCACTTTCGCGCAATGGTTTTTGATCGTGGATATTGCTCAAGTTTGGCGAATTCTCAGAAGTTTTTATCAGCCCAGGCTGATGCCCGCTGCTTGGGAGGCTCCAGGAGGTTCGCATGACGGTCACAACCAGCTGCCCGACGTGCATGTCGCTGTTTCGCCTGCCAGCGGAACTTGCGGGCCGACAGGTTCGCTGCCAAAAATGCGAGAACACGTTCATCGTGCCCGCATTCGTGCCCGGCGGCATGGAGACGACCGCAGCCGTCTCGGCCGAGGCGAGCGCTCCCCCGATCGCCAAGGTTGTCGAACCGCCGCCAGTTCAACCGCCTCCTTTAGTTCAACCGCCTCCCGTGGCGGCGCCGCCTGTCTTGTATTCGCCGACAGCGGAAACATTAGAGATCATCCCAGTCAAAGCCGTGCCGCCGGCTCCGCCGATTGAAATTGTCGTCGTGGAAGAGGAAACCGCGCCGCCAGTGCCGAATACGCCTGCGGAAAATCCAGTCCCCGAAATACCCAAAACTCCCATGCTCGTGCCGTCGCCCGAACCGGCTCGATGGCTGGGATTCGGCCTGCTTTCTTCGTTCATGACGATGGTGTTGCTTACCTTGTGCGTCTCCATCTGGTGGGTCGGACGCCATCTCGACGCACGCAAAACCAGCCCGCCAACCCGTGCGGCATTGCTCTCGGCACAGGCGATTCCGATCGAGTTCGACGCTGCCGGTCAACTGAACGTGCTTGGCCAAACGCGCCAGCCCGACTTCGGGCGCGACGAACAGCGCTGGCGCCACGACGGTCCATTCGAACTCTACAGCGTCCACCTCGAGCAAGGCAAAACTTACAACTTCTGCGTCAACGGCGCCTTGATCTCGCCTCGCCTGCGAATTTTCGACGGCCGGTTCAATGCGTCTGCCGACCGCTTCGGGCTTATTCCCGAAAACAAGGTCATCCTGGAGTATCGCGCGAACCGGACCGGCGAGCACCTGCTCCACGTGTCATCATCGAACCGGATGGTTGGCGACTTCATTCTGTCCGCCGCCGAGCAACGCCCGGCGGGAACGCCGGTGTTCGACCTTGCGGACCAGCCGAGCGTTATCGTGAAGGGCGAGTTGTCCCTCGAACACCCCGTGCATGACGCGAACGGCAATCCCTCCGGCGTGTACCGCGAGTATCGTGTCGCTCTCGAGCAGAATCGCGGCTATGCGTTTACCCTGGAAAGCGATGAATTCCAGCCGAAGGTCCTGATCTACGACCGCAACAATCGCCCGCTGGAATTTCCTCGCGTCTGGAACTGGAACCAGCCAAACAACAAGGCGCACACCTTCACCTATCGCCCCTTCCTGACGGGCGAATGCCGAGTCCGCGTCATGAGCGAACGCTATGGTCTCGGATCGTTCACGCTGCGAATCTCGGACACGAGCAACATCAAGGTGGTGCAGACGGTGATCGTCACCTTTCAGGACGGCGTATTCGAGGATCGCCGGTCGTTTATCAAGTCCGACCCGGTCGAGCCGAGCAAGCCCGGACTGGGACCGTACAAGGAATATGTCGTCACGCTGGAGAAGGATCGCCGCTACCGCATCGAGATGAAAAGCGACCTGTTCGGGACCAAGCTCACCGTGACCAACGACCGAGCGCAGCGCGTGGCGGGCGATATCGAGATTCGCAACCAGCCGCTGATCTTTTCACCGGCATTCACGGGGCAGTATCAGATTCGCGTCATCGGCGAAAATCGCAAGGCGATCGGCGCCTACCAGTTTCGCATCGAGCAATTGCCGTGACCCGCGCGGATGAGTGTGCAAAAAATGCGAATCACAAAGTCAAAGCTTTCGCGATTCGCATTGGGTTGCGGCCTGGCTTACTGCGAAAGGTGAATTTGGCGTCCTCGTGTCGCATCGGCTGGGTTGATGTAGAACGACTGCAGCCATCCACCCGAGGGGCCGCGTGAAAGCTGCAAGCGAAGCGCCGCCTGAGACCAACCATTGTTGCCATTATACCAGCAAATGCGTGCGCTCAGGCCACCGGCGGGTTGTTTGCCTTCCCAGTAGATTGGGATCGGGTGTCCCGGGTAGACGATGTACTGTTGCCAGGGACGATTGTTCCAGCTGATGTAGAACGTAATCGGTACGTTGTTCACCATGTTGTTTCGGATGACCGCACCGGTATAGTTGTAGCCGCCTGATTGGCTATTGGCCGGGTTCACGAAGCAAAACGCGGATGCGGCAAGGATTGCACATGCGAGATATTTCATGGTCTGACTCCTGTTGGATCGTGGATGATTCGCGATTGCTGCCTTCGCAAGTGAAGGCTCGTTCAACCGCTTACAACATCCAATCCGCAGACCATTTGAACTCCGTCCGAGAATCTCAAAACTATTTTCGGCAAATTGTCGATCGACAGGCACGGCATTAGCCGAAATTCGCCAGTGGGTGGCGGCGGTTGCGCAGCGGCAGATCGACCGGGCCGCGCGTGCGAGCCGATTCGTAAACGGCGTGGATCATTTCCAGGGCTGCCCGTCCGTCGTAGATGCTGCCCTTGGGCTGGCGATCGCGTTCGATGCACTGGAGCAGATCCTGCACGATCCAGACGTTGCCCTGGACCAGTCCACCGTCTTTCAGCGTTTCCTCTTTGCCCAGACCTTGACTGGTGATCGGCTGCCAATTCGCCCGGCTTCGGCCTGGAAACCACGACGGGTCGGCGAGATAGAAGCACGCGGGCAGGCTGCCGGTGGTCAGCTGAATGACGCCGCGAGTGCCGTGAATGACGAGCCCGAAGCGGTCGCGGTCGCCCTTGGCGCGTGCGGCTCGGACGGACGCGAAGTGGCCGATCACGCCGCGGTCGAAGGTGTAGCTGGCGTTGATGTGGTTGCCGGCGATCAGCCCCATGCCTTCGCCGCCTTCGCGCAGGTCGGCCTTGGTGACGGGCGTGACGCGCTCCTTGCCAACGACACCGACGCGCGCGAAGCACGAGCGCGCATCGCCCGCGATATAGCGCATCAGGTCCATGACGTGCGTGCCGAGCACCATCAAGTCTTCTCCGCCGGCGCGAGCGTCCTCCTTGCCTCGGCCGCGCAATTCGATGATGTCGCCGATTCGGCCCGCGGCGATCATTTCCTTGACGCGCTGCACACGCGGGCTGTAGCGCGTTTGATGCGCGATCGCCACTTTCACGTGATGCTTCTCGCAGGTCGCGACCATCTCGTCGGCCTCCTGCAGCGTTCGGCAGATCGGCTTTTCCAGAAAGATCGACGCGCCGGCTTCGGCGCACGCGATGACCATGTCGCGATGCTGATCGAGGTGCCGATCCGCCACGCTGACGACTTGCGGCCGTTCCTTTTGCAACATCTGACGGAAGCTCGCATAGGCATTCTTCGCGCCGAGACGTTTCTGAGCCGCGACGCGCCCGGCTTCGTTTTCGTCAGCGACGGCCACGATCTGCGCGTTTGGAATCTGTAGCCAGACCGTGTCCAGCCCGTGCCCATAGTTCCCGCGCCCGGTTCGGCCGATAACAGCTACGCGATAGTTTGGCATGACATCGTCTCCTTGGCAGGCATTTTATGAATTCTCCCTCTCCCACCGGGAGAGAGCTGGGGTGGGCTGATGAAATACGACGCCTGGATTCATCTCAAATTTGTTGCGCGATTGCTCCCCTCTCCCCCACGAATGTGGGGGAGAGGGGCCAGGGGGTGAGGGGCGGATCAGCATCGTTGGCCAAGGACTGAGCCTTCTGCAAGGTTCCTTGGCCCCTCACCCCCTCCCTCTCCCCCACATTCGTGGGGGAGAGGGTGCACTGCGCGCAACGAATATTGGCTGGGCATGACGCCAAGAATCGACGAACTACCAATAGTGTTCATCAGCTCACCCCTTCCCTCTCCCGGTGGGAGAGGGAGCATTTCGCGCAACGATTTCGTGCGCTGGATACTGTGGCATCCGTGCGAATTTCCAATGGGTTTCATCAGTCCACCCAATCCCTATTCCGAAGAGAGAGGGGAGAAGTACTGGAATCAAGACGAGCCGCTCGCACGCAGGCCCTGATCGTAATTCGGATACTGCAACACCACGCCGAGATCGCGCTTCATGCGCAGGTTGTTGATACGGCGATGCGCCCGTTCGTGCGGCGGGATTGGCTGATCGGCGGGCGGCAGGACGAACGTCGGCGGCGGCGCATTCAGCATCCTCGCCAGGGCCGTGTAGAAGTACCGCCGACGCACCGGATGGTCATCGCAGATGTTGTAGATGCTCCCGGGCGTGCCGTGCTGTTCGGCCGCGAGCACCGCGCGGACGCCGTCATCGCGATGGATCAGGTTCAGCCATTTCTCCGCGTCGCCAACGATCGGTTCGCCCTTCTCGATCGCCTGACGCCGAAGCAATCGGCCTGGTCCATAAATCCCCGAAAAACGCAGAATCATCGCCGTCGGCAGTCGCTCCAGCAGCAATTTTTCCGCGTCCAGAACGACTCGGCCCGAATCCTCGGCGGGCTCCGTCGGCGACGATTCATCGACCCACCCGCCATCGGTTTGGCCGTAGACGCTCGAACTGCTGACGTAAATAAATCGCCTCGGCTGTGGCAGATGGGCCAGGACGTTCGCCAATCCATCGACGTAGACCATCCGCATCGATGTGCCGGAACTGCGATCGAACCCGATGGCATAGAGTACGGTATCGACGCGCGGGAGTCCGTCGAGCGTCGCCGGCTGTACGACATCGCCGATGATCCGCTCAACGCCTGCCGGCAGAGTGGATTGCCCGCGCGACAACGCCGCAACACGCTTGCCGCGCGCCAGCCATTGCTCGGCGACGACGCGGCCCAGATACCCGCAGCCGAAGATGAGACACGTTTCGCTCATGTTGCTCTTGCTCTTTTCTCACATCCAACGACTGCAATGAATGGGCGAATCGCGGCGGCCTCGTACGATGACCGTGCCGGGGTGATTGCAACATCCATGCGAAAGGTGCTCGGTCATGTTCAGAGGCATTGTCATCAGTAGTGTAGTAATACTCGCCTGTGTCGCCGGAGTTCTTTGTCAGGATCGTCCCGTGACTACACGTCTTACTCCGCAGCCGTATCAGACGGGCCGTTCGGTGGTGATGGCCAAGAACGGCATGGTCGCGACCAGCCAGGCGCTGGCGACGCAGATCGGGCTGGAGGTGCTGCGCAAGGGCGGCACGGCGGTTGACGCCGCCATCGCCGCCGACGCCGCGCTCGGACTCATGGAGCCGATGTCGTGCGGTATCGGCGGCGACCTGTTCGCGATCGTCTGGGACGCCAAGACGCAGAAGCTGTACGGTCTCAACGCCAGCGGCCGATCGCCCTACAAGGCAACGCGCGAGTTTTTCAAATCGAAGAAGCTCAAGGAAATTCCGTTGTACGGTCCGCTGCCGTGGTCCGTGCCTGGCTGCGTCTCCGGCTGGGACGAGCTGCATCGCAAGTTCGGCAAGCTGCCATTCTCGGAGATTCTCGGCTCGACCATCGAATACGCCAATGAAGGCTTTCCCGTCACCGAAGTCATCGCCGGGGGGTGGGCCAGGAGTCAGAAGAGCCTGAGCAAATCGCCGGACGCTTTCGCGACGTACTTTCCAGGCGGCAAGGCGCCGAAAGCGGGCGACGTCTTCAGGAATCCGAATCTGGGCCGAGTGTATCAGGCAATCGCCAAGGAAGGCCCGCAGGTTTTTTACAAGGGTTCAGTCGCCAAAAAGATCGTGGCCTACTCGGATAAAGTTGGCGGGTTGTTCACGCTGAAGGATTTCACCGATCACACGGCTACCTGGGTCGAGCCGGTGAGCACAACGTACCGCGGTTATCAGATTTGGGAGTTGCCGCCGCCGGGGCAGGGCATCGCGGTGTTGCAGATGCTGAACATGCTGTCGGGCTACAACGTGAAGAAGATGGGCCCGCAGTCAGCGGACTATTGGCATCTGTTTGTCGAAGCGAAGAAACTCGCCTACGCCGATCGCGCGCGGTTTTATGCCGATCCGGATTTCGTCAAGCTGCCAACGGCCGAGCTGATCTCGATGCCGTACGCCGACAAACGCCGCAAGCTGATCGACATGGATAAGGCCCGCACCGATCATCTCGCGGGCGATCCGAAGCTGGCGACGAGCGACACTATCTATCTCAGCGTCGTGGACAAAGATCGCAACTGCGTGTCGTTCATACAAAGCAATTACCACGGCTTCGGCAGCCATCACGTGGCCGGCGATCTGGGCTTCGCGCTGCAAAATCGCGGCAACCTTTTTGCCCTCGACGACACGCACCTCAATCGGCTCGAACCGCACAAGCGGCCATTCCACACGATCATCCCGGCGATGGTGACGAAGGATGGCAAGCCGTTCCTCGTTTTCGGAGTGATGGGCGGCGATTTCCAGGCGCAAGGGCATGTGCAGGTGCTGATCAACATGATCGACTTCGGCATGAACGTGCAAGAAGCCGGCGAGGCGCCGCGCATCGAGCACGTAGGCTCGCCAACGCCGACGGGCAAACCCGGCGATCCGAAGGGCGGCGCGATCAAGGCCGAGCGCGGCATTCCCGTCGCCGTGCTGCGCGAGCTGGAGCGGCGTGGGCATCAAGTCAGCATCGTTCCGACGAATGGCGGCGGGTACCAGGCGATCCTCATTGATCCGCGCACCGGCATGCTGCACGGCGGCTCGGAAGCGCGCAAGGACGGCAGCGCGGCCGGGTATTAATTCCGCTTGCGGCTTGGCGCTCAACTCGTGCAGACCAAGTGCAGGGTCCGACACGAATAACAGAAAACGCACGGTGGATCAAATGGTCCACCGTGCGTCGTTTTTTTGCGGAGGGGCGCGGCCAATTATCGCCGGGCGACGGAGAAGCTCCATGTGGTGGAGGCATTTCGTGCCGTGCCGGCGATGGTGTTGCCGACGAGTCGGCCTTGATAGATGACCCGGCCATTGGCGAATCGCAAGGTGATGGTATCGCCCTGGCGAGTCCAGGTGCCGGCGGAGGTTCCCTGAGCGTCGGTCATGGTGACCTGACCGTTGCCTGCGAAGCCGAAGCTGAGCGGTCCGAAGCCCTGGAGGTTCTCGCGGCCCTGCCAGAGACTGCTGGACGAGGCGGGCTGGGTGGGCGGTTGCGAGGCGACGAGGGCCATGTTGCCGTGCGCCACGGAAGGCACGAATGTAATAATATGCTGCTTGCCGTTGGTGATTTGGCCGACGCGGGTGTAGACGTAGTTGTGCATTTCTTGCAGTGTGATCGTGCCGTTGCGGTTGCCGTCGGCCGCGCCGTTGAGTCCTTCGAGGAAGGCCCGGGTGAACGCGCCGTTGCGGAATTGGCCCAGTTCGAGGCTGAATTCGCGCGACAGGCTCGAGCTGATGATGACGGTCTGGTTGGTCGGGTCGGACCGAACCCATCCGGTCGAGGTGAAGCCGGCGCCGCCGGAGTGGCAGGCGTCGATGATGAGAAAGACTCGGCCCGGCATCCGCTTCAGGCGCGGAAGCAGCACTTCGCCCGCGATGGACGTGCCATCGGCGTTGCGCGGATCGTAATCGAAGGACGGATAAAGGAAGTGCCCGGCGCCGTTCACCATGCCGTGACCCGAGAGATACAGAATGCTGTACGTGTTCGGGTTCGCCCGGCGTTCGAGCAAATTCACCGCGTTCATGATGTTCTGCACCGTGGCCTGCTGATTGGTGAGGACGTTGATATCCTTGCGGGCAAACGTCCGATTCGCATTCATCGCCCCGGCGATGTCTTGAGCGTCGGCGACGGAGTAATTGAGATTCATGCCAGGTTGGCGGTAGATGTTGATCCCGACGGCGATCATGTTCAGGTTCGGCGCCTGCGCCGACGAGAGGCTTGGGAATAGGCAGAGAGACATCAGCAACGCGGCGAGGATTTTGGCGTACATGGAAAGCTCCTTGAGGTGCATTGGATTGATCGTTTGATTGTCAACTCAACGACCAATCTGCTAGGAGCCGAAGATTCGTCCGAGATTTTTTGAGAACTTCCTGATTTGCCTTTTCCGCTTGCGGCTTAGCGCATAGCGTGAGATATTACGGAGCGCTAAGCCGCAAGCGGAAACGCAAATCAAATTCACTCTGAACATTATTCGCCGCCGGCATGTGGGATTTCATCGGATTGGACGTGAACGACGAAAGGCTGCCCCGACACGATGAAGGCCGCCATGGCCGTGCGGGCAGGGAGATGGCGCGTGAGCGCCTCGCCGGTGTCGAGAACCGCGGGCAAGGAGAGGTGGGACGGAGCGGGCAGGAGGGCCTTGAGATTCCCGCCGATCATGTTCGTGATTTCGCCAAGCGCGTCGTCCATCAGTTCGTGCGTCAATTCGCTGGCGGGGATTTCGAAGAGCGTCGCCGCGGCCTGGCGCTGGAGATCGACGGAGGCGCTGCACGCGATCGCCCCCTGCCAGGCGCCCGCGAACCGAACGATGCCGGTTCGGCTTGGCTGGCAGCCGAGTAACGAGTCCGAAGGCAGCGCCGGGCAGATGCCGCCGCCCAACATGGTGTCCCAGACGCTTCCTACGACTTCGTTTATTTCGAGTTCGCTGATATTCATGGTCGATGGTTCCGATTTGATCCAAACCGCTGATTTCCTCCGCACCGTGCAGAGATTCAAACGCCAGTCGGGCGAACCGCTTTCGGTCCCGCTCGGCTCGCGGGACCTAATTTCCTATTCAGCCAGGGGTCCTTTGCAAAAGAGGCATTTTCGCTCCCAGCGACGCCGCGGGGACAGAATCCTGTCTCAATCGATAGCAGCCGGAGCGGTCGAGCGGCACGCGTTCGAAGCCGTCGTCGAGGTTCATGGTGGTTTCCGCGCCGCCGAGGAAGAAGTAGCCGTCCGAGCGGAGGACATTGCGGATTTTCCGCAGGATCGACTTCTTGGTGGCGACATCGAAGTAAATGAGCACGTTGCGCAGGAAGACGATGTCGGCCGAGGCGATGCTCCAGATTGGATCGATCAGATTGAGCTGACGGAAATCGACCAGGCAGCGCACTTCTTCCTTCAGATGCCATTCCGTGCCGCTGCGTTGGAAGTATTTGATGAGCAGAGGCGCCGGCAGGCCGCGGTTGACTTCAAGCTGGCTATATCGCCCCTGCCGGGCCTTCGCCAGCACATCCGTCGAAAGATCGGTGGCGATGATGCTGATATTCCAGTCGGCATAGCGAACAAAGTGTTCGCGAAGGATGAGGCCAATCGTGTAAGGCTCCTGCCCGGTCGAAGAGGCGCCGCACCAGATGTTGAGTCGTTTCACCTCCGCGCGCCGCTTGAAGACGTCTGGCAACACCACTTGCTGCAGTGCTTCGAAGGGCTTTACATCGCGGAAAAACGACGTCTCGTTCGTTGTCATCGCTTCGACGACCTTCTGGTGCAGGCCGTTCACCGATTGTGCGCGCAATGTTCCCACCAGCTCGGCGACGGAGCCCATTCCCTCCTGGCGCGCAACAGGCAACAGACGCGACTCGACGAGATAGTTCTTCTCCGGTTCGAGCACGATTGCCGAGCGCTTGAGCACCAGGCTGCTGACGTATTCAAAATCAGACGGATCGAGAGGCATGGGGCACTCCTGGAGCGACTTCATTCAGGATTGATAAAGCCTCCGTGACGAACGTCAAACGGTTCACTCCCGTTCGGCGAATATTCGAGCTTCGCGTTCTCTCCCCTCTCCCGCCGGGAGAGCGAGCACTCCGCACCACGATTTCCGATCGTGGATTTCGTTAGTCCGTTGAATTTCCGACAGTTTTACAGGCGAGCACGTCCTCGGTTCACGCGCCTAATAATATCCAGAGCGATCTCTGACAACGGCAACGTCGAATCGGCCAGGCCCGCGCGGACGACGTAACCGGGCATACCCCAGACTACGCTGGAGGCTTCATCCTGCGCCACGATTTGGCCAGCGACTTCGCGAATAGTCTCGCAGCCGCGCAAACCATCCTGTCCCATTCCGGTCAAAATGACACCCAGCGTAGCGCCGCCATAGACATGGACGACGGACCGGAACAAGACGTCGACGGCCGGCCGGCAAGAATTCTCGGGCGGGTCCTGGTTCGTGCCAATTCGCACGCCGCGCGCGTCTCGACTCACGGTCATGTGAAAATTACCCGGCGCCACATAGACCTGGCCCGGCTTTACTTCATCGCCCGGGCTTGCTTCCACCACCTTGAGAGTGGATTGCGAAGACAATCGATCGGCCAACAGCTTCGTGAACACCGGCGGCATGTGCTGGACGATGAGCACCGGGACCGGAAAATCCGCCGGCAGCGATGGAAGCAATGCCGCGAGGGCGTTCGGCCCGCCGGTCGAGACGCCGATGGCGACGACGTCCACCGGGCCCGCCTGCCTGTACTTCGAAGCCGACGACGACGACACGGGAGCGGCGATCGTTCGCGGCGGCGCGGCCTCGGCACGTGTTGTCCGTGTGCACCAGACCTTGATCTTGGGGATCAACTGATCGCGCAGGCACTGCAGGGCCTCCGTCACGCTGCCAACGTTTGCGGGTTTCGTGACGTAATCATTGGCGCCCAGGCTCAGGGCGTCGATCGTCGAAGCCGCTCCGCGCTGGGTGAGCGTGCTGAACATGATCACAGGCAAGCGCGGATAGGTCTTGCGAATCGCCGACAGCGTCCCCAGGCCGTCAAGCTCCGGCATTTCCATGTCGAGAGTGACGATATCGGGATTGCACTGCGGGATCTTCGCCAGCGCAATCCTGCCTGAAGGCGCCGTGCCCGCCACCTCGAGCTCCGGATCGGCAGCGATCACGTCGTTCACCATCCGCCGCACGACCACGGCATCATCCACAATCAACACGCGAATCTTAGTCATGGATCCCTAACTCCAAACTCGGCACGTCCATCAAGAACACCATGCCAACAGATGTTCCGCCACAATGGCCGCCGAAGCCGGACGATCAACAGGTTTCTTTGCATGCATCTTTTCGATCAGGAGCGCTAGTCCCTCGGGCACGTCGGGATTTAGCGTGCGAATCGGCGTCGGGGCAAACTCCGCAACCGCCCGCAGCAGCCCCGATATCGTCAACGCCTGAAACGGCAGCCGGCCCGTGCAAAGGACGTACAACACGCTGCCAAGGCTGAACAGATCCGACGATGGCGTCAGCGCCAGGCCATCCACTTGTTCAGGCGACATATAACATGCCGGGCAAGACGCGAATCGAATGCCTTGAACACGATTCCCATCGAACCTCGGCCAATGATCTCCAGAAGCTCATAGTGCTGAATCCTCGAATTCATGGGCGCCTCGCCGGCATCGGTAGGCGGCGCCGGCGCTTTGGCGGAGACGGTGGCCGCCTGATCACGCGACGCAAAGACCCATCGGGAGCGATGCCGGTCTGCATGGCCGGGAGTACCAGGCCAAGTATGAGGGAACGCAACGGATTGATGCCCAGCGACACCACCGCTTGCCGTAGATTCGTGACGACTCGGGAGTAACTGTAAAGGGACGAGTTAACGGCGCGAAGGATTTTTGCGGAAAGACCTGGGTCCAGGGCTAACAGCTTGACAACATCGCCTATATCGCACTCGTCTTGACCGAGATGCTGGAAAACCTTCAAGGCGAGCGCAGGCGGCGAAGGAATGCGCGGACTGCGGACGATGCGCCCGAGCAGCGATTTTTTATCGCCCTCGACGGCGGTGCTGTTCAGGCGCGGCGCCTGGACTGCGATCAGTTTGTCGGCGATTTCAAGCATAAGACGCAGTTTCTATTTCAAGGCCTGATCTGGTAGGATGAGCCTCACTACCTTCGACCCCATGTGCATCAAGTAAAGGATCGGACTCAGATTGCAAAATAGAAAACCGATAATGCAAAAGGCAAGATAAAATGCCATGAACTCAAACCGTCAACACATTTTGGATTTCGTATTTTCTATTTTGCATCGTTCCTATTGAGTTCAACGTTTCACAGTGCAGCGCTCGTCTCCGGGAGCACTCCGAGAAGCAGTAGCTTGTCGCGAAGCACATCGGGGGTAAACGGCTTCATCATGTATTCATTCGCGCCCGCGCTCAGAGCGCGAGCCAGTTGTTCGGGTTCCGTCTCCGTCGTGACCATGACGATCTTCATCGAATCATAGGCATGATTCGCGCGTACCAGGCGCACAAATTCCAGGCCGGTCATCATCGGCATGTTCCAATCGACCGTGGCCAAGTCGGGCGGCGCGGCCGAGCGCAGGCGTTCGAGCGCCTCCAGGCAGTCTGCCGCCTCGACCACTTCGAAGCCGTATTGCCTCAGACACCGGCCGAGGATGGCCCGGATCGTTCGTGCATCATCGATAACAAGTGCGCGCATGAGATAATCCTTGGGGATGTTCAGGAGACCTTGCCGCCACAGATCACATGGTTCGGCTTGGGGATCAGGTTTTCGTCGCGGTCCAAGACGGCACGGACCTTTCGCATCAATGCCGCCATGGTGTAGGGTTTCTGCAGGAAATCGACGCCGGCTTGCAACACGCCGTCGCGCATCACCATGCGCAATCCCGCCGGGTTCATCTCCAGCAATCGGCCTTCACGGTCCACCAGTTTCACGCACTCCGGCTCATTGTCAACGATGGTGCGGAGCTTTTCCTCGCTCTCGCGCAACGCCATCTCGACGCGCTTCTGCGAGGTGATGTCCACCATCACGCCGCGCAGGGTCGTCGGTTTCCCGTCCGTCATCTCGACGGCGACGCAATCGCGCAGCCAGACGACTCGGTCGTCAGCTCCCAGCATGCGGTTCTCGCAGATATCGCCGACCGAGGCCGTATCCATGCGGAATTGCATCGCCCGGGCGCGATCGTCCGGATGAACCTGGCGGATCCAGAATTCGGGCTCGTGCAGCCAGCGCTCGGTGGAGAAACCGAGAATCCGCTCGGCCTGATGGCTGACGAATCGGAACGTCCGCGTCGGAGCGTCCATTTCCCAGACGATGGCGTCCAGATTGTTGACAAGCCCCGCGTAGCGTTCTTGCGACGCGCTGAGGGCTTGCTCCGCTCGCTGGCGCTCGGTGATGTCGCGCACCAGACACACGGCAAAGAGGCGTCCACCCTCCGTGAAAGGGCGAGCGCGAACTTCGACCGGAAACGTGGTCCCATCTTTGCGGCGGTGGCGCGTGTCCAGAGCCACGCTCGCGCCATGCTGGAACTGTTCGAATAAACCGTCGAGCATCTCCCGAGTGACGTCGGGGTCAAAATCCAACGGCGTCGTGCCAATCAATTCTTCCGGCGTGCAACCCAGACTAACGCAAGCTTGCCTGTTGACATCGAGAACAACTGCCTTGTCGTTCAAGAGAAAGATCGCATCGGTGGCGTGGTCCACGAAATTGCGAAAGCGCGCCTCGCTCTCCGCAAGTTCCTTGGTGCGGCTTTGCACGGCTTCTTCGATGCAAGCGTTTCTTTCTTCCAGTTCCCCTCGGCGCAGCTTTGTCAGCCGCAGTTCGCGCAAGCCGCGGACACAATAGTAGATCAAAAAGACGTCTTCGCCGCGTAATGTATAGATCGCCACGCCGCCAACGGCTTGGATTGGCAAACATCGGCGCGATACTCGATGAAACGCACGAAGCGTGAGCGAATCGGGTCCGCTCACGCAGGTGCGTCAAGACGTAACTACCGTTTGCCAGGTTTGCCCGGCGCGGATTTGCGTCCGTGCTGACTGGCTTGCTTGCTCGGAGCAACGGTTTCCTCGGGGTTCAGCTTGAACTCATTCACGAGGTTCTGCAACTCCGAGGCCATGCGGGTCAGCTCGCCCGCGGCTTTCAGGCTGCTGCCGGCGCCTTCCGACGTGCTCTTGGCGGCTGTCGCCACCGACGCGATGTTATGGGCGATCTCCGACGTACCCTTCGACGCTTCGGCGACGTTACGGCTAATCTCGTTGGTCGTGGCCGTCTGTTCCTCGACGGCGCTGGCGATGGTGTTGGAGATGCCATTGATCTGATTGATCACCATCGTGATCTGTGCGATGGCGTCCACGGCGCCCTTGGTGTCGCCCTGGATGGTCTCGATTTTCTGGCTGATGTCTTCGGTGGCCTTGGCGGTTTCCTTGGCGAGTTCCTTGACCTCGTTGGCGACGACCGCGAAACCTTTGCCTGCCTCGCCGGCGCGGGCCGCCTCGATGGTGGCGTTGAGAGCGAGCAGGTTCGTTTGCTGCGCGATGGAAGTGATGACCTTGATGACCTTGCCGATTTCCGCACTCGATTCGCCGAGCTTGGCGATGGTGCTGTTCGTGGAATGGGCGACGCTGACTGCGTCGGTCGCCACTTTGGCGGCTTCGGAGGCGTTTTTGGCGATCTCCTTGATCGACGCGCTCATTTCCTCGATGCCAGTGGCGACGGTCTGCGTGTTCTTGCTGACCTGCTCGGAAGCCGCCGACACGACGTTTGATTGCGCCGCGGTTTCCTCGGCGTTGGCGCTCATCTGCGTGCTGACTGCGGAGAGCTCCTCGGAGGCCGCCGCCAGCGTGTTCGCAGTTTCGGCGAACGTGCCGAAGCTACTGCGCAGTTTTTCAAGAAGCTGGGTCAATCCGTCACCCATCTGGCCGATGGCGTCTTCGCCGGAGACGGTCACTTCGCGGGTCAGGTCGCCTTGCGAGGCGGCGTTGACGACTTCGAGCATGGCGTCGACTTTGTCGCGCAGTTCCTGGGATTGTTGCCGCTCGCGTTCTTGCTGTTCCTTGATTTCCTTTTCCATGGCTAGGCTTTGCAGTTTGGCGGCGGTAATGTCGGACGCGTACTTGACGACCTTTATCGTTTGGCCGCGATCGTCGAGGATCGGATTATAGGAAGCCTGGATCCAGACCCCCCGGCCTCCTTTGGCTACGCGATGGAACTCTCCGGCCTGGAATTCGCCGCGGCCGAGCTTGGCCCAGAATTCGCGATACTCGGGGCTTTGGCGGTAAGCCTCGGTGACGAACGTGCCGTGGTGCCGGCCTTTGATTTCTTCGAGACGGTAGCCCATCGCGTTCAGGAAGTTGTCGTTGGCGTGAAGGATCGTGCCATCGACTTCGAATTCGATAACCGCCTGCGACCGATTGATGGCGGCGATTTGGCCTGCGTAGTCGGCGGCCTTTTCGTCGTGGTGGAACCCGTTGGCGTGGCCGTTTTGATTCGGTTTGCCGTTACGGCGAGTCATCTGTGCTTGCATGTTTTGGTCCTTTCGCAGTTGCCCGGAGGCAGTGTTAGTGGGGATGATGTTTACAATTTCCGCAGCAAGCGGGGCGACGACTGCCACCACTTCCTGGATTTGCTCAGATGCCTACGTCGCTGTTAGCTACACACCACGATCAGAAGTTCGACGACGCGGTCAAAATCCTTCTTTTCATTCAGCTTGCAGGCAATGATTATTAGAGAACAACCATTGTTACACCTTGTTATCGGAACCGAGTAGCACGGCTCGTTCGGTGTCCAGCGTCAGAAGTAATCGGTCCTTCAACTTGTAAGCACCGCGAATCAACTCGCGCGCCACGCCCTTGAGCGTTTCCGGCGGTCGTTCGAAGCCATCCGTGTCCATTTCGAGCACGTCGCCAATCTCATCCACGAGCAGACTCATCGGACCATCATCCGTGCGGACGACGACGTTCATCGGCAACTGACCCTCCGGTCTGGGCTTTAGCTCCAGGCGGCGGCGCAGATCGATCGCGGTGACGATCTGCCCACGCAGATTGATCAGTCCTTGCACCACGGCCGAGGCCAGCGGCACGCGGGTCATCTCCTGGTAGCGGATCACTTCCTGCACCTTCTGCACCTGGACGCCGAAAAACAGATTATCCAGGTGAAACGTGCAATATTGCGTATTGGCGGACATGGTTCTCTCCTCATTGCGCCGGCACGATCGTGTCAAACGGTTGCGGTTGGCTCAAAAAAGCTTGGATCCACGGAGCGAATGATGCCGTGTACGTCGAGCAGGTCCGTGACTCTTTGCTGAATCACCGCGGAGGCGACCACGCCATCGCGGCCCGTGGCGCGCCGCACCTGCAGGTCGCTCTCGACGATGTCGAGAATGCGATCGACGACCAGGCCCACGCTGCGGTTTCCTTCGGAATACACCACAACCTGCATCGGATCCGCCTGCCCATCCGCGGAGTCGTGGCCGAGCACGTTCGAGAGCCGAATCAGCGGCAGAATCTGCTCGCGATATTGCACGACTTCCTGGCTGTCGGCTTGCTCGATATCGGCAACCGGAATCTCCTCCAGCCGGGCGACCATCGACAACGGAATCGCAGCACGGCGGTCCTTGCCGGTGGCCAATAGTAAGAGCGTTTGCAGGTCGGTGTTCTTGTCCGCGGACTTGGTTCCGAGATCGGCAAGCGTGCGGTCGCGCACCTCGGACACCACGCCGGCGCGCTGGGCGATGCCAAGAACGTCGAGGATCAATGCGACGGTTCCGTCTCCCATGATGGTGGCGCCCGCGAATACCGGGATGTTCTTGAGCAGCTTGCCCAGCGGCTTGACGACGATTTCCTCGGTGTCGTTGATGCCTTCCACGACCAGGCCAAACTGGCGATCATCGGCTTGAAGCACGACGATATTGATCGTGTCCGATGCCTGGCTGCTGGCCGAGCGCTCCTGTTCCAGTTCGTGATTGAGGTAAACCAGGGGCAGCAAGTGGCCGCGCAGGCGGTAGACCGGAGCACCGTGGATTTGCTCGATGCCTTTCTTCGCCTGTTCGCCTTCGAGACGGACGAGTTCGAGCAGGCTGACCTGTGGAATGGCATAGCGGTCGCCGCCGCTCGTCACGATCAAGGCGGGAATGATGGCGAGCGTGAGCGGGATCTTGATTTTGAGCGTCGCACCTTTTCCTGGCAGGCTGTGAATGTCAACCGTGCCGCCGATCTTTTCGATGTTGATCTTGACGACATCCATGCCGACGCCGCGGCCGGAAACGTTGGTGATTTTTTCGGCTGTCGAAAAGCCGGGCAGGAAGAGCAGGTGCGTGGCCTCGCGATCGCTCATGCGTGCCGCCTGGTCGCGGGTGATCAGGCCGCGTTCGACAGCCTTGGTACGGACACGCTCGGTGTTGACGCCGGCGCCGTCGTCGATGATTTCGATGTTGACCTGGCCGCCCTCGTGAAACGCGCGAAGCCTCAGCGTGCCCGCGACGGGTTTGCCGAGCGCCTTGCGCACCTCCGGTCGTTCGATGCCATGATCGACGGCATTGCGCACGATGTGGGTCAACGGGTCCTTGATCGCTTCGATGATTGTTTTGTCGAGCTCGGTTTCCTTCCCTTCAAGTTCCAGGCGCACCTCTTTGCCGCAGGTGACGGCAAGATCGCGCACGACGCGTGGGAAGCGATTCCAGATATTGCCGATCGGCTGCATGCGCGTCTTCATGACGCCTTCTTGCAGTTCGTTGGGCCACCGCAGAGCAAGTTCAAAGTTTTCCGGGGCGGCGGATGGAATAAC
>CAZAFH010000144.1:0-17524 GCA_964484265.1 uncultured Singulisphaera sp.
CCGGCAATCCCACCATCGTCGGGGCCAGCACTTCGACCAGCACCGGCGAATACCGGCTCGCTAACGGCACCACGCTGACCCTGTCCAACGGGGAACACCGATTCGGCGCTGGTGCCGCCTTCACCGGAACGGGCACGCTCGTGCTCAATAACGCCAGTCCGGGTTATTACATCGACGCCAACGTTTCCGCTACGAACGTCAATTTTACGACCGGTACGATTACCATTGCGAGCGGTAAGGCATTCACCTGGACGGGCGCCAACAGCACCATTTCCAATGGTACAATCGCTGGCGCTGGCACGCTATCTAACACCGGCACTATTACGTGGACTACCGGTTCGCCCGGTAGTAGCGGTACGGCAATCTTCTCCAATGAAGCCGGCGGCATCTTTTTAGACAACGCCAGCGGCTCGCTCACGTTCTCCGGAAAATTCATCAACCAGCCGTCCGGGACCTATACCCATGCCGGCTCCGGTACTACGACTTTCGGCGCCAGCGCCAATTTCACCAACAACGGCGCTGTAAACGTCACAGCGGGCAAGCTCAGCCTCGATTCCAGCGGCACCTTCACTCACAGCGGCAACTTTGCCGGCAGCGGCGCGGGCGTCATCGAGTTTGGCCGCGGCACTAACATCGTCAACGGCAACATCACGACACCCAATGTCTCCTTCTTCAACGCCGGTACGGCCACGATCAACGGGATCTACAATGTTTCAGGTAGCACCACGGGAAGCGCCAACTCGAATAACGTGACGTTCTCGTCCACGTCCACGGTCAGCTCCGTGGGGAATCTGACGATCAATGCCAGCGGCACCTATACGTTCAATAGTCCCTCGGCAATTGCCGCCGCGAGTTATTCCCAGGTGGGTGGCACGCTCCAAGGGAGCAGCAACGTCACGGTAGGCGGCGCCTTCAGCTGGGCCGCTGGTACGATCGGCGGCACCGGCACGATGACGATCGCGAATACCGGCTCCATTTCACTCACGACCACTGGCACCAAGACGCTCAATCGACTGCTTATCAACCAGGGTACGGCCACGATTGCCTCAAGCAATTTGGGACCGAGCGGCACGGGCGCCTTCGAAAACCAGGGGACGATGGATGTCCAGAATTCCAGTTCGTTCCAGGTCAACTTCACCAATCAATCCGGCGCAACTCTGAACGTTGCCCCGAGCACGGCGGAGACGTTTGATCATTCCTTTACCAACGCCGGCACCGTAAATCTCACATCGGGCACGCTGGTGCTCAACGGCGGCACGACCAACAGCGGCACGTACAATCTCGACTCAAACACCTCATTGCTGCTCCAGGGGAGTAGTGTCGGGCATTCCTTCTCTGCCTCGTCCTCGATCGCCGGCGCCGGCAACGTGACGTTCGGGATGGGGATCGGCATTACCGCCAGCGTCGCCGGTTCGATCACGGCCAACAATATCACGGTATCCGGAGGCGCGGTCACCGTGGACGGCGTCTACAACGTCTCGAACAGCACGACGGTGAGTACCGCGGCAGGCGCTTCTCTGACGTTCAACGCCGCCGCCACGCTTACGAGCCTTGGCGCCAGCCTGATCATCAGCAATGGCACGCTGACCATGAACAGCGGCGAGGCGGTCAGCGTCGCAACGTACACGCAGACTGGCGGCACTCTTACAGGCAGCGACATAATATCGATCACAGGCTCCAGCGGTTCTAGTTGGACAAGCGGCTTAATGTCGGGCGCAGGTACGACCACTATCGCTTCCGGCGCCGCGTTGGATCTGACCAATGGACAACTCGGCCGAGCCCTAGTCAATGCTGGAACCGTAAATTGGGCCAGCGGCACCCTTTCCACGGCCGCGGGAGCCAACTTCACCAATCAGGCGGGCGGAAATCTAAACAAGACGGGAGCAGGAACCAATACCATCAACGCTCCATTCAACAATGATGGCACGGTTACCACGAGCGGCGGCATGCTTGTCCTGGCTGGCGGAGGCAGCCATACCGGTACCTTCCAGGGCAGCGGAATTGTCCGGTTCGGCGCCGGCACGAACAATCTTAATGCCGGTGTCAGCGTTCTCGGCCCTGTGGAGGTCGTCAGCCCGGGAATCCTCAATCTTAACACATCCCTCGCGGTGACTGGGTGGACCTTTGTCGGCGGCACCATCCAAGGTAGCGGCAATTTGACCATCAACGACGATGGCACCGCAGCCGCCGATTTTACCTGGTCGGGCGCGGGAACCATGGGCGGCACTGGCACCACGACGCTTGCCGCTGGGGCCAGGTTGGACCTGAGCGCCTCCTCCGCGATGAGCCTGGGACGCTCATTGGTGATCTCTGGAACGGTTAACCATACCGGCTCGGGTTCTCTTCAGTTCACCGGCGCCAATCTCACGATCAACTCGACGGGCGTTTACGACATTCAAACCGACGCCGGCCTCACGAACGCGAGCGGGACAAACCTCGTAAGCAATGCGGGCAGTGTGCAAAAATCGGCCGGCACGGGTACCAGCACCCTCGCCGTGCCGCTTAGCAACACGGGCACCCTCAAGGTCAGTAGCGGTACGCTCAGCCAGACTGGGACGATCTCGCAATATTCCGCTGGCACGCTAACGGGCGGCACGTGGCAGTCAATCGGCGGCAGTACGCTCAAGTTGTCCACCGCCGCTAATGTTAGCAGCCTGGCGGCGACATTTGTGCTCGATGGCGCCGGCTCGAGCATCTTTACCGGTAGCAGCGGCGCCACGAACTTGCAGACCAGCCTGACCACCATCGCCTCGGCTGGTAGCTTCACCATTCGGAATGGCTGCGATTTCGTTTCGCCAATCGCATTGACGAATGCTGGGGCCGTTAACATCGGAGCCGGCTCTACGCTGAATGTGCCCTATACGCAAAGCGGCGGCACGACCAACGTGCAAGGCAAATTGGTTGCGTTTGGTCCACCCACGGGTGAATCTCTTTCTTATGACGGCGTCAACGATTTCGTGCAGGTGCCCACCAGCTCTAGCCTGGACAGCACTGCCCTGACCACGGCGGGCACGATGTCGGCATGGATTTATTTGAACCAACTCCCCTCTGCCGCCGGGCACTTCATGCAGATCATGGCCAAGGCAGCAAGTGGCAATGACCTCGACTTCCAGGTCGAGACCGACAACAAGGTTCACTTTTACGTTGGCAATGGCGGCGGCGTCAGCGGAAGCACTGTGTTGCAAACCGGGAGATGGTATCACGTTGCCGGAACCTATCAAACCGGGTCCTCTGGCACGATGAATGTCTACGTCAATGGCGTGTTGGACGGGACTAAGACGGCCAGCTTCTCTCGCACCACCAATTCGAACCCTCTTACTATCGGTTGGAACTTCGTCTGGTCCGGACGCTTTTTTAACGGTCAGATTAGTGATGCGAGTGTATGGAACACGATGCAAACCCAAGCCCAACTCCAAACGGAAATGTACAATATCCAGAGCAATGCCGCGAGTTTGGTCGCGTACTGGCCAACCAATGAAGGTAGTGGCACCACACTCTATGACTCCACCGTCAATGCCAACAACGGCCTGCTGGGGAACAGCAGCACCGCCAATTCGGCCGACCCGACCTGGACTGCTGCCGCGATCGGCACTGCCACGATTAACGGCGGATCGTTGACAGGAACCGGCAACATCATCGGCAATGTCATCAACAGCGGCATGTTCGCGCCCGGTAATTCCCTCGGCACGCTTACGATCACCGGCAACTACACTCAGACCTCTACCGGCAGCCTAAACCTCGATATTGCCGGTACGTCGGCTGGTCAATTCGACGTGCTCGCCATCGGCGGTACGGCCAACCTTGCGGGCACGCTTAATGTCAATCTCAACAGTTTCACGCTCACCGGGTCCACGCCGACGTTCACGCCGTTGACCTATACCGCGCGTATCGGTACGTTCGGAACGCTCAATTCGCAAAGCTCCAGCGGCCTGTCGCTGTTGCCCAATTATGTCGCTTCCAGCACCGGCATGGCGCTGCAAGTCACGCAAGCCGGCGCGACCATCTTCTGGACGACCGGCAACGCCGACTGGAACACGCCGGGCAACTGGAGCACCGGGGCCGACCCGACGACCTCCGACGTGGCGTACATCGGCAGCGGTTCGACCGTCACCTTCAGCAGTGCCGACACCTATCGCGTCGCCGGCGTGATCGTGGACGGCACGCTCAACGTCACCGGCGGAGCCCTGAGCGTCGGAAGCTCCGCGGGGGCGAGCAACTTTAACCTCAACGGCAGCGGTTTAGTCAGCGGCGCTGGCACGGTCTCCATCACCGGCACCGCCTCGATCAGCGGTACACCCACGATTTCCGGCGGCGTCGTCCTGGGCGCTTCTGGGGCGAGTACCCTAGCCAGCGGCACACTCACGATCGGCACCGGCGGCGCAATATTCAATTTTGATTCCGGCGCTCTGCAGTGGAGCGGCGGCACCATCGATGCCACGGCGGGTACGTTGACCAATAAGGCATCCACCGGTTATATCACCGTGGCAGGGACTTCCAGCATGACGCTGAAGGGAACCCTGAACAATGCCGGCACCATCACGCAATATGCTCCGGTCAGTTACAGTTCGCTCTACTTGAATAGCGCTGTCCTAAACAATACCGGTGTTTACGACATCCAGGAAGGCGGGGGCGCGGTACTTAGTGTAAGTGGTGGTTCCAACGCTTTCAACAACATGGGCACCTTGCGACGTTCGAACGTCGCCGGTCTGGCCACCTTCGGCAGTTTGGCGATGAATAACGCCGCCAATGGCGTCATCGATGTGCAGGTCGGCACGCTCTCGCTTTCAGGCGGCGGTGCCGACCTGGGCGGTACCTTCACTGTGAGCAACGGCGCTACGCTGAACCTCACCGGCGGATCTTCGCCCACGTTGACTGGCAACTACACCGGTTCCGGCGGCGGCACGATCTCGCTTGCCACCGGCACGCTCTATATCGGTTCGGCTGGCGCCGCCTTCAATTTTCCGAGCGGCCTGTTCGAGTGGAGCGGCGGCACCATCGATGCCTCGGCGGGAGCGTTGACCAACCAGGCCGCGGGCAACATCATGCTAGTCGGCACCTCCAACTTGACGTTGAAGGGGACTTTGAACAACGCCGGCACGATCACGCAGTATTCAGATCCCAGTTATAACACTCTCTTCTTCAACAACGCCACGCTTAACAACTCCGGCATCTACGATATCCAGGAAACCGGTGCCGCCGCGCTCAGTGTTAGCGGCGGCAGCAACGTATTCGTGAATACAGGGACCCTGCGCCGTTCGGGCGTGACGGGTTCGGTGACTTTGGGCGGCTTGCCGTTCAATAATGCGGCCAATGGAGTCATCGACGTGCAAATCGGCAGCCTGTCGCTTTCAGGCGGCGGCACGAGCCTTGGTGGAACCTTCACCGTGAGCAGCGGCGCCGCGCTGAATCTCACGGGCGGCTCGTCACCGACGCTGACCGGCACTTACACCGGTTCCGGCGGCGGCACGGTCTCGCTGGCAAGCGGCACGCTCACGATCGGCGCTGCCGGGGCGATCTTCAACCTCCCCAACGGAATGTTCCAGTGGACCGGCGGCACCATCGATGCGACGGCGGGCGCACTGACCAATCAGGCGAGCACCGGCTTTATCGCACTCCCCGGCACCGGCAGTGAGACCCTGAAGGGAACCCTGAACAATGCCGGCACCATCACGCAGTATCATCCGACTTCCTACAGCACACTCTTGTTGAACAGCGGTGTCTTGAATAACTCCGGCATTTACGACATCCAGGAAGGCGGCGGCGCGGTCCTGAACGTTAGCGGTGGATCCAATGCCTTCAATAACATGGGCACCTTGCGACGATCAAGCGTCGCCGGTCTGGCGACCTTCGGCAGTCTGGCGATGAATAACGCCGCCAATGGCGTCATCGATGTGCAGATCGGCACGTTGTCGCTTTCGGGCGGTGGCGCCAGTCTTGGCGGAACCTTCAACATAAGCGGCAGCGCGATACTCAACCTGGGTGGCGGCTCGCCGACGCTGACTGGCACTTACACCGGTTCTGGCGGCGGTACGATCTCTCTTGCCAGTGGCACGCTCAATATCGGTTCGGCCGGCGCCACGTTCAATTTCTCGAATGGTCTGTTCCAGTGGACCGGCGGCACGATCGATGCCACGGCGGGCGCCTTGATAAACCAGGCTTCTACCGGTTACCTCACGATTGCTGGCAGCGGCTCGATGACGCTAAAAGGAACCTTGAACAATGCCGGCACTATCACGCAATACGACCCCACCAGTTACAGCACGCTTTATTTCAATAGTGGAGTTCTGAACAATTCCGGCTCTTATGACATCCAGGAAGGCGGCGGCGCGGTACTGAGCGTGAGCGGCGGCACCGGCAATGCTTTCAATAACACCGGCACTTTCAAGAAATCGGCCTCTTCGGGCAGCATCAACAACGGCTCGCTCCCGTTTAGTAACACCGGCACCGTGCAAGTGTCGTCCGGCACGCTCACCCTTGCCAACGTCGCTCAGAACTCTGGCGGCGCGCTCACCGGGGGAACCTGGAACGTCATCGGTGCAACGCTTTCGTTGGCGAGTGCCATTAATACGATCGGCTCGGCGGCCAACGTGACATTGTCTGGCGCGTCCTCCGTGTTCTCGCAGGTTAACAACCTGACCACCATCCAGGGGGGATTTGACGTCACTGGCGGCAGGACCTTCACAGCCGTCAACGATCTCACCAGTTCCGGCAACTTGACGGTTGGCTCCGGAAGTTCGGTCGCCACTGGAGCAACCCACACCATCAACCTGACCGGCGGCACCACCACCGTGGACGGCGGCATCACCGCTCCGGGCGGGTTGAACCTCCAGGGCGGAAGCCTCGTCGGTTCCGGAACCGTCACCGGCAACCTCAACAACACTGGCGGTGATTTCGCGCCCGGCCATTCCCCCGGCATCGTCACCGTCAACGGGAACTACTCGCAAGGTTCGGGTGGCACGCTCGACATGCAGATTCAAGGCACCAACGCTGCCACGCCCGATTTCGACCAGATCTTCGTCAACGGCACCGTCGCGCTCGACGGCGCACTGAACGTCAGCTTCCTCAACAGCTTCACGCCGGCGCCGGGCGATTCCTTCAAAATCATCGACAACGACGGGATTGATGCGGTGTCGGGCACATTCGCTGGGCTCGCCGAGGGGGCGACGATCACGGTCGGATCGACGAACTTCACGATCACTTACCACGGCGGCGACGGCAACGACGTGGTCTTGAACGTGGCCAGTCCGCTCATCGTCACCACGACCGCCGACTCGGGTGTCGGCTCGCTGCGAAATGCCATTACCTATGCGAACGCGCATGCCGGCCTGGACACGATCACGTTTGCCATCTCCGGCGGCGGCGTGCATACCATCTCGCTGTCGTCCGCCTTGCCGACCATCACCGAGGCTGTCGTCATCGATGGATACACGCAACCGGGTGCCGCCGCCAACACGCTGGCATCGGGCACTAATGCCGTTTTGGAAATTCAGATCTCGGGCGCCAGCGCCGGCGGCGGGGCGAATGGCCTGACCATCACAAGTTCCGGCAGCACGATCCGGGGCCTCGTCATCACCGGTTTCTCCGGCAGCGGTATTTACATCAACGGCAGCGGCGCTACCGGCAACGTTATTGCGGGCAACTACATCGGCACCAACGCTGCAGGTACCAGCGCAATCGGCAACGCGATAGGTGTGAACATCGACAACGCCTCCGGCAACACCATCGGCGGCACCGCGATCGGCGCGGGGAACGTCATCTCTGGCAACACCTTCGTGGGCATGCAAATTTACGCGACGGCAGCAAACAATCTCGTCCAGGGCAACCTCATCGGCACTAATGCCGCCGGCACCAGTGCAATCGGGAACGCTAACTTCGGCATCATCATCAATGAGGCCTCCAACAACACTATCGGCGGCACACTGGCATCCGCGCGCAACGTAATCTCCGGCAATAACGGCCAGGGCATCTACATCCAGGCCGCCACCGGTAGTCCGGCGACGGGAAACACCATCGCCAACAACTATATCGGGCTGAACATAACCGGCGCGAGCGCACTCCCCAATACGGCCAACGGCATCCTTCTCGCCTCGGTCAATCATCTCGGCGGTGGACCGACCGGCAACTTCATCGGCCTCGCGGGCGCCGGCAACGTCATCAGCGGCAACAGCGGCAATGGCGTCGAACTGGACGATGCGGGGACTAGTAACAACGTCATTATCGGCAACTACATCGGCACCAATGCCGCCGGCACCGCGGCGGTCGCAAATGCCACTGGTATCAAGATCCAGAGTGGAGCGGCGAACAACACCATCGGTGGAAGCGCGGCCGGAGCGGGCAACGTCATCAGCGGGAATACGAATGGCACAAGTGGGGACGGCATCTTCGTTGGCGGTACTGGGACGGGGAACGTCATCCGCGGCAACTACGTCGGCACGACGGCGACTGGGTTGACTGCACTGCCGAACTACCGCGGCATTGTCATTACCGCCCCAAATACCACCGTCGGTGGTACGGCGGCCGGTGTCGGCAACGTCATCAGCGGGAACACCCTTGACGGCATCAACGTGGCTTCGACTGGAGCCGTCATCCAAAGTAACACAATTGGCCTTGGCGCGGACGGCGACACGCTCGTCGGCAATGGTCTGTATGGCATCTACTTGGCCGGCACGAACGTCGGCAACTTAACCATCGGCGGCGCCACTCCGGCGGCCCGCAACGTGATCAGTGGCAACGCCAGCTATGGGATCTTACTGAGTACCGCCACTGGAGTGGGCACGATCATCGTTCAGGGTAACTACGTCGGCACTGATGCCACCGGAACCAAGGACCGGGGCAACGGGAGCAGCGGCGTTAACGCGCAGGTTACTGGGGCGGTCGTCACTATCGGCGGGTTGACTGATAACCCGGGCACCGGGGCCGGCAATATCCTAAGTGGAAACGGTGGCGTGGGCCTAGTGCTATCCGGCAGCGGGGCGACGGCGCAGGGAAACCTGGTGGGGTTGGCCGTTGGCGGCACCACCGCGCTGGGCAACGACAGTGGCGGAGTGTGGGTGCCGGGTGGGGCCGGCAACACCATCGGTGGCACCGACCCACAGGCCCGCAATCTGATCGGCGGGAACAGCGTGTTCGGGGTGCTAATCAGTGGGTCCACGGCGACAGGTAACGTCGTCCAGGGCAACTACATCGGCACGAACGGGGCTGGTACGGGGGCCATTGCCAACCCGACCGGGGTGAAGCTATCTAGTGGGGCGCACGACAACACCATCGGCGGCACAACCGTCGGCGCGGGCAACTTCGTCAGCGGCAACACGGGCTACGGCATCAACGTCGACGGCAGCACGACGACGGGCAACCGGCTAGAAAACAACCTGGTCGGCCTCGCCTCCGATGGTGTCACTGTACTCCCCAACGCCAGCGGCGCCTTGATCCTGACCAACAGCGCCAGCGTCATCGCGGCTGGCACATTCAACGGCGCCGTCAGCGATGGCGGCACGCTCGATCTGGCGGGCAACAACGTCACCATCGGCGCGTTGACCGGCACAGGAACCGTCACCAACAGTGCCGCATCCGGCACGAATACGCTCACCATCAACGGCACCGGGATCTTTGGCGGCGCCATTCAAGACGGCAGCACGGCGAAGATCGCGCTGACCTTGGCCGGCGGCAACGAGACCCTCGCAGGCATCAACACCTACACCGGCAACACCAGCGTCACCGGCGGCACTCTAACCATCACCGGAAACGTAGCAACTCCGGCCATCGCCGTCACCAGTCCCGGCAATCTGAATGTCGTCGTCGGCAATACCAGCGACTCCGGCGCTGCGTCGCTGCGGCAGGCCATCAACCTCACCAACATCTCCACCGGCGTCACGCCGACGATCAGCTTCAACATCGCGGGCGGCGCCGTGCACACGATCAGTCCGACCTCCGCGCTGCCGACGATAACCAGCAGCGTCGTCATCGATGGCTACACGCAACCGGGTGCCGCCGCCAACACGCTGGCATCGGGCACCAATGCCGTTCTGCAAATTCAGATCTCGGGCGCCAGCGCCGGCGCTGGAGTGGATGGCTTGAAAATCACGGGCGCGGGCAGCACGATTCGGGGCCTGGTCATCAATGGGTTCACGGGTAACGGCATCTACATCGCCGGCAGCGGCGCCACCGGCAACATTATCACGGGCAACTACATCGGCACCAATGCCGCCGGCACCGCGGCGCTGGGGAATTCCACTGGTGTGGGGATTGACGGCGGCGCCAGCAACAACACTATCGGCGGCACGACGGCGGCGGCTCGCAATGTCATCAGCGGGAATTCATTTGGCGTGATAATCAGCGGCGCGACCACCACGGCGAATTCCATCCAGGGCAACTACATCGGCACGAATGCCACGGGCCTTGTGGCCCTCGGAAACGTCGGAGACGGTGTCTTGCTGCAAGGGTCGGCTTCCGGCAACACGATCGGCGGCACGGTCGCTGGCGCCGGGAACGTGATCAGCGGCAACACCAACGGCAACCTCAACTACGCGGGTATACGGTTATTTGGCGGCGGTGATCACACGCTAATCGCGGGGAATATCATCGGCCTCGGCGCCGATGGCTCCACTGTGATCGCGAACGGGATCGGAATTGCCGCGAACACTAACACGGACGTCACCATCGGTGGCTCGACGGCCGCAGCCCGCAACGTCATCTCGGGCAACTCGGTCGATGGTTTAGCGATCGGTGGGGGAAGCACGAATCTTATCGTGACGGGCAACTACATCGGCACGGACGCGACCGGCCTGCTCAATCGCGGCAACGGACAACACGGCATTTTGGTCGTCCTATCAGATGGCAACCGAATCGGCGGAACCACGGCCAGCGAACGGAACGTCATCAGCGGCAACCCGTACCAAGCGAACATTCTCCTCGCCGCATCGAACAACAACGTCATCGAAGGCAACTACATCGGCACGAATGCAACAGGCACCGCCGCGATCAGTGTCAACAGTAGTGGGATCGCCATCGACTCGGGCTCGACCGGCAACACGATCGGCGGCACCGTCGCCGGGGCGGGCAACGTCATCAGCGGTAACGGCGGCGACGGCGTCACCATCACCGGCAACGGCACAACGGGCAACGTGGTGCAGGGCAACTACATCGGCACCAATGCCGCCGGGACCGCGGCCGTTCCAAATGCGAATGGCGTGGAGCTATTGACAACGGGAGGCAACACGGTCGGCGGCGCCACGGCTGGCTCGGGCAACTTGATCTCCGGGAATACCACCTATGGCGTCTGGGTAAGCGGCGGCACGAGCACCGGCAACGCAATCCAGGGGAACGTTGTCGGCCTAAATGCCTCGGGGACCGCTGCGATTGGTAACATAAGCGGCGTGCGCGTGGACAACGCTCCCAATACACTCGTGGGCGGCTTGACGAGCACGCCGGGGACGGGGGCCGGCAATGTCATCTCCGGCAATAGCGCCAGCGGCGTCTCCATCGTCGGCGCCAGCGCGGCGGGTACTATCGTTGCGGGCAACATCGTCGGCTTAGGCGCTGATGGCAGTTCGACCTTTGCCAATACCCAAACCCAATATGGTGTTGGCACCGCCTCGGCGGCGACGGGCGTCACCATCGGCGGGACAACGGCCACCGCGCGAAACATCATTTCCGGAAATTGGTATGGCGTCCGTCTCACGGGACCGACCTCGGGCGGCAATCTCGTCGTTGGCAATTACATCGGCACCGACAGCACCGGCGCCCTCGCTCGCGCCAACTCCCAGTCGGGCGTACTGATCGAAGCGGGCAGTTCCAATAACACCATCGGCGGCACGACGGCCGGGGCCCGGAACGTCATCAGCGGCAATTCGAGTGGAGGAGTTGTCGTCACCGGGAGCGGAACCAACAACAACGTCATCCAGGGCAACTACGTCGGTATCAATGCAACGGCCACGGCGGGCCTCTCGAATAGCACCGGCATATATGTTGGAACGAGTGCGGCGAGCACCGTGATTGGCGGCACCGTGGCGGGTGCCGGGAATGTGGTCTCCGGGAACGCCAGCATCGGCATCAGGCTCGCGGGAGACAGCGGGACGACGGTGCAAGGAAACTTCATCGGCACCAACCCCACCGGTACGGCGGCGCTGGTCGGCAATTCCAACGGCTTGTACATCGATTCGGGGTCTGCGAACGCCCTGATCGGCGGCACTGCGGTCGGGGCCGTCAATGTCATCTCGCAAAACAACAACGGGATCACGATCAGCAACTCCGGCGGCGCCCCGACGGGCGTTCAGATCCAGGGCAATCGCATCGGCACCTCGCTCGATGGCAATACGGCGCTCAACAACCAGTACGGCATCGACGTGAATACGTCGGCCGGGGGAATCGGCGTACTTGGTGTGACGATCGGCGGCACCGCCGCGAATGCTGGCAATCAGATCTCCGGAAACTCGACGGCAGGCATTGCCCTCCGCGGCAGCGCCAAGACGACCGGTGTCGTGGTCCAAGGCAACCTGATTGGAACCAACGCGGCGGGGACCGCGGCGCTGGCCAACGCCAATGGCGTGTTGATCCAGGACGGTGCGATTGCTAACGTGATCGGCGGCACTACCACTTCTGCCCGCAACGTCATTAGCGGCAACTCCGGCGACGGCGTCTATATCACCGGCAATGGCACGACGGGCAACCTTGTCCAGGGCAACTACATCGGCATCGCCGTCGGCGGCGCAAGTGCGCTCGGCAACTCGCAGATTGGCGTTGACATCAACAGCGGCGCCTCGGGCAACACCATCGGCGGCACGGCGGCTGGCGCGGGCAACGTCATCAGCGCCAACGCCGCGGCTGCCACGGGTTCGGGTGCTACGACCAATTGGGCCAACATCACCATCGCCAATTCCAACGGGAATTTCGTCCAGGGCAACTACATCGGCACAAATGCTGCCGGCACTGCGACGGTCGGCACTGGCTTCTCCGGCATCACGATTGGCGGCACCTCTGCCAACAACACCATAGGCGGTACGACGGCGGCGGCGCGCAACGTCATCAGCGGCCACGTCGATCGCAACATCTACCTCGACGGCTACTCCGGGACCGGGAACGTGATTCAGGGCAACTACATCGGCACCAATGCCGCGGGCACCGCAAGTATCGGCTACGCCGCCAGCTACGGCATTCGCGATCAAGGCGCCGCCAATACGATGATCGGCGGACTCACGGCGACTCCCGGCACGGGCGCTGGGAACGTCATCTCCGGCAACATCACGGGCATCTCGATCATCGACACCGGACCGATCGGCGTCATGACGATCCAGGGTAACATCATCGGCGCCAATGCCACGGGCACGGCGGCAATTACCGGTGAAAACTGGGGTGTCGCGGTTGGCCAGGCCACGGTCACGCAACAGATCGGCGGCACCAATCCGCTGGCGAAGAACCTGATTTCCGGCAACGCGGTTGCTGGCGTCGCGTTCAATCTGGGGGCAACCAATCAGGTCGTCCAGGGCAACTGGATCGGAACCAACATCACCGGTACTGGCGCCATCGCCAACAATCGGGGCGTGTATATCTACGACGGCGCCAGCAATATCACCGTCGGCGGTACTGGCGCCGGCGCCGGCAACGTCATCTCGGGTAATAGCACCTTCGGCGTCGCCATCTATCCCGATGCGGGCACGGGCAACGTGGTCCAGGGCAACCTCATCGGCACCACGCCGTCGGGTACCGCCGCCCTCGGGAATAACGGCCCGGGCGTCTACGTCACCACGGCCAACAACACCATCGGCGGCACGGCGGCTGGCGCGGGCAATGTCATCAGCGGCAACGCGCCGTCCGGCGTTCGGATTGACGGCAGCACCGCCACAGGCAACCTCGTTCAAGGCAACATCATCGGCCTCAACGCGGCTGGCGCCGCAGCCATCCCCAACGTCAACTACGGCGTCTTCCTCACCAATGGCGCTAATACCAACACCATCGGCGGCACGACGGCGAGCGCCCGCAATATCATCTCCGGCAACGGCACCTACGGCGTTTACTCGAACAGTTCCAACGCAGGCGGAAATACGATTCAGGGCAACTACATCGGCACGGATATCACGGGCACCGTCGCACTGCCTGACCTCCAGGCCGGCATCTACCTTGACAATACCGTCAACACCCTGATCGGCGGCACCAGCGCGGGCGCCGGCAACCTCATCTCGGGCGGCGCCGCCAGCGCCGGTCTGGGCATCGGTGTTTACATCACGAACACCGCCTTCGGAAGCACGGTTCAGGGCAACCTCATCGGCACCGATGTCACGGGCACGCTGGACCTGGGCAACAAGATCGGCATCGAGCTACGCGCCACCACCACCAACACCATCGGTGGCACCACCGCTTCAGCACGCAATATCATCGCCGGCAACGATACGTACGGCATCTTGCTCGATCATTCGGCAACCGGGTCCAACACAATCGCTGGCAACTACGTCGGCCTCAATACCAACGGCGCTGCGTTGCCCAACTCCGGCGACGGCATCCACATTCAAGGCGGCGCTCACGATAACACCATCGGCGGCACGGCGGCCGGCGCAGGCAACGTCATCAGCGCCAACACCGGCAACGGCATCACTCTCACCGGCAGCGGCACCACCGGCAACATCGTCCGCGGCAACTACATCGGTACGACTGCCAATGGGGCCAGCGCCCTGGGCAATACCGGCAACGGCATCCTCATAGCCGCCGGCGCCGTCGGCAATTTCATCGGCGGCTCGGCTGCAGGCGCGGGCAACCTGATCTCCGGCAACGCCGGCGCGGGCATCTACATCACTGACGTGGGTACCACCGGCAACATCATCGCCGGCAACTTCATCGGCACCAACCTCTCCGGTTCGGCAGCGATCCCCAACGCTGGCGCGGGTGTCTTAATCACCAACGGCGCCTCCACCAACACCATCGGCGGCTCGACCCCGGCCGCGGCGACGATCCTCGCGACTGGCGTCGGCAGCATCCTCGGACTCGCCAATCCGTTTGCCGGCAACCTCATCTCCGGCAACCTCGGGGATGGGGTCGATATCGATCCGGCAAGCGCCAATTCGACGCAACTAAATGTTGTCTCGGGCAACTTCGTTGGCACCAATTTCAGCGGTACGGCTGCGATCGGCAACCAGGGCAACGGCGTCCAAATCCTCAACGCCACCAACAACATCATCGGCGGAACCGCTAGTGGTTCGGGCAATCTCATCTCCGGCAACACGCTCGCCGGCATCAAGGTCAGCGGAAGCAGCGCCGCGGGCAACACCGTTCAAGGAGATTACGTCGGTGTCACCTTGACCAGCGCCCAGGTTCTCGCCAACCTCAGCGGGCTCAGTCTCGATGCTGGGAATTACGGCGGTTTGCTCACGGCTCTAAATCTCCTCCTTGGCGGGGTCTTCCAGGTCTCTACCTCAACCGGCACGCTCAATATCGGTGGCGTCACTGCTGAAAGTATAGCCGCCAGTGCCGCCAGCCTGGGTGTCAGTGGATCGCTTAATTCCACGGCTGGTTCGGTGACCTTTACGGGGCCCGTCGCGCTAAACACGGACGTCAGCATCAACTCGGCCGGCAACACCACCTTCACAGGGGCCGTGAATGGCGCATATAGCCTGACGCTTTCCGCCGTCGGCACAAACTACCTGGCCAGCGCCGGCGGGACTACGCCATTGACGAGCCTGACCGTCACCACGGGCAGCACTCAGCTGAGCGGCAACGTCACGACGACGGGCATGCAAACCTATGGCTCGGTGTTCACGCTCGCGGGGAATGCGACCCTTGCCTCCACGACTGGGCAAGACATCCTTTTCCAGGGCCCTGTGGACGGATCGTTTGCCCTTACCGTCAATACTGCCGGTGCCACGAGATTCGCGGGCGCCGTCGGCGGTGCCGCTCCTCTCAAGGGAATTGTCACCGATGCGGTGGGGCAGACTTTCGTCAGCGCAAACGTCACAACCGTAGGCGATTTGAAAATCAACGACCCGCTTATCGTCACGACCGACGTTACGTTAACCGATGCTGCGGCCAGTGGCGCGGGCATTGCCGTCTTCTCGGCGGATAGTGACACGACCGACGTACGTACGTTGACGCTCAAGACCAACCTAAATATCGCGCCGCTTACGCTACAAAATCGTCCGGTCGGGGCGGGGGCTTATAGCCAGTACATCAACCTCGTTTCCCAGGCGTTGACTGGCCTGACACTCAATGTGACCACGGACACGACGGCAGTGGATCTCACCGGCGTCAGCATTCCGGTTTCAGTGTCGATCGCAGATCACACCAACGAGTTTCAGAAGGTACTCGTCACGGCGACGCCGACGAACTCCGAAGGCACGGGTACCCTGGTCATTCTGACGAGCGCCGCCTCTGGCGTTTCCACGACGCCGAACGCCGTCACGGTGAATCTCGTTAGCGATCCTACGCCAGTGCAGGTGACGGTCGCCCCCAATACTTCGCCGGTGGTCGTGCAGGGAGGCAACGTCGACAACACCTTTAGCATGACGGGTGTTCAGGGAAATGACGTCGTCTTCATCGGCGGCACCGGCGTCAATCTGTACGCGCCAATCCCCTCCGGCAACCACGACGTTACCCTGATCACCTCGGCGGCGGAGACCAACGTCCTTGACCTCTCGGGCGCGTACCTCCCCACGACGGTGGTGGACAAGAGCACCGGCGAAACGAAACAAATCGGCGTGCAGTTAGATCTCACGAAAAATGTGGGCGAAACCCAGTTGATCTATCAATCCCAACTCGCTAACCCAGATATCGGATCTCTCGTCGATCCAAGCCTGTTGACCACCAACTCCAAAGCTTCGCTGACGCTTTTGGGCAAATTCCCACAGGTGATTGCCGGCAGCGGCACCACGCTATTTGCCGCGGGTTCGAGCTACGATGCCACCACCGGCACTTCGGTGCCAGGAACGAATGTCGTCCTGAAGGGAACCAGCAACACGGTCTACGCCGGCGCCGGTTCGACCGTTCTCTCGTACAGCGGAAGCAACAAGGTCATCCAGAATTTCGACGCCAACCAGGCCAACGCTTACCTTGCGGCGGGCGGCCAAAGCTATTATGCCTCCAATCCCAACACACTGACGAATCTCTTTGCCGCGAACGCCGGAACACTGGCGACTTACTTTGCGGCCAATGCCCAGCAGCTGGGCACTTTGTTCGCGTCTAGTCCATCGACGCTGCAGGGCCTGTTCCATTCCAGCCCATCCACCCTTGCGAACCTGTTCGCTGCCAACCCGTCGCAACTCAGCGCATTGTTCGCGACGAGTTCGACCTCGCTGGGAACTTTGTTCTCCAGCAATCCGACAACCCTGGGCAATCTGTTCGCGTCGAGCCCGACCACGCTGGCGAGCCTGTTTTCCGGCAGTTCCAGCACGTTGGCAGGACTGTTCTCGTCGAGCCCGTCGAATCTGGGCAGCCTGTTCGCGTCGAGCCCGACCACGCTGGCGAGCCTGTTCTCCGGCAGTTCCAGTACGCTGGCAGGACTGTTCTCGTCGAGCCCGTCGAATCTGGGCAGCCTGTTCGCGTCGAG
>CAZAFH010000145.1:0-16663 GCA_964484265.1 uncultured Singulisphaera sp.
CTGTGGTGGACGAGGCGCAGGACATCAGCATCTCGCAATTGCGCTTTCTTGCATCGCTGGACGCCGAACGCAAGAACAGATTGTTCTTTGCGGGGGACAGTGGTCAACGCATCTTCCAGCAGCCGTTCTCATGGAAGGCGCTGGGCGTGGACGTGCGCGGCCGTTCGCGCACGCTGCGAGTCAACTACCGTACGTCGCATCAGATCAGGACCCAGGCTGATCGCCTGCTCGGACCAAAGATGACCGACGTTGACGGCAACACGGAGGACCGTGAGGCTGTGTCCGTGTTCAACGGGCCGCCTCCCACCATCCGCGAGTTGAACTCCGAGAAAGAAGAAATCAAAGCCGTAGGTGTCTGGTTGTCGAAGCAAGCGAAGGCCGGCATCATGCCCCACGAAATCGGCGTTTTCGTTCGATCAGGAGCCCTGCTGGATCGAGCGAAGGCTGCCATCAAAGAGTCGGGAATCCCGTTCAAGGTCCTCGATGACCGCGTGGAGACCGCCGCCGGTCACATCTCGATCAGCACCATGCATCTCGCCAAGGGCCTGGAGTTTCGGGGCGTCGCGGTGATGGCGTGCGATGACGAGATCATCCCGCTGCAGGAACGGATTGAGGCAGTCGGTGACGAAGGTGACTTACAGGAAGTTTACGACACGGAACGACATCTGCTGTACGTCGCATGCACGCGGGCGCGGGACCATCTGCTCGTGACGAGCGTTAAGCCGGCATCCGAGTTTCTGGATGACTTGCGGCTACTTCCCTCGTCCTAATGTGTCCGTCAATACTTCTACCGCCGTGAGCAGACGAAACAAATCAGTTTGAATTTGTTGTTCCTGCACGGTTTCTGCGCGGCACCACATCTCCGCGAGGTCACCATCGGTCAGCGGCGGTGGCTTCACACTGCCTTCACCGCGGACCTTCATGTCTGGAAATGGAAAACTCAGCATTGGTCATACCTCCAAGAAACAAATCGGATCGGTGAGGTCACGCCGCGGGTTGCGTGAGCGTCAGGCTTGAGATGGCGCAGGTGCCGCCGGCGATGAACGAGACCGAATCGAAGTTGATGTCGGCGCCTGACGTGCCACAGGATCCCTGGAAAACCGTGACGCCGTTGGAGTCCTTGGCGCGGAAATGGCCTGCGGTGCCCGTGGCGGCGATGTTGGTGTCGCTGGTGATCGCGTTCGCCGTGGCCGTGCCGCCGGAGGCCGAGCCGAACGCGGGGTCGCTCATTGGCAGTGTGGCAAGGAGCGTGCCCGAATCCGGGTCGCCGGTGTTGGTCGGCGCTGCGCCGGTGCGTATGGTGATGTTGGCGTTGGACGAGCCGCCGTCGAGGAGGCCGGCCACGGCGTTGACGCAAGCGTTGCGAGCGGAGTCGGAGATCTTCATAGTCTTCCCCTTTGGGTTTGAGGTTTCAGCCCAGCGCCGACGCTAGGCCTCGCTTTCAATCGTGTAAACAAGCTGCTGCGTGTGTTGCTGTCCGTTGGCGGTCATTGCCACGGAGGTGTCGTATTTCTTCGCGCCGACGAGGCGGCCGTAGTAATCGAGAATGAAGTAGCCGTAGATCGTGTTGCCCGTGATACCGTTCTTGGTCCAGACGACCTGATCGGTAGGGATTCGTACCTGGTCCCCCACAAGCACGTCGGCCTGCCAAGTGATGGCGAACACGCCGTAACCGCTGAAGTCTGCCTCGACGCCGCCCGCGGTGTACGTGGCTGCCGTATCGGCACGCGAGGGGGTGAGCGTCGGGTCTTTGAACAGATGGAGCGTACAAGCCCATAGCCCATCCACAGCACCAACAAGCACATCTGCGAATTGCTGCAAGGCAAAGTTGGTCCAAACGAAGCTCGACGAGCCTGCATTCTTGATGGCCTGGTCGACCAGTGTTCCGATCGGCTGCACGGTCATGTTGTCGCCGTCATCATTCATGTCGATGGCACTGGCGAACTTCTTGGCTCCCACGAGGTAGCTGCCAGGACGCTGGAGGAAGTAGCCGTAGATCGTTTGGCCCGTCGCGCCGCTCTTGGTCCAACTGATCGGCGAGCCGGTGGACTGCGCGCGGTTCGAGCCGATCGTGATCGCCGTCCAGGTTGGCGTCGCCGGGGAATAGCCGTCGAATCCAGCCTCGATGGATGCATAATCGCTAATGACGTCACCGTGTGCCGGCGTGACGTTTGCCTTGTACAAATGCAACCCCGAGCCGTTCAGAATGTTGTCCTTGAGGACGCCCATCTGACGGACGATTGCGTCATCACTTATCACCAACTGGTTTGCCATCGCCGCCACCTTCACCATGAGTGCCACCCAATGCCACACCACCGTCCGTACCGAGGTCCGACAAATTCTCGTGGTCGCCGCCCGCTGCAATGCCGCCTTGGACGCCGAGATCGGCCAGGACCTGGTGACTTCCGCCCGCTGCAATGCCGCCGTGCGTTCCCAAATCGACTAGTGCCTGGTGCGTTCCACCGGCTGCAATGCCGCCGACGGATAGTTCCAATGTGTTTATCCACGCCTCGCCCGTTCCCGATGCAGCCATCGAATCGGTGGCAAGGGCTCCGACTCCAATAGTGATGAAGGTCGTGCTCGACAGACCGACGCCGGAGCAGACCATCGGGGGTTGCTGCAGACTGCCGATCCCGGTGAAAACCGGCACAGTGACGATCCCGTTGGCAGCAGTGTTCATGGCTCCGAATTGCTGCGTGGCCTTGCCGATGCTCACAGAGAATTCGCTTGCCAAGCCTGCGGCGATTTTAATGATCGCGCCGAATTGCAAATTGCCGCTGCCCTCGAAGTGCGGCGGCGTCGACAAACCACTTCCAACGCAGTTCGGTTTGCCAAACTGCGGAATGCCCTTTCCGACGTTGACGGAGTACGCACTCGCGAAGCCGTTACCCGCAAAAGAGCTCGGAGCCATGTATGGCGCACCAGCGCCGACGTTTACCGAGTAAACGCTGACGTAGCCCTTGCCGGCGCACGCCATGATTTCGAGGAGCAAGCTGCCTTCACCGATTTTTGGCGGTGGCGGCGTAATCCATCCGTCGCCGTCGCAGGTCATCGCGACGAGAATCAACGAGCTATTGGCAATTTCTGCCCCGTCGGTGCAGCAGTGCTCGAAGTCGTAAAGCGGCTGACCGCTCCAGAGACCTCGCAGCCGGGCCAAGCTGAAGAGCGGTGTCTTGACCAGATTGTTGTTCCGCTCGCGCATGAATGGGCCAGTGCTGGTGTTGCCCAACTTGCCGCCGACCAAGTCCTGATACTCACCGTTCGCCGGGTCGATTGTCTGTTCAATCCAATCGTAAACCCACCGCGCCGTGGCCCCGTCGAATACGGGGTTCGTCATCTTCGCCACGAACATGGACGTAATCGTGACGCTTCCCCCACCACCACCGCCGACGGAGGAACATGAGAGCGCCGGCAATGCACAAACACCGGCCCCCAACCGCGTTGGCACCGAGCGAATGCCGATCCCAGCGCAGGCCATTTTGCCGGCGCTCAGGCTGCCTTTCCCTGTGGGCGGCGTTGTGCGGCCGCCAGTGCCGGCCATTGTCATCGGCGCAGCGAAGAGACTGCCAGAGGGCGTCGGCGTGTAGACCTTGCCGTTGCCGTTTGACTTCAGCACAGCAAGAGTCGATGCACCGCTTCCCGTTCGTGCGGGGTACTGGTGAGTGCCAGCACCAGCCAAGTTCATAGCGCCCATGACGAGCGCGCCACCAGGCCGAAAGATGTAGGTGCCGGCGCCTTCGCACGTCAGGACTGGAATGAGAGCGTCGCCCTCGCCGCCGGCCGTGGGCAACGTCAGGTAACCGCAACAGAGACGGACCACCGCCCACTGATTGCCGAGGCCTCCCTGACGCCACAGGATGTCAACCGGCCCGTCTTCAGCGCTTTGCAGTTCGCAGTCGGCGATGATTGCGTGCTGGTGGGTAGCGTGCGTTACGTTGAGCCAGGCCCGCGAGACGCCATCGACGACAATACGGCCAAGCTGCGGCTCGATCACGATGTCGCCGGTTACATAGGTGTCGCCCTTGTTCCAGATGCCGCGATGCGAGCCGCTCAGAAGCCAGTAGGACGGATTCGTTGGCGGCACGTGCCCAGCGTGCTTGGCCAACGCGATGTACGTCTTGCCTGGGTAGACCTCCCAATGAACGGCCTCGGGCGGTGCGGTTGCTGGACTTGCGATGTGCGCGCTCAGGCAACGATAGACGATGCCACTCGAGCCAACGAGGTCGCCCGCCACGTAACTGTGTCCATCTACCCATGGGCTTGCGGGGCCGATGTAGATGACCTGCTCGCCCAGAACATAGGTGCGTAGGACATCCCACGGCTCGGGATCACCGACGAGGCGCATCCATTTCTTGTTCGGTGGCTGACCGCCTGGCCCTGCCGCGAGTTTGCAGGCGTAGAACCTCCCCGCGCCAACCGGTTCCTGCACGATTCCGAATGGCCGTCCGCTCTTGAGCTTTTGGGTGAGGAAGCACAACCGCTCGCGGAAGTCGCCATCTTCCGAAGGATAGATTGCCAGGTCGCCGAGGCCCGCGGGCCGATATTCGTTGATGTCCGCTTCGGTGATGTTGGCGATCCAGATCTCGGTATCGCGTTCCTTGACCACCTCGCGCGGCGTCATCCCTGGCGGCGTCGCGCGCTGGCTGACGCGGATCGCCTCCGTCGCCATGTTGTGCCACTGGGCGTTGAACGGGCCTTCTCCCGCGCCCACCGGATCACCAGGCGTCAGGGTTCGAAACGGGTCACCCATGCCGAGCACCAGTTCAAATGCCAAGAAGATCAAAATTGCCATAGCGACACACTTGCTCCACGTAGGCCGCGATCGGCCGGCGCACCATTTGGTTCGTTTGGCGATCAAGGGCTTCTTCATAGCGCACCCACAGGTATTCCCAGCCACGCTTCTCGATCGGCAAGCTGTCGCCAATCGTCAGGTTCGCATGCTCCCAGCAGTCCTCGAACGGCGGTTCGTTGTCGGCGATGGCGGTGTGCCCGATCAGGCAGCGGTACACGCGAGGCACGCTGTCGTCGTCCACATGCTCGACCAGGTCGCCTGCGTCGTAATTGGTGCCTGGCAACCAGACCTGGCTCGCCTCGAATACTTCGATCCGCTTGGACGCGCTGAAGCGGAACGTGATGTCGAGGTTGTCGTCGCTGGAAATCTTGGCTGGCGAGCCGAGGAACCGCAGATCGCCGGGCCGGAAGGTCAGCGTCTGGCCCTTCCACGCCAGCACATAGTTCTTGTCGTTGACCTTGCCCGTCAGGTCGTAGAGCGTCATCAGGTACAGCGACGACAGCGTGCTCAATCGCAGCTTGTAGTTGATCGAGAAATCGAACTTCGGGATGACGACATCGACGCCCTCGATGTTGTTTCCGTTGACGCCGATCGCCCGCTGGAAGTTCGAGATCAGGCCGGTGTCGATCCATTGCCGAGGATCTTGGTTGAACGTCCGCATGGCGCCTTCGCAGTCGTAGCCGCGAACGGTCGCGAACGACTGGAGGATCTTGCCCGTGCCGCCCGTCGTGTCGATGGACAGCTCCCAGTACGTCGGATTCTTTCGCCATTCGACTTTGACTCGCCACGCTCCGGTGGACTCCTCTTTAATGTCATGGTGGTCGTAGAACAACGGCACGCCGCCCACGACATCGATTGCCGGGATAACGGCAGCAGCGGCCGCGATGATCACGTTGCGGTCGTTCGAGCCGGTGAACAGCCATTCGCGGCGCGACGCCGGGTCGTTGAACTTCAGCCCGATCTCTTGTCGGGATTCTTCACGCCATCGGATCGTCATCCCATCACCACCCCGGGCCGGCGCTCCAGTTCGCGGAGAATCTCGTCGAGGCGTTCGCGGGCCATCCGCGTCTCACGTTCGCCGCGCGTCTCACCGCCGCCCATCGACGCGCCGATGAACCCGGCGATCACCGCCGCTGAGAACGAACCAGCGACATGCGACGTTGGCGAGCCGGTCATGCCTGGACTTCGTCCCATCGCTTCACCAGCGCCCGCGAGCGCCGGCTGGCTATCACGCAAGAACTCGGCATACGCGGTCAGGTCTTCCAACTCGGCGTTGAGTTCCGCGACGCGGGCCTGGTTGCCCTCGGCCAACGCGGTGTCGCGCTCGACGCGGCGCACCTGCTCGTCGAACCAATCCGCCATAGCTTGGCTTTCGATATCGCGGACTTGTTCTTCCGTGCTGCGTCGTTCGGCCTGGGCCATGTCGCGAAAGCGCTGGCCGCCATCGGCGAACGTTTGAAGCTCCGGAGCGGTCGCCCGTGAAAGCGTGCCGATGCCAAGCGTGTTGCGTACCGATTGGGGAAGCCGCGAGATCGTGTTGTTGATCATGTCGATGATCGAGTTCATGCCCTGAACCACGCGCCCGATCATTCCGTTCAGCGCCACGATGATCACGTTGACCATCGCCGTGAAGCCGCTGGCGATGGCGGCGATCCCATCGAAGAACAGCGCCTTGACCTCGCCCCAGACCGCCACGAAAGTGACTTTGATGTAAGTCCATGCTTCATCGAATGTGTCGCTGATCGCGTCCTTCCAGTAGTAGAAAACGCCCATCGCGTAGTTGCTGATGTGTTCCCACTCCAGCAGCGCGGTCACCTTCAAGATCTCCCACAAGAGGCCCCATTCGCCAGCGTCGAACGCGGCTTTGATACCGGCCCAAGCCGTTTGCGCGGTGGCGACGACCGCGCCGAACATACTGGTGAGGTTGGCAAACCAGGTGCTGTTGCCGATTGAGTCGAATAGGTCGTCGAAGGCGTCCGCGAGCGAGCTGATTGCCGCAGGGAAGAATGCCACGGCGACGCCGAAGAGCACGAAGCCGCCAAGCGCCAAAACGACTGCACCGATGGCGATCACCAATGCGCCCAGCGCGGTGATCAGGAGCGTGATGCCGACGGACGCGATATTTTCCCAAATCCAGGCCGCGATCAGGCCCAAGGTGTAGCCGCCCGTTGCTCCGGTCGCCACGGCTGCCGCGCCGCTGAATAGACCCAAGACGGCTGAGAGCGCCGTCCCGGCAGCATTCCACAACCAAGAGATTGCGGTCAGCGTCAAGAGGCCGGTCTTGTAAACGAGCAAAGCGCCGGTTGCGATCATGCCCGCCGCAAAGGTGGCCGCTCCCCAGCCCCAGGACAAGATCGTTAGCAAGCCGAAGCCGCCCGACGCCAGCGAGACGAACCATGAGATCACGCCGCCGACAATACTGATCGCCCCGCCGATGAACGTGAATGCATAGGCGCTGGCGTAGATGGCGCTACCGACAAATCCAATGATGGTGCCGAGCAGGATCAGTTTGTCCGCGATGTAAAAGATCGTGGTCAGGAGCGGCCGATTCGCTTCCAGCCACTGCCGCACGGCAACCGTGATTTGCGTAATCATGCGGAAAAAATCGGTCATGACGGGCGCGGCCGCTGCGCCGAGCGTGGCCCAGAAGCCGCTCATCGCCATGCCGAATTCGCGTTTGGCCGAACTGTATCGACCGACCAGTTCCAAGGTCGCTCGCGAGTTTAACGTTTCGCCTTCCAGGTAATCGGCACGAGCAGCACGCCCACGCATGCCGGCCGAGCCGCCTTCAATGTTGAGGCTCAAGCCACCGCGCCCGAACACGTCGCGCTGACGCGCGATGCGCTGGCCCGCGTCGCCGATCCGGTTGAGACCATCCGCGAACAGAAGCAACCGGTCGCCCTGGCTGGCGTTTTGGAGGTCGCTGAGCGAAATGCCCATCTCGGCGAGGGCATTGTTCGCTTCGCGCGATCCGTTCGCGGCGCTGAAGATGAACTCGTCCATCTTGGCAATCGCGGGGACCAGCTCATCGGCCGATGTTCGGGTGCCGTCCATCGCCAGGTCGAGCTCCTCGAAGCTCATCCCGGTCTGGCGCATGGCGGTTCGCATCTCCTTGCCCCAGGCGGCAAGGGTATCGAGGCCCTGAAGGAACGGTGCGGCGATCAGCACGCCGGTCGCAGCGACGGCAGCGCCAATCGCCATGACCGTGGTGCCCCAGGCTTGCAGCGTCGCCTTCGCCTCGTCCAACCCCTTCTGGAGCAGGTTGCGAGTCTCTAGCGTCACATGCCCGCGCCCGGCTTCAATGCTACCCTTGTTCGCCATCCGTCATCCGCTCCACGATATGGTAAGCCTCGTCATCCCCTTCAACCGGGCCACACTCGCCTTCTTGCTGACGCAACGGATTGAAATCGCGTGGCTGCTTCGGGCTGGTCTTCGAGGTGTCCCAGATGCTCGTGTTGAACACAACCGCCATCAGGTGACTGAGTCGCTCCCACTCAAACTCTTCCCGGCCCCATGCCATCCACGCCAATCGTCTCAGGCTGTAGGGACCGGGGTTGGCGACGCCGGCAGCCCCGGCTGTTCGCCAGACGATTTCTTCAAGGCTTCGTCGAGGTTGGTGTTGACCAGCGACTCCAGATCGATCTTGTCCATCTCCTTCGCCAGCCGCTCGCCCGCAATCGCCATCGCCGCCTTGCCCTTTTCCAGCACCTTCCGAAGCAGGGCTTTTCGGAGGGGGCTCGGGAAAAAATCGATCAGCGCCTGCGTGAATGCCATTCCGGCGGTCTCGAACGTGTCGCCGCCGAATCCGGCCCCGAACTCCTCCTGCGTGATGTTCTGCTTTTCGCACTCGGCCTTCAGCAGGATCCAAAGCGCTTCGAACAGCCGCAGACCGTCGGTGATGAAGTCGTGGAACGCCTGGAAGCTCGCGCCCTTGGCGTCGCCCTGCTTGGGCACCAGCGCCTCAATGTCGAGGCCGATCTCGCGCTTGAGTTGCTGCACTGAGGCCCAGGTGAGATCCAAGTCCCAACGCCGGCCCTTGCGGTCGATGAAGTGCTTGTCGAACATTGTGGTTCCTCGATCACGAAACGGTGTAGAACGCCGGCGGCGTGGTGCCGTCCCCGTGTGGCGTCAGCTTCACGGTGACCAGTTGTCCGTCTTTGAGCTTGGCATCTACCGGGAAGCCGTTGATGGCCCAATCGGAATGCACGCCCCAACTGCCGGTTGTGGCATAGGCGCCGTCGAGAATGAAAAACTCGATGGGCGCGTTCGTCGTTGCGGCCGTGTAGATCGACATGAGTTGCGTGTTCGACGGGTTCCACAGGAATGAGAACTCCGGCTCGAATTTGAATCGCGTCGGCTTGACCACGTCGAACAGCGTGTCGCGGTCGCTGGAATCGATCAGCGCCCCGGGCTGAAGGCCGAGTTTGATGTCCATCGCCGCGCCGATCGGCGTGCCGTCCGCCACGCTGACGGAGGCCGTAGCGCCGACCTTCTTGGTCGAGATCGTCTCGGCCGTGCCGAGGCTACTTGTCGCATCGGTATAGAAGAGCGGCTCGTTCGCATAGTCGGCGTGTGGCTGCAGCTTGATCGCGATCTTCTGGTTGTCGCCCAGCGGGAACTCAAGCGGGAACTGCGTGACCGCCCATTCGGCGCGGACACCCTTTTTGCCGGTCGCGGCCGCTCCGTACAGGACTGCCAATTCGATCGGCGTGCCGTTGAGGAACGCGGCCCGCAGCGCCGTCAAGCCAGCCCCGCCATTCCAGAACGCCGTCGCTTCGACCTCGACTTTGAACCGTGCCGGGATCTCGGTATCGACCGCGACGGAACGGTCGCTCGACTTGACCATGCCTGCGGGCTGGATGTTGAGCTTGGCATCCTGGATACCGCGAACGCGCGTCCACGCCGGCGAGGCCCAGTTGGCGCCGGTGTTGCGATTGATCGTCAGGTCGGTCCCGAGTGGTCGGGGCATGGTCCACCTCTCTCACGGCACGATGCTGTTCTCGATCAGCTTGGGCAGGAACTTCTTCACCGCCACGTCGTAGGCAAGCCGCATTGCCGGGCGCGCCTGGTAATACACAACCTTGCGTGTTCGCAGCGGCCACTTGCCGACGATGATTGCTTCGACGCCGCCATACTCGATCTTCTCTGGAGCGACGTCGCCGAGCGTGCCGCTCAATAGCTGGCTGCCGATCACGACCTCGTGTTGCGACGGATCGTGCGCGAAGGCGATGAAGTTTGCGTACAGCTCCTGGCCATGTCCCACGGGTGGCTCGCCTGGCGTTGACGTTTGCTTCGGCCCGCCCTTCTTGATGGATCGCTTGGCCGTTCGCATCACGTAAGCGCCGAACTGCATGAGCAGCTTCTGCTCGGCGCGCTCGGCGGCCGACAAAATCGGCTTGCCGTCGATGTTGCAGGAGAAGCTTGTCGTGATCTGGCTCATGGCCGATCCACCCATTCGCGGAACGTCAGGACCAATTCGCTGTGAAAGAAGCCGGTTGTGTCCATCAGGTAGCGGTGGTAAAGCGGAAACCACCTTTTCTCCACCAGCACCATCTGCCCGACGTTGGCCAACTCCGCGCTCAGTTCGCTCACGTCCGTATCGAGCTTGTAGCGGTTGGCAATGGCATGCGCGAGCGCCAGCAGCCGATCGTTCTCCGTTATGTCGTTCGGTTCCACCTTCTGCCGCACGACCACATGCAATTGAAGGTGCTGCGTGTCGGTTTCCTTCGCGGCATCGTGTTCCTCCGTCAGGTCCACGCCGAGAACGCATACCTTGAGCGCCTCGGAATCAACCACACTGTACGCCGCCTCGGCCACAAACGCCGTCGGCGAGCTTGGCTTGATCGTGGCATTGATGTCGGCCACGAGCGCGTCACGCAGAACGCAAATCTTGGGTGGCGATGGCGGCGGCGGGGGTCGCCGGGTGCCGACCGCCGCCATCTGCATTCGCTTCGCGTTCAACGTCCCGCGACCAATCACCCAGCGAACACCGATGCCATTGCCGTTCAGTGTTTCAAGCGTCAGGGTGCCGGAACCAATCATGTCAGCGTCCCATCGCCGGCGGCGGTTTGCTTGCCAAGCACCAGGTCGCCTTCGCCAGTCGCCGCGCCTGTTTGTTTTGTGTGAATCCGAATCCTCGCTTCCGGTCCGCGATCACCATTGACCCAGTCAAAGCGAGGCCCGCCGCCAATGGGCTGCGTGATCTTGTAAACCACCTGCCGTCCGTTGATCACTTCGGTGAAGTAGTCGAACGACGACGGCATCGTGGTGCCGAGAACGCTGGCGAGGTCCGCGAGCCGCACATCCAGATCGCGCTCGTAGATGCTCGGATTGAGCGGCGCGCCTCCCGGCGAGATCGGCGGTGTGGCCGGCGTTCGCGGGATGACCTGGACCTCGCAGCTCTGGCCCTTGCGATGGAACCGCATTGTCACTGCGACATGCTCGCCAAGCTGGTCGTTGAGCCAGGCCATGCCGTTCGCGAGCAGGTTCGCCATGCGCGGCCTCCCCGGTTACTGCATGAGCCGGACGCGCACCGTCGTGTCGGCATCCGCCGCCGCTTTAACCACCTTGCCGAGCAGCTTGTTGCTGGTCGCGGTTGCCGTGGCGACGTTGTTCGTGTCGTCCCAGTACACGGTTGTGCCGATCGCGATCCCCGAACCGCTGCCCGTGGCCTTCGCGAAGTCGAAGACTCCCTCGACCGCCAGTGCGCCGAGCTTGTTCGCCGTGATGTCGAGCTTGGCCACGCCGATCAGGTCGGCCTGGACAATCACGTCGCCCGCGGAAACGTTGGAACCGGGCGTGTAGTCGATGGACGCCCCTTCGTGAACGAAAACGGCTTGTGCCATGATTCGATCTCCTATGGTTCGGTGCCTTATGCGCCGGCGCTCTTGACCGCCGCCCGGTAGTCTTGCATCGCGACGCCGAAGTCGAAGTACCCGCGCCACTTCATGCCGAGCGTGTCGAAATCAGTCTCGCCCGACTCAATGGTCGGCGTGCGCTGACCACGCAGGTAGGCAATCTCCATCGCTGCAACATCGGCCGGGTCGGCGAACAAGTACCACGCCGTGGCACTGCCGCCCGACATGCCCTGCGAGTTCAGGTACGGCGTCGCGAGCGGTTGCCACTTGCCCGCGTGCGGATTGTTGGCGGGTTTCGGCTTGTCCGCCGTGGTCGTTTCGTTGACGCGAGTCTCCGTCATGAGCTGCTGGGCCGTGACCTTGAGCGCCGTCGGCACGAGCAAGATGGCCGGCGTGATGAGGATCGGCTTGCCGTCCTTGTCGGTCTGGTCTGCGAAGAGTTGCTCGGCGGACGTGAGCGAGCTGATCTGCAGCGCTGTGCCGGCGCCGCTCTGGTAGTTCTTGTTACCTGAGCCGAAGAAGCTGCTTGGGTTCGACAGCAGAAGCGTGAACACTGCCGACTCGACGGCCAACGCCGACTGCCGACCCAGGATGCGAGGAATTTGCAGGAACGCCCCGAGATCGTCATTGATCATCATCTGCCGGGTCATGGAGATGATCTTACCGTAGGTGTCGATCTGATTCGTGTACGACTCTTCCGAGAGGTTCGCGTGCTTCAACTCGCCGTCAGGGCCGACCTTCTCGAAGGTCCCTTGTCCGGTCATGCGGTAGCGGGTGACTTGCTTGAAGTCGTTCACGTCGGTCTGAGCGCAGATCAGCGACGCAACGCTGTTGACGGCGCTGTAGGCTTCGAGCAGCGCCTTATTGGCGACGTTCGACAAGATTCCGGACAGGCTGATCGTCGAGAATCCGTTGGCAGCCGCACGCAGCGTGCGATCGGCCTCGAACGCGGTGCGGATTGTGTCATCGGTCATGCGCCCCGGTCGGGCGTGTCCACCTGCTGCGTGGATCACCTGGAACAACAACTCGTGCAAGCCCATGCCGCGCAAGTCGCGCGACTGGGCGGCCTCGACGGTTTGCTGGCCATACCATTGCAGCACTTTGTCTTCGGGCATTCGCACCGAGAGACACAGCGCGGCTTCAATGGCTTGCGCACTGGCGACTTTGCCGTTCGATTGAGCGGCGGGGCCTTGCGGTCGCGAACAACGCAGCACCTCAAGTTCGGTTCGCGTCGGGTCCCAGCCTTCTTCGATGGCCTTCGCCTCGATGTCAGCGTGCTTGCCGCACACCTTGCGAATGGCGGCGATGCGTTTCGCCTCATTCGCGGCCTCGGCACGGATCGTCGCCGCCGGGCTCGGTGGGGAATCGACCGTCGGCGTCGTCGCCTGGGCGTCGAACATCGCGCGCATGTTCTTGGTTTGCTGTTCGTTCAAGGCGTCCGCGCTGAAGCCCTGGGATTCGAGCCATTTCGTGAAGTCCATGTCAGTCCCTTTCGATTGATCGGCGCTGGCGGCGATTTGGGCCGACGTGTTGTCGTCCGCGCCGAGCACCACGAAACTGATTTCCCCGAGCATCGCACGCCGGGCGATGTTAACTGGGCCACGGAACTCTTGGCCGTTGGCCATCGATGACTTTCCCTCAGCCACGAACTCAACCTGCTCGGCCCGCGCGCCAATGGATGCCTGCCAGCCGAAGCCTTTGTCGTTGAGCGCGATGACCTGGCGGGCCTTGGGCGAGTCGCCCATGACCTGGCCGGCGACGACAAGCTGGTTGTTCATCACGGCGATGGAGTCGGTCTGCCCCATTACGAAGTCCACGTCGCGCGTGTGGTCGAGCAAGATCGGACGGCGTTGCCGGCCCATCTGGAGGCCCTGCAAATCGACAACCACGGGGTATCGCCAGCCTGCAAGCTGCATGGCTCCGCCGGTGTATGCGGTCATCGAGAAGCGACGCAGCTTCTGCGTATCGCCCTCGGCCGGCGCCGCTTCTAGCTCGACCGAGCTTGCAAGCAGGTTCAGCGCCTGGTTCTCAGGCGGCTTGCTCTTCGAGTTCGGCTTCTTCATCGAGCGGTTCCTCATCCTGCTGCTTTGCTTTGCTGCCCGGCGTCATTGGAATCACCGCCGCTTGCGAAAGTCCAAGCTCGTCCATGAGAGCGATTTCCTTGGCGCGTTGGCGCAGAGCTTCTTCCCAATCGCGGCCTTGCCGCGCGAATTCGTGAGCGAGCGTCGTGGTGTGGTTACTCAGACGGGTTGCCTGTGCGGTAGCTTCCTTGGCCGGGTCCACATGCTCTTGCCCGTCCCAAAACCATGCATGCGACCACTCGACGAAGGGGCCGAGGCCCGTGGGCAGGAGGCCAGGAATGAGGGACGCCTCATCGAGCCATGCGACCAGAATGCGATCAAGGATGGTGCATTCGAGTTGCGATTGATCGACGCGGATCGCCTTGAAGTAGGTCTGATGGTCCAGGCGACCGGAGGCGTAGTTGTAACCGGACGAATTACCCGCCGCGACATTGAACGGCATGTTCAGGCAGCGAGCGATTTCGTTGAGGACTTCCTTCTTGAACTCGGCATAGGTCGTCGCTGGCTGCTCCGCTTGCAATTGCGACATCTTCCAGCCGCCGGGCATTGTGACAAGCGCACGTTGCTCCAACTCGATCGGCTCGAATGGTTCTGCGGATTCCGATTCGCCGCCCGCCGGCGCGTCGGTGTAGAGGATGCCAGCGAAGTCGGCAGCGGTTTCTGCAGCAGCGATCACCGCCAACGTGAATCGTCGAAGCTGAGCAAACAGCGGCAGTGCCGGCATAATGTCGGGAATGCCGCGCGCCTGACCGGGACGGTCGTTGCGAAACCAGTGCAGCATGGATTCCGCGGGCACGCGGTCGTAGTCGAGGATTAATCGCCGTGCGGTATCACCAGGATGCTCCCGCAGAACGTGATACTCAACCGGGTTGCCCGCCTGGTCAAACACGATGCCGTCAACGGCGTTGACGTTCAGGATCGAGAGATCTGGTGTGCAGATCTGGTCGGCCTCGACCAAACGCAGGTCCAGTTGTACCGCCGTTGGCAAAGCCGCGTTGCTGGTGAAGATTGCGAAGGCCTCGCCGTCTTCGGCCCGCGCCATTCGCATCGTTCGGAGCTTCTCAGCCAGCTTGACCGCCTTGGCCCACGCAACGAACTCTTTTTCGATCCGACGATTGGCTTTGGGATCGTCGGTCAACATCTGCAGACGGGGGCCGGTGCCGATCACGTCGTTGGCCAGTGTAAGCACGATCCCACGAGCGTAGCTGTTGTTCGCGACTTCGTACCGCGAGCGGTTCCGTAGCGTGCGCCGAATTTCGGCGCTGTTGGCCGCGTTCGCGGAAAGGCCGTCCGCGTTTCCCCAGTGCCGTCGATTGTCGTCATTGGTCATCGCCGCGTCGTAGCGACCGCGCACGACTCGCACGCTCCGACGCAAGGTCGGTTGCTTGGAGGCAAACAGATTGGTGAGCCAGCGGAACACTTAGTTCACCCCGGGTGGAACAAGCTTGTTGAGCTTCAAACCACGCTTCTTTTCTTGAGCCGCCTTCTTCGATGCCAGGTAGCGATCGGCTTCAATCTGGTCTGGCAATGGGTGCTGCTCAACACTGCCGGCATCGGACGCAGCTTTCGCGGGCCCCTGTGCGTTCTGCCGGATCGTGTCGTCGAGTTCGTCGGCCATTGCTATCTCCGGATGACAACGAGTCGGGCGAGCCAACGAAAAAAGGCCATGCGAGGAATGCGGCCCCGCATGGCCTTCTGTGCTGGCTGGAATCATCGGCCGGGATCAGCGGCCAATGTCGCCCTAACTGGTTGTCTACATCATTTATACCCGTGGATCGTCTCAAGTAGTCGGGGATTTCGCGGGCAGGTGAGGTTCGTTACGCATATAGATACTGCTGCATTGGTTTGCATCGTATTGCACGACCGATTTACTTTGTTCCTGAGCCTGCGAGGGAGTGATCTGGCATGCACGTACTGGATCATTTTGACTTCAACACATGGAAAAAAATCACCAAGGAAGCAGTATGTGCTGCGCGTTCGCCTTCACCCTGGGACCTCGGAAACAGCGTCTTGTACGAGCTATGCAGTAGGCATCCGAGTCACAAGACGGTCGAGGAAATAATCGCAAAGATCTGGCTCATTGGCAGATCATACGCGGCATCGATTGAACGTCGTCGAAATGTTGAACAGTTCGGTGATGCGTTTTATGAGGCAACGGTTGCCCCGAGGTTAATGGAATCGGGGATCGACGATTGGTTGAGCGGTGTCTCAGCCGAAGATACTCTGGGTGCCGTTGTCGTCCACAAGAAACTGATGGACCTGTTTGCAACCTTCACGGGTGGACTTGAAAAGAGATCGTTGGCATCCAAATACCTGCACTTTCACAAACCAGATGTGTTCTTCATTTATGATAGCAGAGCGCGGAAAGCGATCACAAAGGTCGTTCCTCGCCTCAATCACTTGCACCGACTGTCAGCGGACCCTTGCGACACGGAATACAAGGATTTTGTGCGTCGCTGCATTTGGTTGCGAAACGAAATCCGCTCGGCACATGGGATAGAACTCACCCCGCGCGAAATTGATAAACTGTTGCTTGCGATGGCAGGCAGGGGCAGCTTCACGGGAGTGGGTATCCAAACGCGAGCGGAGGCATGAAATCTACGTTTGTCCACTTTTCCACAACCGAGTGAGCTATCTTCACTCGCCGATCGTTCGTTCCCAAGTCGTTATTCTCTTCCCGCAATTCCGGCACTCACGGCGACGGACCAGCTTGCGGCCCAGCGCCGCGCGCGTGTAGATCACGCAGAAATGACCGCAGCCACAATGACGGCATCGCAGGCCCCGATCCTCTTCGGCAGGCTTCTTCATAGCCTTGCTCATGCACGCCTCCTTCGTTGCATCGACGCGAAGCTGACTCGCTCGCGTTTCGCGGGCCGCTGACCGTCGGTGCCGAACAGCACCGCTCCCTGGATCGACGCGGCCACGGCGCAGCC
>CAZAFH010000146.1:0-16647 GCA_964484265.1 uncultured Singulisphaera sp.
CGCCCCAATAGCATAAATTCCTCGTGTTTTTTTGCCAACATCGTGTAGGACGACCTTTTTTTGTCGCTTCACGATTTCTGAACTATAGTCTGGTAGCGAAATATTATTCGCTCGCAGTCAATAGTCCGCATGAAAACGGGAGGCGCTTTATGGCGGAAGAACGAAAAAAGGTCTGGGTGGACCGCTTCCAGACCAAGCTGTCGATGCGTATCGGCGCTTATCTTGGTCTGTTCTTCGTTGTCTTTTGCAATTTCCTGTTCGCCTGGAAAATGATCGACGAAGGCCCCGTCGATCCCGCACGCCAGTTCGTCGAGGTAATGCGGGCGAATATCCCTGTCATCATCTGCATTCTGATACTGGTTCCTGTCATGGCATGGGACGCCATCAAATTCACGCATCGGCTCGTCGGCCCGATCGTGCGCTTCCGCAGCGCCCTTCAGTCGGTCGCTAAAGGCGAGCCTATTCGGCCGATCAAACTTCGCCAGGACGATTATCTCGAAGAACTGCGCGACGATTTCAACATGATGCTCGAAGAACTGCAAAAACGCGGCGTGCCGACGCTCAAGCCCGCCGATCCCGCACAAGAAAAGTCCTCTTCAAAACAAACTGCATAAACAAGGGAGCCCCGCGAATGCTGCTTTCGACTCGCAATGACTCGCCGAGGCAAGAGCAAGATTCCCATCCGACGGACCGACGCCGCGGTGCGACGATGATGGAATACCTGATGATGATCTCGCTGATCGTCGTCGTTTGCTTGATCGGCATCGGCTACTTCGGCGAACAAACCAATGCCACTGCCACGTCGACGTCCAACGCCATCAACAAGAGCCTGAAAAAAGGCAATTAATAATTCTGTGACCAATCGACGAATCGCGCGTTCAGCAAACGCGCGATTTTTCATTTCCCTTCCGACGCCAATTTCCTTTGAACAGCGTGATTTACAGCACCGCTTCCGCGATGAGCAAGATGCCGAGGCCGCAGACCGCCATGAGCAGGCGGCAGCCATTCACGCGCAGCATGATGTCGCTGGTCGAGAGATTGCCATACTCTTTGAGCATCCAGAAGCCGCTGTCGGCTGGCTGAGTTCCGACGGTGACGCCGCAGGCGGCGGAGAGCACGATGAGCGTCTCGAAGCCAGGCCGTTGCGCGGCAAGCCCGGCCAGCAAGGCGGACGCCGTCAGAATCGACGCCGTCGCCGAGCCGAGCGCCGCGCGGATGATCGCCGACATGCAGAACGCGACGGCGACAGGCGTCAACGGCAGCTGCATCATTTGCTGGGCGAGGTAATCGCCGACTCTCGTCGCCACGATGACCTGTTTGAATCCGCCTGCCGCGCCGAACAGAAACGTCATCGCGCCAACTTCCAGCATCGATTCCGAAGTAATCTTGCTCATCTTGGCATGGGACCATCCTCGCCCAAGCCCATAACACACATACGCCAGCACCGTCGGCACGCCGAGCGCGACCGTCGGCTTGCCAAAAAACAATAGCCAGCTGAGCGGACTGTGATTGAGCCAGCGAAGATAATTCGGCGTCTCGCTAACGTCAAAGAGCGTCCACGTCATCCGGTCTGGCAATAATTTCAGCGTGTGCAGCAGGTTCGCTCCGAAACCCGCAATGCTCAGCACAAGCGGCGCGAGCACGATGATCAGAGCCAGCGCCAGCGATCGCGCGATTGGCGGCTCCTTGGCGTCATTATCACTGGCGACGGACATGTTCTCGGGCGGGGTCACGAATTGCCGATCGGCCCAGATTCGTCCCGGTCCGAACCAGCCGATCAGCGCCAGCGGAAAACTCAGCGCGATGCCGAAGATGAGCGTCTCGACCATCACGCGATTCGCCGATTCGGCGGTCGCAATCGCCTGTACCGCGCCGACAATCCCCGGGTGCGGCGGCACGAGCGAATGCGTCAGGCCAAGGCTGAACATCATCGGCAGGAAGAACCGGAGCAGGCTTTGATTGGTCTCTCGCTGCATCCGCCAAACGATCGGAATGAGCAACAGAAAGCCGACATTGAATAGCATCGGGATGCCGATGAGAAACGAGGCCAGCAACAGCGCGAGAGATGCGTTCCGCTCGCCTAGCGCCTGGATGATGCGTCGCGCGATCAGTTCCGCGGCGCCGGAAAGCTCCAGCATGCGCCCGAGCAGAGCGCCGAAAGCCAGGAGCAGCGCGACATCGCGCAGGATGCCGCCGATCCCGGCGCTGATCTCGTCCACAACCTGTCCGGGAGGCAGGCCGGCGGCGAGTCCGAGGATCAAGCTGACTCCAAGCAGCGAGATGAAAGCATGGACCTTGTAGCGAATGACAAGTGCCAAAAGGAGCGCCAGCGCCGCTGCCGCGCAGATCCCGGGCCAATTTTCGTTCATGACGTATTTTCTCAGCCGCCCCTGAAACGCTATCGGTTCGCAGGCAACGAGGCGGGATAGTCGGATTGTAATTTGGTAGGCAATTCAGCTAAACTATCTCAGGACTATTACTACTGCGCGCGGTCGTGAAATCAGTCGGCATCGAGCCGATTTCGTCGAATTGGCGAGTTCCGGATTCAAGGTGTTTGAGAATGACGGACGGAAATCAAGCTTGGATCGCAATGTTCGGACGCATCCCCACGAATCTCCACGATTCGTTGGCCTTGGGTCTTACGACAGGTTCGGAAATCGTCGTGCAGAAGATCGACAAACTCGAACCCGACTTCATGATTATCCGCGGCCGACTGGCGGGAACGCAAGACGCCGGACGAGTCGTATTGATTCCGTACGCCCAATTGACGTTTGTCGCCATTCAACGCAACCTGAAAGACAACGAGGTCGAGGCAATCTTCGGCAAAGGTGCCGCCATCGGCGTGGCGGTGATGCCTGTCGCCGCCGCGGCGCCAGAGGCGACGCCAACATCGGAGCCTGCCGAGGAAGAAATCCCGGAAGAGACGCCTCCCGCCGACGATTCCGCTCCAGCCAAGCGATCCACGGCGCAGCGCTCGGCACTCGTCGCCAAACTGCGCAATCAGCTCAAGGACGGCAAATGAGCCTACGGTTGGTTTCGCAGGTTTCCCGTGGGCGACACTAGCATTTCCTCGAGCACGACCGCCAGCTTTGCCGATGCCACGCTTGTATCCCTCGCCAGCCGCAGCAACTCGGGCAGCATCATCGGCCTTCTCGCCACGGCCAAGAGCACGCGCCAGAGCGACACCCGCCCGCCGGCCAGCAGCGAACCAAGCGCCGGTGAAAGCGACGTGGCAACCTCATCCGAAATCGCACGCACCACGGCAATCGGCAATCCCGCCGAAACGCAGCGCTCGGCGACATATGCCGACTCCATATCGACCGCGCAAACAGCATGATCCTGTCCCAGCTGGCGTTTGTCAGCCTCAGTCGTGACAAGTCGATCCGTCGTCAGCACACGAACAGCGAGTTCCGATGGGTCGGATTCGACATGCCAGCTGCCGCCTAGCGGGTCAACGACCTCCGTGGCACAGATCACGTCGCCGACGCGTAGGCCCTCCACCAGCGCGCCCGCGAACCCCGCGAGAACGACAAATCGGGGGACGTATTCAAGTCCGTCAATAATCGGCTTCGCCAGGATCCAATCGACGGCTCGCAGTGCGTTTTCCTTGCCGATTCCTGTTTCCACGACGAGGACGCTTCGATCTGCCGCGCCGCAGAAAGAGGCCCAGCACGGCGCATCGGGAACGCGTTGCGTCGGGCGAAACCGCCGCAGAAAATGCGAGCTTTCACGCCGCATGGGAAACAGGACGCATGGGTCATCGAGGCGGAGCAGAGACATCAAAACGGATCCGGTTTGAAGAAACTGGACGCAAAGCCATTCTATCGACTGAAGTCGAACGGATTTCGCCGACGAGTTTTGCATTTTGCCCAATTCGCACCCACCTCGATTTACACACGCTCGCCTTGAACCTGACGATGTAACCGGAATCTTTGCAGGGAGTTAGAGAAGGACCTCCGAGCCGATGAACAATCGTCACAACCGATACAACGCGCGCGATCGGCAAAAAGCGCTAACTTTTCTTTCCCATTCAGCGACTTAGGCAGTGTTTGTGACCTATGCTTCAAAAGGCGAACGTACGGATCGAGCGCATTTTGCTCGGTATCGCGATTTCGCAGGTTGAGACGGCAATCCATGAATAGTCCGGATCTAGCACCTGACCTTGGACCAAGCGGCACGAATCCCTGGCCCGCCAGAAGCACGATTGCCTGGTCGGCTGTGGGCGTGTTCGCTGTCTTTGTCGCCTCGCACTGGTCAACGCTGGCGATGCTGGTGGAGCGCTGGTCCACGGAGCCGCAATATTCGCATGGTTTCGTCGTGCCGTTGTTCGCCGTCGTGGTTCTCTGGTCGCGCCTGGCGATACTGAAAGATGCCGCCTGGCAACCTGCCTGGACTGGCGTTCTTCTGCTCGCGATCGGGTTGATTCTGCGCTATCTCGCTGTTCAGTCGGACATCGAACCGCTCGACGGCATTTCTCTGTTGCCCACGGTGTTTGGCCTGGTGCTGTTGATCTGCGGTTGGGCGGTGCTGAACTGGGCCTGGCCAGCGCTGGCGTTCCTGGCGTTCATGCTGCCGCTGCCCTACACGGTCGAGGTCTCGCTCGCTTATCCGCTTCGGCGAATCGCGACGGAGATGAGCACCTACGCTCTGCAGACACTCGGTTGCCCGGCTCTCGCGGAAGGCAACATCATTTTCGTCGACGAAATTCCGCTCGGCGTCGAAAACGCCTGCAGCGGACTCGGCATGTTGATGACGTTCTTCGCCCTGGCGACGGCGATGGCGATGATCGTCAAGGCGTCGCTTGTCGAGCGTGCGATTCTGACCCTCAGTGCGATTCCCATCGCCATCATCGCCAACGTTCTCCGCATCTCGGTGACGGGTTTGGCGTATCATTTGTGTGGCCGAGAAAGCAACCTCGCGCAGGTTATTTACCACGACCTGGCTGGATGGTTCATGATGCCGATGGCGGTGCTCATGCTCTGGGTGGAGCTGAAGTTTCTGCAGAACTTGTTCATTGACTATGCCGACGACGAACCGCTCAAGCCGACGTTCGATCATCTGCCGACACGCGTCTCGCAGGGAACGGCTGCGGGAGCGATAGCGAAGTAATCACCATAAACACCAAGCGCACCTGAACTGTTTCGTCTAGGTGCATTTACATGGGCGAACCAATCTTCGGGAGATAGCAACGATGAATGCCGCGGATACGAATCAGATCAGCGAGTTGGCAAGTGATCCTCAGATGGTTCATGCTTCCTTGCTGAAGATCGCGCAAGCGAACGGAGAAGGCAGAGCGTCTTCCGAGCCGCCGGGTCTCTCCGCCACGCCGACGCTGACGGGATTGCTCCAGGCGCTGCGTCGGCGTTGGCCCTTGGCCATCGCCGTCGCCTTCGCCGCGGCATTCCTCGGCGTCCTTGCGGTGTTTTATTTCGTCCCTGCGCGATACGTCACGACGATCCGCGTCCGCATCGCTGCCAAGCAGCCCAATGCCGAAGATGTCGAGTTCCCGCTCTTCAAGGCCAACATGGAGGCGATGATCAAAAGCCCCATTGTCATCAGTGCGGCACTCAACGAGAAAACTTCCGACGGCCGCGATATCAAGGACCTCGACCTGATTCGCAGCAACGGATTCGGTGCTGTCGAATGGCTGGAAAAAGCCCTGAAGACCGACTTCTTGCTCGGTCCCGAAGTATTGCGCGTCACGCTTGCCGCGGAATATCCGGAAGACGGCGCCGAACTGCTCAACGCGATCGCTCGGGCGTTCACGAACGAATACGCGAAGATGGAGCTTACCAAAAAACAAGCACGCCTCGCGGAATTGCGCGCCAAGAAAGAGGCCGTCGAAGAAGACATGCGCATGAAGCGGGCGATCCTCCAAAAACTCTACGATTCACTCGACGTGAAGGACTTCCAGGCAGCCGTTTCGCAGCAAAACGAGTGGATTCGCAAACTCGGCACCGAAGAAACCACGAAACGCGCTCTCGAGCAGGAAATGACGCGCTGGCAGAGTGCGCTGAACACCTACAAGGGCAAGCTCAAGAGCCTCGACAAGCAGACGATACCAGAGGAACTGCTCCTCGATGCCTACGTCAAGGATCGCAATATCGAGCAGCTCCAAAAGCGCATTGCCGATATCGACGACCTCATCGCCGACTATTTTCGCAAATACAACGGCGAGATCGCGCTCGAACTCTCCATCAAGCTGAAGCACGAAAAGGTGGATATCCGCAAACTGATCGAACAGCGTGAAACGCAGCTGCGGCCCAGCATCGAAGAGCGCTGGCGCCGACGTGTGCGCGAGGAGTACGAGAACAAGATCGAGGAGGTCAACGCGAATATCCAGGAGTGCCGAACGCTCCACGAACAGACCGTCAAGCTGGTGATCGAATACGAACGCAAGGTCAAGGAATCCGGTCCGGGCAACCAAAACGAGCCGCCCCAGATCCTGGCGATGAAGGAGCGCATCGAGCTGCTGAAGATGTCGTTGACGCAAATTTCGCAAAAGATTAGCGAGGTGGATATCGAGCTGCCAGGCTCGCGGCTTCAAGTTTTGCAACGCGCGACGCCGCCGACGAAACGCGATCGCAGTCAGCAAACGAAGGCTGCCGGCGCTGGCGGGCTTGGCCTGTTCATCATGGCCCTGTTTGGCGTTGCGTTTCTGGAATTTCGCTCGCGCAAGATTGGCGAGGTGGAGGACGTCGTCAGCGGACTCGGCCTACGTGTCATCGGCACCGTCCCCCCCAAGCCTGCCAAGCGTTCGGGCACGGCTCTCGATCCCGCTGTCGAGTCGGCCTGGCAGCATCGCCTGCACGAATCGATGGACAGCCTGCGGACCGTGTTGCTTCATCAGGCTCGCTCAAAGGCCCTGCAGGTCATCATGGTGACCAGCGCCAGCGGCGGAGAAGGAAAGACCACGCTTGCGAGTCAGCTCGCAATCAGCCTCGCGCGGGCCTGGAAACGCACGCTGCTGATCGACGGCGACTTGCGTCATCCGATGGCGCATGCCCTGTTCGACTCGCCGCTGGAACCGGGATTGTCCGAATTGCTCCGCGGCGAGATTGAACCCGCCGACGCCATCCGCGCGACGCCCCTGGCACGATTGTGGCTGCTGCCCGCTGGCATCAGCGACACCCACGCCCTGCAGGCTCTGGCGCAGGAGAACGTCAGCGCGATGTTTGCCAAGCTCAAACAGCAGTACGACTTCATCATCATCGACACGCCGCCGGTACTGCCCGTGACGGACAGCCTGCTGATCGGGCAGAACGTCGATGGAGTAATCTTCACCGTCCTGCGCGACGTTAGCCGGGCGCCGGCGGTCCACGCGGCTCAGCAGAAACTGGCGCCGCTCGACGTGCCGATGTTGGGCGCAGTCGTTCTCGGAGCTGAAGGCGAGAAGGGCGATGAAAAGTACTACTACGGCCCGCAGAAGGGTTGAGGAAAAAAAGCCCAGGGATGAGCGCAGCGAATCCCTGGGATCGAAGTCACCGCGAGTCCCAGGGATTCGCTGCGCTCATCCCTGGGCTTATACAGAACCCCATTGAGGGTCGATGTTATGTCCGTTCGCGTCTTTTCGATCGTGATTGCGTCGGCGATACTGCTCGCCTCCGGCGTCATGCACCTTGTGCTGGCGAAGGATTCGGACAGCCTCGACCTCGCCGTCGCGCGCGTCGAGGATATCCCGAAGACGATTGGCGAATGGCAGTCACGCGAAGAGGCCGGGGAAGTCGCCGCCTTCGCACAAGCTGGCGCGAAAGCGTACTGGATGCGCACGTACACCAACGAGCGCACTCGGGCGCAAATCCTGGTGATCCTGATGTGCGGCCGATCGGGCAAAATGGCGATCCACACACCCGAGGTGTGCTACAGCGGTGCGGGTTATTCGCTTTCGGATCCGCCGGCCGTCTTCAACGTGAAAGGCGAGTCGAACGAAGAATTCGGGCAGTTTTGGACTGCGCCGTTCACGAAGAAAATCGGCTTGCAGAAAACGCTGCGGCTATTTTGGAGCTGGAATTCGAATGGCAATTGGGAGGCGCCTGTCACGCCCCGCTTGCATTTCCGCGGCGAGCCGTTTTTGTACAAGCTATATCTCTCGCGCGACGTGACCTACGAACCGAATGGTGCGATTCAATCTGATCCGAGTGCGGAGTTTTTACGTGAATTTTTGCCCGTACTGAAGAGTAAATTGTTTCCCCCCGCGGCATGAAGCAGCCGAGCCGTAATCGTAGACATCACGCTCTGCGTGATGAAATGCATCCCGCGGAGCGGGATGCCTACGGTAGACACGCGGAAAGTTAGGAACCACGCATGTCGATGTTTGTCATTACCGATTCAGTCACGCATGAGAGGCAGGCTCCCGCGCCGCCGAGCGTTCCTGTCGCGCCATCGATGGCATGGTACGCATCGGTCAAGGTTGCCGTGGATTTCGTGCTTGCGCTGGTGATCTTGATCCTGTCATTGCCGATCATGCTGATTGCGATGCTGCTCATCAAGCTTACCTCGCCGGGACCGGTCATCTACGCACAGACGCGCCTGGGTAAGAAAGGCGAGCCGTTCACCATCTACAAACTCCGCACGATGACGTTCAATTGCGAGAGCCTGACGGGAGCGCAATGGTCCAAGCCCGGCGACACGCGTGTCACCGGCGTCGGACGCTGGCTGCGCAAGACGCATATCGACGAATTGCCTCAACTGTGGAACGTGCTGCGCGGCGACATGAGCTTGATCGGTCCGCGACCGGAGCGGCCGGAATTCATCCCGGCTCTCGAGCAGGTGATACCGCTCTATCGCGAGCGGCTGCTCGTTCGCCCGGGCGTCACCGGCTTCGCCCAGGTCCAGCTACCGCCGGACGCTGATTTTGATGGGGTTCGCATCAAGCTGGCTTATGATCTGCACTATGTGAAAAATGTGAGCCTGATGTTCGACATGGCGATCTACTTCGGCACGTTCCTGAAGATTCTCGGCATGTCGTTCTCCATGATCTCGGTGCTCTGCGTCTTTCCCAAACGAGAACATGTGCAGCGCGACTACGACGGGATGATACCCGGAACCGGGCAGCCCAGTCCACTCGCTGCCGAATCGGTGTCAGCTACGTGAGATTATCCTGCAATCAAAGGTTCGAATAGAACGCCTCCTTATCAGGGTAAAGCGCTCCATGGGATTTTTCTTCTTCATCCTTGTCAACGCCATGCTGTTCATCCGGCCCGCGGAAGTGGTGCCGGCGCTACTTGGCGTGGAGCTTTACTTTTATTGCATCCTCGGCGCATTCGTTTTCGGATTTTCGGACATTCTCGGCTATTTGACGGGTCGGTCAATTGAATCGCATCCGATCACCATTTCGGTGTTTGGCATCTTGATCGCAATTTTGATTCCGCCCATGTTGATGGGCGACGCGCCCGAAGCATGGCGATGCGGGTGGACCTTCGCCAAGATCGTCGTCTATTACGTCTTGTTCGTGAGCCTGGTGAACACGCCGACGCGGTTGCGCGTGTTGTTGTTGTGCATCGCATGCTTCTGTGCTGCCGCGGTTTCATTGGCTGTCATGCAATATCAAGGCTTCATCAAACTCGATACGCTTGAGTTCGCCAAGGAATTTGCAGACGGCAGATACGGCGAACAGATCGAAATCGTGCGTCTGCAAGGCACTGGAGCGTTTCGCGATCCGAACGAGCTTTGCGTGCTGATGGCGACGGTCATCCCGATCTGCCTTTTCTTTATTTCTTCAAGCACGAATCTCGCCATTCGCGCAATCTGCCTGGCGTGCATGCCGCTTTATGGCTACGCGATTTACCTTACCCATTCGCGCGGCGGCTTTCTGGCTCTCGTCAGCGGGCTAGGCAGCCTGGCAGCCGTGCGATTCGGGTGGAGGCGAACCATTCTGATCGCGATGCTTGCATTGCCTATTCTGTTCGTCTTGTTTCGAGGCCGACAAACCGAAATTAGCACCTCAGCAGGGACAGGGAAAGCCCGCGTCGAACTCTGGCGTGAATGGATCACGACGTTCGTGGAAAATCCGATCTTTGGAAAAGGCGCTCCGATGCCCAAAGAGGACGATCAAAAGAAGAAGAAAAAAAACAGCTTTGAGCCAACCAAACACCTGGCCCATAACTCCTACCTGCAGTCGTTTGCCGACATAGGATTTTTCGGCGGATGTCTCTTCATTGGCGCCTGGGTAATCTCGCTCTGGTCGATCTATCGATGTCGGCCCGATCAATGCCTGATCGTCGATCCGCTAACGCGCCGAATGCAGCCGTTCGTCATGGCGATGCTCGTTGCGTACGCCGTTGGAATGCTGTCTCTGTCGATCAATTTCATCGTGGCAACGTACATGATGCTTGCGCTGGGCGCGACCTATCCCGAACTCGCACGGCGAAATTCCCTCAGCCCGGCCCCGGCGCTCAAATTCGACGTGCCTATGATGGGCCGATACGCCACGGTTGGCGTCGCCTTCCTGGTCAGTATCTATGTCTTTGTGCGATTTGTCGCATAGGATTCCCTGGGGCAATATTGAAACGCCTGCCTGGCGATGGGTCCAATGACGCAACCAATTCGCCGTGTCGCGCATGTCACCCTGGGGTTGAACGTCGGCGGACAAGAACGCCTGCTCGTCGAGATGGCACGCCATCGCAACCGCGAGCGCTTCGACTGGACCGTAATTTCGCTTCGAGACCGCGGCACGCTTGCACCGACTCTTGACTCGCTCGGCGTCAACGTCATCGCGCTCGACGCGCCGCCCGGCTTTCGCCCATCGCTCTGGCGCCGCCTCGCAAAAATATTTCGCGACAACCAGATCGACGTCGTTCATACCCACGATGACGGCCCGTTGATCTATGGCATGCCCGCGGCCTGGTGGGCCGGCGTGAAGACGCGAGTCCACACCCTTCACCACGGTCGACTCGATTCGATCACTAGGCGACAACGTTGGCTGATCCGCCTGGCAGCGAGGTTCACGCCTCATTTCATCTGCGTATCGCAGGATAGCGCCCGCTGGATCGTCGAGCAAGGCGTCGCTCTGCCGCGTGTACAGACGCTCTGGAATGGCATCGATCTTACCCGCTTCGCGTTCAACGGCCCGGCGAAGGCAGGAAGCATCGTCACGGTCGCTAGACTCAGTCCCGAGAAGGATGTCGCCAATCTGCTGCGTGCTGTGCCCGACGTCCTGGCCGCGCATCCGGATGCACGGTTCGAGATCGCTGGCGACGGCCCGTGTCGAAATGAGCTTCTGACGCTGGCTGCCGATTTGGGCATCGCCAACAACATTTCCTTTCTCGGCGAGATCCAGGACGTCCCGGCTCTTCTGGCTCGTGCGAGTTTGTTTGTGTTGCCCTCGCAGACCGAAGGCGTGTCGCTGACTTTGCTCGAAGCGATGGCGCGCGGATTGCCAATCGTCACGACACGCGTCGGAGGCAACCCGGAAGTCGTCGATCATGGCGTCACCGGCATGCTCGTGCCCTCGCGCGATCCCGTGCCGCTTGCGTGCGCCATCAACGAAATCCTTGCGAATCCCGATCTCGGCGAACGAATGGGCCGCGCTGGCCGAGAGCGCGTGGAAAATAACTTCGATATTCGCAAAATGATGGCACAGTACGAGTCGCTGTACGGCTAATTCTACATCGTTGGATTCGTAAGCATGAACTCGGTCAACGTGGGTCTGCAATGCAATTGCTCCCCTCTCCCTCCGGGAGAGGGGTTGGGGGTGAGGGTCGCCCGGCCTTTGCAGAGTAGCAGAAGATTCCGCAAAGATTCTCGCGTGCAAATTAACGGTATTGGCTCGGGTCAAGTTTCCCTCACCCCCGGCCCCTCTCCCGGAGGGAGAGGGGAGAAAGTAGCGTTGTAGTACTACATAGGAAACGCAAGAGACGTGACAGCGGATCTTCTTCAGAGCAACAAGTCCATGAATGTCGTGATCGTTGATGGTGATGTCTCCTACCCCATGACCTCGGGCAAGCGCTTGCGCACGCTCAACCTCATTCTTCAGGTCGCGAAACGCCATCGCATCATCTATGTCGGCCGTTGCGCCGCCGACAGCGACGAGGCTCGCCTGGCCCCGCCCTTCTTGCGCGAGCACGGCATCGAGCCGATTCTGGTCCATGACCCCATCGCGAAAAAATCTGGTCCTGGGTTTTACGCAAGGCTACTGGCCAATCTCCTCTCCTCGCGTCCTTATTCGGTGACGTCGCATCAGAGCCAGGCCATGAGGCTTGCGATTCTCGAGTTGGCGAAACGCGAACGGATCGATGCCTGGCAGCTGGAATGGACGCCGTACCTCGATGCCGTCGATGCCTCAATTCCGGGGCCGCGCATCGTCATCGCGCATAACGTGGACACCTTGATTTGGCAGCGCTACCACGATACGGAAAAGAACTTACTCAAGAAAATGTACCTGCGAACACAATGGAAAAAGTTCGCCCGGTTCGAGCGCGACGCCTTTGGCCGGGCGACGCGCGTCGTCGCCGTCAGCGAGGAAGACGCGGCACTCATTCGCAAGGATTTCGCCCAGCCCCATGTGGACGTTGTGGACAACGGCATCGATCGCGCCTTCTTCGAGCAGGTGCGCAGCGAACGCAACCCATCGAAGATTCTATTTCTCGGCGCTCTCGACTGGCGACCCAATCTCGATGCCGTCGGGCTTCTCCTCGATAGCATTTTCCCCAGGGTGATTGCACAGGAACCCGCCGCCCGGCTCGTGATCGTTGGCCGCAATCCGCCGGCGCACGTCGTCGAGCGTGCGAAGCTGACGCCTGGTGTCGAGCTGCACGCCAGCGTACCGGACGTGCGCCCGTTCCTCGGCTCGGCGGGCGTGATGGCGGTGCCACTGCGAATTGGCGGCGGTTCGCGGCTGAAAATTCTCGAGTCGCTCGCTTGCGGCCTGCCGGTCGTGTCCACCAAGGTCGGCGCCGAAGGGTTGCTCATCCAGCCAGACATCGATTATCTACAAGCCGATGAAGTTGCGATGGCAGACGCGCTCGTGCATGCTATTCGCAATCCCGGCGCCATGCATGCACTCGCCGAACATGGCCGTCAGTTCGTGCTTGAAACCTACGACTGGGCCGTGCTCGCGAAAAAGCTCGAAGCATCATGGGAACGAGCGATGGCCGCGGAACCTGCGAGGCGTTGAACATGCGCGTTGTTCATCTCATGGCATCGCCGTTCTTTGGCGGCCCCGAGCGGCAGGTCCTTGGCCTCGCCCGGCATCTTCCTGCGGACGTCGTGACGATTTTTCTGTCATTTGCCGAGCGCGGGCTAGCGAAGGCATTTCTTGGCGAAGCCTCCAAGCACGGCTTCGAAGGCCGCGCTCTGGCGAATAACACGCCGAATTTCCTTGCCTGCGTGCGCGAGGTTGCCGATGAGCTGAAACGCCTCAACGCCGACTTGCTTTGCTGCAGCGGCTACAAGCCGGACCTCGTCGGGTGGCGAGCGGCCCGGCGGGCTGGCGTGCCGGTCGTCTCGATCTCGCACGGTTGGACGGGCGCGACGTGGAAGGTGCGCATCTACGAATGGCTCGACAAATTGGCCCTGCGAAGCATGGATCGCGTCGTGTGCGTTTCGAAAGCGCAGGCCGAGAAAGTTCGCACGGCTGGAGTTTCGGAATCGCGCATCGTCACGATCCAGAACTCAATCGGCGCCGAAGCGTTCGTGCGACCCGACGCTGCCGTTCGCGAAGAGATGTGCCGATGGTTTGACCATGCGCCGCGATTGCTGGTCGGCGCCGCCGGTCGGCATAGCCCGGAAAAGGGATTCGCCGTGTTTGTCGATGCGGCCGCGAAGGTTGCAGCGATGCGCGACGATGTTGGTTTCGTGTTATTCGGCGACGGCCCGTTGCGAGGCGACCTTGAACGCCAGGTTGGCGAACGCGGATTGACTAAGCGTTTTCATTTCGCCGGTTTTCGTTCGGATGTGCAGCGGTTTCTTCCGAACCTGGATCTCGCAGTGATGTCGTCTTATACCGAAGGGCTGCCAGTGATCCTGCTTGAAACAGGCGCCGCCGGCGTGCCAACCGTCGCAACGGCTGTCGGCGGGATTCCCGAGGTGATCGATGATGCCGTCAGCGGCTGGCTGGTCCCCGCGGGCGACGTTAGCGCACTCGCAAATGCCATCGCCCATGCCGTGAGCGATTCTGCAAAGCTGCGCATCGTCGGAGATGCCGCTCGCGATCGAATCCGACGCGATTTCTCGTTCAGCGAGATGGCCGCGAAGTATCACGAAGTATTTCGGCAGTTGTGCCCGGAGCGCTGCCGCTGAGTATCTTGAATTTTACGTTGGCGAGCCAGGAGCGTGAGCGATTGGAGGGACATTCAAGAACGGTCTATTTTCTCCGGTCCCTCACGTTCCCGGCTCGCCACTTTCAGAATCTACCGAGACGCTGGAAGATACGCTGCCGGTGGGGCGATATAAGGCGCCGGCAGCGTCGGCGCGGTTCTTGGTTGCGGGTAGCTAGCCTCGCTCGTTGGCTGTGTCTCGGCTGGTGCGAAGATCGGGTTCACCTGGAAGCCAGTCGCCTTCCCACTTCCCGGCTGTGGATACACGGAGCCGTTTGCTGGTTGCCCGCCCGCGGGTGACAAGATTGAATTGCTCGGGAATCCGATTCGCTTGCGGGCTTCCGGTTGCGGATAGGCAGGCTCCGCTGATGTCTCCGCCGGAAGGAACGGGCTGACCTGGGACGGCGCCGTCTTGGTGCCGAAGAGCGGAGGCACGAGACGATACGGCGAGTGACTTACATTGCCGTTCGTCCGGGTATCGGGATAAATCGCTGGTTTTTGCGGTCCTGGCGGCGGCGTGGGCATGTTCTTCGTTTCCGGGTAGATCGACGGTCCTTTCGGATCGGGGATCGTGAGCGGCGGAGCGTAGAACTGAAGCTGCGGCGCGAGCCATTTGATGATCGACGGAACGAATTTCAGCGCCGTCGCGCCGTCATGCCGGCCGTCAGGTTCGAATGCGACAGCGACTCCCCAACCGCGGTGCTTCGCGTAGTACAGAAAGCTCTCGACCTGGGCATCGATGTTGAACTCATCACGCCCCGCATAGCCGATGAACATCGACAATTCGCCGTTGCGAAGGCCCGTGCGGATGGCGAGTTCCAGCGGATTGTTGCAGACAATATTCACCATCGCTTCGTCGCCGATTCCGAATACCGGCTCGACAAGTTCGCCCATGCGAATTTTGGCGACGTTATAGTAGTTGGCGATGACCTCATTCGGAGAGTCGAACCCGGTGCGCCAGCCCCATTTGCGAGGGTCAAACTTGGCTCTCGGATTGCCGTTGACGTCGCTCCAGCGCAGATTGAGCGCGGGATGAATCCCGATGACGATGCCGAACGCATTGCGATGGCGCAGCCCGATGTTGAACGCCGCGAAACCGCCCATCGAAGCGCCGGCGAGGATGTGCGCCTCGCGCTCGGGCCGAATTGGGTAGCGCTGGGTGACGAAATCCCAAACATCGGCAAGGATAAAGTCTTCATACGGACCGCTGCGCGAATTCAGGAACATGCTACCCGGTTTGTGAATGTGGCCGCGCCCATCCATCGATCCATCCGGTGCGGCAATAATCAACGGCGGCAGTTTGCCCGACGCTATGGCGTCGTCGATCAGCGGCACGACTGACAAGAATGTTCGTTCATCCATGCAAAACGGATGGAGATACAGCATGAACGGATACTGCACCTTCGGCGTGTACCCCGGCGGTAGATACACGTAGAGATCACGCCACTGATGCAGCGAACGCGACCAGATGCGATGGTCCTGCCCATGATTCCCGGTATGATCGATGATGCGGCCCTTGATACGCCTGCAGAATTGAACGAATTCGAACTCATCCTTGCCCTTGTAATCCTGAGACCAGGCGCTGGAAACGCACGTCGTAAGCAATATTCCCAGGCCGATGAAGATGCGTGCTGTGAAGCTCATCCGTTTCTCCAGGAAAGGGCGCGGTCGGTGTCATGAGAAGGGAATCGGTGTTTCTGTAATAATCCATCGGATCGGAAAAATCGGTAAATCCAGCGGAGTCGCGCATATTCGGCAAGATCGCTGGTAGGTGAGGTAAACTTTGCCGGTTTCGCCGATCGATGGTCGAGTTGCGATAATAGCCCATAACCGCCGCACGACTCAACCCGCCCAGTTTTACGGAGGTAGAGCTTATGCCGACAAGCAACGAATTGGCCAGCAGGCGATGTGTTCCGTGCGGCGGCGGATCGGATGCGTTATCATCCGGACAAGTCGCGGACCTGTTGAAGGCGGTTCCGGATTGGACGCTCAGCGCCGACGGAAAACGCATCCGCCGTGAATGGCGCGTGCGGGATTTCGCGATAGCCATCGATTTTTTCCAGCGCATTCTGCCAATCGCCGAGTCGGAGGACCATCATCCCGACTTGCATGTGACCGGCTATCGCAACGTCACTGTCGAGATCTGGACGCATGCAGTCGGCGGGTTGACGGAGAACGATTTCATCCTGGCGGCAAAGATTGACGCGCTGCCGGTCGTCCCCAAGGCGGGTTAGCCAGACTCTGGGTTGATGAAATACGACACCTGGATTCATCTCAAATTTGTTGCGCGATTGCTCCCCTCTCCCCCACGAATGTGGGGGAGAGGGGCCAGGGGGTGGGCTGATGAAAAACCTGGGGAATTTTCATCCTGATATTGTTGCGCATTTTCTCC
>CAZAFH010000147.1:0-16587 GCA_964484265.1 uncultured Singulisphaera sp.
CCGCACAAAGTTGAAATCGGTTTACCCGAAAATTAAGCTGTGACAAAGCACTAGGCAAGATCGCGCAGAGTGAACCATCACGTAGTGGAGCAGGCACCTGGCGACGGCAGGCTCATTCGCAGGCCGCCCCTGGGTTCCGCGGGTTCGTGTTCAACACGAGCGGACAGGAGCAATGGCCAGGAAGAACATGCCGGCCTCGCCTGCTCGATGGGTGATGGATCAGCTTCACCAGCACGACACCAAGGCCGTCCGGCCAACGTCTGCTCACACGAGCAGCACGAAGCACCAGCCGGCAGTGGGCGATGAAGGGCATAATATGGCTCTGCGCGTTAGCGAACAAGGACAGCGGCGAAAAGTGACCGGAGAGGCTTCGGGGCCGTCAGAATTGACCGCGCGAACGGGAAGTAGACAAAGAAGGAAACCGTTTTGGAAATGCGCCCAGAAAGAAACGAAGAAAAAGACGCCCCAGGTAGCGCTCCCCTGGCGCACGCATATGGCGCTCTTTTCTTGCTCGGTACCAGAAGTCCGCTTCGAGGCGTTGATCCGGACCATGGGCCAGCGGGATGAACATTTCGCGCCGATCCCGTCGATGCTGACCGACATAGCGGCGAACCTGATCGTAGCTGCCGCAGTAGGGCAAAGCGCAGTGTCCCCAAGTGTTACAAGAGACGCGATATTGCCTGCTTCGGTCTGCTCGACCGGAGTAACGAAGGCGTGCTTGACAGCGGCGGTCGAGCAGACGAATGGCACTAGCTTAAGCGTAAGATCAATATTCACAATGAGTTCCGCGCATTGGCTGCTTCGGACCCTTGCGGGCCAACGGTGCCGTAGTCGCTGAAAAGGCCGAAAAATGCCGCGATCTGGCGGCGTCACGCGAAAAGACCTGGTGCCTTCGGCTCGCAACCATTTTGTACGCAATGGCTTACGCTTAAGCTAGTGCCATTCGTCGAGCAGACCGACGCGCGCAAGCATCGGGTCGCTGAGCTGGAAGACCGGCTGTGCGAGGTGCTTCTGCCTTACCCGATTGAGACCACGCCAGTGATGCCGCCGCACGAACGCGACTTCACGAACTTGGTCAACTACTTGAGTCGTCTGGTGATGGCCGAGGATCTGATCACGTTCGTGCTGGAGCCGGAGGTGGACGCAACGAACAGAGGATAACGTCGAGCCAGGTGGTGTTCAAAAAGAAGGCTGATGCGCAAGCGAGAAATCAGACTCGAGATAACCGTAAAAATTCCAAAACGCGACGTGCCATTCCACAAATGCACGATCGGCGATGCCGTTGTCCCCTCAAACGCCCCGACAATGTGCAAGCTGACGGCACTTGCCAAAGCCAGCAAGATTCCCAAGTTCAGCCCGCCGTACCATATCGGTAGCGGTCAGAAAGTAGTCCAAAATGTCGGCCAGAAAGTAGGCCACTTTACCCGAACATTCTTTCGCCCCAAACTCCCTTCGCCAAACACTGAGGGAGTTTGGGGCGAAAGAATAGTCCCTCCGGCGTCTGGTCCGTGGCCGATAAAATGGCCTACTTTGAAACCGCTCCTGACAATAGGATCAGAAACAGAGCCAGGACAACCCACTGGCAAATGGAAATCTCCCGAGTCGATTGACCCGTTGGCAAATTTGGTTTCCCAACATTATGAGCGATGCCTCGCAACATTCCGGCAAACACGTACTGGTGAAGGGGATAAACGAGATACCAGTAAGCGCGACCCATCAGGCCGACCGGATCGAAAATCGCCGTTTGGCGAATCGTGGATTTGCCCTCGCTCTCGGTTACTTCAAACTCCAACCAAGCTCGGCCCGGCACCTTCATTTCCGCGGCAAGGCGCAGCAAGCGATTCGGTTCAACGGCTTCGACACGCCAGCAATCCACCGTTTCACCGACGCTGAGCGTTTCGGGATCACGCCTGCCACGACGCAACCCCACGCCGCCGACCAGCAAATCCATGATTCCTCTCACGTGCCAAAGCCAGTCTGCACAGTACCAACCCGTCTTGCCGCCGATCCGCCGGATCGGGGCGAACGCTTCCGCGGCGGACGCCTCGACGGTCACGGTCCGAGAATCGACCAGCCGGGGTCCAAACTCAATTCCGAACCAACTTTTGGCTGGTCCCCCAGAAGACAAGGCATCCGACCAACGCGTCTGGGCCATTTCCTGGTCCTCGTTGCGAAGCGCGTCGGCAATCGCTTGGCGCACGCCAACCGGGTGGACCGCGAATTCAGCCAGCGCCGCCGGATCCCGAACGATAGTCGGGTGGCGAATGCTCTCAATGAGCTTGCGGCCAATGCGTGCGAAAACCGGAGTCACGAGCCCTAACCACAAGCTCGACAGGTACGGGGTCAGAACGGGCACAGGAATGAGCCATCGCGTCAAGCCACGTTGCCTGGCATATTCTCTCATCAAATCGGCGTAAGTGACCTGGTCCGCTCCGCCGATCTCATAAGTACGGCTTTCGGAAAGTGGTAGGTCGAGCGCGGCAATCAGATAGCTCAAGACATCGTTGATGGCGATCGGCTGCGCCGGCACGCGAACCCAGCGCGGCATGATCATGACCGGTAGGCGTTCAACCAGCGAGCGGATCAACTCAAAAGAAAGGCTGCCCGATCCCAGAATGATGGAGGCGCGAAACTCGATTACGGGTACGCCGCTTGCCCGAAGGATGTTGCCGACCTCGTGTCGGCTACGCAAGTGTGGCGACAAGGAATCCTCTTCGTCGCCGAGGCCGCCAAGATATACGATCCGCTGAACTCCCGCAGTGGCCGCAGCTTTGGCAAAGTTCTTCGCTCCCAAACGATCCTGATCTTCAAAGGAGCCGGCCGATCCCATCGAATGAATGAGGTAATAGGCCGTGTGAACACCTGCTAAGGCCGCAGCCAAAGAATTGCCGTCCATCACGTCGCCAGCGACAACTTGGACACCCGGACCAACCTTGTCGCGCAAATTCTCAGGGCGCCGGGCCAGGCAGCGCGTCGGCACGCCGAGCAATTCCAGCTTCTTCAAAAGCCGGCCACCGACGTAGCCGGTGGCTCCCGTGAGCAGTACAAGACGTTCGTTCACAGATTAGCCTGCTTTCATGAAGCTGTCGAATCACCCATGTGTGTGGCTTTCAAGGAACCACAGGGCTTTGTCAAATGCTCGGGAAATTTCAGTGAAGAGGTCGGCCGTGCCGGCATCGCCGAGCTTGCTTGCGGTATCGATCGCGGCCCGAGTCGTGGCCGCCAGTGCGGCGAAGCACACGATCAGTGCCTCAAGATGCTGTTGGCCTTCGATTGCCTCGGCAGGATAATCGGGCAAACGCGAAGCAGCCGCGGCCTGGCGGGCGGTTCCTCGCGCGATGCCTCCAAGCGAGGTCGCCCGTTCAGCAATCATATCGATCTGCTCTTTAACTTCTTCGGCAAGTTTGTCGAACAACTCATGTAGCTGAAAAAACTGCGGCCCCTTGACGTTCCAGTGAGCCTGCTTCGTCTGGCTGTATAGGTCGAAGCTGTCAGCCAGATGCTGGTTCAGCAGCGTGACGATCTTCTCGCGAATTTCTACAGGGAGATCATTCCGTGTCGAGAACAGACTGGATTTGGGCATGATAAATTCTCCTTCGGAGTTATTTCTCCTTGAAAAGACCAGACCCGCTATAAACGGCCAAGAATAAAGACGCAATTGCGATGCCGAACACGACAAACCCGATATTTAAGATCAAGTTATCATCCATTGGATTTACCGCTCAGCATGAGCGCCCCCAAACTAAGAATCGACGGAACCCAGATACCAACGAATTGGCCTTGCTCCTTATGCCCCGAAAACCACAAGTAAACCGACAACAAAAAAGAAATTGCAGCCGCCGCCAGGAAACCGATCTTGGCGAGTTGAAGTCTGCTCATCGCTTCCTCCAGGTGAACGTTGGTTGAACACAGGTGAACATTCAGAACACACATCTCAGCGATAACAGGGCCGGGCTCCCCACAAACGAGGAGCCCGGCTTGATAAAGGCTCAGGGCAACACAACGCAGGGTATCGGTTACGGGAGTTGTGTCATGCGAGCGTACGCATGGTCAATGCCGCGACGCAAAATCCAGGCCCGTTGCGTAGGGCAGTGAGTGCTGTCGGCATGGTTGAAAACGTGCTTCATGCTCGTGACGATCTCTTCAGGCATGTAATCCCCATTGGCAATCAGTTCACGCATCGTCTTCATGTAAATGTCAGCGCACGCCGTGTGATGGCCGGCGTTGAAGGATCGAGCACCATGAACGACGGCTTGTTCGATCATCTTCCGCGCCTCGGCAGCCCCGACCTTTTTCTCCGGGGGCAGCAAAACTGCGTCAATCACATGAATCACTCCATTCTTGCAAACGATGTCCGTCATGATCACGTTAACGCCGTTCAGCGTGACCCCACCATTCTTGGTGACGATGGTGATCGATTGCCCCTGAACCGTCTTGGCGGAGTTCAGCTTCACCACATCAGCAGCCATCACTTTTCCAGGAACGACATGGTAGGTCAGCACGGCGGTCAGGCCCGTCTTGTCCTTCAGCAGCGCTTCCACGGTTCCCTTGGGCAGTTTCGCAAACGCCTCATCGGTCGGCGCGAAAACGGTGAAGGGCCCCTTCCCCTTGAGCGTGTCAACCAACTCAGCCGCCTGCACCGCGGCCACGAGCGTCTTGAACTTGCCGCTGGCAACGGCCGTTTCCACGATGTCCTTCGCTGCCCCTTGTGCAACCGCCACCGACGCATTGCCATGTACGAGGAAAATCGCAACTGCAACTGCTGCAACATTTGACATCAAAGTCTTCCAGATCATGCTTGACTCCTTGTTCGCCTATCACGAGGGATGCCCGAAGGCCCAAGCCAGGGGCAGATATGAAACGTTCATATCGTTCAATTTATGAATAGTAGCGAAACTGCGGAAGTCAAAGGAGATCCGATGTATTTCCGTTTTCCCTTGTAAATTTATCCATAACGGTCAAAATAATGGCTGGTACGCTTGGTTGAAACGAACGAGGCCGGCTTCATGAGTCAGGATCCACAATACCTGAGCACGTTTGAGGCCGCCCAGGCACTGGGCATAAGCATCAGCACCGTCAAGCGTTGGGTCGATACCAAAGTTCTGCCTGCCCACAAGACACCAGGTGGACATCGAAAACTACTGCAGGCGGAGGTCCTCGCTCTGGCCCGGCAAGGCGATTTGCCGCGCGGCGATCTGAGCCGGCTCGCCATGGCTTCCAGCAACGAGGGGTCGCCCGATCTCAAACGGCTAAGAAGCAGCCTCCTCGCCGCCATTCTGGAGGGAGACGGCAATGTCGCGAGATCCGTCGTGCAGCGTGCTTACCAGGACGGCGTCTCCATCGAATCCTTGGCGGATCAAATCATTAGCCCCGTCATGGCTGACGTTGGACATGGCTGGGAGACGCAAGAAATCGATGTCTGGCACGAGCACCGCGCCACGCAGATATGCGCGCAGGCGCTCTTTGAAATGAAGACGAAGCTGGAGAACCGGGCCGAGTGCAACCGCCCCGTGGCGATTGGCGCAGCTCCTGAAGGGGACCCCTATCTCTTGCCCTCGCTTCTGGCACAAATGGTCCTGCTCGACGCCGGCTGGCAAGCAATCAACCTCGGCCCCAACACGCCTTTTGCCAGTCTGTTGAAAGCCGTGCGGGAAACGAAGCCACGACTGATTTGGCTTTCGGTGTCCTATATTTCCGACGCGACTTGTTTTCTGCGTGAGTACCGCGAATTTTTCCGTGCGCTCGAACCGACTGGTGTTGCGGTTGCAGTGGGTGGACACGGCCTGATCGAAGCGATTCGTTCCGCAATCCCCTACACCACGTACGGAGATGGGCTATCTCACTTGGCAGCTCTGGCTCGCACACTTCACACACGACCGAAGCGCCCACGGGCTGGTAGGCCTCCCAAGAAATAAACACTCGGTAAGAAGATTCTGCCTTGGCGTCCTTTTCTTCTCCTTTGAGCTACGGAGGCTCGTGATGATCCGAGGTTCTGCCATTCCAATGGCACTCCTGTGCATGTTCGCTTTCACCGCTGAACTCGGTGCTCAACCGCAGCGTTACGAGTTGGGCCGACGTCTTCGCGTCTTTGAAGGGCTTTGGGAGAAGAATCCCGGCGAAGAGACCCGCAAGCGAACCGTGGCTCCGCTCAATCAGGCGGTCATCGCTTTCTTTACTTTCCGCTTCGGCGAAGCGGGGCGTGCGATCGACCAGGCACGCTTCGCGCTGGACGATGCGAACAAGCCGACACCCACACGACGCTGGGCTGAGTCGTTGGCGATTTTTCCGGCGACGCGTCTGGTGGATGGCGAAACGCAAGAACTCTCGCTCGAAATCAAGGCATTCTACGATGTGGCAAAACCCGTCGATGCCGAGTTCTCACTGCGAGTGATGTTGTCCGTGAATGGCAAGGAAACGGTTGCGCAATCGATGCCAATCACAGAGTTGCCGATGCAGTGCCAGCTTTCCGTGAAGGGCACGAAGGAAGGCGATCATTCGCTTCGCTACGAGGTCCTGCACAAGAAGGACAAGCTTTCCGATGGTGCCATGCAAATCTCATTCGTGAGTAAGCTAACTGAGCGTGTGGCGCGCCTAAAGAAAATCGAAGCCACTGACATCGAGACCGCCACGGAGCGTGCGACTCTTCAGGCGACTCTGCGGTTGATTGATAAGTGGACGGAAGGAAAAACGGAGGAAACCGACTATCCGATTGCCCGGCTCCTTCGTGAAGCCGAGTTGGTAGGAGAATCGATCCAGGCGAGGAAGCCTTTTTACACGCACAAACGGCCAGGCGAATATTGGCTCAGTCTCGCGGTTCGAGCGGACCCCAAGGCGACGGAGCGCGTGTTCCCGATGCGGGTGCTGGTGCCGGCCAAGTGGAACGACAAATCGCCGCCACCGCTGGTCGTGGCTTTGCACGGTGCGGGCGGATCGGAGAACCTGTTCTTCGACGGCTATGGTAACGGCAAGATCACTCGGCTTTGCCAGGAACGTGGATGGATGCTGGTGGCGCCTCGCGTCGGTTTCAACCTGCCGTTGGCGGACGTTCTCGATGAACTGCAAAAACGCTGGCCCTACGATCGGAAATGCGTCCTGATTGTCGGCCATTCGATGGGAGCCGCCCAGGCAATCCAGGCGGTCGGCGCCGAACCCAAACGCTACGCGGGCGTGGCTGCGCTTGGCGGCTCCGGAACCGTCAAAGCATCCAATGACCTCAAGAAGATCCCCTTCTTCATCGGCGTAGGCAGCCAGGATTTCGCTTTGTCAGGCGCGCGTGGCCTCCGAAATCGGCTCGCCAAGGCAGGCGTCGAAAAAGTAACGTTTCGCGAACTTGCCAACATCGAGCACCTCGGCATCGTCCAGCAATCGCTTGCCGAGGTATTCGTTTTCTTCGACAAAATTGCCGAAACGCGCATGGCCAGATGAAGAGACGTAAGACGAAAAGCTGACATCTTCTTCAGAAAGAATCGGCGGCGAGAGGCTGGATCAATGAACCCGGTATCAAACCTGGCGGCGAATCGGTGGTCAGTGTTGCGGATTTGCGGATGAAAGTGCCGTGAATTGGGCTGGCGTAGATCTGCGAAACTGGCTCGCATGCTGGCATGGCATAGATGTGGGAGCCGCATAGATGTGCGCGTCCTCCCGCGTCCTCCAAATGCCCGCTTTCTTGACATGGTGGTACGGATTGGCTTCCGGCAGCAAGCCCTCATTGCGGACGCGGGCTAATAACTCTACGTGAAAGACTATCCATTCACTCCACCTCACTCCAGCATTCTCGGGCGTGACTTTTGGCTCAAAAAAGTGAATGTCGGGCTGATTTCGAAATTGCCAATACTGCGGGGTGCTTTAGTTTGCGCTCGGCGGAGATCGCATAGAAGCGTTCTCTAATCTCATCGGTCTGGCCGACGCGGTGAACGCCGAACTGGGTTCGCACCTCCTCTTCGACAGCGCTGGGTACGACAAAAACTCCCATACCTTCCTGGCCGAAAACCTTGAGCAACGCGCTGTCTTCGAATTCAGCGCGAATATTCGGTACGATGCCCTTCGAGTCGAACCATTGATCCAGAGCGCGTCGCAATACGGTGTTCTCGGTGGGCAGGAGCATCGGTGCTCCGGTGAGCGACAAGGGAAATCCAGCGCGGTGATTCTTTGCCAAGTTTGGCGTGCCCATGAAACTAACGCCACACTCACCGAGCAGGTGACTGAATGCCCGCACCCGAATCGAAGGCGGTATCGGAGCGTCCGAGAGGACGATATCGAGATTGTGCAGCGCAAGCTCTGCCAGTAAGCGATCCGGTTTATCTTCACGACATTGCATCTGCACAGGAACGTCGAGAGTCAGGGCAGGTTTGAGCAAGCGAAACGTCACGAGCTTTGGCAACACATCCGCTATTCCCACCGCAAGACGTAAGGGGCGGCCCGTGGGACGGCCGCACAACGTATCCGTCATCTCTTTGCCAAGAGAAAAAATCTCGTCGGCGTACTGAAAAACCAAACGACCGGCATCCGTGAGACGCAGGCCTCGCCCTTCCCGTTCCAACAACTTTTCCCCAAGCGATTGCTCCAGCTCACGGAGCTGGGCACTGATGGTCGGCTGAGCGAGAATTAGCTTCTCGCATGCGCGGGCGATGCTGCCTTCTTTGGCGACCGTCCAGAAGTAGAGCAGGTGGTGATAATTGAGCCATTGCATGGGAATAACAATACATCCAAAAATTAGATGTGTCAACACATAATAATCTATTTGTCCGAATACACAATTCTGCCGTATTATCCTTTAGACGAATTCATACAGCGAGGCGAATTCGGTTTGGAAGTAAGCGGGCGTGCGGTCGGCGAGATAGTTCAAAACAAGAGCAAAACAAACGAGGCTAGCATGAACATTCATTGGCATGTGGCTGGCTTGGATCTCGAGCCAGAATTGAAGGTGTATGGTGAGCGGCGGATTCAGTTTGCCCTGGGGCGATTCGCTCAGCGGATTAGCCGGCTTGATCTTCACCTGAGTGACGAGAACGGCCCGAAGGGCGGCGTCGACAAGAGTTGCCGGCTGATCGCGAGGATTGTGCCGAATAGCACGATCGCAATTCAAGACATTGACGCCGACTTCCATGCCTTGCTCGATCGTGCAGTGGAGCGTCTAGCCAGGTCGATTCGCCGCGAACTGGGCCGGCGCCGGGATCATCGGAATGTAAGCCCTGGTGCAGGAAGCTAGACAATTCGCCAAACTTCATGGAGGACGTGAATGGCAAGAGATTTCAGTTGGACACAGTTCATTCCGGAAAGCCCTGTACTTCGAATGCAGCGTCCGGATTGTACGTGCTTTGTTCGCGTGCCTCCGTGAAGGTGAGAAGATCGAATTTTCGAGTTATAGGGAAAGACGTGCAACCTGAAGAATCAGCATCATTGGTTTCGATAATCATGGGAAGTGTTTCGGACTGGGAGACGATGCGCCATGCCGCTGAGCGCTTGCAAGAATTTGGAGTGCCTCATGAATGTCGCGTCGTGTCTGCGCACCGGACCCCGCATCTGCTTTCGGAACACGCGTTGAATGCTGAATCCACCGGCGTGGAAGTGATTATTGCCGGGGCCGGAGGCGCTGCTCATCTGCCGGGAATGATGGCGGCTCACACCGTACTTCCGGTATTCGGCGTACCCGTCGAAGGGCATGCATTGCGAGGTTTGGATTCACTGCTTTCGATCGTACAGATGCCTGCAGGGATTCCCGTCGGCACATTGGCGATCGGCAAAGTGGGGGCGGTCAACGCAGCCATGCTGGCAATCGCCATCCTGAGTAACAAGCGTCCGGAACTTCGCGCGAAGCTGCGCCAGTTCCGTGAAGACCAAGCCAAGAATGTGGAGCAGCAGAAATTACCTGTTGTCAAGCCTGAGGAGTGAATTCGATGTGGAGCAATCATTCAAAGGATTGGTTTTCCCCTGGAGCGAATCTCGGTATTCTGGGTGGCGGTCAACTCGGACGGATGTTCGCGTTGGCGGCAAGAAGCCTGGGCTATCGCGTTCATGTCTTCAGCACGGAGAAGGACTCGCCGGCCGGCCAAGTCGCCGATTCGGAGATGGTGGCCAGTTTTCATGACGAAGACGCGATTCGGCGATTCGCGTCCAAAATCGATGTCGCTACGTTCGAAGTCGAGAACCTGCCAGTTGAAACGGCTCGACGGATTGGTGAGATCGTCCCCGTGCGCCCGGATCCATCGATCCTGAATATCTGCCAGCATCGCCTTCGCGAGAAGAGCTTTCTCGCAGCCAACGGTTATCCCGTGACGCCGTTCCTCAAAATCGAATCCGATCGGGAGTTGAGCATGGCCTGCTGTTCGATCGGTCTGCCGGCGATTCTCAAGACCGCCAACGGCGGTTACGATGGCAAAGGCCAGTATCTCGTCAGGAGCATTGGTGACGCAGCGAATGCACTCCTCATGCATCCCAATCAGTCGATGGTGCTGGAAAAACAAGTTGACTTGGCGATGGAACTCTCGGTAATTGTCGCGAGGGGATTCGACGGAGAAGTCGTGCATTGGGGAGTGATCGCCAATCGACACGAGCATCACATTCTCGATGTGTCGATGGCGCCCGCCGAAATCACGCCCAAATTGGCCGACGATGCAATCACGATGGCGACCGAAATCGCCCGCCAGGTCAATCTAGTCGGCGTGATGTGCGTGGAGTTATTCCTCGATTCGCGCGGAAAGCTCCTCGTCAACGAACTGGCCCCCAGGCCGCATAACTCCGGACATCTGACCATCGAAGCCTCGGCAACGTCCCAGTTCGAACAGCAGGTGCGCGCGATTTGCGGCTTGCCTTTGGGTTCGACGGCCATTGTACGTCCGGCTGCCATGGCCAATCTACTCGGCGATTTGTGGCAAGAGGGGGAGCCACATTTTGAACGCTTGAGTACGTATCGAAACATCCGGCTTCATCTCTACGGGAAAGCACATCCTCGCCCCGGCCGCAAGATGGGGCACATGACGGCGGTATGCAGGACTTCGGCAGAAGCGCTGCACCAAGTCTGCGCTGCCAGAGAGGCGATTTGTTGCGGGAGAGATTTGAATCAAGGCACCACAATCGCCGGCGTTCTCGTGCGAGCATAGGTAAGGTTGCGTTTGGCGGCCCCACAGGCGGAGGGGACCTCACGCACTTCTTGGAGGAACATGAATGACCACTTTTTACTGGGCCATCGTGGCTGCCGGACCATGTGCGCTGATGACCGTAGGGTTGTTTCCAATCGGCTGGGCCAATCAACACGCTGCCTCCTTACTTCGAGCCGGTGTTTCATGGCTGATGGCTGCTACTTTCGCTATCTCGGTCTTCGCGGCTGGCATGCTGGTTTTAGTCGGACCTCTTGATTGCGAGTTGCTCTCCTTGCCGTGGGGCGTCAACATAGGCTTTTACTTCGACAGTCTGGCTGCGCTCTTGCTGCCGTTGATCGGCTTTATCGGACTGATCATCGCCCGTTATTCGGTAGTTTACCTCGAAGGCGAGCCTGGGCAAGGCCGATTCTTGCAGTGGATGTCCCTGACACTCGGCGCTGTGATGTTGTTGATCGTGGCGCGAAACCTGCTGATGTTCACGGCCGCGTGGATGGTGACGAGCTATGGCTTACACAAGCTCCTGACTCACTACCCGGATCGCCCATGGGCATTGTGGGCTGCTCGCAAGAAGTTCTTAATCAGCCGGCTTGGCGACGCATTCCTTCTCGGCGCTCTCGTGCTGACTTTCCAGGAGTTTGGCAGTTTCGACTACTCCGTAATCTTCGAGGCGGCGGAGGCGAGGCGCCATTCGCTCGATGGTCCTGGTGTGGCCGCCACCTGGATTGGCATCTTGTTCGTGCTAGGGGCGATGACCAAGAGTGCCCAGTTTCCGTTCCATAGTTGGTTGCCCGACACGATGGAAACGCCGACGCCTGTGTCGGCCTTGATGCACGCCGGGGTGATCAATGCTGGAGGCATTTTAGTCATTCGGCTGAGCCCCCTTGTTTCGTTATCTTCGGCGGGCCTTGGGCTGCTGGCTATTGTCGGTGCTATTACGGCTCTCTTCGCGGCCGTGGTCATGCAAACGCAAACAAGCGTCAAGCGAATGCTGGCATGGTCGACGATTGCGCAGATGGGCTTCATGATGCTTCAATGCGGTCTCGGGGCGTTCTCGGCTGCGTTGTTGCACATCATCGCGCACTCGCTATATAAGGCTCACGCGTTCTTGATCTCTGGGAGCGTCCTGGATCTTGCTGCCCGAATCCGCACTGTTGACCGACCAACTGTTTCAAGGACTGGACATTGGGCGACGCTCCCGGTCACCCTGACATGTAGTGCGGGTCTGCTCGCTAGCTTCGGGTGGATACTCGGTATAGATCTGCTCGCTAAACCGGGTTTCTCGGTTATTGGCCTCGTCATGATCGTCGCATTGACACAACTGATTTGGCCGGCGCTGAACAGTGGGGTCGGCTGGATCGTCGTTCGCAGCATTGGGTTATCGGGTTTCATCTGCCTGGCATACCTCCTTGCATTTCAGGCGATCGACGGGGTGCTGGCGTCTAGCTTGCCCCGTGCTAGCCTAGACCTCGGCCTGATCGAGGGGCTTGTTCTCGGTTCAGTGGCCTCTGGATTCCTTGTCATGTTCTGGCTGCAGACAGTCACCAATGGTCAAGCCGTTGGCTCGGCCTTGCGGTCTCTCTATGTCCATGCTGCCAACGGGTTCTACCTTGATGTGCCAGCTCGCCGCGTGACGGCGTTCGTGTGGCGAGAGACAAGCCCAACACCATGACGAACCGTGAACCACTGAATTAGACTTTCAATCGGTTTGATTGTACTTGGAGCCACGAAAATGATGCAAAATACGGGTCTGGAGCCTATGAAGGCATACTCCACTTTCAGTGAAGCCGCTAACTTTTCTTCACTCGAGAAGGTGTTGGCGGAAGTGGAGTCTCTGGTTCCGCCGCTCTGGCCATTGCAGGACTACGTGGCCGTCAACCCGTTCCTGGGATGGACCGACCGGAATTTTTTGGAAGTCCGTTCACGCATCCGAAGCGTGCGCGACTGCGAGATGCTGCCGTCCTGGTCCTACTTTGAAGACATGCGTGCCCGGAACGAAATCCTTCAAGAGGACGTCAACTCAGCCCTTCGACGATGCGCGAGCGAACATTCCGAATGGCAGGAAGATGGTTTCTCACCTCCCCAGGACGGCGCCAACGCAGCGGATTTCGAATCCATTCTTGGCCAGTTCGGGGAGTCGAACATCTTGGGGCGGATCCCCGACGATGCATCGGGCGAACGCCGCTACTTCACGGTAAGCGAGGTGGTTGATCAGCGGCAGGCAAGTCGTTGGACGAGTCATTTTATCAACGACATAACCCGGCACTGCGCGGCTCACTTCGACAAGGGTCAGGCGGCGTGGGCGAATCCGTGGAAGGACGAATCGCTCTATGAAGCATGGCGCGACGCCGCGACCCGCAGCCTACGTCTGGATTTACTGGGAGTGCGTGGCTTTCGCGTCTTGGTGAATCAGTTGCCGAAGTCGCCTGTGGCGGCCGTTGCAATGTTGCTCGAAAACCTCGCCATTTCTTTCCCCCATTGGCAGCCCTTCCTGTTGTGCCAATTGTTCTCGGTCTACGGTTGGGCGTGTTATGTCAAGTACCGAGTTCGGGAAGCGGACCGGGAAACTCGTCGTGACGAAGATCTAATCGGCCTTCTGGCGATGCGGTTGGCCTACGACACCGCACTCGGAAAACTGCACAACATCCGGTGGGAAGATCTGTGCTTACACGAAGTCACCGCAGCACAGTCAGTCAAACGGGAGGCACGCGCCAGGTACACTTTGATGACTGCCCAGGAAATCGCCTTTCAGCGACGATTGTGTTCGGCCATTGACACGAACGTCGCGCGGGCAAGCCAGAACCATGTAGCCGCGCCTCTTCGCAAGGCGGCACAGATGGTTTTTTGCATCGATGTTCGTTCCGAGATCCTGCGTCGCCATCTGGAAGCGGTCAACGATTCGATCGAAACCTTCGGGTTCGCCGGCTTCTTCGGCATGGCGTTCGAGTTCGAGCGGCTCGGTGAAGCTGAGGGCAGCGCACAATGTCCCGTGCTCCTGCGACCAGCATTCAAGGTTGAGGAACAAGTGGAGGGAGCAACCGACGCCGAAGCGGACGCGATCGTTCATGCCCGGTTCGTCCGACGCGCTTCACGAAAACTGTGGAAGGAATTTCAAACCTCTGCCTCGACTTGCTTCTCGTTTGTCGAATCTTTGGGAGCCCTCTATGGCTTCAAGCTGCTGACGGATAGTTTACGGCTCACGCGGCCGGTCGCGTCAGCGGATCACGACGGCCTGCCGTCGGGAGGCAACCATATTCTTCGTCCACGAATTCGCGCCGAGGGGACCGCTGGATTAACTCAGGAAAAACAAGTTGAGCTGGCCGCTGGGATGTTGCGAAACCTGGGGCTTACAGAAGGATTTGCGCCGATCGTCGTAGTCTGCGGCCACGAGGCGGAGGTCGTCAACAATCCTTTCAAGGCGGGACTGGCGTGCGGAGCCTGCGGCGGCCACTCCGGCGAGGTCAACGCCCGCGTGGCGTGCCGGCTTCTCAACGAACCGACCATTCGCGCGGCGCTGGCCGAAAAAGGAATCCGGATTCCCACCGACACCTGGTTCGTCGCGGCCGTTCATCGCACGACAACGGACACGATGCTGTTTTTCGACACGGACCAGATTCCACCAGGGTTGACGCGGCAATTCTTCGAAGTCGAAGCGTGGGTCAAGCAGGCCGGAGAGCAGTGCCGCGCTGAGCGGAGCCTGCGCCTGCGCGGCTCCGACACCGCCGACCTACTGCGTCGCAGCCGGGACTGGGCGGAGGTGCGACCGGAATGGGGACTGGCCGGGAACGCCGCGTTTATCGTCGCTCCCCGAGAACGAACGCGAGGTTTGAAGCTGGATGGTCAAACCTTCATGCACAGCTATGACCATCGGCGCGATCCCGGATACAAGGTTCTCGAACTCATCATGACGGCGCCGATGATCGTGACCAACTGGATAAACTTGCAGTATTTCGCCTCCACCGTGGACAACGAGGCCTTCGGCGCCGGCAACAAGTTGATTCACAATGTGGTCGGCCAGTTCGGCGTACTCGAAGGCAACGGCGGCGACCTGAAAACCGGCCTTCCCTGGCAGTCCGTGCATGACGGCGAAGAGTTTCAACATAAGTCGCTCCGTCTGTTGGTTCTCATCGAAGCGCCGCGCGAAGCCGTCCGCGACATTCTCGACCGGCATCCGTCGGTGTGCGAACTGGTCAGCAATGGCTGGCTCTCTCTCGTCGTGCGCGACGAAGGGGGCTGGTATCGTTGGACTCGCGCCGGCCACTGGCACGTCGAAACACACGCCGAGAGGGCGCAGACGATGGGGCTCGCCGAGCCTCCTGGAGTCGTCCCTGTTCTACTCGAGACGAGGCGCAATCTCGAATCTCGCTGAAATACAGCCACCGGAGATCATCGAGTAGATGCTACCCACACGGAACTCCGAGCGTCGGTGCCGCGTGATTGACAACGACGAGACGGTTTCTATGCCACAGAAAAAGCGAGAAGGATACTTCTGACTGGGTGGAGTCATGCGATACACACTGACAAACCTGCAACTACTCGAGTCCGAGAGCATCCACATCTTTCGAGAGGTGGCAGCGGAGTTCGAGAAGCCGGTGTTGCTGTTCTCCGGAGGCAAGGACTCGATGTGCCTTGTCCGCTTGGCGCAGAAGGCGTTCGCGCCAGGGCGGGTGCCGTTCCCGCTGCTGCACATCGCCACCACTTGGGATTTCCACGAATTGCTGGAGTTCCGCGATTGGTATTGCCAGAGCCGCAACCTGAGACTAGAGGTTTACACCAACCAGAACGCCGCGGCGGCCGGTGTCAATCCGTTCGATTACCCGACGCCCAAATACAGCGAGGCGATGCAGACGCAAGCTCTGGTACAGGCGTTGCGGATGGGGGGACACGACGCCGCGTTCGGCGGGGCGCGGCGGGACGAGGAGAAGGCACGCGCCAAAGAACGGGTCTACTCGTTTCGCGACCGCCTGCATCAGTGGGACCCGAAAAACCAGCGACCGGAACTGTGGAATTTGTACAACGGCAGGATCAACAAGGGTGAGAGCATCCGCGTCTTTCCGTTGAGCAACTGGACTGAACTCGACGTCTGGCAGTACATCCATCGCGAAAATATACCGCTGCCGACGCTTTACTTCGCCAGGCCTCGCCCTGTGGTTCAGCGGAACGGGCAGTGGATCGTGGTAGACGACAGCCGTATGCGCCTGCATGCTGGCGAGACGGCCGAATCGCGGACCGTTCGGTTCCGCACGCTGGGCTGCTATCCCTTGACTGCATGCCATGAAAGCTCGGCTGCAACCGTCCCAGACATTATCCAGGAAACCTTGCTCGCCCAGCGCTCGGAACGTCAGGGACGTCTGATCGACTACGACGAAGCGGGCTCGATGGAGCAAAAAAAGAAGGAAGGGTACTTCTGAGCATGTATCAGGCCTCGCTTGTCATCGAAGACATCCACACCTACCTCGCTCGCCACCAGCGGAAGGAGTTGCTGCGCTTC
>CAZAFH010000148.1:0-16092 GCA_964484265.1 uncultured Singulisphaera sp.
CGGCAACCTCGGCCACCTCTTCGCGTAAACCAGCAAGCGGGCGCTAAACAGACACGAACAATCCAATGACGCCAAACGGCGTTGAGCACCAGATCGACGGAAGCTTGACACCTGGGGAGGCAGCGGTGAACAATCCAATGACGCCAAACGGCGTTGAGCACACTTAACCCGTGGAGTTCTGAAGGAATTTGTGATAGGTGAACAATCCAATGACGCCAAACGGCGTTGAGCACGTTTTAAGTGTTTCTCTCCCTTCGGCGACGGGTTCGTGAACAATCCAATGACGCCAAACGGCGTTGAGCACAATGTGTGCGAGCCAAGATGGTTGAAGCGGAAAAAGGTGAACAATCCAATGACGCCAAACGGCGTTGAGCACCTCTCACAGATGCCCGCCGCGTCGGACAGCCTCGATGTGAACAATCCAATGACGCCAAACGGCGTTGAGCACTATGCGTGTACAAAGCCCCGATTTTGCGGGGTGGTGAACAATCCAATGACGCCAAACGGCGTTGAGCACATTATCGACGACTACTGTGGGCAGAACGTTTCGCGGTGAACAATCCAATGACGCCAAACGGCGTTGAGCACAAGTCGGCATCACGTCATTCACGGATGGAGTGACCACGTGAACAATCCAATGACGCCAAACGGCGTTGAGCACCAGATACCGTGCTGTTGCTGCATCGCGAGACGACGGTGAACAATCCAATGACGCCAAACGGCGTTGAGCACCGAGTACAGGGAGAAGTCGCTTATGTGTTCGCTCGCGTGAACAATCCAATGACGCCAAACGGCGTTGAGCACTAATCGATTTGATACAACTCGCGTATCTTTTCCGCTTGTGAACAATCCAATGACGCCAAACGGCGTTGAGCACGTACGATACAATCCCATGCTGCCGGGCCGCCGGTTGTGAACAATCCAATGACGCCAAACGGCGTTGAGCACATGCTTCCGACACGTCCTACGGCTGCGTGTACTCTGTGAACAATCCAATGACGCCAAACGGCGTTGAGCACTCGCACGATCGATTTGACAGGCGGTTCGCACGATCTGTGAACAATCCAATGACGCCAAACGGCGTTGAGCACACTCGGCGGGCGATCTGTGGGTCTTGTGCCGCGTCCGTGAACAATCCAATGACGCCAAACGGCGTTGAGCACGTTCGACCATGGTGTATATTGAAAGTGTAAGGACGAGTGAACAATCCAATGACGCCAAACGGCGTTGAGCACAATTATCGAAGCGTTTTGTGGGCGATCCTCAACGAAGTGAACAATCCAATGACGCCAAACGGCGTTGAGCACTCGCGGAGAAGCATGGCCACGTCCAGCTCTGGCTCTGTGAACAATCCAATGACGCCAAACGGCGTTGAGCACCCCGCTGTACGCGCTACTTGGCCATAGATGCGACGGTGAACAATCCAATGACGCCAAACGGCGTTGAGCACACCACATAGTAGAACCTCGAACGCCGCCAGATGGAGTGAACAATCCAATGACGCCAAACGGCGTTGAGCACACGGCTCATCGCGTAATTGTGGAGCGTGAATGGGAGGTGAACAATCCAATGACGCCAAACGGCGTTGAGCACACCACATAGTAGAACCTCGAACGCCGCCAGATGGATGTGAACAATCCAATGACGCCAAACGGCGTTGAGCACTCCTCGGACCTGGACGCCAGCTGGATCGTCGGATCGTGAACAATCCAATGACGCCAAGCGGCGTTGAGCACATGTTTACCGTGCTTTTTGTGACTTCTGCAGGAGGGTGAACAATCCAATGACGCCAAACGGCGTTGAGCACAACATATTCAAGCCCGAAGCGAGCACGACGGCGATGTGAACAATCCAATGACGCCAAACGGCGTTGAGCACCCCGTCTACTTTGTATCTCGCTTCTCCGGTGAGATTGTGAACAATCCAATGACGCCAAACGGCGTTGAGCACCCGTTCCCTTCGGGATTCCATTCTCACGTGGCGACGGGTGAACAATCCAATGACGCCAAACGGCGTTGAGCACGTAGGGTACATTACGGTTTCACGCTGCATGATCTGTGAACAATCCAATGACGCCAAACGGCGTTGAGCACCCCCACCACCGCCGCCGCCGGAGATGCAATCCGCCGTGAACAATCCAATGACGCCAAACGGCGTTGAGCACATGATTTTCGCGGGTATCAGCACGCGGTCACCCTGTTGTGAACAATCCAATGACGCCAAACGGCGTTGAGCACTGACACTCGGAGGCTCGCCGTGCCAAGTGTGAAGGAGTGAACAATCCAATGACGCCAAACGGCGTTGAGCACGACGGGGAGATCCACAGACTCCTCCCAGTCGAGATGTGAACAATCCAATGACGCCAAACGGCGTTGAGCACTGTACAGGGGGCGACTCGTGCGTGGACGCAAGCCTAGTGAACAATCCAATGACGCCAAACGGCGTTGAGCACGCAAGTGACGTGCGGCTATTCCACCGACCTCTCCAGCGTGAACAATCCAATGACGCCAAACGGCGTTGAGCACCGGAATCGGTCCGCTGGCGGCACGCCGCTTGATGGCGTGAACAATCCAATGACGCCAAACGGCGTTGAGCACTATCCAGCCACGCTAGTTACCTTTGGCCAGGTGCTGTGAACAATCCAATGACGCCAAACGGCGTTGAGCACTAGTTCGCGCCTCCGAGCAACACGGATGCGAGCGCGTGAACAATCCAATGACGCCAAACGGCGTTGAGCACGCGATGCGAAGCGTTGGTATCTGTTCACCGGGCAACGTGAACAATCCAATGACGCCAAACGGCGTTGAGCACTACTCCGGCGGGGGCTCACCAGGGCCCACAGGGCGAGGTGAACAATCCAATGACGCCAAACGGCGTTGAGCACCCGCACCGTGCGCGACAACAGCGACGAATTCTCTTGTGAACAATCCAATGACGCCAAACGGCGTTGAGCACTTGGGATGTTTGCTCAACAGGAACTTGATGGGCTGGTGAACAATCCAATGACGCCAAACGGCGTTGAGCACAAATCAAGAAGCGGACGCGGGAGCTTCGCGTAGCGAGTGAACAATCCAATGACGCCAAACGGCGTTGAGCACCCGCTAGGCTCGCTGAGCATGACACTTTGGGCAGTAGTGAACAATCCAATGACGCCAAACGGCGTTGAGCACAACAGTTTCGCGCGGCTCTGATAGTAGCTCTTGAGGGTGAACAATCCAATGACGCCAAACGGCGTTGAGCACGATGAAATGTGCGGCATCGTCGGCATGGCCCGCCGCCGTGAACAATCCAATGACGCCAAACGGCGTTGAGCACCGGGCATCCTGAGCAACGATGAACATTCGACGTCGAAGTGAACAATCCAATGACGCCAAACGGCGTTGAGCACGAAGTGTCAGACGTGAAACCTCGCGGGCCAGATTGGGTGAACAATCCAATGACGCCAAACGGCGTTGAGCACAAGAAACCCCGCTACTTCTGGGATGCCGAGGCGGTGTGAACAATCCAATGACGCCAAACGGCGTTGAGCACACAACCCGGAGCGTCGCGCGTTCTGGGACATGGAGAGTGAACAATCCAATGACGCCAAACGGCGTTGAGCACCCGTTATAGAGGAGCAGGTCCCGCATCGGGGCCTGTGTGAACAATCCAATGACGCCAAACGGCGTTGAGCACTATAAGACAGCTCTCGCCCAGTACAGCGAGAGGAACGTGAACAATCCAATGACGCCAAACGGCGTTGAGCACTCGTTCACCACCTCGGATACGCCTTCCGGGTCTTTGGGTGAACAATCCAATGACGCCAAACGGCGTTGAGCACAGTAATGATCTATGAGTAGTAGAACATAGAGGGTCGTGAACAATCCAATGACGCCAAACGGCGTTGAGCACTCGTGTAACTTGTCGATTCCGCCCGATGCGACTGCAGTGAACAATCCAATGATGCCAAACGGCGTTGAGCACACCGCCCGTCGAGTGACGAGCGCCGACTCCCTCTGGTGAACAATCCAATGACGCCAAACGGCGTTGAGCACAGGATTTCGGTATCGTCGGGCGATAGCGGCGGCGGTGAACAATCCAATGACGCCAAACGGCGTTGAGCACTCGAAAGTACCTATCAGCCCTCATCTATTGGGAAGGGTGAACAATCCAATGACGCCAAACGGCGTTGAGCACATGGGCCTCGAGCGCGTCGCCGAATCTCGTGGTGTGTCGTGAACAATCCAATGACGCCAAACGGCGTTGAGCACTCCAGGAATATCGGCGGGTCGGGATTCCAGCAGGTCGTGAACAATCCAATGACGCCAAACGGCGTTGAGCACCGCTTAGCGCGGCCTGGTCACACGCCCAATACGAAGGTGAACAATCCAATGACGCCAAACGGCGTTGAGCACGCGAGGTTTCGCAGCCGGAGCGCGGTGAAGATGCCGAGTGAACAATCCAATGACGCCAAACGGCGTTGAGCACCAATGCCGCAACATTTGCTTGCCTATTCCGGTTCCGGTGAACAATCCAATGACGCCAAACGGCGTTGAGCACGTTTGGCGGCTGGCTTGCGAGATGGAATTGAACAATCGTGAACAATCCAATGACGCCAAACGGCGTTGAGCACCGGGTACATGACCGCGAGCCGTACCCGTCGCAGTCGTGAACAATCCAATGACGCCAAACGGCGTTGAGCACTCCCAGTCCTCAATCGGCATGTCGCCCGTGCGGTAGTGAACAATCCAATGACGCCAAACGGCGTTGAGCACAAGAGATTTCCTGCGGCGGTTGTCGTCGCCGCGCCCGTGAACAATCCAATGACGCCAAACGGCGTTGAGCACCTGGCGCGCGGGAAAAAGCCGGTCACGCTCGGCCTGGTGAACAATCCAATGACGCCAAACGGCGTTGAGCACGAAGAGGCTTGCCATCCTGATATTCTTGCGCCGCCTCGTGAACAATCCAATGACGCCAAACGGCGTTGAGCACGGAAACCCCGCCGCCCACGCCGGCGGCTCGGTCATGGTGAACAATCCAATGACGCCAAACGGCGTTGAGCACTAGCCCCTGCAAAACAGGAACGAGGTTGTCATTTTTGTGAACAATCCAATGACGCCAAACGGCGTTGAGCACTCGCGGTGAAGATCGACGAGAGCGACAACCGGCGGGTGAACAATCCAATGACGCCAAACGGCGTTGAGCACCCGATCGATTTCGCGTCGCCGATATTCAGGCGGCGGGTGAACAATCCAATGACGCCAAACGGCGTTGAGCACCGGAGTGGTTCGCGGAGTGCCTTACCACCGGCGGCGGTGTGAACAATCCAATGACGCCAAACGGCGTTGAGCACAGCGCTGGGCGCAAAGCCGCGAAGATCATGAAACCGTGAACAATCCAATGACGCCAAACGGCGTTGAGCACCCGTTGCTCGACGCCACGAAGATGCCGAGCGGCTGGGTGAACAATCCAATGACGCCAAACGGCGTTGAGCACTTGGTGTCTGTTTGGGGGGGGCGGCTGACTCAGGCGGGTGAACAATCCAATGACGCCAAACGGCGTTGAGCACTTTTGGTCGGAGTCGCCTGAATCCAAGACCCACGTGTGAACAATCCAATGACGCCAAACGGCGTTGAGCACAATATGAGCGGCGGCAAGATGCGAACCCGCGAAGTGTGAACAATCCAATGACGCCAAACGGCGTTGAGCACTTACGTTGCAATTTGGAAGCCCGCAAAAGGGCATCGTGAACAATCCAATGACGCCAAACGGCGTTGAGCACGAGAGGATTGAAGAAGAAATGGCGTCGAAATAACGTGAACAATCCAATGACGCCAAACGGCGTTGAGCACATTGCGTCGCCTACCAGCGTGTTAATGGGTGACACGTGAACAATCCAATGACGCCAAACGGCGTTGAGCACATCTTCCGCCAGTCAACGCCGTTTTCAGCGCACTCGTGAACAATCCAATGACGCCAAACGGCGTTGAGCACACAAGAACGGCGACCCGCACTGGATCGCGTGGCGTGGTGAACAATCCAATGACGCCAAACGGCGTTGAGCACGTCGCCCTCGTTGCGGCTTGCCGTGCATCAGATCATCGGGTGAACAATCCAATGACGCCAAACGGCGTTGAGCACTCGGCGGTCTCACCGACCAATTCGGCGAGGTCATCGTGAACAATCCAATGACGCCAAACGGCGTTGAGCACGAACCAATCCGCAATGGTACGCTGCGTCATCATGGGTGTGAACAATCCAATGACGCCAAACGGCGTTGAGCACATAGGTAACACTCGGAATCGTTGCTCTTTTAAGTAATGTGAACAATCCAATGACGCCAAACGGCGTTGAGCACGGGACTTTTCCGCGAAGCCGATTTACTGGATTGTGTGAACAATCCAATGACGCCAAACGGCGTTGAGCACTGTACAGGGGGCGACTCGTGCGTGGACGCAAAGCTAGTGAACAATCCAATGACGCCAAACGGCGTTGAGCACCCGAGTCCAGCTCCAGTACCCCAAGCCTTGCTCGCGTGAACAATCCAATGACGCCAAACGGCGTTGAGCACTCGGCCCTTCTTCGTTGCCCCCGCCGCCTGGATCAGTGAACAATCCAATGACGCCAAACGGCGTTGAGCACCTATTCCACGCGCATCGCGGACGGCACCTACGAACGTGAACAATCCAATGACGCCAAACGGCGTTGAGCACATCGGATGACGTCTCTGTGCTGCTCGGCTGGATCGAGTGAACAATCCAATGACGCCAAACGGCGTTGAGCACTTGTTGTCGCGTTCCCTGGTGGGCGCGGGACAGCGGTGAACAATCCAATGACGCCAAACGGCGTTGAGCACTACTTTGCCGCCGTGTAGGTGTTGGGTGCGAATTGTGAACAATCCAATGACGCCAAACGGCGTTGAGCACACACGGGGCGGCGTCGATTCGAGATCGGTCCAATAGTGAACAATCCAATGACGCCAAACGGCGTTGAGCACTGTAGCGAGCGTGACCCCAATGCACCCACTGTCTCGTGAACAATCCAATGACGCCAAACGGCGTTGAGCACACAAAGCCGTTTGCGTGGACGACAACGGCGATGAACGGATGAGCCGGCGATTCTTCAAGATCGGCGTGGATGAGCAAGCCAGCCGGCATCACCTGTGCTCAGTGCGGTGCTAGTCGATGGCTCACGAGGAACACGCTTTTGATCGGCGATGCCGTTCGGCGATATCGTGTCTGCCTGTCGTGCGGGCGATTGAGCGACCCCGGTGAAGGAAAAGCCCGAACATCCGACCACATGGTGCGATTTCATGCAATGAAACAGGTGAAACGACCCACAATTCCAATTGCAAATCGTTTTGCAAAACCCCTACGAAATGATGCTTATTCCAGCATTTTCACGCATTGACATGCACGATGTTTCTGATAGGCTATTCATCAGCGAAACCGCATTGCCCATGCGGCGAAACAGGGATTTCAACCGAATGCTTTTTTCAAAATCACACCCATGAGGTCGGGGGTTCGAGCCCCTCAGCGAGCAATCTTGCAACCCGTTGACAGCAATTGTCAGCGGCTCTTTCTTTTTAAAGCATCGTTTCATTTTTGTTATTCATCCGTTTACCAGTGGGCAGATTGCCAGGAATTGTCGCTGGCGCTAATTTTGTCCGCTCGCAGCCAGCGTGGAATTGCCGAAACGGACCATGCGAGACTCTATCAAATCGGGAAATTCCGCAGGTACACAAGCCCGTTTGGGACGTCGATTCAAAAACGATGAATATGCGCAAGTCAAAAAATTCTTCCGACATTCTTAATTTTCCTCTTGATTTGATGAGATAATTACCCCAGACTAACGATTATTCCCCAGAGTGGGTGAATGCAGGGATGTTCCCCGTCCCTTGTCCGGAATTTGATTTCTTGGCGTTTTCCCTGAACGCCGGGCGATTCTTTTGCGCCTTTTCGAATTCCGTTGGCCTGGGGCCGGACCCTAATCCGGTCCCCAAAAACGGTAAACGCAGCGGGGTGTGCCCGCCTGATTTGCGTTTTCGCTTACCGTCCGAAGATGCGGTATGTCCTCCCAGGTAAAACAACATGGCCCAGAACTTCCTCGCATGGGTTCGTTCGTTCGTTCGCCATTTAGGACGCAAAAATAAAACAATCCGCCGCGACAAAGAGCAACCCATCTTGTCGCCATTCTTTCAGCCAGGCGTTGAGCAGCTGGAATCTCGCGACCTTTTGACCACGTACACCGTTATAAACGCCGCCGACAGCGGGGCGGGGTCGCTGCGGCAGGCGATTTTGAACGCGAATGCCACCATAGGCGTGGCGGACACGATCAATTTCTCCATCGGCACTGGCGTGCAGACGATCACCTTGTCCACGGCGTTGCCAACTATCACGGACAGCGTGACGATCGACGGTACAACGCAGGGGGGCTACGTTGGAACGCCGCTGATCACGTTGAACGGTGGCGGTACGGTCGGCACGGGCCTGACGATTAGCGCCGCGAACAGCACGGTCAAGGGGTTGGTCGTCGACAATTTCGGGACCGGTATCAGCATCTCTGCGAACAGCACGACCATCCAAGGAAACTACATCGGCGTCAATGCTGCGGGCACCACCCTAGCGGGGAACGCTTACGGCATCTATGTTACTTCATCGAGCAACACCATAGGCGGCACCACGCCGGGTACGGGCAACGTCATCAGCGGCAGTACCTATTTCGGCGTCCAACTCGACGGCAGCAGCGCGACGAGCAACGTAGTCGAAGGGAACTACTTCGGCACCAACGCTGCCGGCACCAGCGCAATTGCCAACAGCAACAGCGACATTTACATCAGCAACGGCGCCCACAATAACAACGTAGGCAACAGTACGGCGACGCCCGGATCGAATGGCGGAAACGTCATTGCCGCCGCGGGGTTCGCCGGTGTGCAAATAGCCGGCGCGAGTACCAGCAACAACACGATACTAGGCAATCTGATCGGAACAGACAAGAACGGCACTGCCGCGCTGGGCAATCCCAGCTATTACGACGTCTACATTTCGGGCGCCCCGACGAACACTATTGGCGGCGCGACGAATGCCGCCAACGTCATTTCCGGCGGCGGCACTGGCATCGCCATCACTGGCAGCGGCGCCAGCGCCAACTCCATTCAGGGAAATTACATTGGCACCACAATCAGCGGTACCAGCGCGCTGGGCAACGTCGTGGGCATCCGGGTGGACGCTGGCGCCGTCGGCACTGCCATCGGCACCGGTACGGCCAACGTGATCAGCAGCAATACCGGGTGGGGTGTCCAGATCGATGGCTCCACCACCACTGGCACCGTCGTCAACGGCAACATCATCGGTCTCGACAAGAACAGCAGCGGCTCAATGCCCAACTCCAGCGGTGCGTTGCAAACCACCAATAGTGCACCTATCTTGATAGGCGGCACGTTTACCGGCGGCGTCAGCACCTCGGATGGCGTCACCCTTCTCGCGAATACCACGATAAACGCCGGGTCCGACGCCATCAGCATTACCGGCAATGTTAACGGCGGTTATTCGTTGGTGGCCAACACCACTGGTACGACCACCTTCAGTTCAGCCGTCGGTAACGCAACGCCGCTCACCAGCCTGGCGGTCAGTAACGCGAGTGGCACGGCGGTCATCAACGCCAACGTCACCACGACCGGGAGCCAGACGTATGCAGGCGCCGTCACCCTGGGCGGCGCTTCCACCGACACGCTGACCACCACCAACAGCGGTGTCACCTTCGGCGGCAGTTTGACGCTTAACCAGAATCTGTCGGTCAGTGATGGAACCGGCAACACCCAGTTCGCGGGCCCGACTAACGGCGCTCACTCTCTGCAAGTGACTTCCACCGGAAGCACGACACTGAGTACGGTCGCCAACGCGATCGGCGGTTCGACCCCGCTTTCCTCCATCGCCGTCACGGGCGGCACTACGACCATTAATGGCAGCACGGTCACCACCACCGGTTCGCAGAGCTACAACAACTTGGTTGTCACCTTCAGCGCCGTCACGCTTAACACGACCAACAGCAACGTGACGGTCGGCGGCACCACGGCGCTGGCGTACAATCTCACCGTGAGCGACGGCACGGGCAACACCACGTTCACTGGCGCGGTCAACAGTCAGGCCGCCCCTGGGCAGGGAGTCTTGCAGGTCACTAGCACTGGGACCACGACGTTCAGTTCCGCCGTCGGCGGCGTTCAAGCGTTGACAGGCGTCTCGGTGAGCGGTGGGACCACTAATATCAACGGTGGCGTCGTTTCGACGACAGCCAGTCAGACCTACGGTGGCAACGTGACCCTCGGCGCCAGCGCCACCCTCACGCATACCGGGGCGAGTTCGCTCTCCATCGCTGGCTCCACTCTGAGCCTCGGCGGTTTCACTCTCACTGACACGCCAACGACTGGCGCTAGCACTGGCACGATCAGCGCCCAGATCACGGGTACTGGCAGCCTCACCAAACAGGGCGCTGGCACTCTGGCCCTCGCCGGCGCCAACACCTACTCGGGCACGACAACGATCAGCGCCGGCACACTGCAGATCGGCAACGGCGGCACGACGGGCACGCTCGGCACCGGCGGCGTCACCGACAACGGCACTCTGCTTTTCAGTCGAAGCGACGCCTTGACGGTCGCCAACGTGATCAGCGGCAGTGGCAGTCTTTTCAAGGACAGTTCCGGCAGACTCACCCTCACTGGGTCGAACACCTACACCGGCTCGACGACTATTGGCGACGGTATCTTGAAGATCGGCAACGTCAACGCTCTCGGCAGCACTCTCGGTGTGACGACTGTCGCCTACGGCGGAACGCTCGACTTGAATAGCACGATCCTTCCCGCTGAATTGCTCTACCTCAATGGTCTGGGCGCCGGCGGCGTGGGCGCCGTCATCGATAGCGGCGCCGGTCCCCTCTCACGGATCACCGGCCTCGTATCGCTCTCCCAGAACTCGAGCATTTCCGCGAGCGGTTCGAGCAACATCGAAATCACCAGCCAGATCAGCGGTGGTGGAGGGTTGATCAAGACCGGCACCGGTACATTGTTATTGTCCGGCGCCAACACCTACAGCGGCGGCACGACGATTTCCGCGGGCACGGTTCAGATCGGCAATGCGACCGCCCTCGGCTCCGGCACCGTCACCCTGAACGACGCCAGCACGGGTTCGAGCAACACCGCTCTCATGACGAGCCTCGACAACACCACCATCGCCAACAATATCATCGTCGCCAACCAAGGTAGCGGCACGGTGTCCATCGGCAGTAATGGCGGCAGCATCGTGGTGACGTACTCTGGTAATCTCACGCTCAATCGCGCGACGACCCTGCAGGCAGTAAACACTGACCTCACCACTTTCACGGGTTCAATCAGCGGCAACGTCGGCACCTTGACCATCGCAGGTTCGTCCCGTTCGCGCTTCGACGGCACCAACAGTTTCACCGGCATCGTGGTCATCAATAGCGGCGCTATCATGCAGATCGACAGCGCCAACGCACTCTCCGCTAACAACGACGTCACGGACAATGGTGAGTTAAGTGTCAAGATCCACATTCCGGCGGTGGGCACGACTCTTGCCATTGGTGCTCTCAGCGGCACCGGCAACGTAAACGCGGATTCTGGTGGCAATAACCGCCTTTCGACGGTGTCGATTGGCGGCAACAACAACTCGGGCACTTTCACCGGCACCTTGACCAACCAGGCTCCGAGCGGCGGCTCATCCGGCGACACCCTAGCTATCATCAAGGCCGGCACCGGCACGCAAACCTTCAGCGGCGCCAACACCTACACCGGCACGACCACTGTTACGGGCGGCACGCTCAGCATTAGCGCCGACAACAACCTCGGCGCTGCCCCGGGCAGCGCGACGCCGGGAAAGATCGTTCTGAATGGCGGTACCCTCCAGGCCGCCGCTAGCTTCGCCCTCAACAGCAACCGCGGCATCGCCGTGGGGCCGGCCAGCGGTTCCGGCGGTGGCATCATCGACGTCACAGGCAGCAACACGCTCACCTACGGCGGCATCATCGCCATAAACGGCGGCAGCACCAGCGGTCTCGCAAAAACCGGAACCGGTACGTTGTCATTGTCCGGAGCCAACACCTACACCGGCGCCACGACGGTCAACGCTGGTCGATTGACATTCTCAGACCAGAACGTGCCGTCGACTTCCATCGTCATCAACTCAAATGCCACGCTGGAATATGCGGTCTCTCCTTCCTGGCAGGTCGTGCAAACGACGACCACGATTACCGGCGGCGGGACCCTGCAGAAAACTGGGACCGGCGCCCTGTTCTTTGGCGGCTTCGGGAACATCGACTGGCAGCTAGGCGCGGGATCGCTTATCGACGTGCAAGGCGGCGTGTTCGTCGGCGGTAATTACACCCAGGACACCTGGACCACCAACCTCTCCGATTTGAATATCGCCGCCGGCGCTTACTTCGCCGGAGTGGAGGCCAATGTCCGGGTCAACGCCCTCACGGGCGCCGGCACCTTGTCCACCGGCTACAACGGCGCCGGCTACAGCACCTTCACGGTCGGCGTCAACAATGGTAGCGGCACGTTCTCCGGACCAATCATCGATGGCGCAACCAACGTCGGAGGCGTGCCCGTCTCCGGCGGTGGCGGCGGACCCGGCAGCATCACCAAAATCGGCACGGGCACGCAAACCTTCAGCGGCGCCAATACGTATACCGGCACCACGACGATCAGCGTCGGCACGCTCCAGGTCGGCAACGGCGGCACGACGGGCACGCTTGGCACCGGCAGCGTCACCGACAATGCCACCCTCGCCTACAACTTGAGCAGCGGTGTCACCGTCTCCAATCCCATCAGCGGCACCGGTATTTTGAACATCACCAGCGGCAGCAGCATCACGCAAACTGCCGCCATCACGGTACCCACGGTCAGTGCCAGTGCTAGCTCCGGCATCACACTGACCGACGCGGGCAATGCCTTCGGCAGCTTCTCCGCCACCAACACGACCAGCGGCAACATCAGCCTGACCAACGGCGCCGTTCTGGCGATTCAAGGCATCAGCCAAGCCGGCAACGGCACGATCACGATCAACAACACCGGGGCACTGACCGTTTCGTCGCCGGTGACCAGTTCCGGCAGCGGCGCCATCATGCTTACCGCAGCGGGTTCCGATGCGGCCATGAACGTCAACGCCAACGTCACTGGCGCCAACGGAGCGTTGACGTTCTACGCGACTGGTAACCTCACCGTCGGCACGGGCGTAACCCTGAACAGCGGCACCGCCGCCCTGACGCTGGGCGCGGATGTTACCGCCGCCGGCGCGGGCGACAATGGGACGGGTATCCTTTCAATCAACGGCACCGCCCAGGTTTACGGCGGCTCGATCACATTGCGCGGCGCCGACGAGGACATCGCCACGACGGCAACTGTGGGCAGTGCGGTCGGCAGCGGCTTGGCCAGCACCTACGTAGCGAGCAATCAAGGACTCAGTGCTCCCGCGTTCTTGGCCTTCGACTCGAGCGGCAATCTTTATGTCTCGAACACCCAGGACTACACGATCAGCAAGATCACACCGGCGGGGGTCGTCAGCACGTTTGTCAGCGGATTGGATAACCCAGCCGGCCTGGCTTTCGACAGCGCCGGCAACTTGTACGTCGCCAATTTCAACAGCAACACGATAAGCAAGGTCACGCCGGCGGGTGTCGTTAGTACTTTCTACAGCAACGCTATTCTCAACCAGCCTTCCGGCCTGGCCTTCGATTCGATCGGCAATCTTTACGTTACGAGCTACAACAGCAACGTGCTCTTCAAGATCACGCCGGCGGCCGTGTTGTCGACGTTCGCGTCCTTCCCGGCAGGGACAACGCCGAATGCTTATGGCGTGGCAGTGGACAGCGGCGATAACGTCTACGTTGCGAACAACGTCAGCAACACGATCAGCAAGGTAACCCCGGCAGGAATTGTCAGCACGTTCGCCAGCGGCATTGCCGGACCGACGGGCCTGGCTATTAGTGCTACAGGCAACTTGTTTGTCTCAAGTTATACGACAAACTCCATCAGCGCGGTATCTCCGGCGGGATCGGTTAGCACCTATGTCTCGTCAGGCCTCAATGGCCCCAATTATCTGGCTTTCGACAGCGTCGGCAACCTGTATGCGGTGAATTACCTCGCCAACACGGTCTCCAAGATCGTGCCGGTTATCACCGCTACGAGCCAGGTCTTCATCCAGTCGTCGGTCGCATCGCGCCCCATGAGCATCGGCGGCACGAACAGTGCGGTCGCCGGCACCAACCTGACCGACGCCGAACTGGCCCGCATCGTCACGGCGTCCACGGGTACGATCACCATCGGCGACGCCAATCAAACGGGCAATATCACCTTCACCACCGCCACGCCAGCGACCACGGCCGGCGCTGGCACGGTCGTGGTCCAATCGACGAGCGGCGCGGGTCAGATCATCCTCGACGACGGCTCAGGGACCGGCACCGCCCTCAACGGCAACGGCGGCACGATCAGTCTGACCGCGGGCACCGGCGGCATCGTGGCTCTGGCCGCCAATAACAGCACTGCCGAGATCGCCACCACTGGTGCAACCGTGGCGCTGAACACCACCGGCCAGATCGGCACCAGTTCGAATCGCATCCAATTCGGCGACAACACGAATACGGCGCAGCAGAACGTCGTCATCGGCACCACCAGCCAGCCCAGCAGCGCGTATCTCGGCGGCCTCGGCAGCGTCACATTTGGAAGCGTCACCACGGTCGGGGCGGTCAGCATCACGGCACAGAATGCCGTCTCCGTGCAGGGAATTGACGCCGGCGCCGGCACCATCACGATTGCCGCCAATCAGGACAACAGCGGGGCCGAGGGCTTCACGCAGGGGGCCGGCACGGCGATTCAGACGACCAACAGCACCGCCTCTGCGGTGAGCATCACTGTCAACACCAGTGCGAACTCCAACGGCACGGGCATTGCCGCACTCCAGAGCATTACGGTAGGCAGTGGAGCGTCGGCGCAGATCACCATCAACGCCAACAGTGGCAATATCACTCAGGGCTCCGGCACCGTCCTGACCGCGTCGGCTGGCGCCGTAGCCTTGACCGGATCGAGCACCACTCTGACAGGGAACGCGATCGGTAGCTCTGGTAGCCCCGTACGCACGACCGCCGCGTTTGTAACTTTTGACGCGCGAGGGGTGGGTACCTATGGCGACGCTTATATCACCGAGACCGATGGAGCGACTTTCAGCGGCACGGGCGGGGGCGGATATGGCTCGAACCTCACCCTCCGGTCGATCAGCGGGACCTTGACCGTCGGCGCCAGTGGCATCACCACCACCAACAGCATCAGTTTCGGTGTGGGAGGTGTCACCCTGAGTAGCGGCGACGGCATCGCCATCGACGGGGCAATCGACACGCCCAACGACGGCGTCGCCATCGCGATCAACGCCAACGTCTCTGGCACCGACAGCGCCGGCTTTGTGATGAACGCCGGCGGCTCGATCTTCAATCACTCGTCCACCAGCATTGTCATCAGCGTCAACAATTCCTCCGGCGGGTCGGGCGGTGCGGTGCTGCGCAACGTCACCGTCTCGAACGGCGGCGGCCTTACCATCCAGACGAACACCGGCGGCAACATCACTGGCGGCTCGATTACCCAGGTCCCAGGCACCAGTATCTTCTCCGGCGTGGGCAACATCACCGTCAGCACCGGCGCTTCTACGAGCGGCATCGGTACCTCCGGAGCGTACCTCACCACGGTCACCGGTGGACTTAGCGTTTCGACCGGCTCGGGCGGGGCCTACCTTTTCGAAGGGGACTCGGCGCTCACTCTAAACCAGCTGACGGTCACGGGGACCGGCGACAGCGTCGTCTACCTCACCAACGGTGCCGGCACGCTGACCCTCGCCGGGGCCGTCAGTTTGGGCACCGGCATGCTGACGCTCGATGCCGCAGACGTGAATCTGGTCGGGAACACCACCAACGTCGGTTCGGGATCACTCGACGTCAACGGCAACCTGTCAATCGCCGGCGGCACGCTGATCGCACCGGCCACGGGCAACTTCACCATCTCGGGCAACTGGGCGAAAACCAGCGGCACCTTCACGCCGGGCAGCGGCACGGTCA
>CAZAFH010000149.1:0-16086 GCA_964484265.1 uncultured Singulisphaera sp.
TCGCACCAGGATGCGATCAGGGACATCGGCGGCGTCACAGTCAGCGACAACCACGAGCATCGTCTTCGTGACGTAGGCGGCCCGATACGCACGCCAGGCGGGTATCGTATAGCCTGGCACGTCCGGCTCAAGGCGGATGACATCGTTCGCGTGCCGCTTGCGGTGGACGTGGACGAACGGGCGGTGACTGTCTGGCTGCGCGGGTTGCCGGTCCCCAGCGACGCCTTCAGGTTCGCTATCAGATCGGCGACATTGTCCCGCAACTCGCTGATCTCGCCCGCCTGTGCAGCAGTGGTCTTGACCAGCTCCTTGATCTCGTTGCGGTTTTTGGCGTATCGCTCAGGGTGGCGCCGCTCAAGATGCCAAGCCGCCGCCTGCCACGTTCCGGACAAGGCTGCGTCGATGATTACGCCGTTCGCGTTGATTTTAGCGGTCGCGATGGCTTGCAGGTACATGTAATAAAACTTCACATACAGCACTTCCGACGGCTTGCACTTATCCGTTTCCGCGGCGGCCATACGATCGGCTTCCAGTTTCCCACGCCTACGCCATACGGCCACGGAGTTCCGAGAGATGCCGAGGTAATTGCAGGCTGTTTCAAGGTAGAAGCAGCGCGACAGCACGAGCCGAAACTCCTCAATGAGAGCCTCGGTTAGCTTGGACGGGCGCCGAATCCCGAAGATTACGGCGTCGGACAACGTCAACCAGTTCGCTTTGTAGCTCATAACAGCCACGGAGTATGGCGGCACCTGCCTGTTTTGTCAAACGGCGTCGTGTCTCATTGGAGTTGTTAGGATTTACCGACGCCGCGATGCATGAGAAGCCGCTCGGCTTCGCGGGCTTTCGCGTATGGCCCTTTCCGCGTTTCCGATTTTGTGCCGGACGAAATGTTCGCCCGCTTCGACGGCACCTTGGCCCGGGTCTGCGATCCGCAGCCCGCCGGCCGCCTCGACCACATCTACGTCTGGACCCGCTACGGCACCAGCAATGCCGAGCGCGTCTGGCTCCACAAAACGGCCCTTGCCTATGCCATCTCCGAAGAACAGGGCTGGGCCATCGAACGCCGACGAAAGGAGAACGCCTCATCATGATGCACAAAAACCGCGTCCATCATGTCGGCCCGGTCGATACCGCTCGGCACCTCGCCGAGAAACTCACGGGCACCACGTGGTGCCTCTTTACGGGCTTTTCCATCGAAGGCCACCCCGATTACCTTTGGCTCAACGATGCAACATCGGAAGACGGGGCGGCCGAGTTCGGCATTTTGAAGCGAACAGCTGACGGCTTCATGCAAGTCGAATCCGTGACCTACTCCTGGATGACGAACGGCGAAGCCCTGAAAAGCATCGAGGCTGCCCTCGCGGGCGAGTTCGATGCCCAATGATGGGCCGTCACCGTTCAACTCGACGAATCGCCAACGCACCGTTGTCACTTTTGTGCCTGATGAGAAAGGACAGGCACAGCCTCTTGCACCATGCAGGAGGCTTCTTTGCGAGTATTTGTCCAAGGGCGATATTTCTTCTGTAAATCTAACTGATGTACGGCCCGGCGGACGCAACGCACAGAGTGAGGAGAGGGCCAACAGCGAGTATAATGTCGGAACGAGGAGCGGAGAACCGGGAGGCGAGGATAACACGATGGGGCCATTGAATTGGACGCGGGCACCGATAAGAGCAGAAGATGTTATTAGCGCCGTTGCGACGATACCGTTGTCAACGCACTACGTAACGCAGGACCTGACACTGGGTTGGGTGCCCGCTGGCATCTATTTGCAATGGGCGAAAGCCGCGTTGGCACGCGGGGGTGATGATGGATGGGATACGTCTGCCGGGTTGGCGAAGCGCGCAGTTTGTCGTCAGATGGACGGCCTTTTGAAAAACAGCCGCATGATGTGGTTCCTTGGGAAGAACTACAAGGACAAAGCTGAGTTTCTCAAGAAGTTGGGCGTGCCCGGGTTAGCGTCAATCCGGGATTTCGTAATTGATCCGAGAAACGACATCGAGCATGAATATCAAGTTGCCACAAAGGAGAACGCAGAGCGGGCGATTGACATCGCCGACCTTTTCTTGGGCGCGACGGATGCCGAGGCGCGAATACCGGCGATCATGTCGTGGGGTTGGAGCATTAGGGTATGGGGTGAAGTCGTCAATTACGACGCTGGACGAGTCAAACACGGCATTGGCCTGGAATGCACAAAGGAAAGCAAGCCAATGCTTCTCATCCACGATTATTGGACTTCAGATCCAAAGGTGCTGGTGATAATTCCGAAGGACGAGGCTATCCAGTCGTGTCCTCTGAAAGAGTTTAGAGTGGATCAATTGATTGAACTTCACAAGCAGATGCGCCAGTGCCTCAGACTCGACACATTCCAGTCGCGAGATTTCAGTGAGGCCTTGAGATCGGCCTTGAAAGATCAGGCTGGCATTTGATGGTACCGCACTTATTCCGGAGGCAAAAACGTGACAAACAAAGGCGATCTCAAGCCGGGCAAGTGGTACGTCGTCAGGATCATGGTCGGCCGAGGCGATCATTCCGGAATAGATCAGAGCAAGGTGAATGTTGGGGGCGCATCCGCCAATGTAGTTCACGGTCCATTGGCCTCCAAGGCTGAGGCCGAGAAATGGATAAGGGACCACAATGACGGCCAATGTCAACCTTGGAAATGCCCTGATGTGTGACGGCTACGAAGCTTGACTCGAACATAGAATGCCCAATTAACGAGGCTTGAAGTGTACGACCCGACACATCACCTTGACATGTTTCGGTCTGCTCGGCGATTCTTGTTTCGCGGTACCAGGACCGCACGGTCGTATGGTGACACCTACACAGGAAATGGCGTCACTCCAACAAGCATCGACCCTATCGTCGCTACACTTTACGCGGCCAGATACCGAAGTGAGGGGCCGGCCATCTTCCTTATCCTTGAAAAAGATGCGTTCAAAGATCGCATAGATGGTCCGAGTGTAACCTCATTTGCCGGCATGGAGTTGGCTGTGAACCTTGACGTTACTCCCATGAAGGCGGAGCAAGAGGCATTAAAGATAGTCTCGGTAGATGACTGCCTTCGAATTATCCGTGAGATGGGGCATGAAATGCCTGAAATACTTCGCGATCTGGGCGCGCTCCGAGAAGCTTTAAGATACTCGCCGCGTCTTTCGCCCGATGAAGTTGATTTTTTCTCGAAGCAAGCTCTGGAGATTCACTAATGACTCAGAAGCGAGAATTCTACATTGAATACTCCGTGAAAGGGGCTTCCGGAGTCGTTACCGTCATTGGCTGCGGAGGAAGTGTCGCAATTCCGGTTGGGGCATCGTTTACGTTGATTTACCGAAACAAGAAGCGAGATTATCCGCGTGGCCTAGAGCAACCGGCTGAACGAGAAGCTTCGCACTCACTAAAGATCACGGTGAGAGGCATCACCGCTTATGGAAAGGAACTTTCAGTATTGCCGCCCAACTCGACAGGATGCCTTCTCTTCGACGAGTGTGAAACTGATCTCTTGCCTGGTGGCTGGATTTTGAGCGACGAATAGCTCTTCAGATTTCTATTTGGCCCGGCCTTACTCACCTTCCATTTCTTTGGTGTTGCCTTCGTGCCATTCATAGATTGATCTTCGAAGCAGAATTGCGACCCAGCGACGCCAACCGTGTTTTTCAAATCCACACTGCACCGATTGCGCGCGTCGGTTGGATCGACCGGCGCGTCGCCGGGATGTGAACTTCCGTGGAAAGACCAGCGTGGAGTACGAAATAGGAAGTGTGCGTCAGACGTTCCGGCTTCGATGATAACTTGCATTTTCCGAGGCGATCACGCAGACTCCCCCTCCTGTGTCCGAATCGCCGCCGTCCACTGACGTTCCGCTTACCCGCAAGGAGAAGGAGCTGCTGCAAAAAATGTACTCCCTGCCGCACTGGATCGCAGTCGTCCGACTCCTCGGGCATAAGGCGATGCACATGAATGAGGCAAGGGAAAAAATAAAGCCGATTGCGGAGGAGTACGGGAAAGAGCCGGTCGCCAATGCGTGCGAAGTCCTCGTGGAGATTTTCACCGAAGGAAAAGAACCGGTCGCCCGTCTCAAGTCGCACATCCGCCGCATGGCGTTCCAGATCCTCGGCCCCGAACCGACGCTTGTCCGTTCGACGGTCACGCCTGCACCGGAGCCACCAGATGAAACGGAGCCGTCGCGTCCGCCCGAAAAAAGAAACGCCGAACCCGCACCGCAGCGTCGGCGCCTGCGCCGGCCGCAGTGAAAACCGACCAGGCGCCAAACGGCCGATCCGCGATCATGGAGCAGTACCGGGCCGCGAAGGAAAAGCACCCGGACATGCTTCTCGTTTTTCGCATGGGGAATTTCTACGAGCTGTTTGGGGAGGACGCCGAGACCGCGCACTAATTGCTTGGATGCCTACGGAAATCTATTCGACAGCGGGAAAAAATCTCAAAATAATCTTGCAGCCAACCTTGAAATCTCGTTACTTTTCGGCGACGATAAACCCAAGTTCAACCCCCGCATCTCCCTCGGAGGCTCGCCCGATGGTTCTTGCTCGCGCCGAAGCGGAAAAGAACGCCGCCAAGTTTCCGCCCGCCAAGACGATTGCCCAGCAGATTCTGACGAATGCACAGGATAGCCGGGCCACCGTGCAGGATTTCGTACCGCTCGCCGCTTCGCTCGAATGGGAACTCGGCCAGGAATATCTCCGCGAACGAGGCAACAAGGCGTTCATCTCCGATTCGTCTCCCGTGCCCTTCGTTGTGAACAATGATGGCAACCTCTCACGCAACGTCGCCGAGGTTTTCTTCACTTCCCTCCTCCAGGCCGACAAGGCCGGCACGCTCGAACCCGATATTTACGTTCTCGAACTGGGCATCGGCGTCGGTCTGTTCGCGCGGTTCTTTCTCGATCATTTTCAGGAACTGTGCGAAAAAGCCGGCAAGGACTACTACGACCGTCTCACCTACGTCGCCGCCGACCGCTCCGAGCGCATGCTTCAGGACGTCATCCGCCACGGCGTGCTCACGCATCATCCGGGCCGTTATCGGCTGCGCGTCGTCGATGCCATGACGCCCGACAAGGAACTGCCGTTCGATGTCGCCTTCGCGAGCCATCCTCGCAAAGATCGGCCGTTTCGCGCCGTGTTCCTCAACTATCTGCTCGATTGCCTGCCCGCGTCCGTCTTGCAAATCGAGGACGACACCGTCAAGGAATTGCACGTCCGCACCTGCGTCGCGCGCAACGTCAAGCTCGAAGACTTCACCGACATGTCGGTCGAACAACTGGCCGCGCGCGCCAGATCGAACGACGCGCGTGCCAAACAGGAACTGCTCGAAGTCTACGGCCTGTTCGCCTCTGAATACGATTATCGCCCCGTCGATATCGACAACATCCCCTACGGCAAATTCGCTCTCGACTACGGCAAAAAATTCAGCAAGCGTCTGCTCGTCAGCCACGGCGCCATTCATTCGCTCGAACGCCTACTCGGCCTCATCGCGGAAGACGGCTTCATCCTCATCAACGATTACGGCCAAACGCAGCTCTCGCGCGACGACGAATTCGAACATCAGCGTTTCAGCCTCGCCACCTTCGTCGGCGTCAATTTCCCGCTGCTCCAGACCTACTTCGCGCAGCCCGGCAAAGGCGAATGGATCGAGCCGAAATCCGAAGCGGGCGGTATCCACTCACGGTTATTGTGCCCGAAACAAGTCTACGAAGTCGTGATCTCGTTCTGGAAGCACTTCAGCACCGCGGCCTACGAACAACTGCACGAACCGATCCAGCACGCTCGCGCCTGTGCCAAGGCCGGGCGGTTCGAGTTGGCGGCGACCTATTACAACAAAGCCCTGGAAAAGCAGCCGCGAAACTGGGTGCTGCTCAGCGAAATCAGCATGTTTCTCACCTTCTCGCTGCGAGATCTCAAAGCCGGCATCGACATGGCGAAGATGGCCCTCGCTCACAACCCGACCTGCTCCGCCGAGTTGTGGAACACGCTCGGCGACGGTCTTTTTGAATTTGGCCGGATAGAGGAAGCACGCTCGGCCTATTCGCGAGCCATGACCGTGAACGAGAGCGACGTACGTGCACGCTACAATTTGGCCTGGTGCCATGTCCGCGAGAAGAATTTCCCTGCGGCGCTGTTGATGATTGCCGAGGCGATTGCGCTGGACAAGATGGGGGAATACCGCGATCGTCTGCTTCAGAAACTGCAAGAAGTGGTGCAGCAAGTTGGGTTGCGGCACCAACAAGAGTATTTGTTGCTGATCAATCTTGTCAGCCGGCATGCCAAGCAGGATGACGCCGAAAAAGAAAAACACTTGCAGGCGTGACATCTGTCATCTGCCCTTTCTCCTGTCGAGGATAATTCGATGGTAAGCAAAATTGATGTTGCCGCCGGGGCAAGTTCGTCGCTGGTTTCGATTCTGATCCCCTGTTGCGGCATGATTGAATACACCAAGATGTGCGTGCCGAGCATCTTGAAGTACTCAAGGCCGCCGATCGAGTTGATATTCCTGGACATCGGCTCGCTCGATGGCACGACGGAATATTTGAGCGGCGTGCAGGCTGCATGCCCGCACCGTGTCGAGATTGTGCGTTCGCCTGCCGATCTTGGCGTCCGCGACGCCTGCAAGGAGGCGATTCAGCTGGCGCGCGGCGAGTATCTCGTTTTGCTGAACAATGACACGATCGTCACCAATGGGTGGTTGAATCAACTGATCAATCTTGCAAGTCTGTCGCCGACGTTTGGCATGGTCGGTCCGATGTCGAACTACGCCGCGCCCCCGCAACTGGTCGAGACGGTGCCGTACCGAATCAAGGCGAAGCAGTTGAAAATTTCGCGCGGATTGGCTCTGTCAAAGGATCTCGTGGATGTCGTCGCGATCCAGGAATTCGCGAACGACCATCGCGAGAAAAACAAAGGTAAATGGCTGGAAACAGATCGCCTTGGTGGTTTCTGTCTGCTCATGAAAAAGGCGGTGCTTGATCGCATTGGGCTGCCGAATCTGGAAAAGTGGACCGACCTTAGCCTGTTCGATACGGACATTCTGAGCGTCAAGACAAGGCAAGCGGGCTTCACGCTGGCCTGCTGCCGCGATCTTTTCATTCATCATTTCGGAACCCGGACGTTCAGTCACGGAGCGTCGACATTGGCCCAAGACAAGGATCGTCGCCCTATTTCTTACCTTGCGACAAATGCCTAACCATGCCGACCACGCTCGAACTTTTTCAGGAAGCACAAAAACTGCATCAGGCGATGCGTTTTGCGGATGCGGAAACGCAATATCGTCGTATCACCCAGTTAGATTCCAATCACGCCGCTGCCTGGCATCATCTGGGTCAGGTATGCATGGCCCAGAACAAGCTTGCCGAGGCAGCCGACGGCTTCATGTGCGCGCTGGCATTGTCTCCTGATAACGTTGACTCGCTGACGCATCTAGGGATTGCCCTGGCGCGGCAAAACAAGCTCGACGAAGCGGTTTCGAAATTTCGGCAAGCGATCGAGCTTCGTCCGCAATTTGCCAAGGCCCACAACAATCTTGGCGTTGCATTGACGCAACAGGGCAAGCGCGACGAAGCCTTCGCGAGTTACAAGGAAGCGGCCAATCTTCAGCCAGATTATTCCGAAGCGCATTGCAATCTTGCCATAGCTTATACCGAACGCCGCCAGCCTGTTGAGGCGTTAGAGAGCTTCCAACGTGCCCTGGAACATCGGCCGGATTATGTCGAAGCCCTATCCAGCATGGGGCTTCTGCTCGTGAATGAACGGCGACCGGAGGAAGGTTTGGCCTGTTTGGAACAGGCGGTACGCCTGGCGCCCAACAATCCGGAGTTCCACAACAACTTGTGCCTGGCGCTCGCCGATGTGGGCCGTTTCGAAGAGGCCATCGCCGCCGCCGACGCATCGTTGCGCATTCATCCGCTCGACGCCAAGACCCACATGAATCGCGGCAACGCGTTATCCGCGATGGGCCGCCTTGATGCGGCGCTCGCTTCGTACGACATGGCGCTTCGCGTTCAGCGCGACTATATCAACGCCAACTGGAATCGGTCGCTGTCGTTGCTGACCAAGGGAGATTATGAGCGCGGCTGGGCCGAATATGAGTCGCGCTGGAAGAAGCACGAAACCAAGAACCGGAAGTTGCCGCAGCCGCGCTGGGACGGGTCGGATCCTGCCGGCAAGACAATTCTGCTGTGGTGCGAGCAGGGTTTGGGCGACACGCTTCAATTCGTGCGGTACGCCGCGCTCCTGAAGAAGAGAGGCGCTACCGTCTGGTTGGAGTGCCAGGAAAAATTGCTGCCCCTTCTTGGCACGACGGCCGGGGTCGATCGGGTGATCGCGGAGGGTTCCGCGCTGCCCGCGGAGTTTGACTGCCACGCTCCGTTGATGAGTCTGCCCTCTCTTTGCAAAACGAGACTCTCCGAGGTACCAAGTGAAACGCCCTACCTTGCGTTGGATGCGGCGCTGACGCAGAGGTGGCGCGTTGAACTTCGGGCGTCGCCGCATTTCAAGATTGGGATCGCCTGGCAAGGAAACCCGGCTCACCGCTGGGATCGCCACCGCTCGTTTCCGCTGCACTGGTTCCGGATCTTGGGCGAATTGCCGAATGTAGAACTCTACAGTTTGCAAAAAGGAACCGGCACGGAGCAACTGGCGGCAGCGCGATTCCCTGTCGTTGATCTTGGCTCGTCGCTCGACGAGAAAGCCGGGGCATTCCAGGAGACGGCCGCCGTGATGAAATCGTTCGACCTGACCATCACCTGCGATTCCGCTCTGGCGCATCTCGCCGGTGCTCTGGGCCTACCGGTATGGGTGGGGTTGTCGACGCTCGCCGATTGGCGCTGGATGCTGGATCGCGATGACACCCCCTGGTATCCAACAATGAGGCTCTTTCGCCAGACCGAATTCGGCAAGTGGCGGCCAGTGTTCGAGCGGATGCGAGACGAGATCGTGCGCCTACAAGCGAGGCCAGCGAAAGTGGTCGTGGAAGTCAGCCCGGGCGAGTTGCTCGACAAGTTGACGATCCTGCGGATCAAAGCCGAGCGCATTGCCGATGCGGAGAAGTTGAGAATCGTTCGCGCGGAGCTTGCGCTCGTCGAAAAGACGTGCCGCGAAAGCATCGCCGTCGCGCCGGAGGTGGAGGCGCTGATCCTGGAATTGAAAGGGATCAACGAACAACTCTGGGACATCGAGAATCGCATTCGCGAATGTGAGAGCTTGCAGGATTTCGGCAGCGATTTCGTAAAGTTGGCGCGGTCGGTCTATCACACAAACGACCGACGCGCGTCGGTCAAGAAGAAACTAAACGATCACTTGGGCGCAACGTTGGGTGAAGTGAAAGAATACGGCTACCAATCCTCGGGTCCTCGTCAATGAACGCTTTCGTCCGCGTTTCCGTGATTATTCCTTGTTACAATGCAGGCGAATTCCTCGCTCGCGCGGTCCAATCCATCGTCGCGCAAGATCACTACGGGGTTGAAATCGTGATCGTGGACGATGGCTCCACCGACGATTCGGCTGCCTTGGCGCGTTCGCTCGCGGCCACCATTTCCAACGTTCAGTTCGTTCAGCAGGCGAACGCCGGGCCTGCGGCGGCACGCAACCACGGTCTTCGGCGCGCGGCGGGGAAATACGTTTGTTTCCTCGATGCAGACGACGAATATGCGCCGGGTTGTTTGAATACAATAGTACCTATCCTGGAAAGCCGCCCCGATCTTGCCTGGGTTTCCTTCGGCATCACGCTTGTCAACTGCGATCGCGAGGTTCACCCCGTTCAGATGCAGGCGGTGATCGGCTCCAGCCCTTCCAATCTTCTGTTGCGCAAAGCAGCAGTCGATCTGATTGGCGGCTTTCCGGAGGGCCAGGCGTTCCGGGGTAAAGCGGGCGGCGAAGATATCATGCTTCGCGTGGCTCTTGGACGCTGGTTCAACGGCATTCATATCCCCGACAAATTCTTGCGCTACTGGGTCCAGCCGGGAAATCACTTGCACTTGTTTCTGGACCGCTCACGAGTCGTGAATGGCAACCTCGTCTTTCTTCGCGCGGCGCTGGATGAGGCCGACGGCAACGCCGTCGCCGCGCAGCGACAATATCAGGAATGGGTGAACGGTCGTGTTGGCGTGACGAGATGCATGCGCGTGGTGCAGGATCCCTCGAAGTCGATTTCGGGAGCCCTTGAAGCCGTCAGCGTATTCGATGAACTGCGGAGCCGATTCGAAGATGTGCCGGGCATGCTCACTCCGCTGGAGGGTATGGCCCTTTACCAACACGCGAAAGACGGCCCAGGTCCTGGAGCCATTGTCGCGATCGGCAGGTTTCTTGGACGCCCGACCTGCTGGCTTGCCGCGGGGACACGTGCGGCGCAGCGTGAAAAAGTTGCCACCGTGGATCTGTTTCAGCATTCGCCCGAGCCTCTCCAAGACGGCGACAGGGCGCCTGGCAACGTCGATGCACGGACGACGCTGCCCGCATTCATCATGAATTTGCAGAAGCATGGCCTGCGCGAATGGGTCGAGTTGCAGGTGGGAAATTCCCTTGAGATTAGCGCGGCATGGAAAGGCGCGGTCCGGCTGCTTGTCATCACCGGTGACAATTCCGGTTCATCGATGCGAGAGGAACTAGAGGCCTGGATCAAACATCTTCCTGGCCATGGATTGATCGCCCTTCATGGCGTCGGCCGGTCGGACGGCATGACGCAGCTGCACCGGGAGTGGATCGACAGACGAGGGTGGAAAGAGATTGGCTCGGTTGTCAACTTGAGATTCGTGCTCCGCAAGACCTAGAAATCGGTGCGATGGATCGTGTTTTTCGCACTCGGTAAGTGGGTACAGGATTTGAGGGAAGAGCGTAAAATTACTAAAAACAGACAACTATGCTTGCGGATTGACTCGGTTATCGGTAAATTCAGGAAAATGGTTAATACCGATTAATCATTACCCTTCACTGGCCCGATTTTTTTTGATACCTGTGCAAGTGCGTGCGTTTTGATCCAACCCCAGGGAGCAAACTATGAGTCGCCCACGCGCCAATTGGTACAGCAATATCCGTATTATTGATGGCCTTCAAGTCCTTCGCGAACTCGGCCGGCGTGGCTGGTCCTGGGTTCGGCGTTTTCTGGGGACGACCATTCACAGCGCTCCGGACAGTCGCCGTTCCATGTTCGGGCAATTCGTTCCGCACATCGATCTGCTCGAAGGAAGATTGATGCCCTCGACCTCAACATGGACGGGCGGCGGCACGGACGACTACTGGAGCACAACCGCCAACTGGAGCGGCGGCGTTCCGAGTTCGAGCGACACGGCGGTCATCAATAATTCCGCCTACACCGTCGTCCTGGACTCTAACGTGACGGTGGCGAATCTCAGTCTTCACGGCGGATACTGGAGCGACCCTGGAATTTGGCGGCGGCACGCATGGATTGGATGAATACACGTCAGTGGATGGAGCCGGAACGATCAAAGTCAGCGGCGGAACGGTGAACATCGAAGGCAGCTATTCGGTGACGGGCAGCACGGTCATCACCGGGGGCACGCTCGACTTCACGTCCAACGGCTCAACGGTGGATGGATCGATGAGCGGCGGGACGCTCTCGGGCTCCGGCGACTTCACCATCACGGGTGAATTCACCTGGACCGCCGGCACGATTGGTGTCAATCTGATTGTCGAATCCACTGCAACTCTTGACCTCGAGTACTCCAACTATCTGGCCCACCGCGAGCTTCGTGGCGGCACGATCACGGGCAGCAGCACCCTTACGATTACCGATCTACTTATCTGGTCCGGCGGCACAATCGATGTCGATCTCGTCATTGGTGAAGATGCAACACTACAAATTGAAGGCGCTGGAGCAAAGATTCTGAATGGCGATTTGACGAATTATGGCACGGTTGAATGGTCTGAAGGTAATATCGCCATCGACGATATCGCGGTTACGAATTCCGAGGGCGCGTTGTTCACCATGGCCGCCGGCGTTGCCATGACCGAGGCGTCGATCGATTCCGCTTTCACTAACGACGGCAGACTCATTGTCGCGGATGAAAATGGCTCGGGGGGCAATTCACTGGCGGTTGATTTCACGCAAGGTTCCACGGGCGTTCTCGTCGTCGACATCCAAGAACTCACAGGCTCCGCCTACGATCGCCTGACCATCGGCGGGACCGCGACGCTTGGCGGCACGCTCGAAGTGAAAAAGCTGACCGGCGCCAATGTAAGCGACAGCGATGTCTTCACGGTCCTGACGGCAAGCTCGCTTTCCGGCGTCTTCAGCACCTTCCTCATCGATCATTTCGATAACGGTCTGGCCGCTTCGCTCGTTTACGACGATCCCGATGTCCAGATCGTATTCGCCGAGGGCCACCCGATCGCCAACATGAATGATCCGCGCAACATGCTGATTCCAATCGGCGAAGTCGGCGTGGACCTCAATCAAGGCGCCGTGCGTTTGGGGCAGCAACTCGACTTCGATTTGAGCCCAGGCACGGAAATGGGCGGCAACCCCGTATTCGTCTTCAACTCGACCACGACGGATGTCCGCCCAATCGTCGCCGTGCAGGTTGACAGCGACGAAAGCGAAGTGCCCAGCGCCATCTATGTGCAATTGACGTGGAATGGCGTTCAACAGGATTCGGTCTATTTCTCCACGACCGGTCATTCGATGGGCGACACCTACGTCCTCGCTGTACAGGTTGCCTCTCCGTTCACGCAAACAGGTTATTACCTCTGGCAGTTGCAGACCAGGCTCGTCTACTCGGGCCGAACCGACATCACCAGTACGTTCGGGGCGACCGCCGCGGTCGTTCGCGACAGCAACGTCTCCGGTCAGGTCGATGCCTTCGGCGCCGGCTGGGGGATTTCCGGAGTCGATCAGATTGTACCCGTCACCGGCGGCGCTCTCAAAGTATTCGGCACCGGCGATGTGCGCTTCTTCAAGGACGACGGCGGCGGCGGCTTCACAAGCCCAAGCGATGACCTCGGCACGCTCACCGGCGACAGCACCACGGGCTACACCTACACCCTAAGCGGCGAAATCAAGCAACACTACGACGCCGACGGCCTGCTCACTAGCGTCCATGGCACCGACAACTTCACGCGAACCTATGCTTACGATGCCGTCCACCACCTCACGCAAGTCATCGCGGGCGACGGCAGCACCACCGTTCTCGCCTACGATTCCGGCTTCCTCAACACCATTACCGAACCAGGCAGCCGTGTCGTGGATGTTGACCCGCAAGTGACCGACGGCATCGGCCTCGTCACCCAACTCGTCGACGCCGCCGGTTTTACTCGCACCTTCGGCTACGACGAACACCACCTGGCCACCGACTACTGGGATCCCTACGGCACCACGCTCACTTACGACTACGCCACCGGCCGGCTCAGTCAGGTCAACCTTGGCTCGGGCGCCACCTACGACATCGACCCCGCCGTCGAAGCACCGCTGGCATCGACCGCGGTCGATGCCGACAACGCACGCAAAGCCACCCTCACCAATGGCCTGTCGTATCCCTCCGTCTACAAACTCGATGAATTCGGCCGCGTCCTGAAATACGAGACTCCATCGGGCATCAGCGAATCCTGGGAATACGACCAAAGCGGTCTCGTCACTACCGCCGTCGATGGCAACGGCCACACAACAAGCTACGGCTATGACGCATCCGGGCAGCTCGCCTCCATAACTCGGCCCGGCGGAAGCACCGCCGCTTATTCTCGCGACGGAACGTTCTGCGATCGCGTCACTCTCGCCGTCGATAGCGGCATCACCACCAGCGCCGCCTTTAACAGCCTCGGGCAAATTACTGAATCGGTCAGCGGCAACGGATGGACGACGACATACGGATGGTCCGGCAAAACCATGATCGGCGCCATCGACCCGCTCACTCATCAAACCGACTATTACTACGACTCCAATTATCGTCTCACAAAAACCGTCGATCCCGATGGCAATATCGAATACATGAGCTACGATGCCAAAGGCGATCCATATACCATCACGGACGGGAATACCCACGTTACGACTTACACCTACGATGCAGATAGTCGCCCCGTTGCTCAGAATACTCCCAACGTTAATTCCTCCGCGACCTTTAACGCTGCCGGTTTCCAAACCCAGTCCATCAGAGGCGGCATCACAACAAGCCAGGCCTACGATTCGCGCGGCTGGATGATTCAAGCCGTAGACGGCAACAACAAGACCACCAGCTACGGCTATGACGCCGCCGGCAATCTTGTCGCCACGGTCGATCCGCGCGGCTATACCTGGACACAGGCGTTCGACAGTGACAATCGTCGCACCCTCACCACCGACCCGAACAGTCACTCTGCCGTTTTTGAACTCGATAAAGCCGGACTTCTTACCCGGCAAATCGACGCCGACGGCGCAACCATTCAGCAATTTTACGACGCCGATGATCGCCTCACCAAAACCATCGACGCCGTCAGCGCTACCTGGACCACGGGTTATGACCTCGTCGGCCGCGTCACCGCTTCGGTCGATCCTCTCGGCTACACCACGTCTCAAGAATACGATTACAACAGCAACGTCCTCAAAAACATTGATGGCGCCAACCAGACCACGCTCTACGGCTACGATAAGATCGACCGGCTCACCGAAACGGTCATTGGTTCGTCAACCTGGAAACAGGAATTCGATAACGCCAGTCTGGTCACGAAAACGATCGACCCAAATCTGCACACCCTTCTGAACGTTTACGATGACGCCAAAAACCTCATTAAAACCATAGATACCGGCATCAGCGCGACCTTCACCAAGGAATACGACGCTGACAACCGGCTCGTCCGCACCGAAGATGCGGAGGGCAATGAGAATTTCCAGGCCTATGACCCTGCAGGCCGAATGACGAAATGGATCGATGGCGAAGACAAAACGAGCACCAGTGCCTATGATGGCGACAATTACTCGATTGGTGAGAGTAATGGCGCTGGCGACAATACCGGAAGTGCCTACGACCCGAACGGCAATCAGACCATGGCGGTGGACGGCAACGACCACACTTCACTTTCGTACTACGATCCCGCCAATCTCTTGACGCTCGCGGTGGATGCAGCAGGCCACTCGACGCTCTACGCTTATAGCCCAGGTGGAAAGCTGACGCAGCTGACCGACGCCAATGGCCATTCCACGCAGTATCGATACGACGACGCTGGCCGAAATACACTCACCATCGACGCCAACGGCTACTCGCTGCTATCCGAATACGACCGTGCTGGCCGAATGACGAAATCGATCGATGGCGACCTGCACACGAGCTTGACGAGCTACGACGGCGTCGGCCGCATCTTGACGCAAACCGACGCCGCCGGCCGCGTCAACAGCACCGCGTATGATCCGAAGGACCGCGTCACGCTTACCGTGAGTCACGGTGTCACGCTAGCTTTCGCTTTCGACCTCGGCGGCAACAAGACCCAATCCGTCGATGGCAGCGGCGGCACGACCACCTACGGCTATGACTCCGCGAATCGGCTCACGAGCATCACCGACCCGGAATTGAATGTCACATCGTACCTGCTCGACAAAAACGGCAACATCACCCACATCACCGCACCCACCGGCTACACCACCCTACAGTCTTACGACGACAACAACCGCCTCATCCAACGCATCACCCCCGACGGCGGCACCATCGACTTCAGCTACGACGGAGCAGGCCGCACCCTCTCGAACGGCAACGGAACATATACCTACGACGACGACGGTAAGATGCTGACCGCCTACAACACCAGCGGCACCTACGGCTTCACCTACGACCTCGCCGACCGCGCCACGCTGCTCACCCAACCCTACGGCGTGACGCTCAACTTCGCCTACGACGACGTCGGCAACCGCACCAGCGTCATCGACAGCTTCGGCGGCACGGAGATTTCCACCTACGACGCCGCCAACTACTTGATACGCCGCACCTACTCCGGGCAGACGCTGGAGATGCGTTATGACTACGTCAACAACAAGGAAGGCTGGAACACGACGTTTACGAGCTATAGCGATCTCGCGGGTTCCAATGTTGTCGCGACGACGTACAAGGTCTACGACGACGCCGGCACGATCACGCAGATGCAGAGCTTCAACGCCGGCAGCACG
>CAZAFH010000150.1:0-15891 GCA_964484265.1 uncultured Singulisphaera sp.
GCCCGTTCAACAGGGGCGGGGGAGAGGGGAGCAAGTGGGCTCGACCATTTCGGGAAGTTATTTTTGTAAAGGTGCTAAAGTGTTTGCGAGCCGAACCGCGTAAGCGGCAGGTTGAATCGGCAGCGGCTTGCTCAACCTGCCGCTTTCGCGGCTTGGCTCGTCCTCGGTAATCTCGAAATATTTTTCTTTCGCTTCCGTTGTTGGTCTGTTAGAATTCATCTCATCATTAGTTTTATTGTTGTCCTTTCAAACAATTACAGGATGGTTTTCACAGTCACCTCAGTGAGAATTACGCCATGGCCAAAAAAGAAATGCTTTCGCGGCGAGACGCGTTGAAGCTCGCCGCCGCCGGTGTGGTCGGGTATGCCGCATGCCCGTGGTGGCAGGCACTTGCCGAGCAGGCGGCGCCGAATCCGCGCCGGACGCGGTCGTGCATCCTGCTGTGGATGAACGGCGGCCCGAGCCAGATGGACACGTTCGACCTCAAGCCAGGCCACACCAACGGCGGCCCGTTCCGCGCCGTGCAAACCAACGTACCCGGCATTCGCATCAGCGAGCATCTGCCCCGCGTCGCCAGGCACGCCGACAAGATGGCGATCATTCGCTCCATGAGCACGCGAGAAGGCGACCACGGCCGAGGCACGTTCTACCTTCGCACCGGCTACTTGCCACAAGGCCCGCTGCAATATCCGACGATTGGTTCCATCGTGGCGAAAGAGATCGGCCAGCGCGATCTGCCATTACCGAGCTTTGTCAGCATTGCGCCGTATCGCATCTTCAATCAGGCCGCTTTCTCATCGGGCTTTCTGGGTCCGCAATACGCACCGCTCATGGTAGGCGAGAACAACAACTTCCAGCCGAACATGACGAATTACGATCAAGCCTTGCGCGTGCAGGATCTCGAACATGGCGCGGAGGTGACCGCGGCCCAATTCGGTGCTCGCGTCGATCTGCTGCAAGAAATGGAGCGCGACTTTGTGCAGCGCACGCAGACGGTCGCGGCTCGCAGCCATCAGACCGCCTACCAGCGAGCCGTGACTCTGATGCGAACCTCGGCCCGGGCGGCTTTCGAACTTACGGACGAACCCGCAGCCGTGCGCGATTCCTACGGGCGCAACATGTTCGGCCAGGGCTGCTTGCTGGCGCGTCGTCTCGTCGAACGCAATGTGCCGTTCGTTGAGGTAACGCTCGGGCCGCAACCGGGTATGCCGATCGGTTGGGACACGCACGGGCAGAATTTCCCGTCCGTCCAGCGTTTGAGCGAGGTGCTCGACCCCGCCTGGGGCACGCTGATGGACGACCTGCGCCAGCGAGGTTTGCTCGACACCACGCTCATCATCTGGATGGGCGAGTTCGGCCGCACGCCGCGCATCAACGGCGGACAGGGCCGCGACCACTATCCAAATGCCTGGACGACCGTACTCGCCGGCGGCGGGATTCGCGGCGGCGCGGTCTATGGCCGGACGAGCGCCGACGGCACGACCGTCGAAGATCCGCGGCCGGTGTCCGTGCCTGATTTATTGGGTACGGCGCTCTCGGCCCTGGGTATCGATCCGACGCTGGAGAACATGTCGAACGTCGGTCGCCCGATCCCGGTTGCCGACCGCACCGCGCAGCCGATCCGCGAGATCCTGGCGTGATGGTTTTCAACTTGTCTTTGGCGAATGCGGACGTGGCGCCATGTCCGCGCTCGCCAAAGGCGAGCGGCTGAACAATTCCGTAAACTATTCTCATGGATTACACCGTCGAACTGCCGACGTTCCGCGGGCCGCTTGATTTGCTTCTGTTTCTCGTGAAGCATCATGAAGTCGATTTGTACGACATCCCCATCGCCAAAATAACCGAGCAGTTTCTCGGCTACCTCAATATTATCCAGGTCATCGATGTCGAAGCGGCTGGCGAGTTCCTCGTCATGGCCGCCACACTGATGGAAATCAAAAGCCGGCTGCTCTTGCCTCGCGAAGAAACGCCGGGCAAGGAAGAGGACGATCCGCGGCTCGAACTCGTCAAACAGCTGATCGAATACAAGAAGTACAAAGAGGCGGCGGCGCTGCTGGAGGAGCACGCCGAAAAGCAGATGACGCGTCTGCCGCGCACGCCGATGGAGCTGCCGACGCAGCCCGACCTGGCGAATCAGCCGGTCCGCAAGGTGGAGTTATGGGACCTCGTCAGCGCGTTTGGCCGGCTGATGCGCGAGACCGCCGCATTGCAGCCTGGCCAGATCGTGATGGACGAGACGCCGATCCAGGTCCACATGGATCGTATTCTCGCATTGCTTGGCGAGCGGGAAGCGCTCACGCTCACCGAGTTGTTTCAGCCGCCGCGGACACGAGGGCGTTTGCTTGGCCTGTTTTTGGCGACGCTGGAGCTAGTGCGAGGCCGCCGTATCGTGACAGAGCAAACGGAAGCATTCGGCGATGTCACGCTGCGAATGGCGCCGCCGGAATGGGCCGAGACGGCGCGAGAGGAGTCGCCGGAAAAACTGACCGCCGATAGCACGAAATAACACTACCGTTATTGAACAAACCTCAGGCAAAGGCGCGAAGCCACAAAGAAAATAGTAGAGAGAATCAGACATTTTTCCTTTGCGGCCTTTGCGTCTTTTCGTGAGATATTTCAAAATAAACTGTTGCTCTCAGTTTCTTTTTGGAGAAATCCCAAATGTCAAAGCTCAGTGTGGAACCGTATCTCATGTTCAGCGGCCGCTGTGAAGAAGCGATCGCCTTCTACCGCTCGGCTCTCGGTGCGGAGGTCGAGATGCTGCTGCATTTCAAGGACAGTCCGCAACCGCCGGCGCCGGGGATGATCCCGCCAGGATTCGAGAGCAAGGTGATGCATGCATCGTTTCGCATCGGAGAAAGCCGGATCATGGCGTCCGATGGCCGTGGCGAACCGACGACGTTTTGTGGGTTCTCGCTGTCCATCGCCGTCAAGACCGAGGCCGAGGCGGACCGGATATTTGCAGCGCTCGCCGACGGAGGCCAGGTTACCATGCCGCTGGCTCAGACGTTCTGGTCGCCGAAGTTTGGCATGGTTGCCGATCGCTTCGGAATCAATTGGATGATCAGCGTTGCGACAAATTAATTTTCAAGTAGGCGAGAATGCGGCCTGGCGAAGTAATTAAAACCGGATGATTTCTTCGCAGAAATTGAACTTGCTTCTTGACAGTTGAACGCGATTCGACAAAGATGGTAGAAATCCCCCCCTTGTACTCTTTTTGCCACAGGAGCGATGGAATGAACGAGCAGAACAAAATCGCCTGCCCGGAATGCGAAACTCCCGAAGGCCTCGGCCGACGCGAGTTCATGATGGCGGCGGGCGGCACGGTAGTGACCTTGGCGGCGCTGGAAGCCGTCCCGCAAATCGTCACCGCGCAGGGCACGGCGACGGCACAACCCGCAGCGCGCGTCGCCAAGCCAGCCGAAGCGCTGATCCGCGAACTCTTCCAAGGCCTGAGCGCCGCGCAACGGCAGCGCGTTGTTTATGCCTGGAATCACGGTGCCACCGCCACCGCACAGCCGACGCGCAAACGCATGTATAATGGCCCGATTTTCGGTGCGCACAACATCGGCGCTGTCTACACACCCGCACAGCGTGAACTCAACCAACGAATTCTTCGCGCGATTGCTTCCGACGAAGAAGGCTATCGCCGCATCACCCGCAATGGCACGTTCGACAACAGCCAATCGTTCGATCGCTGCGGCGCCTACATCTTCGGTGATCCGTCGGGCGACAACCAGTTCGCCTGGGTCTTCACCGGCCATCACCTCACCGTCCGCTGCGACGGCAATTCCGAAGCCAACGCCGGCTTCGGCGGGCCGATGTACTACGGCCACTCGCCCGATGGCATGAGCGCTCGCAACGTGTTCAACTACCAGACCCGCAGCGCGATTGCCGTCTGGGAAGCGCTTTCCGAAGCTCAGCGCCGCTCGGCGACGATCCAGATGTATCCGCAACCGCGCGAACAAGAAGGTTCGGTCCGCTTCCGTGCTGCAGGCCAAGCGTATCCCGGCATCGCGATTCGCGAGCTCACCGCCGATCAGCGCCGCCTGGTCGAACAGGTCATGCGCGATCTGCTTTCGCCGTACCGCCGTGAAGATGGTGACGAGGTCATGGAACTGGTTCGCCGCAATGGCGGTCTGGAACGTCTCAGCCTCGGGTTCTACAAAGACGCCGGAACCGCAGCCGGCAGCTGGGACTTCTGGCGCATCGAAGGCCCCGGCTTCGTGTGGAACTTCCGCGTTCTCCCGCACGTTCACTGCTTCGTCAACATCGGTCTGCAAGCTCCCGCTCGCGGCTAATATCGCTTCGACGCCCGCAGCCGAAAGGCTGCGGGATCGTCAAATCTTCCTCCGCCGCGGCTTGTTTTTCTTGTGCCGTGTTGCCGGCTGCTTCACAACCCATTTCAGATACTTCGCCAATTCCGGCGCGTCGCGCAGCATCTCCACCGTGGGATACATCTGCTCCAGCGTCGCATTCGAATAGGTCGCGTGCACCATGCCATGGCACTGCGAGCAAATGAGCGCAACGTCCTCGGTCGTGCCGCCCTTCGCACGCGGCACGCAATGATGCTTCGTGAGCTGGCGTTTATCAAACAGGCGGCCACACAGGGCACAGGGGTGGTCGATTGGTTTCATCGAGTCGCAAATCCGAAACACGAAAATCGAAATACGAAACAAATTCAAACTATTAATGCCAAATTGCGAAGCACGCCTGGACTGATAATTCTCGTATTTCGGATTTTGAAATTGTTTCGGATTTCGATTTTCGATATTCGAATTTCTACTTCTCATCCTTCGGCAAGTGCGGAAATACAAACGCCGCTCGCACCGGAGGCGGCATCTGCGAATCAGCGCCACGGACCGAGCGCCAGATTACCTCGTTGAAGATTAGATCGTCGATGACGTCCTCCTTCGAGAAATCCCATGTCTCCGCCCACTTCGCGCCATACGCCGTTGCCAGGTTGACGGCTTTCATGTCCACCTCCGGAACGACGTGTTTGTACGCCGCAAGGTTCGGTTTCTGCGTGAAGGCGTTGTACATCGGCGTGGCGGCAGCGTCGAACTGGCTCATCGGACGCAGGCCCAGGATCAACTCCATCGTTCGCAGCATCGATGCCGTCGAGTACATCGTCGAATCGACCTTGCCCGTCTGCGTGAAGGGACTGATGCACAGCGCGACCGTGCGATGGGCGTCCACGTGATCCGAGCCATTTTGCGCGTCGTCCTCCACCACGAAGATGGCAGTCTCTTTCCAGAATTTGCTCTTGGAGACGCCTTCGACGAGCATGCCGAGCGCAAGGTCGTTCTCCGCGACCATGGCAGTCGGCGTCGGTTTGCCTGCTTTCGTGCCATAGGTGTGATCGTTGCCGATGCGAACGATTTGCAACTTGGGCATATCGCCTTCCTTTTCGAAGCGATTGAGTTCCGTCAGGAATCGCTCGATCCGTTTGACGTCGGGATAGTCCAGGTCATACCCACGGTAGAGAGGATCGATGTGGCCCTCGAGCGTCTTGACGCGTGCCTTTGTGGGATCGTTGGGCGTTTTGCCGTTGCTGACCCATTCGCCGTAGCTGCGGTAGCTGACCTTGGCCTCGGCACAGCGATCCCAGAGGTAGCCGCCCGCGGGCCTTGCGACGGGGTCGAACATCCCTTCGGCCGGGTAGATGCTGAGTTTCTTCGTCGGACTGCCGCGATAACTGAGCGGCCACACTCGCTTGACGAAATCGGTGCAATACGCGCCCATCGACCACTCATGGCCCTCGGCCGAGACTTCGCCGTCGCAGTAGAAATTGTCAAGCAGCACGAATTGGCGTGCGAGCCGATGCGCGTTGGGCGTGACCTTTTCGGGGAAGATGCAAAGGTTGGGATCGCCGTTGCCTTCTTTCATGTCGCCGAAGACCTGATCGTAGGTGCGATTCTCGCGGACGACGTAAATGCAGTATTTGATGGGACTGGAGTTGCCAATCTTCGCTGGAACGGGATTGTCCTTGGATCGCAAGCCGCGCGGACCGAGGTCCTCGCGCAACGGGCTGCACGCATATGCTTGCTTGCTGTACGCGACCATCTCTTCCTCGTTCGGCATATCGATGATGCCAAGCGTGCCGCGATAGAGGCTGGCGATGTACTCGCGGATCGTCGTATTTTTCGGCAGCGTCGGGTCGGGACCTTTGGGGTTGGCTTTCACGCTCGTGCCACGGCCGTTGGCCACGTAGATGCGTTTGTCGGCTGCGTTGTAGCGTACGGAGGTCGGATACATACCGACGGGGATAAAGCCGAGCGGTTTGGTTGCTCCGGGCTTTTCTACGTTGAAGAGAGCGAGGTTGTGATTGTCGGCATTGGCGACGAACAGGATCTTGCCGTCGGGCGTCAGGCTGAGCGAGTTGGGCGTGTTGCCGTTCGGTGCGGTGGCGTAGAGGGCGCAGTTGATTGTCTCCAGGCCTTTGAAATCGCTCATGTTGATGACGCTGACGCGCGTCGAGTTGGAGCAAGCGACGAACATAGTCTTGCCGTCCGGAGTGAGGACCATCTCGGTCGGGTGTTTCTCAGTTGTTATCTGCGATACGACTTTTTTCGTAGTCAGGTCAATGACGGCAACGGAGGCCTTGCTCCACAGGCTAACGAAGAGCCGATTCGTCTTGGCATCGACGAGGCAGTAGATGGGATAGCTGTCCGCGCCGAGCGAAATGGTAGTGCGATTTTTCGGATTCTCGACAGGCACGACGGCGACGGCGTGGCCAAACGCGCCGGGAACGTACAGCGTCTTGCCGTCAGGGTGAATGGCGAGCGAGCCAGGGATGAACTTGCCGTCGGCGATCGGCAATTTTCGGTGTTTGAAGAGCAGGCCGGCATCGAACTGAAATTGATGCACGACATCGAATTCCCCGCCGCCCGCATACAGCTGCGTTCCATCGGGCGAGAATGTCAGCCCGCCGAAGGTCTGCTCGAGGATGACTCGGGAATGCACGCGTTCCTTCTTCGCCGTCAAATCGATGATGCTAATTTCGTGATCGCCATAACCAGCATGCAGGACCGCGGCCCATTTTCCCGACGGATGCAGCGCGATGGCAACGGGGAAGTCGCCGAGTTCAATCTGCTTGCCCGCCGGCTTGATCGACCAGCTATTGGGCAGACGCACTGCTCCGTCGGCTTCGACGCCGGGAAGCCGGATCGGCTTTTTTTCCGTCTTCTTTCCGGTTTCCTGCGCCACTAGCGTGACGCCGATGATGAGCGAGAACGCGATGCAGGCTGCGCGTAGTAACATGGTAGTTTCCCTGGTATGACGAATGCCGAGAATGGTGTCGGGTTTGCTTGAAGCGATTCTATCGGAGAAATGACGCAAGCCAAGGCGACTAATCGAACGCAAAGATTATCGAACCAGTTAGCTGTCGGGTTCCTCGTTAGAGACAAGCGGGTGCTTGAATTCGCTGAGCTTCTTGTGGAGCGTATTGCGGTTGATTCCGAGGCGTGCGGCCGCCTTGATCAGCACGTTGTCGCAGATCGGCAGGACCTGGTCGAGCAATTCCCGCTCTAGGCAGCGGATGAGCCGATTGTAGAGGTTGCCATCGTCTGCCGGGATTTGTTGCAGCGCGGTGCGCACGAGTTGCTGCACCTGCTGATCCATCTCCGCAGGTTTGCCATGCGCCACGCGCATTCGGCGTTCGTGGCCTGGCAGCATTTGCTCGAATTGCACCTCCTGCCCGTGCGACAGGACGACGCAGCGCTCGACGTAATTTTCGAGTTCGCGCACGTTGCCAGGCCAATCGTAGCGTTTGAGGCGTTCCAGAATCGCTGCCGGCACTTCGGGCGGATCGCGGCGATTCTCTTCGCAGTAGCGCTCGAGAAAATAACGCGTCAGAGCCGGGATGTCGTCGGTCCGCTCGCGCAACGGTGGGAGGTAGATCGGCACGACGTTGAGACGATAGTACAGATCGTCGCGGAATCGGCCTGCTTCGATCTCCTCTTCCAGAAACTGATTCGTCGCGCCGATCACGCGGGTATCGACGCGGATGGTTCGGCTTTCGCCGACGCGCTCGAACTCGCGTTCCTGCAGCACGCGCAGGAGTTTCACCTGCAGCTTGGAAGTCATGCTGTTGATTTCATCGAGAAAGATCGTGCCGCCGTGCGCCGCCTCGAATCGTCCGGTTTTGTTGTCCACGGCACCGGTGAATGCGCCCTTGACGTGGCCGAACAGTTCGCTTTCGAGCAGACTTTCGGTGAGCGCGCCGCAGTTGACGCGCACGTACGGTCCATCGGCACGCGGACTGAGTCGGTGGATGTTTCGTGCGATGACTTCTTTACCCGTTCCCGTCTCGCCGATAAGCAGGACGCTAGCGCGCGAATACGCCACGAGTCGTGTCAGGCGGTAGACGCCGCGCATGGCGGTGCTTTCGCCAACGACACCCGGCAAGGGCGCGTCGAGTGATTCCTTCAGGGAAGGAGAAGATGCCATGACCGGCAGGCCTCGACAATACAAGACCGCGCCAGAAAAGCGGAGATAAGGAGAGGAGCCGCACCGCTGGCGTACCTTACTATTCTAGCGTGAAATGGGACCATGACCACGGAATAAAGCGAAACGAGGAGAAATTGGCAACAAGCTTGCGCGGAAAACGCGCATGGAATGACGCATTCAAAGGCAACTTCATCAAAAAAACACAGTGGCCCTGTACAAAGGCAGGTTCCAGCATGCCGATGACAGGGCCACTCCTTCAGCAAATCGTGCCTCTTCTCTGTCGGCCCGATTGATGTTCTATTGGGTAGCAAATTCTACGCCAATATAGATGCCGTTGTTGGTGATTATTCATAACTTTATTTTGAGAAATGTGTTACGAAAAAGAGCTGTTCAAAATGCTGGGTGGTATTTCTGTCGCGTCTGCCTACATTTCGCACTTAGGATTGAACATTTTACAATGACTTTTGCTCAATCTACATATCAAACGCGGGTTGCTGGCCTCCTCATAGAATAGGGGTAGCATCGGTGTTCCTTTTCCGCTCTCCCATGCGAGTATCCCATGCTCGAAAATGCCCCTGCATCGACGCTTCCCAAACGAGAACCCGGCGAGCAGCATTTCTGGCTCTGGATCGTCTGTTTGCTCGGTCTCGATTATTTCAGCACGTTGGCGTACCAACCGTCTATTACCTATCACGAGACGAAGCGGTTCGGTCCCATTGCGACGGCGGCGGTCGTGCTCGTCACGCTGTTGGGCGCCTTGCCGGTTTATTGCTGGCTTGCGGGCCGATCGCCTGGCGGACAAGGAGCGCTGGGCGTGGTCGAGAAATTGATCCGCGGCTGGCGGGGGAAGACGCTCGTGCTCATCATGCTCGGTTTTGCCGCCACCGACTTTACGATGCTGAAATCGCTCTCGCTCGCCGATGCCTCGGTGCACTTGCTCAACAAGCACGACCATGATCGCCGAGATGCAGTGCGCGACGTCGTCGGTCAGCTCAAGGCGCACGGCGTCGACTGGTTCGGCGAAAAAGCGGCGCCGTACTTCGACGAGCAACTCGTCGTCACCATCGTGCTCGGCTTTGTCGGGTTCGTTTTTTGGTTCGTCCTACGCAAGGGGTTCAATCGAAATGTGCTTCGCCTGGCGGTGCCGTTAGTCGTCATGTATCTGCTGATGACCGGCGCCTTGATCGCGGGCGGCGTGTGGAAACTGATCGAGCAGCCCGAGATCGTTGGCGAATGGTGGAACCAAATCTGCCTCGGCGAGTTCGATGCCGTCGAACGCGGCGAACGATCGATCGGCTGGTGGCGCGTCAGTCTGTGGGCGCTGATGGCGCTGCCGAATCTCGCGCTCGGCTTGAGCGGTTTCGAGATGAGCATGATCCTGATGCCTCAGATTCAGGGTACACCCGACGAACAACCGCCGCGCACTCGGATCCGCAATACGCGCAAGGTGCTGATCGTCGCGGCCATGGTCATGGCGATCTACCTGCTTGGCTCGATTCTGGTGACAACGCTGCTGATTCCCAACGAGGAATTCGGAACCGATGGCCGAGCGAATAACCGCGCCCTGGCGTATCTCGCGCATGGCGGGCGCTTGTCGCTGGGCGAGGGCGAACTGCTATTGCCAATCTGCGGGACGGCGTTCGGTACGGTGTACGATATCGTCACGGTATTGATGTTGTGCCTCGCGGGAACGAGTGTGATGACGGCGCTTTCGGTGCTGCTGCCGGTGTTCCTGACGCGTTTCGGCATGGAGTTTCGCTGGACGCAGCGCTGGGGCGTGCTGCTCATTCTCTTCGCAGGCATCAATACGCTTGTCACGGTCTGGTTCAAGGCGAAGGTCGATGACCAGCGCGGCGCCTACGCCACGGGCGTACTGGTGTTGATCGCGTGTGCCGCGGTCGTCACCGCGCTGGACAAAAAGCTAGCGTTCGACCACTCGAGCGATGGTCGGCGTTTTCTCCGCTTCCTCGATCTTGCGTATTACGTCGTCGTTGCCCTGATCTTCGTCACGACGACGTTGGCCGTGGCGATGCGTTCGCCAAGCGGGTTGGCGATTGCGTTCTGCTTTATCGTGGCGGTGCTGGCGATGTCGATCCTGTCGCGCGCCTGGCGGGCAGATGAACTCCGTACGATCGGATTCGAGTTCAAGGATGAGCAATCGAAATTTCTCTGGAACAGCCTGCGCCTGACAGATTTTCCGATCCTCGTGCCGTTCAGGCCGATCCGCGAGACGTACGTGGAAAAGGAGGCCGAGATTCGCGCGGACCATCAGCTTTCGCCCGAGCTGGATCTGGTGTTTTTGGATGTGAACGTTGACGACCCGAGCGATTTTTTTCAAACGCTGAACATTGAAGTCGTACGCGAAAACAACCGTTGCATCATCCGCGTGACGGGCGGCGTTTCGGTCGCGCACGCCATCGCCGCCGTCGCACTCGAGATGTCGCGCAACAGCGTGCCGCCCGGCCTGCATTTCGGCTGGACGCGGATGGACATGCTGTCGGCAAGCTGGAGCTACCTGGCCTTCGGCGAAGGCAACGTGCCCTGGAAAGTGCGCGAACTCATCCACCGCGCCGAACCCGACGCCAAGAAGCGCCCGCGCGTGATCGTCGGGTGAAAGGAAAAAGGCGACGCGGGTTCCATGTTTTGCTCGATCCGAGCGACGTCCTATCGTCGTTGTACCGGACGGCGGTTCCTCCTGGCCAAGTGCGCTCGGCCATCTGCTGCTGGCCAAGCGCTTTCGCACTTTTTCGGGGGGGGTGGCCAAATTCCCGAGGGAGAAAGGGGGGCAACTGCATGCGGATTTTTTTGAAAATATCGCCGCAACCACATTGCGAACCGAACCCACCGGCGCGGTAGAGTGGAGACGCAACGGCCTTCTTTCTACGGCGAAACGACGGGATCTAGATAATTAGGGATCACGTCATGTGCGCGGTCCACATTGAGTCCATGTAGGCGCTGGTATTGCCCTGGTAGGGGAACTTTCGAAGGGTCACGTCACATAGTGCCGGGTGATGAAGTCGTTTTGAATCCACAGCAACTTCTGGAAAGCGCGAATCGTCGCGGGCATCGAAACAGCATCAAGCGGGAATTTGCTGATCGCGTCTATCAGCACGTCGGACAGAAGTCCCATCAGGGCGTTCATCTGCACGAGCGGCACGTCGATGTCGGCGTTCCCCGCTTTCGGCGTGTGCATCTTACCGACCATGTCGAAATAGATGATCATTTTGCTATCGAATGATCGACCCAGCACCTGCATGAAATACCGGCCAAGATGTTCCTTGCGAAACCGAATCTGCGGGCTCTGAGCGATGTCGTCCAAATTCGCGGGCAGCGCGCCGTCGTATCCGGCCTGGCGCGGCAGAAAGTGGCGAGCGGTCGCGTCATAAGCGAGCAGGCGAGCGTAAGTCGCGTCCACGAGTTCGGGAATCAACGGACCGAGATACATCGCCGCCATCTGTATGGCATTCTGGTCATCAGGGCCGAATCCGATGAACTCCGCGAGATACTGGAACCGATACTCGAGGTCGGTTTCTAACCTGGCTTCGTCGATTGTTTTCATGGCGGTATCGTCGTGGTAAAGGGGATCGGTTAGCCGCGACGCGGCAGCGGAGCGCGGGATTCAGCCTCGCTCCGCTGCTGAGTCGCGGCTAAGAAGGTGTTTCAAAACCGAAATCGCACACCGCTCCCCTCGCCCCCGGTACTCCGGGGGAGAGGGGTTGGGGGTGAGGGGGACTTCAAACCCGCTGAAAATCCAAGATTTCGCGAAGGATTCTAACCCCCCCCTCACCCCATCCCTCTCCCCCCGGAGTACCGTGGGGAGAGGGCGAAATTCGGTTCTGAAACAGCTTCTAACCGGAATCGTCACACCGGAATCGTCGCCGATGTCGCCGGGGCCATCGGGAGTGTATACAGGCTCGGCGGCGGTTCGGCTTCGGTCAGTTTCAGGTCGAACTTCTCTTGCAAAATCTTGAACACGTTCGGCGTGACAAAGGCCGGCGGCACGGGACCAAGCCGGATCCCTTTCACACCCAGTGACAAGAGCGTCAATAGCACTGCCACGGCTTTCTGCTCGAACCAAGACAGCACGATCGTCAACGGTAAATCGTTCACGCCGCACTGAAACGCTTTGGCCAGGCCGACGGCCACCTGCACCGCGCCATAGGCGTCGTTGCATTGACCCATGTCCAGGAACCGAGGCAGCCCGGCGACCGTGCCGTATTCGTGATTGCGAATGCGGTACTTGCCACAACCGAGCGTGATGACCACCGATTCCGCGGGCGTGGCGTGCGCGAGTTTGGTGAAATAATTGCGACCGACCTCGGCGCCATCGCATCCGCCTATCAGATAGAAACGCTTGATCGCGCCTGATTTCACCGCCGAAACCACAGAGTCGGCCAAGCCGAGGATCACGCTGTGATGGAACCCGATCGTCGATTCGCGGACCTTGCGCTCCGGCAGCGGCTTCGACTGTTTCGCCATTGCAATGACCGGACCGAAATCATTCGTCCTGAGCCGTTTACCGCCAGGCACGGCAGTGACGCGCGTGGTGAATAGGCGGTCCTTGTAGGAATCCGGCGGGATCAACACACAGTTAGTCGTGGCAACGATTGGCCCGGTGAACCCGGGGAACTCCCACTGTTGATTCTGCCAGGGTCCGCCGTAATGGCCCGCGAGATGAGAATGGGCACGCAGCTTGGGATAGCTGTGTGCAGGCAGCATTTCGCCGTGCGTGTAGACGTTGACACCCTGTCCGCGCGCCTGTTCAAGCAGGTCGGCGAGATCGACGAGGTCATGCCCGGTGACGAGAATGCCCGGGCCCGCCTTTGTGCCTTCATAAACCGTCGTCGGCGCCGGCGTGCCGAACTTTACCGAATGGCCTGCGTCGAGCATTTCCATGACACGCAGGTTCTGCCGACCGCATTCGAGCACCATTTCGAGTAGGTTTGCCATGTCGAAATTGACGTTCGTCATCGTGGCAAAGAGCGCCTCTTCAATGAAAGCGCTGACCGCTTCGTCCGACTTTCCCAGCCGGCGCGCGTGATTTGCATAGGCGGCCATGCCTTTGACTCCATAGAGAAGAATCTCTTGCAGCGATTGGGTGTCGGCATCTTTGCCACACACTCCGATCTCGGTACAACCTCGGCCATTTTGAGTCTGTTCACATTGATCGCAAAACATGTCACGCTCCCTGTTGAGAAGAAAATAACCATCCGATCCAAAATAGGACAATTGCATCCGATTTGCAAATAGCGTGCCGCGAGTTTGAAGGTTGGTTTACATGAAAGTGCACTGGAAAAAACAGAGGCGGGGAACAAGGGGCGAGGCGATTCAGGGGCGAATTTGGCTATTTAGGTGTGCGTTTCGTGACATGAATGGACGATTTTAGACCCTTGCTTGGCTCGTCGAACGTCTGTTGCTGGCATGTCTTGCAAATCAGTTGGCGTGACCGATTCGTCTTGCCCGCGTGGGAATCGACGATACGATGGAAGTGATACCCCACCACGCTGCTGCTCTTTTTTGGTGCAGAAAAAATGACGGACCAAGAGTCAACCGGACTGGGCAATTACTTCGTCGCCAACTATCCGCCGTTCTCGACGTGGAGTGCCGCGAATCTGCCCGCGGCATTTACCACGCTCGATTCGGCGCCGAAAGCCGACACGCCTCTCGGTCTCTACCTCCACGTGCCGTTTTGCCGAAAGCGCTGCAAATTCTGCTATTTCCGCGTCTATGTCGATAAGAATGCTCGCGATGTCGAGGTATATCTCGACGCCTTGACGCGCGAACTGGAACTCTACGCCGCACGGCAATACGTCAAAGATCGGCCGTTGCACTTCGTCTACTTCGGCGGGGGCACGCCGTCGTACCTGAGTGCTCAGCAACTTCGCGGTTTGTTTCAGCGCGTGCAGGCGATTCTGCCGTTGCACACCGCGGCCGAGGTGACGTTTGAATGCGAGCCGGGCACGCTACAGCAGCACAAGCTCGAGACGCTGAAGGAACTCGGCATTACTCGCCTGAGCCTGGGTATCGAGAACTTCAACGACAAGATCCTCGAATCGAATGGCAGAGCGCATCTGTCGGCCGAGATATTCCGCGCCTATCAATGGGCGCGCGACCTCGGCTTCAAACAGATCAACATCGACCTTATCGCGGGAATGCTTGGCGAGACGTGGGACAACTGGCGCGATTGCGTCATCAAGACGATCGACATGGCTCCCGAGAGCGTGACGATCTACCAGATGGAATTGCCGTACAATACGGTGTTCTCCAAGGAACTGGCGATGGTGGATCAGCACGTCGTCGATCGGGCGCTGGTCGCCGATTGGCCGACGAAACGGGCGTGGGTCGATTACGCGTTTGCGGAGTTGGCGAAAGTCGGCTATCACGTATCGAGTGCGTACACGATGGTGCGCGATCCTTCCGTGAAATTCGTCTACCGTGATAGCCTTTGGCACGGGGCGGACATGCTTGGGACTGGTGTCGCGTCGTTCGGGCATGTCGGCGGCGTGCACGTTCAGAACGTCGATAAATGGGAGGATTATGTCGGAATGCTGGACAAGGGCGAGCTGCCGCTAGGCCGAGCGCTGAAGCCCGCGCTGGATCAATTGCTTCGGCGAGAGATGATGCTTCAGCTCAAGACGGGTGCATTGCATCCGGAATATTTCCGCGCGAAATTTGGCCGGGACATCATGAGCACGTTTGCCGACGGGTTCGGCCAACTGCAAAACGACGGCTACCTGACGGTCAACGCCGCCGGAGTGGAATTGACGCGCAAGGGATTGTTGCAGGTGGACCGCATCCTGCCGGCGTTTTTCGAGCCGGAGCACATCGGGACGCGATATACATAATTAAATAGCCCGCCAATCATGGCGGGTCCTGGCAAACCCGCCATGAATTGCGGGCTATATAGAGCATCGATGAGCGAATCATTGACATTCATGATGGGCAAGTTCCCCGCCCCGCTGCCGGCGGATCGGCGTTATTGCCGAAACCACATGTGGTGCCAGGCGGTCGATGGCGTGCTGCGTTTCGGATTCACGACGTACGCGGTTCGGCTCATGCAGGACGTTTACTTCCTTGACTGGGAGATCAGCGAAGGCGACACGATCGCGCTCAAGCAGAAGATTGGTCACATCGAAACCTCCAAGGCGATGTCCGACCTGTTCGCACCGGTCGCCGGCATGCTTGTACGTTTTAATCCCGAGCTGTTGAATGATCCCTCGGCGATCAACGTCGATATGTATGGCAACGGCTGGCTGTTTGAAATCGCCGGCGCCGACGCCGACACGCTCGCGCTCCACGAATATCACGCCTTCCTTGAAGCCGGCTGGGAGAAAACCCAGAATATGCTGAAGGGGCACATGTAGGAAATTCGAAAAACGAAAATCGGGTCGTCCTACACGATGTTGGTAAAGAAAATCAGGGATTTTCACCAAAAATGGG
>CAZAFH010000151.1:0-15638 GCA_964484265.1 uncultured Singulisphaera sp.
CCCCAATAGCATAAATTCCTCGTGTTTTTTTGCCAACATCGTGTAGGACGACCCAAGTTCCCTTTTTGGCTGAAAGCTGATAGCTGACAACTTTTTTACCACTTCATCGCCCCGTCATACCTTCCGAACACCTCCGCCAGCGCGTTCATGATCTCGCCGACGGTGCAGCGTGCTTCGGCGGCTTCGAGCAGTTTTGGCATCAGATTCACCTTCGTCCGGGCGATGGTCCGGATTTCGTTTAGCGTTCGCGCCACCGCTTCCGCGTCTCGTTTCGCCTTCAACGCCTTGAGCCGGGCGATCTGTTCCTTTTCGACAGCGATGTCAACCTGCAACAAATCGAGAGGTTTCTCGTCTTTCTCGACAAACGCATTCACGCCGACGATGAGCTTGCGCTTGGCATCGACATCGCGTTGATAGACATACGCAGCATCGGCGATCTCGCGGCGGAAGAAGCCCGCTTCAAGCGCAGCGATCATGCCGCCCTTGGCTTCGATCTGATCGAAGTAAATGCGTGCCTGATCCATCATCTGCCGAGTGAGCGTTTCGACGAAATAGCTGCCGCCGAGCGGATCGACGGTATTGGTCACGCCGGTCTCATACGCAAGCACCTGCTGGGTACGAAGCGCGAGCGTGACGGCGTGCTCGCTGGGCAGGGCGAGCGTCTCGTCCATGCTGTTTGTGTGCAGCGATTGACAGCCGCCGAGCACTGCGGCCAATGCTTGATAGGCGACGCGGATGAGGTTCACTTCAGGTTGCTTGTCTTGCAGCGAACAGCCCGCGGTCTGAGCATGGAACCGAAGCTTCCACGAGTTCTCTTTCATTGCGCCGTACTTCTCGCGCAAGGTCTCGGCCCACAGCACGCGGGCGGCGCGGTACTTGGCAAGCTCTTCGAAGATGTCGTTATGCGCGTTGAAGAAGAAGCTCAACCGATTGGCGAAGTCATCGACCGCCATGCCGCGTTCGAGACATTGATCGACGTAGTGGAACCCGTCAGCCAGGGTAAACGCCAATTCCTGCACTGCGGTAGAGCCGGCTTCGCGGATGTGGTAGCCGCTAATGGAGACGGTGTTCCATTGAGGCACTTCCGTGGCGCAGAACTCGATGAGATCGCACACGAGCCGAACGGACGGTTCGGGCGGGAATACGATTTCGTTCTGAGCGTGAAATTCCTTAAGGATGTCGTTCTGAATCGTGCCGCGAAGGAGCTTCCAGTCGATGCCGCGCCTTTTCGCGTTGGCCAGGAAAAAGGCCATGATGATGATCGCGGGCGCGTTGATCGTCATCGACACCGAGACCTCGGCCAGGTCGATGCCGTCGAAGAGCACCTGCATGTCGTCAAGCGTGTCCATGGCGACGCCGAGACGGCCGACTTCGCCGAGCGAGCGCGGATCATCGGAATCGAGGCCCATGAGCGTCGGCAAATCGAACGCGGTGGACAGGCCGGTCTGGCCTTTACCAAGGAGAAACTTGAAGCGCTCGTTGGTCTGCTTTGCTGTGCCGAAACCGGCGAACTGACGCATGGTCCAGAGCCGGGAGCGATACATGGAAGCATGCACGCCGCGTGCGAACGGATATTGGCCCGGATAGCCGAGGTCAACATCGGGATCGAATTCCGCGAGGTTGTCCGGCGTATACAACGCTTCGATCGGCACGCTGGACACCGTCGTCGGCGGTTCCTTGCGCGCCGGCGAGGCAGCGTTTTCCTTGTCCCAGCGTTCTTGCGCGGCGGTATCGGTGGAAATGTCGGTTGCCATGTCGGTTCCTCTCGAAGGTGGAGGGGCATCTACATGGACATCTTACCGCGTCCTCGTGTCGCGTTCAATTCGGTTATCGATGACTCTATACCGCAGACTAAAGATCGTCATCCGTGAGACCTGCATCTTTCATTATGCTGTGTTGCGTTCCTGGCCTTAGGTCCTTGTTGGCATGAACGGGGACGATGATCGTGAGCGTACTTCCAGATTTTTGGAAGGCATGATGGCTGCTTTTGATGCGGACTAACGACCAACCGTGCTTTTTCTAAATACGGCACATGCGCTTTCCTGAAACAGGTTTCACAACTCGATCTCCTGCAATTCGGTCGAGTCGGATTGGATCGTGCCGGCCTCCGCCGTGACTTCAAGCCACAATTCCGCAGCATCGCGGATGTTGGTGAGCGCTTCTTCCAAGGTATCCCCTTCGGAGTAGCAACCGGGCAACGCGGGCACACTGACCGAGTAGCCGCCGACGGATTCGGCGCGAACTAGGACTTTGAGCTTCATTTTTCTTACCCACCCCAATACTTAGAGATAAATTGTGCACGTATCGCAATTAGCAGCATTTTTGGCTCTTCCGTTTTTAGGTGCGAAGCATTCAGGGTCTCCTCGGACCGAAATCTATGTTTTTCCTTGGGAAATATGCACTTTCCTGTGGCCTTCGCCTTCAGCAGTCTGAACGGGAGAACACAGATTTTTCAGGGTTTCGCACCTTAAACCGGAACATCCAAAAACTGACTTCTTGACCAGTGAAATCGTACGGCTTCAACTGCCGGAAACGCAACAGCGCTAGCATTCGGCGATGATCCAAGCATCGTATAGATCACGAAGCTGTTCAGGAATTGAGTGCTCGCCAAAGTCCGCCTTCACAATATCACCGTCCGCATGGCACTCAAGGCCAAGAATTTCATAGGAATTCCATACAACATCACGGCTTGGAGACTAAAACCGAACAAAGATGCGCCCGCTTGTAGATTGCCAAACATCCATGTTTAGAATCTTACCCAGATGATCTCCTCGTCCATATTTCCGCTTCATGCCACGAGCGTCAAAATGGTCTATCGCCTTGATCCGTATTGATGACCTAGCCTATCCTGCGAAGTCCCAGTGAACCGCACGTTGTTTCTCCATTTTTGTCATAGATCACCGAATATCGATTGTGGCACACGCGATTCAATTGCCTTCAGATTCTCAATCCGAATAAGAATCCCGAACCGATCCTAGCTTGGTGTTGCCGTTGCAAATAGAATTTTCCCCAATCGAGAACATCCACGTCATAGCCTGGGAAGGCAGGATAAAAGCGATTTTCTTTCCATTCTGAAACGGTAATGTCATTACGGGCCATGGGTTAGTATGGTCCATACTGTGGCATTCCCGCAAAATCCCCCCGCACGTCTTTTCCATTGTACTTGATGATGACGGCGAAACCTTCCGTGTCCCAAATCCGTTTCTCGACGTTTTTAACTTTAGCCATTGTGGCTCCATTCGCTCGATTACGCCATGACTCTCTCACCTCGGACATCCACCGTTATTCTACGCGCTTTTTCTCTTGGGAGTGCGGTGGTCGAATCGATCTGGATTAATTTCCACCAAGGCTTGCCGTGAAACCTCGGCCCAAACAGCGATTGCCGGGGGTATGGGTGCAGCATCACCTCGCCGAAAAGCAGCGCGGCGATGGTGAGGCTGATGAGCACGCGGTACGTTAGAAACTGGCGAAGGTTGGGCATGGCGGCGTCTCTCGTGAATGTGAATGTGCCACAGTGCCGAAGCCGTCGGTGATATGGCGAATTTTCCTGCCTGTAAGCCGACTCGAAGCGCTAATCCGACCATGTCGCTGGTTTCGCGAATCGCTTTGAATCCATGATGTACAACGCATGACCGGCGCTTCGGCTATCGACCAAATCACTGCTTTTCTGTAGCGCCAGCAGGTCCGGAATCAATTCTACGCCGTCCTGACGCAACTCGGATGCTGCGAAGATTGCCATCGATTTCACGGCATGAAAATTGCCTACTTTGGCGGAGTCCTGCATTGCCTTGCGAAGCAACGGCACGCCGCGCTTGCCGAAATGCCGCATGGAGCGCACTGCCACACATCGCACAATAATTTCAGGCGCTTCGCACAGGGGGGCGAAGTGATCTAACAGCGTCGGGTCGCCGTCAGCCATTTCCTCCAACAACCAGACGGCGTCGTGTTGGAGCTGCAAATCGGTGTGATTGATCAGTGGCAGCGCTATCGCGATCATCGCGCGATCTTTGGTGAACCCCCATATTCCCATGGCTGCGATCATTCGGCACTTTGGATCGATGTCGTAAACGTGCCTCCGAAAAATCGACACGATAACTTCTTCCTCTTCCTTCGTTCTGGCTTCCAGGCGGCGAAGAGAAAATTGGCGAACTTTGGCGTTGCTGTCGTCGGCCAATTGCAAATAAATGGGTTGCACAGCCCGTGCTTCCAGGTTAATCCCGGAATGCTCGCGGCGTCTTAGGCCGATCATCTCCTGCATTCGCGTCCACCAACCGCGTTTCTCGCCGGAATTGGCAGCCTAACGAACTTCTTCCTGGTAAACGCACCACGGAATTCCATCGATCTGTGGTCCAAATATCGATTGCCGAAGGAATGGGTCGCACATCGATAGAAGAGCAAGCGAAGCAAGAGCGCCAAGGCTTAGGTAAATGACTCTACGTGAAAGAAAACGGCGAAGGGTCAACATCGAACTACTCCGAATTTCCATCGGCTTGGGCAATCACCACGCGGTCGTACAGGTCAGCCAATTTCAGCGTCACCGAAATTGTTGCGATCGACATGCTGGCGTCGAGTCCCTGATGCAACCGGTAGGTCCATTCGCCGTCGGTTTTACGTTGCAGATGCTCGATTTGCGGGCGGTCTTGCGAGACGAGCACGTAATCAGTCAGCGTCGGATTGCAGGTTTGCAAGCGCGTGAACTTGTCACCGCGATCGAATGCTTCGGTGGATGGCGAGAGTACTTCGAAGATGGCTTTGGGGTTGAGAATGATATCGCGATGCGAATCGTGATACTCCGGCTCGCCGTAGATGACGACGATATCGGGGTGGGTGAACAAGCCCTTGGTCTCGTGACCCGTAAGCGGCGCGAGGGCGCTGCGCGCCTTTGAGTCTTTCGTCCACGCTCGGCACGACGTGCCCTTGAGTTGCGATCCGACGAGCACGAGCAGGTTGGACGACACATCGGCGTGATATCGGCTTTCGCCGGCCATCGCTTCGATTCGGCCGTCGATGTAGGTGTGGCGCTCAAACGAGGCGCGTTCCATGGCGAGATACTCATCCACGGTCATGAGCGGCTTCGATTTGCCAACCGGTCTTGGAATGGCCATTGGTCAAACCTCCAGGGATGAAGTCATTATACGCCGCGTGATCCAGGGATCAGTCGCGCAGGGCCGTGCCGGTGAGGTGGAGGAATACGTCTTCGAGGTTCGGCTCGTGTGTTTCCAACTCGGTGACGGCGATGTGTCTCGAACTCAGGACGCCGAGGACCGGCGCGAGTTTCGCCTTTGCGTCGTCCACTTCGATCTTGATGCAGCCGTCAGTTTCACGGACGCTGCGAACGCCGGCCAGCGATTGCAGATCACGCTGAATATTTGCGTCAAACATTCCTGCGCGGAAGCGGATCGTGCCAGGCAAGCGGCGGAGCAGATCTTGCACGCGGTCGCAAGCGATTAGCCGGCCGTGATCTATGATGCCGACGCGCGGGCAGAGCGCTTGCACTTCTTCCATGTAATGGCTCGTGTAAACCACGGTCAGCCCCGCAGCATTGAGACGGCGAACCTCGGCGAAGATGTGATTGCGCGATTGCGGATCGACGCCCGTCGTCGGTTCGTCGAGAAGCAGAATCTCGGGCTCGTGGACCAAGGCCGCGCCGAGGTTGAGCCGGCGTTTCATGCCGCCGGAAAAGGTGTCGGCACGATGGTCGGCGCGATCCGTTAACGCTATCGCAGCGAGAATGCGCTCGACGCGCCGTTCCAACTCCACGCCGGCGATGCCGTACAACTGGCCAAAGAAACGCAGATTCTCCCGAGCAGAGAGCTGCGGGTAGATCGCGAGATCCTGTGGCACGATGCCGATGCGCCGGCGTTGGTCGCGATCGCGGCGGTCGAAGCGTTTGCCTGCCAGGGTTATTTCGCCGGAGGTGGCATCGAGCAAGCCGCTGACGATCGACATGAGGGTCGTTTTGCCTGCGCCGTTTGGACCGAGCAGGCCGAAAAGTTCACCCATGCCGACGGTGAAGGATACACCAGCGAGAGCAGGGTTGGCACGGTAGTTTTTACAAAGATCGCGAACTTCGAGCATATTGTTTTGTTGCAATTGCCGAGCGATTCGGCATGATAGAGGTAAGATCGGCAAAATATATCGTTTAGCCGCACGCCTCCGGCGAGCGCGAGCGGTTGCTGTGTTCACGCGCGCCGAAGGCGAGCGGCTAAACCGGAATCGGTATTCTATGAACCGCGCACTCCTACCGTTTGTGCTTTTCCTCGTCGGTGTGCTTGGCGTCGAACACGTTTCGACGGCGCAGGAAAAGCCGCCGCCTGTCGTCGAATGGCAGAAATTGCTCGTCGGCATCCGTACGCGGTTCGCCAAATCGACCGAATCGACCTTGAGGCAAACGCGCATCGACCGTGCCTACTTCAAGCTCAACGAAGACGATCCCGATCAGCCGCCGTACTTGCATATCGTCGGCGTTGCCTTGCAAACGGCATTCGACAACGAAAAGGCGATGCGGGAATTGTTGCACAAGGAACTGAGCAAGATCACGCTGCCGAACACAAAGTATGTGCTGAAGATCGACGAGATCCGCTTTTTCGAGTCGCCCATCTACACATTGCAAACGGCCGCCGTCGCGCAGCGAAAAACCGATCCGGCATTGAATGTGTTCTTCGAGCGCGCCGAGTACGATGCCGCCGGGCAGCTTCACCTGGGTGTTTTGTTCCTGCAAAAAACGCCGAATGCGAAAGTCAACAAGCTCGTGAAAGACCGCAAGCTACCAGCCGCGCTCACCGCGATGCCAGTCGGCAAGTCCAAGGGCGCCAAGCTGGATCGGCGTGACTACGATTGGCTGGCTCGGATCGCCGAGCTGAGGCGAAAGTACGCCGCCTCGATCGACCCGCTCATGCAGCGAAGCCGGGTCGATGACGGCTGGCTCGAATACACCGCCGACAAGAAGGGCGTTCGCTTCCTAGTCCAGGGCATGTGCGTGCATCCGCCGGCGCTCGTCGCCGACAAAGAGCGGCAGCGAAGGTGGTCCGAGACGGTCAGCAATCTCTTCGCGAAAGTTCGCTACGACGCCGACGTCACCGGCATCGCCATGACGACGAATCCGTGCATCTCCTGGCAGGATGACGCAGCCGGCAAGGAACCCAACGATGGCGTGTTCTTTCACCTCGCGCAATTCGATCCGGTTGGCAAGCTCAAATTCAGCGTGATGCTGCCGACCGAGCCGCATCGCCAAACGGTGATGAAGATCATCGCCGACCGCCCCGTGCCAGCCCCGCTCGAACCGATCGACGTCAAGAACATCGACTTTCAGCCCTGGCCCTGGGCGGAGGTGTTGGCCAAAGCGCAAGGCCGACTCGCCAAGGGGGAGTTTCTGCTGCATCGCACGCGTCTCGACCGCATCTACTGGCGCTACGAGCCGACGCGCGGCGACCCCGTGCTCCATTTCGACGGCGTGAGCCTTCATCCCACCGAGATCGAGCCAGCGGCCAAGCTTCGTGCGCGGCTGGAGCGTTCGTTCCTGTTCCTGCCGCCGTCGGCGATTGAGCACAAATTTCATACGGAGGGCATTCGCTTCCTGCCCAGCCCAATCTATGCCTTGCAGACCGAGGCCGTCGCCCAGAAGCTTGATGGCGCACTGTTCGCCGACGGTTTCTATGACGAACTAGGCAAGCTGCATCTTCACATCGCGCACGGTACACCGGCCCAGCGCGAGACGACGCGCAAACTTGTCGAAGCATTTGCAACGCCCGCAGGTGTGATTCGGCCGACCGGCGCCAAGGATCAGCCGATCCTTCATTTCACCGAACTGGCGTGGAGCGACATTCTGGCCGAGATGCAGCGCTGGCTGGCGCGAGATCGCGACACGCTGCTGCGCAAAACCCGACTCGACCGCGCGTTCTTCAGCTATCCGCCAAGCAAGGTCGGCCCCGACCTCAATCTCGCGCTCGCCGGTATTTATCCGAAGGCCGAAGTCACCACGGATCGCTTGCGGAAACGCTTTGAATCGTACGCGCTGCTCTATCTCGACGATCAACTCCGCGCAGGTCCCATTGCAGCCGTGCCTTTCATCGATCACGTCCGCAATCCGGCGACGATCGTGCAGGCCAAGGTGTACGAAGCGCCGCTCCTTGATGGAGTGCGGCTAGACGACGCCAGCTTCGATGCCGACGGCAAGCTGATCCTCCATGGCATCTGGGTCAGCAAAAAACAGGAGCCGACGCTCGAAAAGCTGGCGCGCGATACGTTGACGCCTGGAAACACCGTGCTTCAGCGCGGGTTCAACTGGCAAGCGATGCAGCAATTCGACTCGCCGCGTCTGTTGTACGACCTGCGAGTTTGGGTCGCCGATCAGCAGAGCATCGACGAGGTTCGGCTTGAACGCATCTTTTTCGACGCGCTCGGCAAAGTGCGCGTCGCCGGGTTTGCGACCAGGCCGACGGACAAGGAGCAGGCAGAGAAAAAGCTGCCCGAATTGCTGCCGTTGTTCCCGAACAAGAAGCTGCCGCCGATCGAGGGCAGCCCCGAAGAAACGATTCCGACGCCGAAGAAGAAAGAGGATCTTGTATTCACCGCTTGCGGTTCTGTTTTTCCCCTTCTCCCCACGGTACTCCGGGGGGAGAGGGTCGGGGTGAGGGGGGCTCAGAATCCCTTGCGATGGCTTAATATTACTGCGGATTCCAAAGCCCCCTCACCCCCAACCCCTCTCCCCCGGAGTGCCGGGGGCGAGGGGAGTCAGAAAGCGAGTATTCAAACAATCGCGTTTCAAGAGCCCAAGGACGATGGCCCCATCGTCCTCGAGACGCTCACCAACATTGCCGAGCACCTGCGCAAGAGCATTCCGTCGCTTCGGCCATGCGATGGCTTGCGCATCGACCGGTGCTTCTATGATCCGCAGGGCGTATTCCGCATTGAAGGACTGGCAGACCATGATGGGCAGTTCAAGGAATTGAAACCGTTCCTGGATGGCAAACAGGTTCCGTTCGATCCGAAACGTCAATTGCCGAACGGCTGGGATCAGGGCAGGCAGACGATCATTCCGCTGCGTCCGATGATGGTGAGCCTCGCCGAGCACCTTCCGTCGCTGGCGGAATTCGATGGCTTGGCACTGACACGGGCGCATCACGATGACAAGAATCGCCTGGTGCTAACAGGCAACGCGATCGGCGGGGCGGATGCCAAGCAATTGACCGAGACGTTGCGAGGGTTGATCAAGACCCATCCGCGTTGGAATCTGCGCTTGAAGACGGGCCTGGTACTCGACATCACGGATCGCGTGCCCGCCGATCCGGATTTGGCGAAGAAGCTCGTGCTGAAGGCGTTTGCCCTACTGCAGGTGAACATCGGCGAGGCGTACGTCGTGCCGCTGCCGCCGACGAAGTATACGTGGTGGAGTCATGCCTGGCCGTTTGACGACAAGTTGCCGCGCGTGCGACCGACGGAGGATGACTACGAGCGCTGCCTGGAATGGCTCAATGCCGCGGTCGCGCATGACCCGCGCAACGTGCAGGCGTGGTACCTTCGCGGCTATTGCTGGCAGGCTCAGCGGCGCCCGGATCTGACGCTGCGCGATTTTCGCCGCATGGTAACGTACGAGATCGCCGACCCCGAGCAACGGCACAATCGCATCCTGGCCCTGGAACTGGTGCAAGGCCGGCTCAGGCAGAGCGCGTTCGAGATTGAGCAACAGGCATTGCTGGAAGTGGCCGAGGGCTGGACGCTGCGCCGCCTGACGGAAAGCCCGGCGGCGCCGGACGCGACGAAGGAGTGATCGGATTTCCGCTTGCGGCTTAGCGCTCCGCATGGCGCGAAGTGAGCGCTAAGCCGCAAGCGGAAATCTCCTACTCCGCCGCCCAGTCGCGCGGCTTCAGGTACACGTCGTACAACTCCGCCTCACGCGATCCCGGTTGCGGTTGGAAATCGTACAGCCAGCGCACCATCGGCGGCAGCGACATCAGGATCGATTCGATTCGGCCGCCCGTCTTTAGCCCGAAGATCGTGCCGCGATCGTAGAGCAGGTTGAACTCAACATATCTCCCGCGGCGAAATTCCTGGAAGCGGCGCTCGGCCTCGGTGTAGGGTTCGTCCTTGCGTCGCGTTGCGATCGGCAGGTAAGCGTCGAGAAACGAATCGCCGCAATCGCGCACGAAGGCGAAGAGCGAGTCGAAGTCGGCTTGCAGGTAATCGAAGAAGATGCCGCCGACGCCACGCGGTTCGTTGCGGTGGGGCAGGTGAAAATACTCGTCGCACCAGTTTTTGAATTTCGCATAATCGACTGGCGCTGGATGGCGGGTGCAAACCGCTTTCCATGTTTTGTGGAAGTGGATCACATCATCGCGAAAGGGATAGTAAGGCGTGAGGTCCGCGCCGCCGCCGAACCAGGCTGCCTCGCCTTTGGTGAGGAAGCGGAAATTGGCGTGCACCGTCGGGATTTTCGGATTGCGCGGATGGAGCACGAGCGAGATGCCGGCGGCGGTGAAATCGACGCCCTCGCCGGGGAGGTTCTTGGCGAAGTCGGGCGACATTTGGCCAAAGACTTCGGAGAAATTGACGCCGGCCTTTTCGAAGACGCCGCCATCGACGAGAACGCGCGAGCGCCCGCCTCCGCCGCCGTGGCGTTGCCAGGTGTCTTCGTGGAACGGCATGCCGCCGTCGAGCGCGTGCAGCCCGGCACAGATGCGGTCCTGTAAATCGCGGAAGTATTGCACCGCGCGCAGGCGGTTGGTTTCGAGTGCGGACATATTCAAATCACCATGATTTCTCCGTTTAGCCGCTCGCCTTTGGCGAGCGCGGGCGTTATCAATGTTGCAAAGTGAATGGCGCCCACGCTCGCCAAAGGCGAGCGGCTAAACCCAGTTTAACAATCCTACCGAATTTACTTTACGAATCGAGAGAAACGACTGCAATCAATGCGACTTTTGCTTCATCTGCGCAAGCACTACAGCCGATGAATGAAGTGAAAGTCCATCAAAGCCCGATGGTGAGCGAAGCGAACCGTTGGGATCGCAGGGAATTGATCCCAGGGATTCGCTGCGCTTATCCCTGGACGTTGCGCGGCATCCATAGTATTCGCGAGGGAATCTCGTGGCCGAGATCACCAGCGACCTGGTGGTGGAAACAAATCAACTCACGAAGATTTACCAGAACCGCCAGATTGCGCTGAACGATGTGAATTTGAAGCTGGAGCCTGGCTGCGTCCTTGGTCTCTTGGGACACAATGGCGCGGGCAAGACCACGCTTCTGCGCCTGATCCTTGGCTTGCATCGTCCGACGGCCGGCTCGGTGAAATTGTTTGCGAAAACCATGACGCCGAACGCCGCCGACTTGCGTTGCCGAATCGGCTATATCCCGACGAATCCGCAGTTTCCCAAGGGCATGACGCCGATCACCTATCTCGACTATATCGCCCGCCTTTTCGGTCTGCCGGCCGAGGTGCGTAAGCCGCGCCTGGCGTCATTGATCCGTGCCGTGGACCTACTTAGCGCGTCGGGAGATCGCGTCGATAATTTCTCCAACGGCATGATCGCACGCCTCGCAGTCGCGACGAGCCTGATCAACGAACCGGACCTGCTAATTTGGGATGAGCCGACGCTTGGCCTCGACCCCGAAGCCCGGCGAAGCATGCTCGAACTCATCAAAACGCTGGCCCGCGATAAAACGCTGATCATCGCGAGCCATAATCTTAGCGACGTTGACGAAGTCTGCAATCACGCTGCCGTCCTCAGTCACGGGCATCTCATCTACTTCGGCTCCCTGCAGGATCTCAAGGGGCGCATGAAGCGCAATCACTACGAAGTCGATCTCGAAGGCGACCAAAAAGCGATCACGAAGGCCATGACCGCGCTCAAGAGCATGGCGGAATTCAAGTCCGTGAACCTTCGACAACGGCGACTGGACCTTCGCCTGAACGACGACGCGAACAATACCACTGCGCTGGCAAACGTGTTCATGACGCTGGCCGACAGCAAGGTGGCCGTCATCTGCATCCGCAGCGTCGGCATGCAAACCGAACAGGCGTTTCTCAATCTAGTCGAAGAGGAAGAATCGCGCGGCTTCGCGCGTGCCTACAAGGCGGCGGCGTGATCATCCATTCTCAAGCCCAGGGGTGAGGTACTCCGAACCCCTGGGATACATCGGAGCCGTGCGTTTCCATCCCAGGGGTTCGGAGTACCTCACTCCTGGGCGTGAATTCTCGAAAAATTGGTGACACCATGGATGCAACCGTGCCGACGCGCCCGAGCCGAAATCGTCTGTTGCCGTACTGGGCGGTATTTCAAACCGACTTTTGGGCGACGTTCAACAGCTGGCTGTACCGATTCTGGATCTTACTCGCCGTGAGCGTGCTCGGCGGTTATTTGCTCTATCGCTTCGGCGCGATGCGTGTGGCGGGCATGCTTCAGGGAGCGCCGGAAGCGCTTGGCGACATGCTGCAATGGGTCGTCTATGGCACCATCACTCTCATCATCGCGATGACAGCCGGCACAATCAGCTCCGAAGGCGGCACGATGGCGGACTCGGTGCTGAGCCGAGGCATCAGCCGATATCAGTATTTCATGGGCAAATGGCATTCCCGGCTTGTGCTTGTGCTGGGAACTTTCCTCGTCACCAGTTCGGCGGCGATGGTCGGCGGATATTTCATGCTGCACAGCGACGCGCTCACCCTTCACGGAGGGTTCGTGGCGATCCTGATCGTCGCCTCGATGTTGCTGTTCGTGGTCACTTTCGCGGTCAGCGTCAGCGCGATGTCGAGCAATACGCTCGTGAGCATTGCCGTTGTTTGGGTGACGCTCTACGGCGGCGGATTCTTGCTCACGCAGCTGCCGAGCACGATACCTTCCCCGGAGCGAACGCTTCACAATTTGCCGAACGTGATGAAGGGCTACTACGATTGGAATTCCCTGGGCCGGACGATGCTCATCAGCCTTGGAGTGTCGGCGGGGACCGCGCTGGTCGGGATGATAACCTTCTCGCGGCGCGATGTATAGCGGCTATCCCGCAGCCTCTCGGCTGCGTTTGTCTAGGATTGCCGGCCAAGTTACCCTTGGGCAGGCGGATCGCTTTTGAAGGTGCGCTGCCCGTTTGCTTGAACCTCGGCGACGAAGCCGTTGCAGTCCGGCTTGCCGCTTTGTGGATCGCCGGGCATCGGCTTGATTGCGGAGAGCGCCCGGTAAAGTTCGCTGGCGTTGAGACCGGCTTTTCGTCCGCGATTGAGCAGTCGGCGATGGTTGCTGGTGGACATGTTGGCCTCCCCATGTTTTGTTCCACCACCAACGTAGCTTATTATTCGCGTCGGGGCGGCGGAATTTTTCTCTCATCCACCTTGTAACGCACGCATCGGCGTTGCTTGCATTAAATCTTGCGCAGCCGCCCGCGTTGCTTTTTCGATGGCGTCTTCCCAGTTTGGATCGTCGGGTTTGAAACACGCAGTCAACCCGCGCGAGCTATTGACGATCGCGCCGGCGCCGTCGGCGCGGAAGCCGGCGGCGGTGTCGGCGGCGCTGCCGCCCTGAGCGCCGTATCCGGGAATGAGAAAGACGACGTTCGGAATCCATTGCCGAATCTGGGCCAACTCCGCTGGATGGGTGGCGCCGACGACCGCGCCGACGTCGCCGAATCCGCACGCGCCGAGATTCTCCGCCGACCACGAGGCGACAGCCTCGGCGACATGCTGATACACCGGTTTGCCGCCGGAGCTAAGATCCTGAAATTGCCCCGCGCCTTTATTGCTCGTCCGCACTAGCACGAACACGCCAGCCTCATATCGCCGCGCACTGGCGAGGAATGGCTCGACGGCATCACGGCCGAGATACGGATTCACCGTCAGCGCGTCGGCCTGCCAAACGGGGAGTCGGCGCCCCTCGAAGAGCGTGCCCGCGAAGCCGGCGTCGGCATAGGCCTCGGCAGTCGATGCTATGTCGCCGCGCTTGTTATCGAGGATCGTGAACAGGCCGAGCGATTTGGCTTTGGCGAGGATTCGTTGCTGCACCAGCATTCCCGCCGGGCCGCACGCTTCGAAGAATGCGCTTTGCGGCTTGACGACGGGCACGATCGGCGCGACGATGTCGAGCACGCGCAGGCCGAACTCCTCGAACGCCGCCGCCATCGCTTCCAAAGTTCCCGCAGCGTACCTGCGGCGGATCGCCATCGGAAGTTGCTCCCAGCGAGGATCGATCCCGGCACAGAGCGAGTTGCCCTTGATCTTGCAGGCCTGCAGCAATCGGTCGGCGAAGTGCATTGGATGTCCTCTCGTTGATTATTGAACTCGCAAAGAAAAAAGGAAAACCGAACTGCGTCAAACCGTAGGTTGCTTCAGCTGCTTCAAACGTTGTAGGAGCCTACTTGAGGTGGTCTCGTTCACGAGCTGCCTGCCTCATCAGGGAGCGCACGGCGATGGCGCAAGCCGGCGCTGTCGCCGATGGAGTAATGGTACCGAGTGTGTCCTAAACGCCTCGATTTTCTTGGTAACTCGTTTACGCAACTCCCACGAAAGGGTCGTGAAATCACTCGATGCATCGACATTATCCATGCGCCGTCGAGCCAGAACACCGCCGCTGCTGAAGAATCACGCCGTCCGCAGCATTTCCGCGAAGGCTTCTTCGGCGCCGGTCTTTTGCCAGGCGCGCCACCACGATTCGAATTTACGCCGTTGAGTAAGCAAGCGCTGCTCGTGAAATCGGATCAGAGCGTCGATGCCTGGCTCGCAGCTTTTCCAATAGCGAGGCTCGCGCATCGCCATGTGTTTATCGACGTCGCCAAGCCATTTCCATGCCGTAAAACTATCGTTGGCGAGTCCCAATATTTCTTGCATTTCGACAACGGCGGCGTAGTGAACCTCGCGAAACTCCGGCGGGAAACAACTGGCGAGCAGTTCCATGGCATAGCGAAGCTGCTTGCCGAGGATACGCACTCGGTGGAGCGCTTCGTACTCGTGCAGGTCGCTTTGAGCGGCAGTGTGCATTTCACGCAGCAGTGTCGGGAGCGTCGAATGGGCAAGATCGCGCAGGGTTGCCGAGTCAATCTTGCCGCTGCCGAGCGTGCGGAGGACTTCGTCGATCCAGCCGGCGAAGGGCACGGCTTCCTCGGCATGGGCCGTGAGCAGGAATGCCTGGGCGGCGATTCGTCGGCTCTGCGCGACGCCTGCGAGGAAAATCAATCCGCTGCGATGTTTTGCCGGCGCCCGGTTCAGCCGGGTCTCGACCATGTCGAGCGAGACATCCCAGTCGCGTGCTTCACCTGCGGATCGGCGGATCCGGCGCAGCGATTGGCGCGTTTTTTTCAGCAAGCGCCCCGGCAGACACTCGGCGAAAATCCGCAGCGCCGCCGCCGCTCGCCTCGTGCTCACGCGCAACTGATGCACATGTTCGACATCCGCCGCCGACTGAAACACCGCACTTGGCAAGCGGTCGCGCACCGCAATCAGCCTTCGCTCCAGCGTGAATCGCGCAGCCTCGGCAAGAGGCATGTCCGGTCGTAAATCTGTGAGCCACTTATCGTCAGCCATTTCGATGATTACTCAAGAAACCGCGTGCAACCCAAACTCGCCGCACTAAACGGTTATTGTTTCGCTAACGAATTTGAAGGGAATTATTAATACTACAGCGCTACTTTCTCCCCTCTCCCTCCGGGAGAGGGGCCGGGGG
>CAZAFH010000152.1:0-15557 GCA_964484265.1 uncultured Singulisphaera sp.
AAGCCTCGCTCCCAAAAAAAATGTGGGGAACTCGCAGCCCGGTGGGAGAGGGGAGAAAATGTGCAATCAACTATCTTGAAACGCAAGCGGAGTAGGCGAATCGTGACGTTCGCTCCTCACTCCAACATCGCCAGCACCGCATCCGAAAAAGTCGTGCCGAAGCCAACGCTATTAGGCACGGCGATCGCGCCGTTCTGTATCGGGGGCTGACCGCCGACCCAGGTCATCCACGGTCGGCCTGATTCGGCGAGCGGATGCGGGTCGAGCGCGGCGAGCGCCGGCAGCGCCCAAACTTCCGCGCCGCGATGCGGACAGACGCGCACGCCGGCCTGGTTCGCAGCCGTATATATCTTGACCAACTCGGTCATGCCGCCGACCCAGCAGACGTCTGGTTGAAGGACGTGATGCAGCCGGCGATCGATCAATTCCTCGAATGCCCTTGCCGTGAATTCGTGTTCGCCGCCCGCGATTGGAATCGGCGATTGCTTGCACAATTCGGCATAGCCGGCGAGATCGTCCGGCGAGATCGGTTCCTCGATCCAGTCGAGGTTCAGCGGCGCTGCCGCTGCCGCGAAACGCAGCGTGAACGGCACGTCCCACTTCATCCACGCATCCACCATCAACCTCATGCCTGGCCCCACGCGATCGCGCGCCCGGCGAACGACATCGACGAGCGGCTGCACATTCCCCGAATCCTGACTGCCAAGGTGCAGCTTGAAGGCGGAATGCGTGCCGACGACGCTCGCAGGCAGGTCGTCCCAGACCGTCGTATAGGTTGGCAGAACCGCCTGACGCGCTCCACCGAAGACCTGGGCGACCGACGCACCCGCAGCTTTCGCGCGCAAATCCCACAGTGCGAGATCGATGCCGCTGAGCGCCATGACCGCGACGCCCTTACGCCCGAACGCCAGCGTGGCGTCGTACATTTCCTGCCAGCGCGTCTCGATCGGTTCGACCTCGCGCCCGATCAACAAATCGCGCAATACGGTGCGGACGATGTGCATACCCGCCAGTCCGCCGCCGCCGACGCCGTAGCCGGTAAGACCGCTGTCAGTATCAACAGCGACAAGAATCTGCCCCAGCGAGGTTCGCCAGTCCCTGGGCGAATCGCAGGGCGGTTGGCAGGTGCGAATCTGCGTGATGTGCATCGATTTCGTCGTCATAGAGCCGTGCCGATCCGTTGGAAATATGCTATGGTTAATGGATTAAATTACGTTTAACCCCAATTCCGTTCAGTCGAGAATCAAATTGGACCACAGATAACACGAATGGACACGGATAAATGCCGAAAGAAACGGGCGAATATTCGATATTACCGGTATTCGTCGTTACTCCCATCCGTGGTATTTCGTGTTATCCGTGGTCTAAATTGTAAGCCTTTGTCACGGTAAATGCCGGGTCCATTTTGGATTGAGTCGATTGAACGGTATCGGGAAATCACCCGAGGTTTTTCATGGCGGAAGTATCAGTTCTCGGTCTTGGTTACGTCGGTTTGCCCACGGCCAGTCTACTCGCCAATGCTGGTTTTTACGTGCAAGGCGTTGATATCGACACGACGATTGTCGAAATGCTGCGTTCAGGCAAGACCCGCCTTGAAGAAGCCGGACTAGCCACCCTCGTCTCGGCGGCGTTTAACAGCGGCAACCTTGTCACGGCGACCAAACCTGAGCCGTCGGACACGTTCATGATCTGCGTGCCGACGCCCGTCACGCCGGGGAAAGGCGCTGATCTGTCGATGGTCGAAAGTGCCACTCGCACGATTCTCCAGGTGCTGAAGCCCGGCAATCTCGTGATCCTCGAATCCACGTCTCCCGTCGGCACGACGCGGAATGTCGTCGGCAGGATTCTCAGGGAATCCGGCCTCGAGCCAGGCCGCGACTTCGATCTCGCTTACTGCCCCGAGCGCGTTCTTCCAGGCAATACTGTTGCTGAACTCATGAACAATGACCGCATCTTGGGCGGAGTGACCCCGCAATCCGCAAAGCGGGCCCAGGAAATGTACGAACGCTTCTGCCAGGGCAAAACCACGCTCACCGACGACCGCACGGCCGAGATGTGCAAGCTCATGGAAAATACTTATCGCGATGTCAACATCGCCCTGGCCAACGTGTTCGCCCGCATTGCCGAGGACGCTGGTATTGACATTTGGGAAGCGATCGACCTGGCGAATCTGCATCCGCGCGTCAAGATTCTCAAGCCCGGCCCGGGCGTCGGCGGGCATTGCATTCCCGTCGATCCCTGGTACCTCGTGCAAGATTATCCGCAGCACACCGGCCTGCTGAAATTCGCGCGTGAAATAAACGATGGCCAAGGCGCTCGCTTTCTCGAACACCTCATGGCATCAGGCCAGTTAAAAACGGGACAGAAGCTCGCGATCCTCGGCGCCGCCTACAAGGCCGACATCGACGACGCGCGCGAAAGCCCGGCGGCCTTGTTGGTGGAAGCGGCGAAGAAAAAGGGGATCGAGACTGCCGTCCATGACCCGCTGGTCAAGGCAGGCAACCATCATGGGTTGATCGTCAGCAACGACATGTCCGCCGTGCTCAAGGACGCCGCCGCCGCCGCCCTGCTCGTCGAACATCGCGCTTATCGGTCGCTGTCGGCGAAGTTTTTCACGGACCATATGTCAGGCCGACTCATCGGCGATTCGCGCTACTGGCTGAATCATGCGTCGCTTCGGCGTTCGGGCTTTACGGTAGTCGTTCTCGGCCAAAGCTCCGAAGCCCAGGCGAGAATGTCGCAGAGTTAGGCGTTTCAATCAACCCAAAGCTCGCCTTTTTGAAGTGCCGGCTCTTTACGCCGAAGGCGTCACAGCGATTAGCCGGTGGTTGAGCGCAGCGACACCACCGGTTTGTTGGCCAAATCTCCACGACCCTGGTAGGGGTCGCAGCGACTTAATGCCTTGGAGGGCCCGACGCATGGCTTCCACTTACCTGAGCCTGCATTACCATTTGGTGTTTGCAACGAAGAAGCGCGAAGCTGTCATCGCGCCGGAATGGCGTTCGCGCCTGCATCAATATTTGGGTGGGACCATCTCGGGCCTTGGTGGTTTTTCGCAGGGCGTAGGTGGCGTGAGCGATCATGTTCACCTCCTTGTCGGTCTGAAAGCGACGCATTGTCTGGCGGACCTCGTGCGCGAGTTGAAAAAGGCCTCATCGGTCTGGGTGCATAAGGAAATCAACTTGCAGACCTTTGCCTGGCAAGAAGGCTATGCGGCATTCACCGTTAGCGCACCCACGCGGCCGGCGGTTCAACAGTACATCGCGACTCAGGAGGAACACCATCGTTCGCGCTCATCCCGCGAGGAACTCCTCGACATGTTGGCGAAGGCCGGAATTGAATACAATCCCCAATATTTCGAGTAGTCGAAAAGTGGTTGATGGCGCTGCGACCCCTTCGGGGCCGTGCCGTTGGTACGATCGTGAACCGGTGGTGTCGCTTCGCTCAACCACCGGCTAATCGCTGCGACGCCTTCGGCGTATCTTTCCGGTGGTGTCGCTTCGCTCAACCACCGGCTAATCGCTGCGACGCCTTCGGCGCAAGGAGTGATCGCAGCCGAGCACGCCGTTCGACGGCGGCATGAATCGCCTCACGGAACCTGATCAACCGATCACCGAATACGCCTTGCGGGTTTGGGGCGGTTGGGCTGTAGCGGTTCGCTCCAGGGGTGTTTCGTTGCCCTAATCACTACAATCGGCAAACTTTAACGGAGGGTGGGAACAATTGGGTTGAAAAGATCGGTTTGCGCTGGCGTGGCGGGTTTTCCGCGACCTACAATCGTAGTGGAAAGATTGAGGTCTGGAGGTGCGCCATGTTTCGTACAACGATTTTCGCTACAGTTGGATCGCTGCTGATTTTCTCCGCCATGGGGTGCCGAAATACGTGCAACTGGCGCTGTCGAGACAATAGCCCGCCGCCGATGGCGAAGCCGATATTTGCGCCGCCGCCCCCGCCGACGCAGATTCAGAGTGTGCCGGTTCAGCAAATTCCGCCTGGCGCGTTTCCGACAGTCCCGCCGGCGCCGCCACCCGCGCCGCCGCAAGGCGCGAATTTCGATCCGCTTGCGCCGCCGATGATCTCAAAATCCCCGCCGCCCGTCGATACTCCCTGGCAGCCTGGTCAACGCACCGAATCGACGCCGCGCGACGTGCCGCCGCAGATTCGGCTCTACGCTCCGGAGGTGCTCGAAAAGCCCGCGGGTGGGACGAATGAGCCGGCGAAGCAACAAGGCACTCCGAATGCGAATGTGCCCGCGAACTTCACCGTTGTGCAGAAAGGCATACGCTCGGGCACAAGGCCGTCGCTTGACGAGCTCGATTGGCTGCGCGATAACGGCGCCGGCAGCGTGATCCACATCCACCTGCCCGGCGAGGACGACACGGCGGACCGCAAGCAAATCGAATCGCGCGGCATGCGATACGTTGCGTTTGAAGTATCTCCCCAGACCGTGTCGAAGCAACAAATCGACGCCTTCATCGCGCTCGTTCGCGATCACGGCCGGCTTGGCCTTTTCGTCTATGACCGCGATGGGTCGCTTGCCGGCGCGATGTGGTACGCCTACTTCCGCCGCGGCGATTTTGACAGCGCCGACGCCGCGACGCTGCGTGCGTACCCGCTCGGACTTCAACCCAATCGCCCAGGCCAGCATCGCGATATGTGGCAAGCAGTCCAAGATATCGTCGGTCGTCCGTAATCGGAGACCGGTCCGGCGTGATTGAACGCTGGAGCGGGAGCCGATTCATTCTTCTTCACCTCTTGACGCACCCGCCGCGCGCCTTGTTTGAATCACTGTCCGTTCTTTTCGCTAAAATTGAGCTGCGTTATTTTTTCATGCCATAGTATTGCTGTATACTGCACGCGGTGGAGATTGTCGCATTTGCCGACGGACCGAAACATTTCCGAGCCGCGACCGTGAGGGAGCGGCCAGCCGGATACCTTGCCGGAACAGATATTGTCGGCCGCTCCCTCACGGTCGCGGCTCGGAAAAGCGTCAATGTCACCAGTCGAAGGTATAATTCAGGATCGGGGGGCATCGCATGCGTATCGCCATTGGGCAGCTTTGGCAGGAGACCAATACCTTCAACCCGCTGCCGACGACCTGGGCTGACTTCGAAGCGTTCGGCGCGTTTGAAGGCCCGGCTATCATCGAGAAATTTGCGGAAACCAATGAGCTGGGCGGCTTCATCCAGACGCTGCGAGCGTTTCCGACGCCTGTCGAGATCATCGGTTTGCAGCGGTTCGCTGCCTGGCCGAGCGGACCGATCAACGCACCGACGTTTCGGCTGCTGATCGACCGCATGCTCGGTTCGCTGGCCCAGGCGGGCCGGGTGGATGCCGTTTTGCTTGCCCTTCATGGCGCGCTGGTCGCGGAATGTGAACCCGACGTCTCGGGGCATCTCCTCGAAAAAGTGCGCGAACTCGTGGGGCCGGCCGTGCCCATCGTGGCAACGCTCGACCTGCATGCCAACATGACGGCCAGGCTCGTCGCGGCGGCCGATGTCTTGACGCTTTACCACACCGCGCCGCATATCGATGTTCCAAGCACCGGCAGACGGGCGGCGCATGCGCTGAGGCGGATACTGTTCGACGGCGCGAAACCCGTGACGGCATTCCGCAAGCTGCCGATGGTTGTGCCGGCCGAGCGTGCCAACACCCAGGATCCGAATAGCGTCAGTTATGGCTTGCACAAGACGCTCGTGGGTTGGGAACGCAATCCCTTCGTGCTGAGCGCCGGCATCGCGACGGTGCAGCCCTGGCTGGACATTCCGGAAATGGGCACGGGCGTGATCGTCACCTGCGCTGGTCCAGAGTGGCGCGATTGGGCCGAGCAAAGCTGCGGCGACTTGGCCCGCGAAGTTTGGCAGCGTCGCCGCGAGTATCTGCCCGAGATCGTCGATCCCGCCTGGGCCGTCGCGCAAGCGCATGCCTGCACCGACGGCTTGACGGTCATCAGCGATAGCGCGGATGCGACAACCTCTGGCTCGACGGGCGACAGCACGGTGCTGCTCCGCGAGATGCTGAAATACGCCTGGCCGCGACCTGCGATCGTGCCGATCGTCGATCCCGCGATCGTCGTCGAGGCGGACAAACTCGGCGTCGGAGCCAAGTTCACGGCCACGGTCGGCGGCACGCGCAACCGCCGTGATTTTCAGCCGATAACTTTCGACGCGACGATTGCGAATGTATTCGACGCGAACTTCGTGCTATCGGGCCATCTCGCCGACAGGCTGCCGATCGACATGGGCCGCTCGGCAGTGCTAACCCACGGCAACGTGCACGTGGTGGCGACATCGCGGTCCGGGCCGCACTTCGCGCCGCAGTTATTCCAGACGGCCGGCCTGGACCCGTTTGCCGCGTCGCTGCTGATCGCGAAAAGCCCGTGCGGGTTTCGGGCGGCCTATGCCGAGCGTGCGAGACAGATCTTCGTCGCCCGGGCGCCGGGCTGCGCGCCGTCGGACTTCTGGAACTACCCTTTCACGCGAATTCCGCGCCCGCTTTGGCCCTGGGACGAATTTGCCACGTAGTTTTCCCGTTTGTGGACTAGCGCTCGCGCAGTACAAGCTGAGCGCTAAGCCGGGAGCGGAAAATTCGAATCGGGGCCGCTTTTTCTTTTGGCTTCCGCCTTGCCTGTTGGGCGCAAAAGTCGAATCTTATCATCATCGGAAACACCTTCGCCGATTGAATTTTTCGCTGGAGAAAACCATGATCCGTCGGGCTCTCCCCTTTGCGTTGATTGTGATCTTGGCAAGCCTTGCCTGGCTGGTTCAGCCGGTAGGTACCTCCGCACAGAAGTCGGTCAAACATCCACTCCCCGATACTGCGGCTATCGACAAGGCGAAGAAGCTAATCGTGGACATCTTCGGCGATGACTTCGCCAAGGCGACGACGAACGACGCCAAGGCCCGTCTTGCTTCCACGCTGTTTCAGCAAGGCAAGGAAGTGAAGGACGATCCGGCGACTCGCTATGTCTGCTATCGCGAGGCGCGCGACCTGGCGGCGAAGGGCAGCGACATCGGCTTCGCGCTCGCGGTCATCGAAGAGATGGGGCGCCTGTACGCCATCGACGCGCAGCTCGACAAGGCCGACGCCGTGACACTCGCCGTCGAATCCGCGACGGAGAAAGAGGCAGGCGCCGCCCTCGTCGATGCGATTCGGCCGCTGCTCGCCGACGCCATCGATCAGGACCACTACAAGGCCGCTCACGTGTTTGGCGAGGCGATCGTCAACGCTGCAAAGAAGGCTCGTAGCCCAAGCCTCGTGCTGGATCTGGAAAAGCAAGTCGCGCAGATCGCCCTGGCGGAGAAGAGCTTCGCCAAGTTCAGGGCGTTCGAGGAACGCCTGAAGGCCAATCCGAACGACGGCGAGGCGAATCTCGAACTCGGTCAATATTTCGGATACCACAAAAAACGCTGGGAACGGGCGTTGCCCTACTTCGCCCTTGCGGATGACAAGGAAGTCAAGGCCATTGCCGTGAAGGATCTCGCCGGGCCGAAAGACGTAAAGGAGCAGCTCGCCGTGGCTGACGCCTGGTGGGATCTAGCTTCTCAGCGGAAAGATCCCGCGAAGCTTGCGATGCAGATTCGCGCCCATCACTGGTACGACCGGGCGCTGCCGAACCTGACCGGCCTGAACCGGACCAAGGCGGCACGCCGAATCGAGCAGACGCAGGCGTCGCTGGTTGGTACGCCGTCGTCGCCACAACCTGCTGGGCCTGTCGGCGAGATTCGCAAGTACGAAGGCCACGGCGACGAGATCAAATCCGTCGCCTTCTCGGGCGATGGCAGATACGTCGCCTCGTGCGGGCGCGATCAAACCGTGCGCGTGTGGGATCTCTCGATGAAGGAAAACAAGGAGGCCTACCTTATCCGTGGCCATACGAAGGAAGTCTGGTCGGTCGCTTTTCACTCCAACAATCGCAACCTCTTCTCCGCAAGCTGGGATACCACGGTTCGCATGTGGGATTTCAAGACGGGCAACGAAGTCCGCCGTTTCACGCACGGCAAGGACGTCAATGGCCTGGCGCTCAACCGCAACGACAGCCAGATGCTCGTTGGCTGCGATGACGAGAAGGTCTACCTGTGGAACGTAAACTCCGGCGAGGAAATTCGCCGCTTCACGGGGCATTCCAATTACGTCTACGCCGTGGCGTTTTCGCCGGACGGACGCCACATCGCGTCGGGCGGCGTGGACAAATCGGTGCGGGTTTACGAATTAAGTACGGGCAAGCTGGTGAAGACGTTCGAAGGCCACAACGACTCCGTGACCAACGTCGTCTTTTCCTCAGACAGTCGGCACGTGATGTCGTCCGGAGATTCGGTCATCTATGTGTGGGATATCGTGTCCGGCAAGGTTGCCAGGCGACTCGAAGGCCACACCGGCCGCGTGCCGGCGATGGCGATTTCCACCGACGGACGACGCTTGCTCACCGGCGGCGATGACCGCACCATCAAGCTGTGGGACCTGACCACGGGCAAGGTTATCCAGAGCTTCACCGGCCACACCGATACCGTCACCTGTGTCGATTTCAGCAAGGACGGCTATCGCGCCGTCAGCGGCAGCTATGACCGCACCGTGCGCATCTGGGGGCTGCCGGCGCGGTGACGTGATATACGGGAGAATGAAATCTTTTCAGTTGCACCGCTTGCGGCTTAGCGCTCGCGTGGGATAATCCGAGCGCTAAGCCGCAAGCGGCGCGGTCGATCTCGACAAGGCTACCGATCATGCTTCGTGACATCCTGGCGGCTATCTTCAGCGTATTGATTATCATCGCCGCTCAGGCTCAGCCCGCGGCCAATGTTCCCACCGTCGAACCGCTCACCCACAAGCCATACACCGAAACGATCGAACGCGATGGCATCAAGGCGACGTTCGACATGGTTCCCATCCCCGCCGGCGTATTTCGGATGGGCAGCCCCGACGGCGAAAAGGGCCGCAAGGAATTTGAAGGTCCGCAACATCCCGTGCGGGTCAACGCGTTCTGGATGGGCAAGTGCGAAGTCACCTGGGGCGAGTACGATCTGTACTGGGAGAAGAAAGCTGACGAAAAGAAACCGCTGACCGCGCCGGACAAGAAGGCCGACGCGATCACTAGACCGTCCAAGGCGAATCATCACGACATCGATTGGGGCTATGGGCGAGGCAAGAATCAACCGGTCATCGCGATCAGCCATCATGCCGCGATGGAATATTGCCGTTGGCTTTCGCTGAAAACTGGAAAACTCTATCGCCTACCGACCGAGGCGGAATGGGAGTGGGCCTGCCGCGCGGGCACGACGACCGCGTACAGTTTCGGCGACGATGCCTCCAAAATCGGCGACTACGCCTGGATCGACAAAAACTCCAACGACATGCCGCACCCCATTGCCAAGAAGAAACCAAATCCCTGGGGCCTTTACGACATGCATGGCAATGTCGCCGAGTGGTGCATCGACCAGTTCGACGCAAAGTTTTACAGCAGCCTATCTCCCGAGAAGGCGACGCTGCTGCCCGTCAAGTTGCCGATCGACAAGCGGTTCAACTACGTCGCCCGCGGCGGCAGCTGGATCGAATCGCCGGAGAAGTGCCGATCTGCTTGCCGCGATTTCTCTGTCCCCGGTTGGCAGAAGCAAGACCCGCAGATTCCGCAAAGCATCTGGTGGAACAACGCCGACTGGGTCGGCTTCCGTGTCGTGCGCGCGGTGGAGGAGTACGAGGTGTTGAAGAACCTTCAATCGAAGGTGACGAAGAAAAGCCCGAATTGAATTCGTTTTGCCGTGTGCGCCAGTCGGGCGAGATCAATGTAATACGAGTGTTTTGTGGAGAACCTACAATGGCTACTTCCAAACCATGCCCGAAATGCGGACACCTTCTGGAAATAATCAACCCAGTTACTGAGCAAATAAAATGCACGAAATGTGGTTCCGTGTCATCTATCCGAAATCCGTCGGCAAGCACTAACACTAACGAATCTCCTTCACAGGCAAGCCCTGCGACGCAATCAACTCTGCCGGAGCCACGACAGTCACGACCTTCCGTCGTAGGCACCCGTGGATATGTTGCGATCGGGTGTATCCTGCTCGTTTTCAGTTTCGCGTGCATCGGAGTAATTTCGATTTCGGTCTATTGGGGAATTGCATCAAGCAAGAAAGACGAAGCAGGAGAGAAGAAAACCGATTCGCTCGCCAAGATACCAAAAAAGGAGATCAAGCCCTGGCCGCCGTTGGAGCCAGAGGTCAAAGACGCTGTTGCAAAGGGCGCTGAAGCCATCAAGCGAATTGTAATAGCGGGAGATACCTACGGGGGGTTGGACGGTCGATTCGCCGACACTCGGGTTGGTGCCGCCGCACTGGGTGGATTGGCGCTTTTGGAGGCTGAGGTCCCAACGAAAGATCCAGCAATTCAAGAGGTGCTTCGCCTGATTCGTGAAGCCGGTCCCAAAGTAAAGATGATCTACACGTTAGGCGCGATGTCACTGTTTCTGAATCGACTAAATGAGGTTATGCCTCTGGCAATTGAGGATGAGAAACTCGCACGCTCGCTCACTCTCCGCATCATAGCCGGTCAACGAAGTAATGGTTTTTGGTCTTATGACAATCCGCCGATTACTGCGGAGGCGGAGGAGATTCTTGTTCGGAAATTAGAGGATTATTCCTTTGTTCCCGAAGGTCCTCCAGGCTCAACTTCATCCTCGATGACACAATTCGCAATGCTCTCGCTTTGGTCCGGCGGTAAACGAGGGATATGCGTGCATGCGCCACTTTTGCATGCGGCAGCTCGATTCAATCAGTCCCAAAAAGCCGACGGGAAGTGGTCCTACTTTCCAGATACTATCCAGGGCTGGACATTATATGACTCCAACACATGTGCTGGAATTCTTGCTATGACCATGGAGAAAGCGATCCGTGAGGATACTCGATTTCGTGCGAAAAAAATTGGTTCCTTGCCACCCCCTTCTAGCATGGATGATCGATGCAACCATGCTTTTGAGCATCTTGCAAAAGTGATCGACCGCAAAAAGGAAGAATCGATTGTCGTTGATGCAGGCAGCACACTCTATTTTCTGTGGTGCCTCGAACGAGTCGCCATTATTAATGATCTTCACACCATTAACGGCAGGGACTGGTATAACTGGGGAGCACGAGAGCTGCTGAAACAGCAGATGCCTGATGGTAGATGGAATGACGCTTATGGCCCGTTGCCAGGTACCTCCTTTGCGATTCTTTTTCTACTACGAACTAATCTCGCCAAGGATCTTACGGAACAGATTCGGACGCGAGACGGTCGAACTATCGACGAATAGATTCATTCGGCCGGCGCGGCTAAGCATCCTTGATTCTTCGCCGGCACCCAGAGCACGTCGGCCTTTCCATCGCTATTGCAAATCCGCGCGAGCACGAAGAGCAAATCCGAGAGCCGATTGAGGTAGATCACCACCTGCGGATTTACCTTCTCCAGATGAGCGAGCGACACGACCTCGCGCTCCGCTCGGCGGCAGACCGTCCGCGCCAAATGGCACCACGCCGCGCCCGGCGAACCGCCCGGCAAGACGAAGCTACGCAACGGCTCCAACCGCTCGTTCAGCGCGTCGATCGCTTTTTCCAGCCGCTCCGCTTGCTCGGCTCGCACGCGCAGGGCCGTGTGCCCCTCGACCTCGGGCACGCACAAGTCGGCGCCGACATCGAACAGATCGTTCTGGATGCCGCGAACCAACTCGACATGCGAAGCATCCGTCAGATGCAGAACCGCCACGCCCAGTGTTGCGTTCAACTCGTCCACGGCGCCGTAAGAGGCAACGCGCGGGTGGTCCTTGGGCACGCGCGCGCCATCGCCCAGTCCCGTGTCGCCGGCGTCGCCCGTCTTCGTGTAAATGCGCGAAAGATAGACCATGAAATGCATCCACGCCCAATGGTGAGCGCAGTGAACCGTTGGGATCGGATCGTTCAAACACCTATCCCAACGGTTCGCTGCGCTCACCATTGGGCTTGACTGATTATACAATATCACGACCAATGGAACCAAAACCCAGAAAGGCAAGACATGCTATCGATCTCGAAGATGGCCGCAGCCGTGCAACCCTCGGCAACCCTGGCCGCCGGCGCGAAGGCTCGACAACTCAAAAGCGAAGGCAAGACGGTATTCGACTTCAGCCTCGGCGAACCCGATTTCAACACGCCGAAGCACATCTGCGACGCAGCCTACAAGGCCATGCTCGACGGGCATACTCACTACACCGCCGCGTCCGGCATTGTCGAGCTGCGCTCGGCCATCGCACGCTGGTATAAGAAAACCTACGGATACGAATTCTCTCCTGAGCAGGTGATCGTGTCCAACGGCGCGAAGCACTCCTTGCACAACGCGCTCGCCTCGACGGTCGGTCCGGGCGACGAGGTCATCATCCCGACGCCCTACTGGGTCAGCTACAGCGACCTGGTGCAGATGACCGGCGCTTCCTACGTGCTCGTGCCGACGACGGAGACGACTGGTTTCAAGATGACGCCCGAGCAACTCCGGGCGGCCATCTCGCCAAGATCGAAACTCGTCATGATCAACTCGCCGAGCAATCCGACGGGTAGCGTTTACTCGCGCGCGGAGCTTGAAGCCCTTGCCGACGTCGTGCTCGAGTCCGACCTCGGCGTCATCAGCGATGAGATCTATGAGCAACTCGTGTTTGGGAACGCGAAGGCCACATGCTTTGCCACGCTCAGGCCGAAACTCGCCGAGCGGACGATCACGATCTCGGGCGTGTCGAAGAGTTATGCAATGACGGGCTGGCGCATGGGCTGGGCGATCGCGCCGCCGCATGTGACGAAGGCGATGGGCAACGTGCAGAGCCAGGAAACGAGCAACCCGTGCAGCATCAGCCAGTATGCGACGATTGCTGCGCTGGATGGCGATCAGACGTGTGTCGAGTCGATGCGTGTCGAATTCGAGAAACGCCGCGATCTCGTCTGCCGTCGGCTCAACGAGCTGCCTGGCATCCGCTGCCCGATACCCGATGGCGCGTTCTATGCGTTCTTCAATGTCGAAGCGCATTTCGGCAAGACGCTCAAGGGCAAACCGATCAAGGATAGTTTGAGTTTTTGCTCGGCCGCCCTGGAAACGGTTCACGTGAATTTGGTGCAAGGATCGGCATTCGGAGCCGAGGGATATGTGCGGCTATCGTTTGCGACGAGCATCGATCAGATCAACAAAGGCGTGGATCGGCTTGCGGAGTTTGTGAGTTAAGGATCGGAAGTGTTTAGCCGCTCGCCTTCGGCGAGCGCGGACAATGCCATTTTTTGAATCCGAAGGGCGCCAGGCTCGCCTCACGCCACGGCCTGTTCCTCGTGGTGGGGAAACAGCAGGCCGACCGGCTTCGGCAGGCGCATAGGACCGACGTGCTCGGTGTGGGCGGCGTCCCACCTGTGTTGTCGCAATGCCGCGAGGATGCGCTCCGCCACTTCGATCGCGGCCAGGCCATCCTCGCCGTTGACGCGCGGCCGATTTCCATTTCGCACGCAATCGACGAATTCGCCCAGTTCGGCCGTCAGCTGATCCTGTGCCTTGCCATCGACCGTCAGCAATTCCAGATGGCGCGTGAACAATTCTTCGCGAATCCGTGAACGCGAAGCGGCGTCGAGTTGTGCAGGATCCAGGCCGAATCGGCGCACCTGCTCCGACGGCTGCACGAGCACAAGCTTGCGCGACGCGAAATCGACCTCGGCACAACCTTCCGGCCCCCACATCTGCATCTGCCGGCTTGCCGTCGGACTGGCCCGGCTGGCGGTGATGTCGGCGACGCAGCCGTTCGCGAAATGCAGACGCGCGTTGGCGATGTCCTCGTGCCCGCCGTAGCAGCTCATGCCCACCGCTTGCACCGATTCCACCGGCGAATCGACAAGCGAAAGGATCAGGTCGAGATCGTGAATCATCAGATCGAGCACGACGCCGACATCCGTCGAACGGCCCGTGAATGGTCCCATGCGCTGGGCACGGATGAACTTGGGCTGAAACGGGCGATTACGAATATCTTCGTATGCCGGATTGAAACGTTCGATGTGCCCCACTTGCAGGATCGTATGATGCTGGCGGGCCAGTTCGACAAGCTCGCGCGCCTCGTGGGTGTTTCGCGCGAGCGGCTTTTCGACAAGCAGAGGAATGCGGCGTTTGAGAAACTCGCGCGCCACCGCAAGATGATACGTGGTCGGTACCACGATGCTGGCAGCATCGACGAGGTTCAGCAAGGGCCAATAGTCGCTGTACGCTTCCGTGCCGTGCTTGCGGGCGACGGTCTGAGCCTGATCGATATTCGCGTCCACGACGGCGACGAGCTCGACATTCGGCAGACCTGAAAAGATGCGAGCGTGTTCTTTGCCCAGATGGCCGACACCGACAACCGCCACTCGAGTACGCTTCATGTTTTGTCCACCGTTTCAATCAAAAGCCCAATGGTGAGCGCAGCGAACCATTGGGATCACGGCATGCGAAAACCCAACGGTTCGCTGCGCTCACCATTGGGCTTGGCCGAATCTCTTACGCCGCTCGGCGTTGCCTGGGTAACACCGATTGCATCTGCATCGACAGCGTGCGTGCGAGCTCTACGTTATGCGGATGCCCGGACTTGTAGGCGACGACATGGCCGCGCAGGTCACAGCCGAGCAAAGCCAGATCGCCGAGGATATCGAGAATCTTGTGTCGTGCCGGTTCGTTGCCAAACCGCACCGTGTTCTGAATCGGGCCGCGCGGCCCGAAGACGAGCAAGTCGGAAACCTTCGAGCACGAGCCCAGCCCGGCTTCACGCAGCGCGATCGCTTCCTCTTCCGTGACGAAGGTTCGGCATGGGGCGATCTCCGTGGCGAAAGTGCCTGGAGTCACTGTCATCGTGGCGATCTGCCAGGAAATCGGCGATGCGCTGCCATAATCGAGCAAGTAGCTGATCCGCAGCTCGGGAGCATCATGCGGGTGGATGGCGATCGTGGCATCGCCGCGCGAGACTTCGACGGTGCGCGAGACTGTCCAGATGCCGATGCGCTCTTTCTGCATGGTGACGCCGGCGCGGTTTAGCGCCTTGACAAACGCCAGGGCGGAACCGTCCATCCCGGGAGCCTCGGGAGCGTCGAGCTCGACATAGCAGTTGTCGATGTGCAAGCCACTCAAGGCAGCGAGCACATGTTCGACGAGGCTGACCTGGATCGGCGCGTGGCCGATCGTCGTGCGCCGCGCCGTGCCGGTCACATTGACAACGCGTGCATCGATGCAGGCATTCGCGCCGAGATCGGTGCGAACGAACATGACGCCAGTGTTTGCGGGCGCCGGTCGGAAGCGCAGCCGAATCGTCTTGCCCGTCACGTAGCCGATGCCATGCACCTCGGCGGCGCTGGCGATGGTCTGTTGACAGCGATCGTTGATTTTTTTCACGGCAATCACATCCCTGGCCGGGACTCTTCATTCAAAAGCGCCCGGCCAAAAAGGAGAATAACAAAGATAGGACGAGCAGGGCAATCCAGGTTTGCAGTTTCTCCCATCCCACTGGGAGCCTTTCGCATTTCCTCCCCTCTCCCACTGGGAGAGGGGCCGGGGGTGAGGGCCGCAGGTTGTCT
>CAZAFH010000153.1:0-15425 GCA_964484265.1 uncultured Singulisphaera sp.
CCCCGCCCTGTTGACGGAGCAGCCTTGTCAGAATGAGTATGGGCGGGGGAGAGGGGAGCAAGTGGGCTCGACCATTTCGGGAAGTTTTTTTCGTAAAGGTGCTTGGGATGTAACCATCGGACATCGTCCTCACTTCGCCTGGAATGGCTCGCTCGTTACGATCAACTCGACCAGGGACGACAGCCGATCCTCGCGGGCTCGCAACGTTGGGACCATCGCGTCGGCGGAGGCGATGTCGTCTAGCGTCAGCGAGCGGCCCAGGGCGTAGGCCATCACCTTGCGGGCCATTGCTCGGCGGAATTCGTCGCTCTTGGTTTTCAGCAACTCCGCTCGAAGTTCCTTCATGCCGTTGATCTTGACGCCCGTCGGCAGGTCGGCCTCGGCTGCGATGGGTTGCTGGGTGCGCTTCTTGCGAAGCGACGCGCCGACACCGTCACGCATCCAGTTGCCGACGGCATCGTACTCTTCGAACGCCAGGCCCCAGGGATCGATTTTCTGATGGCAGCCCATGCAGGCGGTGCTGCTGCGATGCAGCGCGAGCGCCTGCGGGATCGTCAGGTTCTTGACCTTCGGATTCTCGCGGTTGAGTTCAGGCACGTTTGGCGGCGGGGGCGGGGGCGTCTCGTCGAACAGGTTCTTGAGCAGCCACATGCCGCGTTTGATCGGGTGGCCGTCTTTGCCATCCGAGTTGCCCGTAAGCACGCTGGCGTGGGTGAGCAGGCCGCCGCGATGATGGGCATCGTCGAGTTTCACCTTGCGAAACTGACTACCGATGACGCCCTTGATGCCGTAGTGGGCCGCCAGGGTTTCATTGACGCAGGTGAAATCGGAGGTGAGGAACTGGAAGATGCTCATGTCGCCGCGAAGCACTTCGCCGAAGAAGTGGATCGTCTCCTGCTTCATCGCGCTGGCGAGTTGCTCATCGAAGCCTGGGTAGGCGTTCTTGCTTACCGAGACGCGTTGCAGGCGATCGAGTTCCAGCCATTGGTCTGCGAACTGTTCGATGAACGCCCAGCCCCTGGGGTCCTGGATCATTCGGCGGATCTGCCCGCTCAGCACCGCCGGTTCGCGCAGCTTCGCCTGGTCGGCAAGGCGGAAAAGCGTGCCGTCGGGCATGGTGCTCCAGAGGAAGTACGACAACCGCGACGCCAGTTCGTGATCGGTGAGCCGTTCTTTTGTTCCGCTAACTCGGCTCGCAGGCAGACCGAGAAAACGCGGCGAGCTGAGCACGACGCCCAACGTATCGCGCAGACTGCCTTCGAGCGTCTCGTTGTGCGAACGCGCCTTGGCCCAGTATTTCATGAGCCGATCGAGTTCGGGCGGAGCGATCGGGCCGCGATACGCCCGGGCGGCGAATTTTCGCACGACCTCGCGCGCGTAGGCAGCCTCGGCCTTGCCGTCGTTGGCGAAGAGAATGTTGGTGTGGGTCGCGGGCGGCCAGGTTTCGAAGTATGGGTTCTCGAATTCGATCCACTCGATCTTCATCAGCGGCGGGTTTGCCTCACCCTTGATCGCCTTGGCGGAATTCCACGCTGCCAGCACGGCCGAGTTACGGTCGTTCAAGGGACCTGTGTTGGGCGACGAGTAGTTCTCCATGCGGACGCGAAATTCGTACGTGCGGAACTCGGCGTGATCGATGACGAGCGGTTCGCCGACGGTCTTTAACTCGACACCGTGAAAATTCGTCGAGCCGATGGCGAGCGTCAACATCGGCACGCGCGCCGCATCGGTCCCGGCCGATTCGACGCGGGCGGCGCGGACTTTGATCCGCGTCTCGCCTTTGCGAAACGCTTGATGAAACCCAAACGCATAGCAGCGGTCCGGCATCTGCACCGCGGCTTCGCCGAACTTGCGAATCGCGGAAGGAGCGAGCGTGCCGTCCCAGATTTTATTCTTGTCCTTGTCTTTATCCTTGTTCGGAGCCGACATATTGCGAATGCCGAAGGCCTTGCCTTTCTTGGTTTCGTAGGCAAACGATTCGCCAGGGCGATCCTCAGGCTTGGGCAACGGCGTCACTTTGAAGCTGTTGAATTTATCGCCGACGGACAAACGATAGCGATGCACTGCCGGCGGCGGACCGGCAACGATCGCCTCGGCGAGGGCTTCGTCGGCGATCTGGAGGTAGGTCTCGTATTGCAAGGGCGACATCCGCAGGGCGTCGCCGTCGTTTCGGAATCCTTCCTTCGATCGCCCGTCTTCAGGCAGCCTGGCGCCGAAATCGATACGCAGGCCGAGCAGATCTTGCATGGTGCGCTCATACTCCAGGCGCGTCAGCCGGCGGAAATGCGTGGTCTGGTTTTTCGCCAGTGACGCCCGTCGGCGTTCTTGCGTTAGCCAGGCCGTCATCAAGTCGCGATCTTCCTTCTTGAGGGCCGGCTCCTTCGCGGGCGGCATGTCGCCGAAGTTGAGCCGATCGTGCACCTCGCGCCAGTGATCGCCATCGTTGCCTTTCACGAGATCGGGATTCAGCTTGTCGATCCGCAATTTGCCCTTGGCCTTCTCGGAGCCGTGGCATTTGTGGCAGTGCTTCTGAAAGAGCGGGGCCACGCGGGAGAACGGAATCTCGTCCGCGCGAAGCGTCGTCGCGCCGGTGAGAAAAATGGCGAAGGCAAACATCCAACCCGGGTTGAAATGGCGGCGTGGCGTCATGGCAGAAATCTCGAAGGTGTGTCAGCGGAAAAGAAACAGGCGGTTAGGTGAGAGCAGCCAAAGATAATCGTACAGCACGCGAATCAGAAAAGCAATCCGGCTACGCGAAGCTGTCGGCGAGCCTGGAGCGTGAGCGACTGGAGGAAGAAAAAAAGCCGGGCATGTTCTCCAGTCGCTCACGCTCCAGGCTCGCCATGCCGGAATTCTGGCGAATTCCGTTACGGCGAACTGTTCAGTGACTTACGAAACGGCCATCTAGTCCAACCGTCGCAACGCTCGAATTGCGTGCCGCGTTGCTTGAACGTCCGGCGCCCCTTTTGCGAGTATCTGCAATAATATTTTTGCGTCTGGAGTCCCGATGCGTTCTACCGCTTCGATCGCACGAGTCATCTGTAACGAGGCCTTGGGCGTCGGCTTGCTTTCGATCTGTTCGAGCAATTCTTGAAGCCGACGTTCCATTTCCAGGGATGGCGAATTCCTCAGCGCTCGCCGAACGGCGCCGTCAGCGAGTTCGCCCAGGTCCAGGAGCGATTGCCGGGCTGACACGCGTTTGGCAAAATCCCTTCCCTCGAGATCGGCGAATAATTGAGCGAGGTGTGTTTGGGAGGCTGGCTCGACAGGATTCAGCCGCTTTCTGAAAAAGGCGACTGCCAAATCCGGCACGCGAGCGAATGCAGAAATCGCCTCGGCAGCCCGCAGAGGATTCTCGTGGGAAAGATCGATCCATCGCGCATCAAGGCCGCTCGTATCGGCAGCTTGCTCGATTACGTTCCAGAGGTAGACGACGCCATCTTCGCCGCCGGACGCCAATGTCCGCCCGTCGGGCGAGAACGTCATCGCATGGACGCCGTGACGATGCCCCTCCAGTTCAGCGCGCACCTTGCCGCTCGCGATTTCTATCACGCGGATGGTGGGTGAATCCTCATCGGCTACCGCCAGCAATCGGCCATCGGGGGAGATTGCGGAGCACGAGTGACGAACCGGAACCTTCGATGATTTGGAATTGCCGCCGAATCGACGAATCTCCTTGTCAAGGGTCACGTCAAACACACGAGTAACGGGCATCGGCTGTTCCTCGCCAGATTCCGGGCTGGCGTACCTACTGTGGTAATACGTCGTCACGATGACGATCTGTCCGTCCGGGGAGAGGAGCAACTCGGCATCATTACATTCGCGTTTGCGAAGCGGCAGTGTAGAGCGAAGCGAGCGGATTAATTTCCCCGTGGTGGAGTCGTGGAGGTGCACGTCGCCGAAATAATCGACCCAACCAATTGTTTTGCCGTCGCGGGTAAAAACAGGTACGACCCAACTCAATCCGTTTTTGAGTTCGATGTCGCCCGTCTTCACGCCGGTTTTCGTATCGTAGAGCCGCAATACTTCAGATTTTTTGCTAAGACTGATCCAATAGTTGCCGTCCTTGTTTATTCCCGATTCACGCAGATAACGGCGCAGCGCCAATCGAGATGCGTCGGGCGAAAATCGGCCGAAGCTGCCGGACCAGCCATCCTTTTTCAACTCATGCACCACCTTGCCTGTTGATGTGTCGCGAATGCAGACAATGTTGTTGATCTCGTCAACAAACAGCCGGCCATCGACACCATGTGCGATTGCCTGGTTGCCGCATATTCCTTCCCAAACATTTCGAGGTCGCTGTTTGACGAGCGATGGCTTCTGACTGTGTGTCAGATCCCACACCTGCCGCAACTCGCCGCAGGTGGTGAGTAATGTCTTCCCATTCGCGGTAAAACACGGCGCGACTCTGGAGCGATGGCCAAGCAATATTCGTTCTTTGCCGGTTCTCGTGTCGAATAGACGCAGAGTCGAATTAGTGGTGAGCAAAACGGTTTTCCCGTCGGCTGAAAAGACCTGATCATTCAACAAACCCGACGCCGAATAGATCAGTCCTGACAAAAGCTCGTGCGATGGCTTCTTGGCATCAAGATCCCAAAGTCTCACCTGCGAAGCCCCAGTTGCGACGAGAGCCAGACGCCCGTCAGGCGATAGCGAAAAGGAGTATGTTGACTCCGCGTCAAGCTTGTACAACTCCTTACCTGTAAGCGATTCGTAGGCAGTGAACTTCTTTCCGCGTGTCATGAAGCGTTTGCCATCGGCGGAGAACGCAAAGGCTCCGAGTTCGCCGTCAACGAATACCTTGCGGTAGAGAGGTTTGCCCGTCTCACCTTCAGAAACTACAAGAACCGTTGGGCGCGGAATATAAGGCGGGGGAAACATTCCAGGCGGCAACTTGCTGTAATCCGGTGGTTCATCCACGAGCGACGCGATGAATTTGGCGTCGCGCGACGGGACCATGTAATACACATATTCGCGGCCTCGGATCCACTCACTTGGCCCTTTAGGGCGTTGCCATTCCCGCGTTTGTTTGGCATTTGCAACGTTCCACAAAATGAGCGCGTCGCGATCACCCTTGACAAGAAACAAAGACTTGCCGTCGCGCGAGAAATTCCGAAGGCCGACCGAACTATCATTTTTTTCAACCTGCAATGCCAGTTTGCCGGTTTCGACGTCGAACAGCGCAATACCAGATTTGTTGTCACGCCGACCATAGCTCACGGCCAGTCGTTTACTGTCCGGCGAAAATACCACCCGCCAGATCGGGGCGTGAGGAACCAGAATTTCTCGAACGCGTTCGCCAGTGTTGCTATCCCAGAGCACGATGACGCGTTCCGATTCCACTTCTTTTTCCTCATCGAAGACGCGAAACTTGCGCACCGCCGAAACGACGAACCTACCATCAGGCGAAAGCGTGGCACATTCGATTCCGGGACCATGGTAGAATCGATAGCTTCCAAGCCGTGCGATTGCGCGAGGCGGCAGTGGTTCATCAGCCAATAGATTGATGGCACATGCAAATACACACACAAGCGCGAGGATGAACTTTTGACGCATGAAGGCACCTGCGTTGAATGCGGAATGTGAAATTACATCGAATCATAACGAAATATTCTGTCAAATAATTGATACCGGCAGCGGCGATGGAACAAGATTCATCTCATTTGTAACGCGCCAACGATGGCATTGTCAAAGTCGGTTGCGTATGTTTTTCGCGGATTTCTGATGAAAATTCTGCATGCAGTTCCCTATACCCCTCCCCCGGCTTGTTGGCCAACACCCCCCAAAAAGTGCGAAAAAAGGCCGGAAAAGTGCGAAAGCGCTTGGCCATTTGCTGTTGGCCAAGCGCCCTCTGGCCAGGGGCTTTTCGTTCTTCCAGTCGCTCACGCCCCTGGCTCGCCAAAAAAACTTTTGTCGCCCGCGCGGTGGTCGAGTATGCTACTTCCAAATTCTCTTCACTCTCGCTCTGGGAGACCTACACATGCGCCGCGTCTTCGCCGGCCTTTTTACGGCCGCAATCATTGGCATCGTGGTGTTCTGCGAGAAGTACGGGTCCGACCAGACCGAGGCCGGGGGCGGCGCCGCCGCGGATGACGCGCCGGTCACCATGCCTGCCAATCTTGCTGGCATGCTCATTACCTTTGGCGTGAAAGAAAAAGGCACTACCGTATGGGACGGCCAAATCTCCACCTCCAAGGGGAAAATCGTCGCCATGCAAGTCAGCGAGGGCAACGCCAAGAAAAGCTCGGCCAAGGCGGGGAAATTCAGCCTGAAGTCCGCAGTCAACAAGAAGGCTCCGAAGAAGAGCGTCCCGCCCGCGCTGCGCGTGACCGTGGATGCGCCTGCCGATGCTCGCGTCAAGGTCACGACCAAGCAGGGCAACTTCGACTTCGCCCTGAGCGACCTGCCGACCTCTGGTGTTGCGCTACCGCAACTGCAGGGCAACGTCACCGTGTCGCGCGAATACGGCGTCATCCGCCTGACGCAGGGAGCGACCGAGCACGACTACCCCGTGCTGGCCAAGGGAAGCAACGGTCCGCTCTGGCTCGCGTACTGCGACTACACGAAGGGCACGCCGTACGTCACCGAACGTGTCGTATTGGGCGACTTTGACTCGCTGATCCCCAAAGGCAACGGCGATCAGATTCGGCTCAAATTCTACGATGGCACAACCTGGAGCACCGCCGTCAACGTCACCGATAACGGCCTGGATATTTGGCGGCCGACCATCGCCGTCGCCAAGGGCCGCGTGCATATCGCCTGGGGGCAGCAGGTCGACGGCAACTGGGATATTTACCATCGCGCGTACACGCCGCCGACCAAACCGGGCGATGCGGGCAAATGGTCGGCGATCCAGCGGCTCACCACGGATGCGGGCACGGACTACAACGTCGTCGCCACGACATCTGCTTCAGGCGAGGTCTGGCTAGCCTGGCAGGCGTATCGCCAGGGCCGTTGGCAGATCCTGGCACGCAAACTGACACTGCGCGACGGCGCCGAAATCGTCGATCTGAAGCCGCGAGAAATCCAGGTGACCAAGGCGTCGGCCAATCACTGGAATCCTGCGATCGCGGCTGATTCGCTCGGCAAGGTCTACGTCGGATACGATACCTACGAGAAGGACAACTACGACGTGCATGTGACCGAGATTGCCGGCATGACGCCCCAAACGACGGTGATCGCTGGCTCGGCGAATTTTGAAGCTCGCGCCTCCCTGGTTTGCGACAAGCAAAACCGTCTCTGGGTCGCTTATGAAGAAGGCGACGAGCAGTGGGGCAAGGATTATTCGACCGTCGATTTCACCAAGGTCGGATTGGCGAGCAATCCGGGCCGGCCGCTCTACCTGAAACGCACGGTGCGCGTGCGCTGCCTGGCGGATGGCAAGGTCATGCAGCCTGCCGGCGATCTCCAGGCCGCCCTCGCCGAACGCACCGCCAACAACCGAAGCGTGCCCCGATTGGCGTTCGATGAAGCAGGCGGGTTGTTGCTCGCCTATCGGCATCACCCGCAGCCATTCGGCGCTGGCGAAGTCTGGAATAGCTTTGCGCTCCGCTTCGACGGCCAAAAATGGACCACGCCTGCCCGCCTCGCCTTCAGCGCCAACCTCATGGACAACCGCCCGGCCCTGATGGGCATTCGCCAGGGACTGATGACTGTCTTCAGCGGCGATAACCGAAACAATCAGCTCACGCGCAAGCAAGCCCACCTCTATGCGAGCATTCTGCCTGGCTCGGGCTTGACGCAAGAGGCGCAGTTGATCCCGGTTCCGCCCGACAGCCCGGCGAAACTGGCGGTCGTTCATCCCAACGAGGCGGCTGACGTCGCCCGCATCCGCGCCTATCGGTTCGACCACGGAGGTAAAAAGCTGCGCATGATCCGCGGCGAATTCCATCGCCATACCGAGTACACCGCGCACCGCGACGGCGACGGCCTGCTCGAAGACGCCTGGCGCTACGCCCATGACGCCGGCAGCCTTGACTGGATGGGCAACGGCGACCACGATAATGGCCACCACGATGAATACTCATGGTGGCAGATCCAGAAAACCGCCGACATCATGAATCACGGCACCGAGTTCGTCGCCATTCACTCCTATGAACGCAGCCTCAAGTATCCCGATGGGCATCGCAATGTCATCTTCCCCAAGCGCGGCATTCGGCCCCTGCCCCGCGGCAGCCTCAAGGGCAGCGAAGAAAAAGGTACGCCTGATACGTTCATCCTTTACAAGTACCTCCGCCACTTCGGCGGCATGTGCTCGTCGCATACCAGCGCCACTGGCATGGGCACCGACTGGCGCAACAACGATCCCGTCGTCGAACCCGTTGTCGAAATCTATCAGGGCCATCGCCATAACTACGAATTCATCGGCGCGCCCCGCTCGGCCACGCAAAAAACCCAAATCGGCGGTTACGAACCGAAGGGCTTCGTCAACCATGCTCTCGAAAAAGGCTACAAGCTCGGTTTCCAGGCTTCCAGCGACCACATCTCGACGCACATGAGCTACGGCATCGTGCTGACCGATGACGTATCACGTCAGGGAATCATCGACGCCTTCAAACGCCGACATTCCTACGCCGCCACCGACAACATCATCGCCGAGTTCCGGTGCGGCAAGCAGATCATGGGCGATATATTCGATATCGGCACGCCGCCCAAATTAGAGATCAAGGTGATCGGCACGGCTCCGATCGCGAAGATTTCCATTCTTCGCGATGGCAAGTATGTCCACATCGTCGAGCCCAAGAAACAAGAAACCACCGTGACCTTCACCGATGACGAGGCGCCGCGCGGAAAGACGTCTTACTACTACGCCCGCGTCGAACAAAGCGATGGCAACATCGCCTGGCTCAGCCCAATGTGGATTACCTACAAGCAGAAATAACGCGGCATGCTTTTGAACAACCCACAAGATGGCAGCATGTCGCCACGACAATCGTATTGTGGTCACAAGCTGCCAGCTTGTGAGTTAGTTCGAATCGGGTTGTTCTCCGCATCGTGGCGAGCGATGGCCTGTTTCGCCAGCGCTCCGAGAATCAAGCACAGCACCACGCATGCGAACCCCAGCACGACATGTACTAGCCACGGCATGCGCTCCTGGATGGTCGGCGGCGGCGGCTGATAGGCAGGGTTCTGCACCAGGCGATCGGCATACTCTACAACCGCCGGCGCGGGCTTGATGTCGATCGGCAGCTTTCGCGCGATGTCGTAATTCGCGCTGCCCACGTTCTTGTTACCCACGAATAGCCGCAGCGGAATCGCGAAGTCCTTCCCCTGAATCTCCTCGAACACCAGCTGGCGAACCCAGCGCGTCACCTGAACGCCGTTGAGCCGGAGCGGCTGATTCGCGAAATCGGTGACGACGAATCGAAATCGCTTCGCCTGCGTCTCGTTGAAATAGACATCGAGAAATTGACGCTCGCCGTCCTTCCGCCAGCGCCATTCAGAAATCCCAATCGGAATCGGCGGTTGGTTCGGCTCGGCAATCTCCCAGCGAAACGGGCGCTCGACTGGAGGCCCAGACACCTCAAACGAAACCTTGTCGCACGGCATCTTTTCGTTCAGTTCGACGAACCACGCCGTGCCTGGACCGCCGTCGCCTCGCACGTATTGCTGCGATCCCAGCATGGCGTTCTCGGTGACGGCCTGGCCCGGCAGCGTGATCGAACGCCGCACCCTGACCTCGCGAATTTCCGGAATCTCTTCCTCGGCCGTCGCGTCGATGAAAATGCGAATACGCAAAAAGCGAAATTGTTTGTAATCGTAATGGAACACCCGGCGATCCACGACTCGGCCATCGACGTTATAGTGCACGAGAACACTCTTCGCCGGGAGCAACTGAACGGCGTCCTCGAATTTGTCATTATTCGCGCCTGCGACTTCCACGCGCCGCCGATATTCGCCAGGCGTGGTGTCGATCTCGATCTCGTTATGCCCCGGCGCCGGCACGTCGCGAAGTTCGATGCACTTCTGAAAGCTTCGGCTCTTCAAGCTCGGCCCCGTGTCGAATTCACGCTGTATGTGCATCGTCACCCGCTCGGTACGCGGCTTCATCTCGCGAAGGGCATAGGGCACGCGTTTCCCGGCTGCATCGGTCAGGCGAAGATCGCGCAGGTCCGGTTGGGCCTTGGCGAAAATCTCCGGCGCGATCGGCAGTGCGAGGTACGGCCCTTCGCGTTTCTCAGGCAGGCGCAATTCCACGCGAAACTGCCAATTCGCCAGCGACACGTCGCGCTCATCGGCTGCGGCAGGATCGGCGTCCTCTTGCGCGAGCGCCTTTGCGCTCACAGAGATGGCGAGCCACATCAGGACGACGATTCGGACTATCGACATCTTCATGGTCATACTCCCGTAAGGCCGTTTCCGTATTCATTAGCACTACAGCGCCACCTCCCCTCTCCCCTGTACTCAGGGGAGAGGGGCCGGGGTGAGGGGGCTGAGACTTGTCGCTATCTGGCGCCTCTCCCCCTCACCCCCCAACCCCTCTCCCCCTGAGTACAGGGGGCGAGGGGAGTAAATGCCGGCTATTGCTGCGGTTATGGTTTGATCGTTATTTGAGTTAGCGCTGTAGTATTAGATCGCTGGCGACTCGCGCAAACGATCTAGGTGTTCTCCTGCCCCGCCGTCAGCGCATGGCGGAGTCTTTGGTAGACCCAGGCGCCGGCGGCCATCATCAGCGATAAGACGAAGAACGCGCCGACTCGATACAGACCATCGAGCCGTTCCGTGTCCACGATCATGACTTTGCCGAGCGTGATCGCGAATAATCCCAGCGCCAGCCAGCGGAGCGGGCGATGCTGTAGCCGCAACCCGACCGCTAGCTGTACGAGCGCAAACACAGCCCACAAGACCGAGAGCGCCATCTGAGCCAGCAGTCGCAATTGTTCGCGATAGCTTTCGTAGCGATGGTACAGCATCTGTTCGGGCATCTCGCGTTCGCGCTGCGTGAGATTCGCCCGCACGCCTGGCGAGGTAAGATCTCCGCGGACGATGAAGAAATCGTACGTCTCGATCGAGAGCACGATCCAGAGCGTCAACACGCCGGCCAGGCCAAGCGTTCGCATGATGATGAAGTCGGAACTGTTAGGATCCGGCCTAGTTCGACGCTGCATCAATGCGGCAATGATCGGGCTGATCGCGATAATCGTCGCCGGCAGGCCGAAACTATTGAAGATCGGGATGAACAGATCGTCGTGGGTCTGTTTGCCGGCGACATCGATGAAAAACAACCGACCGAGCGCGAGCAGCAAGAACAAGGCGCCGAGGCCGTGCAACAGTCGAGCCTGAACGCGCAACCCGAACCACCAGAGCGCGAGGCCCTGCACGGCCCAACCAACTGCGATCCATGCGGCTTCCAGTTGAAGCGGAAACACCGCGGCCACGAACGCCATCGCCAGCGCGAGCATCGTAAACAGCAGCGGCTCATCGCTGGCCCGAAAGCGATTGACGATCGCACCCATCAGAGCGTACACGATTGCAAAGCCGACAGCGAACGTTCCCATCCAGCGTGGATATTCCGGTTCGAGCAAGACATAACCCGCCGACGAAGCGAGTATCGCTAGCACGAGTTGGCGGATCAATTCCTCGGCATTGACCGATTGCCGCTGTACGAGGTTGACGACCACGAGTTGCGCGAGATACATGGCCAGCAGCGCGCCGTGGAAGATCAAACAGGCGTCCAGTTTCTGAGGATGGTAGCGCTGATTGAACCAGGCCCAAAAGAGCAAATGCGTTCCCAAAAGTGCCAGCGAACTGACGACCCACCAGCGGCGGAAGAAGCTCAGGCCGACCACGCCAAGATTCAGGATGGCGAGATAGGAGAAAAAGCCGACGTAGCGGTCCGTGTCCGAATGGAGCAGGAGCGGCGTCAGCAATCCGCCGACGACGGCCATGATCGCGATCGCAGGAGCGTAATACATCGCCGCCAGGGCAAACGCCAGGCCGACGAGTGCGATCAAGAACGGAGCTGCATGGTCTTGCGGGAGGAGCTGATAGAATCCGAATGTCGCGTACATCGAAAGATAAAGCAGTGCGACCCCTGCCGAGGTCAACATCTGGCTGAAGATGACCTGTCCACGGCGATGGCACCACAAGCCCGCGGAACACAAGAATGTGGCGAGCAATACGCCGATGGTCACGCGGCCGAGTTCGCCGATCAGACCGCGCTCGAAGACGATTTTCAGAAAGAACGCGCCGGTGATGAGCAACAGTACCACCGCCGCCCAACCAAGTCCGCGCACTCCCAGCCACACTTCGAGCTTGGACCAATCGACCTCGGCAGAAGCCGGCATGCGTTTGGTCCGCGGCGGGCGCGGCGGCTCCGGCTCAACATTGGCTTCGGATGCGACTTCAGGGACCGCTTCGATCGGAACGACTTCCAGGACCTCCACGTCCTCAACGACTCGCTCAACTGACGCGGCAGGCTGAACGCCGCGTTCGCAAAAAAGGCGGAACTCGCGTTCGAGATCCGTCAGCCTGCGGCGCAGTTGCACGAATTGCACGATCACATAGATCGGAAGGGCGAGAACAATTCCCGCCGCCGCGATGAAGCACAGAAACCCAAACAGGACCTCTATACCGCGAATCATGGGCAAACTCCAGGAGCATTCAGATCCGCTCTCATTACCCTGCGATGAACAAGAATCTTTGCAAACGATTTAGATTTCGGAATACGAATCACGAAAGCGCGAAAGAATGAAATGCACGAAAAAAAACCAGAGAATGGCAGGGTTGATACCTCGTTGTTTTCTTTCGCAATTTCGTGATGTCGTGCTTTCGTGATTCGTATTCGATTTATTGCCTGACCTCGGTGACTTTGCGTGTGATTGTTCCCGGTCTCGGAACGGGACGGCTACGATCACGCCGAATGGGGACCGCTGTCGAGCTTCAGCGCGTGGGTGACGATGGCGAGATCGTCGTGATCCAGCAGAATCACGAGCAGAATGTCGCGGTCGAGGCCTTCCGCGGTGATGCAGGCCGCCAGTTCATTGCGATTGTCGTTGTAAATTTTTTTTCGGTAGAGTCGCGAGATCGATCGGATGACATACCAGACGATTAGCAACTCGATCGCCCAGAACCACCATTGATTGAGCGCATCGCAGGCCGTCTGCCCAAAAATCGGCTCCCACCAGCCCGTTTGCAGGCCGAGCACGAACGCGCCAAAGAAAGCCGCCGTCGCTACCACTGGCGCCATGCCTGGCGTCAATTGCGCTTCGATGGCGAGCAGTCGGCCATAGAGCTTCGGGTGTTGGCGTTCCAGCCGGGATTGAACGATCTCGCCAACATGGATTTCGCCTTCGTCCTTTGCGACGGTAATCACATCGCCGTCGTCGAGCAGATCGCGAAAGGTCTCCGCGCGTCTTCGAAGACGTTCCATGCGAGCGTCGAGTGTTTCGTTGGCATCATCGGACATGTTATCTCCCGTGGCTCGATCCTCGCCTTCCCTGAAAATTAACAAACCAATGCCCGCGGATTGTTTTACAATCTCTCAATCCGCCGTGATAATTAATAACGCGAAATCTGGAGCTATCATGACGCATCGCGGTCTCTTTCGATGGACAATTTGCGCCGTTCTATGTGCGCCGAGTTTGGTATTCGCTGGCGAGGCGAAGATGCCGCTCAGCCGCATCGCTCTCGGGTCGTGCGCCCGCCAGGACAAGCCGCAGCCGATCTGGGATGCAGTCGTCGCGACCAGGCCGCAGCTTTATCTTTCGCTCGGCGACAACATCTATGGCGATACCGAAGACATGGCCGTCATGAGGCAGAAATACGACCTGCTCGCCGCCCTGCCCGGCTGGAAGAAACTGCGAGCGACGTGCCCATTGCTGGCGACGTGGGACGATCACGATTTCGGCGTCAACGACGGCGGCGCGGATTTTCCGAAAAAGGACGAATCGCAGCAGCTCTTCCTCGACTTTTTCGGCGTCGCCAAGGATTCGCCTCGCCGCAAACAAAAAGGCGTCTACCATGCCGAGACGTTCGGCCCGGAAGACAAACGCGTGCAGGTCATCATGCTCGACACACGCTACTTCCGCAGTCCGCTCAAACGCAAGGTTCCCAAAACTCCGTTCGGCGTTGGACCTTACGAACCTTCGAGCGACACCAAGGCGACGATTCTCGGCGAAGCACAGTGGACCTGGCTGGAAGCGCAGCTCAAAGTTCCAGCCAAAGTACGCATCATCGCTTCGAGCGTGCAGGTTGTCGCTCAGGATCATGGCTGGGAGAAATGGTACAACTTCCCGCACGAACGCGAACGCCTGTACAAACTGCTCGCCGATACCAAGGCCGCCGGCGTGATCTTCGTCAGCGGCGATCGCCACCTGGCCGAGCTTTCAGTGATGGACGGCGGCCTGGGTTATCCTGTTTACGACCTCACGTCAAGCGGGTTGACCGAGGCCAATCAGAAATGGCGCAAGCTCGAAGTCAACCGCCATCGCCTGGCGACAATGAACTGGGGCAACAATTTCGGCGCCATCAGCATCGATTGGACCGTCGCCGACCCGGTTATTCGCTTGCAAATTCGCGACGAAGCGGGCGAAGTCACGATCCAAGAAAAGCTGCCGTTAAGCCTGCTGCAACCAGGAAAGATCAAGGCAAAGTCGGCAGCGTCTCTGGCACGGATCAATGGCAACCTGATGAGTGCGGAGTTAATTCAGGAGCTACTCAAGAAGGAAGTGACCATCGAAATGAAAGTCGCCGCCACGGGTGCGACGAAAAAAGGCGATCTGGTCTTTCTGAATTCGCACACCGACCGGACGAGCGAAGACAATTTCACCGTCGTCCTCGATAAAAAAGCTCAAGCGAGTTTGGCCGCTGCTGGTATCAAACTCCCTCGCACACATTTTGAAGGCAAAACCATCCGCGTCGAGGGCACGCTTTCGCAATTCAATGGCAGGCCGCAGGTGATCGTTTCGGATGCGAAGCAGATACGCGTGGCTGACAAGAAATAATTTTATTACGGGATTCTGCCGCTTGCGGCTTAGCGCTCAACATGTCGCCATGCAGAGCACTCCGCCGCAAGCGGCAAATGTTGCTTGTGCCGAGATTTACTGTGTCACGAGATCGCGGGCGGACCAATTCCAGCTTGTGCGTTCGTTGCGAGCGTTGCCCTGGATGACACCATTCTGTGACACGCCCGTGTAGATCACTCGACCTCCGAAAAATCGCAGGGTGATGGTGCCGCCTTGCTGGTTCCACGTTCCTTCGTTCACGCCCTTCGTGTCGTGCATGACGGCCCGCCCATTCGCCAACAAGTCGAATCGCAAAGCTCCATAGCCGCCGAGCGATTCGCTGCCTTCGAGGCGGCGATTAGCCGCAACCGGCGGTGCGACGGGTGCTGCCGCCATCGAATCGCGAGCGGACCAGTTCCAGCTTGTGCGTTCGTTGCGAGCGTTGCCCTGGATGAAGCCATTCTGCGATACGCCCGTGTA
>CAZAFH010000154.1:0-15396 GCA_964484265.1 uncultured Singulisphaera sp.
CGCCGATGTGATCGCCGAGCTGGAGCGCCGCGAGGGCACCAGCGGCATCGAGGAAGTAGAAGTAAAGAACGCGCTGGGGCCGAGCTCGAAACGCCAAACGCGGCCGCCCTTTGCCATGCAGGAGTTTGACGGTGCGGCAATGTTCTTTGCAGCACAAGACGGCGACGAGACCGTCGTCATGGGGTTTTTCACGCAGGAGTTTGTGGATGAGCTTTTCCTTGTCGGGCTTGGCTTCGAAATGGTGATACGGGACGCCGGCGTTCTTGGCCATCGCCTGGGCATGCTCGACAAAGCCCTGTGACAACGGCTCGACGAAGGGGATGAAGTCCTTGCGTTTAATCTTGAGTGCGTAATCGACGAAGCGATTGAGATGCTCGTCGCCGCCGAAAGGGAGATAGCCACGAAAAATGACTCGATCATGGCAACCGAGCACCGATACAATGGAGGACGTGAATCGTTCAACAAAGCGGTTCATGGCGTTTTGCTCTCAAGGGCTGTGTGGTAACAACCATTGATATGCAAAACGCCTTTATCGTTGAGTACGCTGTGGTTGCGGCGATAGCCGCGTTAAGGAATCAATGCGTGCCATCTTTTCTTCCGGCAAGAGTTCTGCTTGCACTTCATCGACGCCAAGTTGCATGCCCACCTCACCTGCAATTGCCTTCGCGTCCCCGCTCATCCGGAGGGAAATTCATGGGGGCAAACTGGGGGCAGCGCTGCCCGTTGAAGCTCATCATGAGTACATTGCAGATGAAGCCTGGATGTCGCCAAAAGTGCGGCTCCACGAGCTCTTTCGGCGAAAATGCGATGTGGGAGCAATGTAGGCCCAGCCCATTGAGGCAAGCTTCGAAGAGAAGCCGCCTGATGAGGAAACACTCACCGCGCGGTTGCTTGTGGCGGCCCGGATTGTCGGATTACAGAACCATGTGAAGCAGCTTGAAGCAATCATGTCGGTCTGCTCGTACTGCAAGAATATCCGTGAAGGGAACGAATGGATACGCATGGAGGAGTACGTTGCCGCACATATGGGTACGCGCTCCTCGCACGGGATCTGCCCCAGTTGCTGGGAAAGCCGAGCACGGCCGGAACTCGAAAGCTTGGGGATCAAGGTAAATGAAGCGCCGCACCCGTGAGCATCGATGCGGTCTCGGAGAGTCCTGATCATCCCGTTCTACAAGGCATGTTTCGCCTCTCGGCTCGGTGTGGTACGGTTTTCGCCCTTGATGTTGAGGTGCAGACACGGAAAGCATGTGTGTTGGCCGTGCTGGCTCAAAGCACCCTGATCGAGAAAAGGGCACTCAGCGGTTTGAGGCCGACTAGGTCGCACAAGTCGTTGAGACCAGCCACGCCTTCCAGCGTTACTTGGATCCGCGTGATTACATGCCCGGTCAAGACTCGGACACACAAAACAAACTGTGTCTAACCTTGCGACTGTTCCCGCGGGGATCAGAAAAAAAAATCGGCGCCGGAAGTACCTATGCCGTCCCAGAGGACATGCGGGACGAGAGGGGGAGAGAGAGAAGAAGAGAGTAGTAATTGCAGTTTTTGTAGTTCTTGCTTACGCGCGCGATTTTCCTTTCTCTCATCGCGCGCTTGAGCAAAAACGTCAATTAGTGCAATTACTCTCCTTTTCACTTTCTCACCCTCCTTTGCGTGCCTGTGCAAAAACCGCAAGAACCGCAACTACTTCCCCGTCTCGTCCGGCACCGACGGCTTGATGCGATACTCGGCCGTCGGGCGTCCCCCTTTGCGACCCGACGGTCTCAATTGTGGCGGGCCACGAACAACGTTCGGGGGATCAACACCATAAACGTGTCACACGGGAGTATTTCAGGTTCGGGTCACTGAAATCGGAGGTTACGTCGACACGGAACTGGACGCCACCGGACGGGCGGAATGAAGTGTGTTTCGCCTCGCCAATGTTGTCGACGTCGACGAAACCTCGTTTTCCTTGAGAATTTGAGGGTTTCGTCGACACGGGCAGCGCTGAACTGGCGGCATACCGCCGGGCCAATCAAGCCGAATCCACTGGCTCAGCCGGATCTGGACGACCGGTGTCGACGAAACCTCGCAGTTTCCAAGAGATTTGAGGTTTCGTCGACGTCGACAGAGTGTGCATGTCGTGCGCTCATCGCCAAGCGCCGGCAAGCCAGCCAGCTCACCCCCGTCGGAGGCATCGCGGAGTGTCGACAAAATGTCGCGACGGCGGCGTGTAGGCGTCCAACGTGTACGCTACGCCCCGGCCGCCCGGATCACAGCCAGGATGCCCACTCGAATTGGCTCGGGCAATGTGGGCCAAGCGTCGATCAGTGAGCCGAGACGCGGGTCTGCCAGGCAAAGTGCGCCGCTTTCTGCGCTGCCTTGCTCGGAGGTTGCCAAATTCGTAGAAGAATCCAGGGAGGTTCGAATCCCGCCCTCTCCGCTAAACGTATGCTCATTATGTCGCAGCGAGTCGCACGCGGTGGCACAACTAGCCAACCCGTCGCCGTTTACGCCATCCTCGGTCACCTCCGGGCGAATCGCCGCGCCTCCTCGCTGCGCCGTATTTTGCGCGTTTGGTGAGCCGGATTCTGCGCCGCTCGCGGCACGGTCGAAATGCTCGTCTGTCGTTTGAGCATAGTGCTTCAAGCTCACCTTCGCGTCATGCCCCATCCAGAGCGAGACGACGTGGACCGGGAACCGTTCGAGCAATTCCGTCTCACGGCTCGACCGCAGGTTGAGGAAGAGGCGTGGCCATGGTTCAGGTCGGCTTTCTTGATCAGCTTACCGAAAGACGTCCGCAGGTTGCACGACTTCCAACCCGTCGGCCGCGCCGCCTTGGCCAGGTGGTTACCGCCGACGACATGTGTCTGGCCCGGTTCAGCCAACTCACGGGCCTCTTCAAGGTGCATTCGCCGCTCGGGGAAGAGGAGGATCGTGCGGCTCTCCTTGCCGTCGTAGCGATCGGTTTTGGGCGACGGCAGCGCCAAGCGGCCACGCTCCCAATCGATAAGCCGCCATTCGAGAGACAACACCTCGGATGGACAGCGCAGACCGCCGAAGCGGGCCAAAGCAATGATGATCCGCCAGGTTGGCGTCGCGTAGTCGAGGAGCTTCCGCACCATGTCGCGGTCGATGAAACGCTGGCGAAGCGTCACGTTGGCGGTCGGGATCTTCACCTCGCAGAACGGATTCACCTCGATCAGCTTGTGCTTCCGTGCTACGTGGAGGAATGTCCGGGCGAAGAATAGACGCTTGCCCACGGTTGCTGCCGCCAGGTCCTGGATTAGTAGCCAGGCCTTGAATTGATCGCCATCTCCGGTCGTGATGCATTGCAGCGGCCTATCTTCTCCGAAGAACTCCGTCAAGTTCCGGCATGGCTGCTGCCACACTTCCAGCGTCGCAGGCTTCACGTCTGGGCGTGAGAGGATGTAACACTTGAGAAACCCGCCCAAAACGGCACGCTTCGGGGCCTCCACGAGCCTGACCGTCGCGAGCCGATCGCGGAGCTTGGTCCCGATCCCCGTCAGCCAGACGGCCGTTTCACGGGGGATGGGTTGGCCGCCGATTTTCGCCGCAAGGAGGGCCTCGACGTGTCGGCAAGTGCTTTCGGCCGCCTTGCGATCACATTTGCCCAGCCGAATCGTCTTGCGGACCTCATCGGGGCCGACAAAAAGGATGCGTTTTCGTCCCTTCGGATCATTCACGATGCTTGCCATGGTCTACTTTCCTTTCTTGGTAGGCTTGCGGCCCAGGCTGATCTTCAGTTGCAGGAACTCGCCGAGGGCATTCAGGGCCTCCATCGAGAGGCCGCGGTGGCCGTTGTAAAACTGGGCCAGAGTGGTCTCGCTGATGCCCGTTTCCTTGGCGATGCGGTAACGCGTCAGGCCAGAATCGTCGATGGCCTGGCGTATCTGGTCAGCCAGCAGGTTGGTGCGTCTTTTCGCCATGAGCGGAGTGTAGAGGATACTATTCGCAACGTAAAGCATATTCCGGCATGGAGCCGAGGGTGTTGTTTTTCAAGTGCTGATTGTGTCGACGTCGACGAAACCTCATTTTCCCTGGAAATTTGAGGTTTTCGTCGACAATGGTTCGGGCTGGTGGCCAAAGCCGCCCTTCTCATTCCTGGCCGTGTCGACGGAACCTGCATTATCCCTTAGAAATGTGAGGATTTGTCGACAAAGCGGTGTGGGCAGCACATCCGGTTTCGTCTTGGCTGTGTCGACAATACGTCAGCCAACACCACTATTTCCTTCGGATTCAGGGGGTTTCGTCGGCGGCAGAGTCGCCATGGCGAACACGCGGGTTGGCCGGCCGCCGTTTCCGGCTGGCGCCGAGTCAAGCCAGTGTCCCTGGCCGGTCTTTGCCAGCGCATCCAGTGCTGCTTCTGCCATGCCGGGTTGCCGGAGCCAACGACATCCACGCTGAATCTCGCGGACCGTTGCCGAGCCGCCTTTGCGGGTGATCCACTCGGCCAGTCGACGTTCGTCTCTTTCCTCGTCCGTCTCGTCGAGCACGGCATAGGTGCGTCTCGCTTCATGCTTGAACCACTTCGTCAAGGCGATCCCCGCCTCCATGCTGGCCAGGTCGACAACTTCGGAATCGGCAAGACCAGGGTCATTTGCGGCCCAGCGAACCAAATGGATTACCAACGCCAGCCGGGCCGCGTACTCCTCCAGTTTCGACCATGCCGCCGCCATGTCGCCGGTCAGATCCGCGTGTTCGACGTTGTGGGCGTTGTAGTACGCCTTCCAGGCCGTCTTCGCGTCGGAAGACAAGCGCATCAGGACCGGCCGGGCGTCGCCATCGTCGCCGACCGTGCCCGCCAACTCGTAGAGCCGATCGAATAGCTGATCCAGTTCGACTTCCGCTCCAGAATCGATGTCAGCCTCGGTCCATTGCTTGGCCTTGCGGGGCGGGCAGGTCAGCAGCAAGCGAGCCGCCAGGCCGGATTCGCGATGCTCGATGCTCAAGGCACGTTGCAGGATGACCGGCTGAATGCCGCCGGACACGCAGACGGCCGCTTGGGGAACGTGGATCGTGCGCGGGATGCCGGTCTTGCGGTCCACGATGATGCTCTCGGCGTTGAACATCGACAGCCAGTTGGCCGCGTCCGCCCCGCCTTTGCCCTTGGCATCATAGCGGTCAAAGGATCCGATCCAGCCGGCCAGTTCGTCGCGGGCCAGCAGCACCCCGCGTGGATTGGTCAGCAGAATCGGCGCAAGCGCCTCGACGGTGGTGTCGCTCACCACGAACCGCACGGTCTGGGGAGAGTCCGGCCTTGTCGGTGGATCGTCCGATGCGTTCTTCGAGCGTTTCCAGGCCGCATAGTCCTTTTCCCACCGAGCGAATTCAATCTCGAGCTCCTTCATCGCTTCCATGTATCGGTCAAGGGCCTTGCGCTGCCGCTCGCGAACGGGCCGCATCACGAGCTTGAAAGCCGGCGTCTTCGCCGTGCCGCTCTCGCCGACGATGGCGCCCCAGAGAATCGGCGGGGCCGACCAGCCGCGTTTCAGCTCGAGCCGGCGCGTATTGCCGATGGCTGAAGCAATCGCGGCGAGCAACGGTAGCGCCAGGTAGGACGGGTCACAGCCGATGGCCCGCGCGCCGGCGTCAACGAGCCCTCGGATCGGATCAGGCAGTTTATCGACGGGAAACGGTCGATATGCGAGGTCTTCACTCTCTGCCGCCTGCCAGGGCTCGTCGGCGCCGGCCAAGGCCTCGATCTCCGCTCGCATCCCATCGGGTTCCGCCGACTCGCCGTGCGCGTCCATCCAATCCACGATGTCGCCATGCACAGGCAGGTCCGGAAGTTCAACGATGCGAACCACCGGCGCGGGCGTCAGTTTGGCCAGGATGCCGGCGACGATCTCGGCGTACTTCCGGCCGGGTCTGTCGTTGTCCGGCAGGATCCAGACATCTTTGCCCGCCAACGGCTGCCAATCGGTCTTGCCCGCCGCCTGGGAGCCGCCCGACGAGGTCGTCGCCGTGAAGCCGATGGACCGCGCCGCGTCCGCTGCTTTTTCGCCCTCGACGACGAGAACGCGATCGGCTGCGGTCAGATCAGGCAGGCCGTGCAATGGGCGAGGCTCGGGAATCGCTTTGAGGCGCCAGCCGTCGGCGTACCGGGCCACGGGGCGTACTGGTCGTCGTGGGCGGGACATCGGCACGACCAGCCGGCGCCGGACTTCTTCGAGCCCGGCAATTTCGATATCAGCAGTTCAACGGGGGGCATTCACGCCTCCTTTCGCCTCATTTGCCTTCTGGCTCAACCAGGCTTGCAGGTCGGCCAGGGGATATAGGACGGTCTTGCGTTTGCCTTCGCCGACGCGAACGCAAGGGATGTGCCCGTCTTTGGTCAATTGCCACAGAAGGCGTGGCGAGATGCCGAGTGCCTTCGCGGCTTCCCGCGGCCGAAGAGCAAGAGGAGAGAGAACGTCGATCTGCTTCGTATTTTCGTTCATGAAACGGCCTCCAAAAAACCTTCAGAATTCTGGCCAAGCTGCGATTGAACCCTTCCCGCACGCGAGGTAAGTCACTGACCCTGCGAGGCATCGCGATGTCCGCGACGCCGCATTCCGCAACACCGTAACGGGAGAAACATCATGGCGAAGAAGAACACCACCAAGCTGAAGATCGCCGCCACGACGACGGACGCCACGCCCGCCCACAAGGCCAAAGCGACGAAGAAACCGAACGTAGACGCCAAACCGAAGCGAATGAGCGCCATCGACGCCGCCGCGAAGGTGCTGGTTGACGCCGGCACGCCGATGAATTGCCAGGAACTGATCACGGCAATGGCCGAGAAGAAGCTCTGGACCAGCCCCGGTGGCAAGACGCCGCATGCCACGCTCTACTCTGCGATCCTGCGCGAGATCACCACGAAGGGGAAGGACGCCCGCTTCACCAAAACCGAACGGGGCAAGTTCGCCGCCAAAGCGTAGCTCGCCTACGCCACCGTTCGCCCACGACGCCGCACGACGCGGCGTCTTCTCGTTGGTCGCGTTCCTTGCCACGTTCTCTTCCCGTCGCGTCGTGGGCCAACGTGGGCGTTCCGTTGGCCAGCCGTGACACCACCCGCCCATCCAGACCTCGGCGAGTCCCACCGCCTCATGGCTCCAGCATCTTCTGGCGAATTTCCTGCTCGCGCTACTCCAGCTTGGCCAGCTTCTTGGCGAGCGTGGTCAATTCCGGCTCGTACTGTTTGGCTCGCGCCATCCAGTTCTGGCCCCGATTCCGCAACGCCACAGCGTCCGCTTCCGAACGAGCGTGGCCAGACTCTTCAAGGTCGGATTGGCCGCGCCGCTTGAGTTCACGACATTCAAGATCCAGCTCGTGGCAACGCTTGGTGAGCGCGTCCCGTTCGCTCTTCACGTCGGCCATCGCGTCGAGTAGATCCGGTTTGGTGCAGGTGTCTTGAAGCTGCCGCCGGACATCGCTGGCATCGCGGCCAGCCTGGGCGATCCGCTCCAGCTTGCACTCCAGTGGCCAAACGATTTCTTCGTGCCGCTCTTTGGCCTGCTCAAGTTCGCGATTAGCCGCGGCAATTTGCTTCTGGACGCCGGGACGCTCGGCCTCCATCGCTTCGGCCTACGCGATGCTCTGCCGCCACTGCCGCCGTTTGTGCAGCAGTTCGACGGCTTTCTGCAAATCCTCCACAGTCTTGCCGGCATCTTGCAGCGCCTTGGTGATCAACTCCGGCTCGGGCGCCTTGTCGTCGGCCACGAGGCGCACCAGAGCGTGGAAGTCCATCTGGAACTCCCGTTTCTTGCCTCGGATGCGCTCAATCAGAGAGGACAGATTCATACCATCTCCTGAAAAAATGGTTACTTTGTCACACCGCGCGGCTCGTATACCCAGAATCCGGCGACGGCAACCAAACGCGGTAACCTGGGGAAATGAAAAAAACCGCGCGGTGCGGCACCGAGCGGCTCGAAAAAGTTGCCAATTTTCTGAGGCGGTAACTTGGCGGTAACCGGTTACCCCTCTTCTTCGTCATCCTCGCTGGATGATTCCTTGCGATCCACACGACGGCGGTCGATTGGCGCACCCCGGCGTTTCTCATGCTCGTCCAGGCTCCGATCGACTTTCTCGTCGGCCGCGCCGCGACGATTAGCGCGCCACTATTCCGTCTTCATCACCGCTTGCTTCGACACACCGAGCATCTGCCCAAGCTGTTCCGCCGAGGCAGTCGCCGGAAAGGGAATGAGGGCATCAATCTTAGTCAATTTCTCGTTCGCCGTGAGCCTATCGTCCGACAATAGCTGTGCGGCTTTCTCGATGCGTTCATCGGCGATCCCGTCAGTGAACACGCGCAAGATCGCCATGGAAGGATTGGTCGCAGGTGATGCTGCTTCGGTCGAGGCCGGCTTCACCTTCATGAGGTCGGCAAACGCCGGTGCAAATACTTTGGCGCCTTCTTCCCAATTGGTAATCGACATCTCAGCTGGCGCGGCATCACTTTTCACGCGACTCATTCGTTCCAAGAGGCCTTGGCCCGCCACGGGCGGTGGCTGGCCGATCCGGCCGTCTGCCATTATTCGCGGTCGCCCATCGAAAATGCCTCTGCGCAAGACGAAGTCGAGGACCGTCGTGACGTTTCCTTTGTGCAAATCGCTCCGCGCGAGGATCCCGTCAACCGTCAGTCGCCATTGCTCGCTGCCCACACGCTCGCACTGAAAGCTCGGTTTTTCTTTCGGATCGGCGCCCAGTTGTCTCTCGCATTCCTCCCGCCACTCATTCCACGTTTCCTTGAGCACAAACTGCATCGCCTGCGCCAAACCGGTTTCACCGGTCAGCGTTATCGTCGCCTCCACGGCCATTGACTGGCCAGCCATGCGAATCCGAAAGGTCACACGCCGTTCGATCATGCCTGCCGCAGTTAGCAGGAATAATGCCCGCTCCTGCAACGCGCTCTCGCCCAACGGTTCGAAGTCGGTCCACGACTCCGGAACCGTCAGGAACATTCGCTCGGTCACTTTTTCAAGGGTGTAGTTTTCAACCATTCGATTTCAGTTTTCAGTGCCGTAAGCCAGTAAGCGCTGCGTGCATCAAAGTATCACGTTCTCCAGCCTGGCCACGCGATCAAGCAAACCGGAAGCAATTTTGTCTCGGTCTGAGTCTCTCTACTCGTTTGACCCAACACGGCCCGTCAATTCTCTTTGGTCTTCTCGCGGCGGAGCGTCCATTTTCCTTTGAAGGGGTCGATGCCGAGCGGGTCGTCGTTCGCGGGGATGTCGAGGGTTAGCTCATCGCCCTTGAGCGTGTAGGCCATCGTCTGTGAGCCGACGATGATGCTGGGACGATCCTTGACCTTTTTGAACTCGATGTTGCCGAGATGGCCTTCGCGCACGGCCGGGTCCTTGCAGGCGAGCTTGAGCGTGGCGAACTTGCCCTTGAGTTCGAGGGTGATGGTGAAATTGTCGGTCTTCTTTTTGTCTTGAAGTGACCAGATTCCTTGCAGGGCCTCCAGGTCTTTGTCCGGCTTCGGCTGATCGCCGCTCTCGGCATGGTGGATCAGGCAGAGTGCCAGCAATGTTGCCGTGATGATTCGGACCATGACAGGATCCTCCGGTTGCCGATGATTCTTGAAAACAACTCACTTTCCGTTGGTCATTCCCCTTCGGTATTCTTACGCCATTCCTTCGCCAACACCAGGAACGGCTATTTGGCAGCAGCTTATTGCGGGTCGGGCTCCAGGCGGAGGATGTAGACGGTGCCGTTGAAGTTGGCGGTGGCCAGGTGGCGGCCGTCGGCGGCGAGGTCGAGGTGGGCAATCGTGCCGGGGAACTGCCAGCGACGCAGCACGTTGCCGGTGTCGCCGTCCTATTCCAGCAGCAGGCCGTCGGCATCGACCGACAGCAGCGTCTTCGAGTCGTGGCGGAACAGCGTCCAGCGCACGCCCGCCTTGTGCCCGGCGAAGGTGCGGACGGCCTTGCCCGTGCTGGCGTCCCACAGCCTCACCGTTTTGTCCGCGCCGGGCGCGCCGCCCTCCAGCGTCAGCGATTCCTTGCCCGTCTGGGCGTCCCACACCTTCACCTCGCCCTCCTTGCCGGGGGGTCGTAGTTCCAGTATCGCGCATCTCCGGCCCCGGTCACCAACCGATCGCCGTCCGGTTTGAAGGCAACGGCATGGACGCTTTCCTTGTGCGTCAGCGTCTGACGCCTGATACCTGTCGCGGCGTCCCAAAGGATGGCCGTCTTGTCGTAAGATGCCGAGGCGAGTCGCTTGCTGTCGGAAGTGAAGGCGATGCAGGCGACTTGTTCAGTGTGGCCCACAAGTCTGCGAGAAACCTGACCGTCGTCCGAATTGCACAGCAGCACGTCGTGCCATGCTGTGGCAAGAGTTTTGCCATCAGAGCTGAAGGTGGGAAACTGGTCTAGATCGGCGATCTTGCGCAATGCAGATGTTTGATAGAGTCCACCAACGGAACCATTGCAAGCAATTCTGTGTCCATCAGGTCGAATGGAGACGCACAGACTTCCAATGCCTGGCGTTTTATCACCAAAGGCTTTTCCAGACTTGACGTCAAAGGTGCATACCGATTCAGACGCAACCATGGCAACGTGCCTGGCGTCCGGCGAGAATGCAATGCTGGATTTCAAGTAATCAAGCTGCAAAGCCGGTGCCAGTTCCTGCTTCTTCTTGCTATCGACCTCCCAGATGGTGATGCCCTTTCTGTCTCTTACCGCAAGACGTTCGCTTCCTGGCTGGAAGGCGACTGAGTGGATCACCCCTTCATGACCTTGCTGCGTAAAAAGCTCCGCGCCAGTCTCGGCATCCCACACGCGGGCCGTGGCGTCTTCGCTGCCGGAGGCGATCTGCTTGCCGTCGTGCCGGAAAGCGACGCTGCGTACCGCCTGGGTATGCTTGTCCAGCGTGTGGACGACCTTGCGGTCGGCCAAGGTCCAGACCAGGACGCGGTTGTCGTCGCCGCCGGAGGCGATGCGCTTGCTATCCGGGCTGAACGCCAGGCAGTGGACCGGCCTGCCGTGCTCGCCGAAGGTGGCGACATGCTTGCCCGTCTCGGCATCCCACAGGCAGACCGTGCCGTCCTCGCTGGCAGAAGCGAGCCACTGGTTTTCCGGGCTGAAGGCGAGCGCGCGTACATGGCTTTTGTGGCGCTGCTGCAGATCAATCAGGCCCTCGCCCGTCCGGGCGTCCCAAAGTCGAATGCGGCCAGTTTCCCATTCCCCCGTGGCGATCCACTTGCCGTTCCTGCTCCAGGCCACGGCCAGACCCGAATTGCCCAGTTTCCTGGCGAAGCGTTGCTCGCCGGTCTCGCTGTCCCACACGCGTAGGGAGCGGTCAGCACCGACCGAGGCGATCGACTTGCCGTTCGGGCTATAGGCCAGGTCACGGACGTTGTGCCAGTGGCGTAGCCGGCTGTCGCCGAGGACGGCGACGATCTCGGCGGGGGCCTTGGCCGCGTCGCCGCCGCCGAGGGTGCGCAGCTCATGCGGCGGGATCTTGTCGCGCGATAGCTTCTCCAGCGGCGACTTGCGGGCCTCGGCCATCAACTCATCGGTCTTCTTGCGCCACTCCTGATACTCCGGCGTCTTTTTCCAGCGTTCGTAGGCGTCGCCGGGACCGACGAGGTCCACATCGGCGCCGAGGTCCTTGCCGCCGGGGAGCACGCCTTGCCCAGGGCTGCCCTTGGCGAGGCGGAAGTCGGTGGGCTGAATTGCGTGCGGATCCGATTTTAGCTTCGCAGCCAGGTCACCGCCGACGAACACCGGCTCAGCGATCTGCGATCCAGTGTCCCTTAGTTTCCATAGTGCGTTCCATTCCTCCAGCGAGGTCACCGTCGGCGTCCCGGAAACGAGCTTGGTTTCGCTCGTCTTTTCGTTGATGTGACGGTTTACGACAAACCAGAGAGGCTTGAATAAGTTTCTTCGCTCGACGAACTGGATATGATCCCTGCGCACACGCTCCACTTCCTTGGCGTCTATGGGTAGATTCGGATCGCGCGATTCCAATACAAACCCAGTCTGCTGCCGGAGGATGCAATCGTGTATGAGGACGCTGGCCGTGGCGCCACCTTCGGCTTGTGGCTTCGGGTGTTCATAGTATCGAACGACCATGCCGTTGTGTGTCAGCATCGTCGACCGCGCGATCACGGCGTGTTGTCCCGCCTTTGCGGGTTCGCCATATTTGATTCCATACATGAGCAGCAGCGGCGTATGGGAACCGTGGAAGATACAGTTATCGACCGCAAGTTGCTTGGAACGTGGGCCGATGCTCCAACCGATCGTGTGATAAGTTGTGTTGTTGAAATGAGTTCGACAATTGCGGATGTCCGTCTCGCCACCGCGGTCGGACGAGAGCAGAAAGCAGACTCCCGTGCCGTTGGCCTGACAATTGGCGAACCGCAGGTTTGAGTTAAAAGACCAGACTGCCATGAGTGCCTTCTTCTTGGCGTTGTTGGTCAGGCGAAAGCTGAGACCTTCGAGCACCAGTGGGCCGTCGGTGACAATGGCTGCGCCAAGCCCGGCCTTGTCGTCCTCGGCAAGGGTATGCTGCAGGACCGGTGCATACCCGGCTCCTGCACGAAGATTCAAAGCACGGGATTCTATCTTGATGGCCTGGTCCAGGACGTACGGCCCGTTGCCGCGCACCTCGATCGTGTCGCCCGATTGGGTGGCGGCGACGGCGGCGGCGAGCGTCGGGTGCCGCGTCTCGGCACGGTTTGCCTTCGCCAATACGACGAACGGCTGCGTTTCTGCGGCGGCGGTCGCCATTAGCTCATCGGTCTTCTTGCGCCACTCCTTGTACTCCGGCGTCTTCTTCCAGCGTTCGTACGCTTCGCCGGGGCCGACGAGGTCCACGTCGGCGCCGAGGTCCTTGCCGCCGGGGAGTATGCCTTGCCCGGGGCTACCCTTGGCGAGGCGGAAATCGGCGGGGGAGAGTTTCCCTTCTCTTGCTTTCGCACGCAAATCGCCGCCGGTAAAGCGAGCGACGCCGTGCAATGACGTCGGATTCGCAATGCCCCATAACTTGTTCCAGCCGCCCAGGTCCGTAACGCCGTCCAGCAAATCCTGCTCATGCGAATCCAACCTCAGAAAGGACGGTTTGGCGTGCGAATAGAGGTTCCGCTCGTCCGTCAAAGTGAAGAAGCGCGGCAAGAGCGGGGGATAGTCCGCGAGCGGGAGATACTTCATGCGTTCACTGACATGCCAAGGGGCTGTGCTGGTGTCGACGATATTTCCGGTCACTTCCAGGCTCAACTCGGGGGCTTTGGGATTCGGTCGCTTTTCGATGAAGTTCATTGGCTTGCCATAGATTCCATAGGTCAGTCCAAAATAGCTCACGAAGGTGTTGTGGCGAACGCGCATCCGCACGTCGCGCGGGTCGGCGTTATGCTGCAGGATTCCCAGGCAATCCCAGGTCGTGGCGACGAGGCAGTTTTCGATGGCAAACTCACCGCGGAGCGGGCTGTCCCAGCCCACCCCGCCGTGGATGTCCCCTTGAATCTCGCTGCGCCTCATGGTGAAGCCCGATGACTGAGCGGCGGCCGGGCCAGCACATCTCCCGCGCGCGTTGAAGCGGCAGTGGCTTACATGCAGAGGCGCCTGCCAGGCATAGACCATGACTGGATAATTTTTCTCGTGCTTCTCAACCGCAAGCCGCTCGATAGTCAGCCCTTCCAGTGCGAGAGCCGCATTCGTGAATATGAAGGCATGTTCTTTGAGCCGTGGGTCGTCGAGCGCTTGCGTCAAGCGCGGTTGGAAACCGGCGCCCGCCCGAATGCGCAACGCCTTCTTGAGCTCGATGCTGGGCATCACGAACGGCCCGTCGCCGCGCACCTCGATCGTGTCGCCGGACTGAGCCGACTTGACCGCGGCGGCGAGCGTCGGGTGCCGCGTCTCGGCACGCTTGTCCTTGGCGAGCACGACGAACGGAGTAGCAGATTCGTCCAGCAGCGAGATCTTCCAGAAGCCGGTGTAGCCGTCACCGGAGCTCGTGACCATGGTTCCATCGGGAGAGAAGGTCGGCTGATAGACCATGTCTTGATGGCCACGGAGCGTTGCCAGTTCTTTGCCGGTGGCCATGTCCCATAACTTGCAGGTTCCGTTGCGTAGACCGGTGGCCAGGACACGATTATCGGGTGACAATGTGATGCCCGCGACGCCGCTCGATACCTTCCATGTCGCTTGTTTTTGCCATTTCCCCTGCTGCCGTTTCCAGAGGGTGTGGGTGCCATTGTTGTGGGCCGTGGCCAGCGTCATCCCATCGCGCGTGCAGGCGACACCGAAGGTGTTCGTGTGATCGCGAGCGAAGATCTCCTTGCCTGCTACCTCGACGCGCCAAACGCCGAGTTGTTTGTCCAGAAAGGCGCGTGCGTACTCCTGGCCCTGGTCCTTGAAGAGATACTCGCCACCGCCGATGGGGACAAAATCGAGGAGTGACCCGGACGGAATCCGATAGGCGCGAATATCGAGTGGCAAGGAATAGGCCACGAACACGACCTTGCTGTCAGGCGAATAAACGAGACCAAAAGCGTTTCCCACGCTCTAAAGGGTCGGCCCGAGTTTCCACTCTCCTTTGTCTTTGACCGCGAGGGCCGGGCTTCCCGTCATCGTCACGACAGAACCATCGGGAGAAAAGCCATGGATGTTGACTCCGGTGAAAGGCAGGGACTTGCCGGGGCGCCATTGGTCGCCTTCCAGGTGCCAGAAGCGCAGTTTGCGCATCCAGCCGACCTGGGCCAATGTCTTCCCGTCCGGCGAGAATTCAGCCCAGGAATTGTGGCCGTTCAATACGCGCATCCCGGCAGGCTCAACGCGGATCCTGTCCGGCGCAGCAATGTCAACGATCTGTTCCGGCGGCTTCGCTTTTTCATGCGCGAACTGCACCTTGCGCACCCAGATCGTTCCCGGTCCGGTCATGTTCACGGAGAGTCTGAGGGCAGATGGTTGTTCGTCGGGTTGAAGGAAAACGTGTCGGCCTTTCGCCCCCGTCCAGGCGGAGTGGTTTTCGTTCGTGTAAACGATGCCGTGATCTCCCGTCTGAGTTTGATGGGTGTGCCCCCAGTGAATTGACATTCTGTCCTTGATGTTTGCGGACTTAAACTCCAACTGGCAAGTGTACCTTCCCGGCCCTGAGTTGACCGGGATTTCGAACAGCTTGTAGGAACCGGGTTTGTCAAACTGGAGCCGCCAGCCCCCGTCCTCGGCCACGGCGCCTTTGACGAGAGGCGCATTCGTGGGGCCCCACTCGGCCAGGATGACCGGTTTTTCTTGCGCGGGCGGAGTGGGCGGCAACTCCTTGATCTCGATCTTGCGGAAGTGGACGATCGTTTTCCCGTTGCCGCCGCACTGGAGTGGATGGCGATCTCGAAATCGTCCTTGATCTCCGTCTTCTTGCCCCCCAAATCCCCGCCGAAGCCCATGTAGAACGTCGCCTTCGGCAGCGGCA
>CAZAFH010000155.1:0-14824 GCA_964484265.1 uncultured Singulisphaera sp.
CCTGGGCTGATGAAAACCAAACGCTGCGTTCATCCGAAAAGTGTTGCGCATTTTCTCCCCTCTCCCACCGGGAGAGGAGTCGGGGGTGAGGGCCGCAGGTTGTCTGCAATGCTGATATTTTCCTGGCATTGCCATCGTCAAGCGGCCCTCACCCCTTCACTCTCCCGGAGGGAGAGGGAGCACTTCACGCAACGATTTCTTACGTCGGATATTGTCTATTCAGTACGTATCTTCAATGGTTTTCATCAGCCCAGCCTACGCCCCCCGCTCGCCAATTGTTTTACTTCGCCAATTCCACGCACACCAGTTCCTTCGCGTCGCGGATGTACAGCCGGCCGTTCGCGAGCGCGGGGTGCGCCCAGGTGTTGCCGCAGATTTTGCTGCGGCAAAGTTCGGCGTAGCCTTTCCGATTCGGTTCGAAGAGAACGAGGTTGCCGGGTTCCTCGACCATGAGGAACTTGCCGTCGCCCGTGCGCAGGAGGGAAGCGTGGTACGCGCCGACCTTTTCGCGTTTCCAGAGTTCATCGCCGGTAGCTGCATCGACGCATTTGAGCGTGGCCGACGCTTTCTTGAACGACAGCGGATTGTTGCCGGTGACGACGTACAGTGTGTCATCGCCGTGAGCGACCGGCGTGGCGAAATAGCACGTCAGCGAGGGTTTGGCCCAGAGTTCCTTGATGCTCGGCGGCTTGGATTTGCTATCAAGCTTCACGCCGATGCTGCCCGTCGTGATCGAGCTGGCGAAAATCACGTCACCGACGAGGACTGGCGTCGTCGAACTTTCGCTCAAGAGGTCGACGAGCTTGCGCTGCCAATAGACCGCGCCATCCTTCGGAGCGATCGACACGAGTCCCTTGGCCGTGAGAAAGAGAACCTGCCGGTTGTCGCCCGAACCGATGGCGGCGGGAGATGAATAGCTGGCGCCGTCGTCAAGAATCTTCCAGACTTCCTTGCCAGTGTCTTTGTTGAAGGCAACGATCGACGCGCCCTTGGCGCCGACGTTGACGAGCACGAGATCGCCTTCAACGATCGGCGAGCACGACACGCCGAACACGAGCGACGGAGCCTTGTACTCTTTCGCGGTATCGATCTGCCAGTGGATCTTGTCGGACTTGGCGTCGCTGCACGTGAGGATGCCGGTGATCCCGAGCGTGTAGACCTTCCCGCCGACGACCGTGGGACAGCCGCGCGGCCCGTTGCCGAACGGGATTTTGGTGGCTTTGCGCGGGTAGGTGGTCGTCCAGAGCGGCTTGCCCGAGACCGCGTCGAAGACGGCGATCGCTTCTTCGTTTTGGCCGTTAGGCCTCATGTGGAGGTAAACCTTGCCATCGGCGACTACCGGGGCGCCATGCCCTTCGCCGACGGGTTGCTTCCACAAAATCTTGAGAGGTTCCTTCCACGGTTTGACGGTCTCGGGCGAAATGCTGTCTCGCTTCGGTCCGAGCCATTGTGGCCAATCGCCGGCATGAGTGATCGGAGCCAGCAACAAACCCGCGATGATGACGAAGTATATTCGCATGGAAAAATCCTCAAGTAAATTGTTTAGCCTCTCGCCTTCGGCGAGCGCGGGCGCGATCGCATTCTAAACACGTTATTGGACGCATCAAAGCCGAATCGCATTCAATCGGCTCGTGATTTCCTCGGCGGAAATTAGCTCGCCCTTTCCCGACCCGGGGCAGATTTCACAAGTTTTTTCCCAGCGTTTCGGCGTGGAAACGTTGGTCTCCCAGAATGGCCAGGTTCGGCATTGCGTGGGGCGAACGCTGTAGATCGTACAGCCAGCTGCTCGCTCGAAAAACACGCAATCGCCGTTGGCTTTTTCACGCAGCGTTCGCCCTCGGCTCGCCACGTAGGTGTGCAACGCGCGAACTTGCTCGATCGGCTCCTCCAGAAAATCGGCGATGGCCTGGAGTTCTTCATCCGTGATCCAGACGAAGCCCGGCGCTCCGGTACAGCAATCACCGCACTGGGTGCAATGAAATCGCAACCCCTCCTGGAACCACGGAGCATCGTTGGTAGCAGCCATGCCGAAGATTTTACGCCCGGCCGTGGCAAACGTCATGCACTCTTGCTAGGCTTGTTGAAGTGGATTTTCAATGATCGCGAGACTTCCAACCCAATGTCGATCTCCGTCATAATTCCCACCTGGAACGAGGCTACCCACATCGCGGCCACTATTGCGTCGCTGCGTGCCCAGGGCGACTGCGAAATTCTCGTCGTTGACGGCGGCAGCACCGACGACACCGTCACGCTGGCCTGCGACGCGGATCGCGTGCTGGTAGCGGAACCGGGACGCGCGGCGCAGATGAACGCTGGCGCTCGTTCGGCTACGCGCGAGCATCTGCTTTTCCTGCACGCCGATTGCACGCTCGAGCCTGGCGGATTCCACGCCCTCGGCCTCGCACTTGCGAAGCCTGAAATCCTGGCAGGCTGTTTTTCGATGTGTGTCACGGCTACGGGATGGGGCTTTCGCACCATCGGAGCCTGCGCGACGGCTCGCGTGCGGTTCACGGGGATCGTCTACGGCGATCAGGGGTTATTTCTGCGCAAACGCGACTTCGAGACGCTTGGCGGCTTTCCTCAGTTGCGTTTCATGGAAGACGTATTCTTCAGCCGGCGGCTGGCGACTCGCGGCAAAGTGATCGTGCTTGGTGAGAAGATTTACGTATCGCCACGCCGTTGGGAACGCGTGGGGTTAGTCCGGCAGACGCTGAGAAACTGGACGTTGACGGCTCTCGCACTCGGCGGAGTATCGACCGACCGGTTGGCGGAATACTACCCGCGCGTGCGGTAGAGCCGCTTTCTTCACTTTGCCGACATGCGGTTCAACTCTTCCACGGCACGGTCGAGGTAGAGATTGCGCATCATGCTTGCCTGGGAATGAACCATCCGTTCGTCAAGGAAAATGTGTGGCACGACACCTCGACCCGTGTAGGGATGACCCTTCGGCGAAAAAAACTGCGCGACGCTCAGCTTCATGCCGCCGGTCGGCAGGTTGCCCGTCGCTGGGGGAAGCTTAAGCACGGCCTGCGTGCAGCCTTTGCCGAATGTCGTTTGGCCGATCAGCGTTGCGCGTTTGTTTTCCTTGAGGGCGCCCGCCAAAACTTCGGCTGCGCTGGCGGTCTCGTTGTCGATCAAGACGACCAGCGGAACCGACAGGGCGTTCGGATTCCGTGCATGAAAGACCTCGGATTTGCGAGCGGTCAGCGTCGAGCCGATGATGCCCGAGGAAAGGAATCGTTTCGCGGATTCGACGGAGCTTTCGAACACGCCGCCACCGTTCTCGCGCAGGTCAATAATCAGGCCCTTGAGTTGCGACTGCGTGAATGCGTTGATGGCGGTATCGATCTCTTGCGGCGTCACTTCGGTGAAGCTGCCGATCTTCATGTACCCGTACTGCGTGTTGGCCAACGGGAAGAACGTCACGCCGAGCGCCACGGACCGGCGTTGCAGGTGAACGGTGCGAACCATCATGCCATCGCCGGAGACCAGTTCCAATTCCACCGTGGAACCAACGGGGCCATAAAGCAACGCCTGCGCTTGATTGAGCGGCAGATCGACCACTGGTTTCTTGTTGATGCTCACGATCTGGTCGTTGGGCCGAATCGGCGGGTCCATCTGGAGAGCCGGACTGTTCTCGGCGATACGGTGAATGACGATGCGGTTGTTGCGAATGTCAAGCGTGAGGCCGACACCGATCGCTTCATTCCGGGTCAGATTGTCGGCGAGTTCGCGCAGCTGATTCGGCGTGAGATAGACCGTGTATTCGTCGATGGCGTAGCAAGCGCCGCAAGCGAACTCCATGACGGTGACGGTCGCATCGAGTCCGAGACTCGCCTCGGCGGCCAGCGCAATGTCGCCGACTCGCTTGATAACGTCTGCACGCGTGTTCGGAGTCAGCCCGCTCCAGTTTTGTTTCAATGCTGCACGAAAATCTGCAACTAGATTGAGTTTCTCGGCAGGCACATGAAGCTGGAGAAACGTCGGATCCTTGAGTGCGTTATCCAGTTCACGAAGCCCCTGGCTGTACAATTTCGCTGGAACAACTTTCTTCTTGTCGAAAGAGCCGTCGAGGAGAGTCTTGTTCACGATTCCGCAGATCCGCATCGCCTGGCCATATTCGACGGACAAGACTTCCTTACGATAACTAGGGTCGAGATGTCGGCGCGTCTGTCGGCAATGTCGGAGCGAGCCCCAATACCGATCGCGAATTCGTAGCCCTGGATCGGTCTGGCCAAGCAGCGCCTCGTAGATTTCGCGTGCCTTTTCCCAGTTCGATTGCCGCTCGAATTCCTGGGCCTGGCGAACCAGCAAGCGGATCTGATCTTCAGGAAGCGCGAGCAAGTGCTGTGTGGAATAATGAACCGCCCCGAGAATAACGAGGCAAGCACAGAGTCGTTTCGCGAGGCCGATCTTCACGACAATCTCCTCATGATGAGGATGCTGGTCTACCGCCCCCAGTATAAAGGGGGATAGAGGCTACGTCAAATAGACGTTTGCAAAAAACATAAAGTTTTTCGTCTGGGCGACTTTTTGCGTTTCAGCGGAAACGACCCGAGGCTGTCCAACCATGATCGATCCGGTTCGGCAAGAAATCATCGCCAATGCGAACACCGTCGTCGTCAAAGTCGGAACCAACGTCCTTACTTCCAACGATGGCCGACTCGACGCCGCTCGCATTCAATCCCTCGCGGACCAGATCGTCCGTATTCGGCAGACTGGGCGGCAGGTCGCGCTTGTCAGTTCGGGCGCCATCGGCGCCGGCGTGGGGCGACTTGGACTGGGAAAACGGCCTATCGATCTGCCTCACCTACAGGCCTGTGCCGCCATCGGACAAGGCGCGTTGATGCATGCCTATCAGGAATCCTTCGACCGGTACAACGTGCACACCGCACAAATTCTTCTCACGGCAAGCGATTTCGACCACCGTGTCCGCTACCTGAACGCTCGAAACACCATTGCCACGCTGTTCGAATGGAACGTCGTGCCGATTATTAACGAGAACGACACGGTCAGTATTGCCGAGATCAAAGTCGGCGACAACGATCATCTGGCGGCGATGGTCACGAATTTACTGCAAGCACCATTGCTCGTGTTGTTGACAAACGTTGACGGTCTGTTCAGCGGCGACCCGGGAGACGATTCAGGGGCGCAAAAAGTCGCAACTGTTGAGCAAATAGACATTTCCGTCATGGAAATGGCCGGCGCTGGCAAGAGCGCACTCGGCACGGGGGGAATGCGGAGCAAACTGCGTGCCGCCCGCCTCGCCACCGTCGCCGGCGAATCGGTTATCATGGCGAACGGCTCCGTGCCCGGAATCCTCGACGCTATCTTCGCCTGCGAATCGGTCGGAACGCTTTTCCTCCCGCACGGAAACTCGCTGCCCGCCTGGAAACGCTGGCTCGGCTTCACCGCGCAGCCAAAAGGCAAACTCCTGCTCAACGACGGCGCCGTCAACGCCTTGCGCGTGCGGGGCAAAAGCCTGCTCCCCGTCGGCGTCGTCGAGGTGCAAGGCGCCTTCCAGCAAGGCGATGTCGTCTCTCTCTGTGACGTCGCCGGCGCCGAAATCGCGCGCGGATTAACCAATTATGCCGCCGACGAAGCACGCGAATTGATCGGCTTGCGAACCGAAAAAATCATTGAAGTCGTCGGATCCGTCGTATTTGAGGAAATCGTGCACCGCGACAACCTCGTCATTACAGAGTAGGTAAAGTCGGCGAGCCTTGTGGCACGATTGTGGCAAGCCGGGAGCGTGAGCGACCGGAGGAATATTCCTTGCCAATCTCCGAATTTCCAGGGTTAGAAAATCGCGTTGCAGTCGTTCTTCTTTTGCACCCAGGTTTGGGTCCGACGGGACACCATACGCGGGGAATGAGGGCCTATGAAGCCGAGGCCGAAATCGCTGGCACACCAGGCGGCATTTGAGGAAATCTATCAGCGTCATAGCCGCGAGGTGTGGGCACTCGTCTATGCCCGTTGGCTGAACGCCGATGTTGCGCTCGACATCATGCAGGAGACCTTCCTTCGCCTTTGGAAACAATGGCAAGACGGCGCCGATATCGCCAATCCGCGTGCGTGGTTGTTGCGGGTGGCACGCAACCTGGCGGAAGATCACGCCAAAAGTGCGTTTAGGCGGTTTGGAACGCAAGCGCCCCAAACGATGGACAGCGTGGAAGGCCGAGGGGATCTCCCCCTCGACGAGATGGCCCGCAGCGAAACGGTCCTACAACTACGCAAGGAGCTTGAAAAGCTCGCCCCGCCCGACCGCGAAATACTGACTCTGCGGTATGCGCTGGAATACGACACCAACCAGATCGCCGAGATGCTTGACATTAACCCCACGGCCGTGCATATGCGATTGAGCCGCGCACGGCAACGACTGGCGGAACGATTGACGGCTCAAGGAGTAGTTACCACCCATGACTGAAATCCATCGGAATTCCGAGGACGCTGGCCGCGATATCGATGTCGCGTTGCGCGAGCTTTTCCGCGCGGAAATGCCGAATCCCTGGCCTGCATTTCAAAAGCCGAAAGCCACCGTCGCCCCTCCCGTGACGCCATCGGCCTGGTCGCAGCTCACCTGGCGCTTCGCGCTCGCGGCCTGCATCGCCGTGCTCGTCGCCGGTTACTTCACCCTTGGCGGCTTGTTCCCCCACGTCGGCACGCAACAAGGCATCAATCCAATGTTCAACATCGGCCAAAAAGAAAAAGGCCCCAAAGTCGAACTCCCCGGCGACGTTGACATCACCGTGCCGATGGGGAAGGCTCAGTAAACCGTCGGTCCTCCGCTTGGGGTTTGGCGCTCAGCATGGCAACGCGCTGAGCGCCAAACCCAAGGCCACAATTCTAGGCGCCCGCCGCAGGCAACTCCATTGTGAAGATCGTGCCTTTGCCCAGATCGCTTGTCGCGGATAGTTTCCCGCCGTGCATTTCCACGAACGCCTTTGCCATGCTCAAACCCAAACCGAGGCCGCGCTTTTCGTATTCAAACGTTCCCGAAGAATGCTTGGATACATCGAACGCCGTGAAGAACGGTTCGAAAATGCGTGCGAGCGCCTCTGGGCCGATGCCAATGCCCGTATCGGCGATCATGACTCGGACGCGATTGGGTGCCATGCGATTCGCCGAGAGCTGAATTTCGCCGCCGTCCGGCGTGAACTTGATCGCGTTGACGAGCAGCTGAACGAGCGTGTCGCGAATCTTGTCAGCTTCGACGCGAACCATGCCGATGTCCGGCGCGAGCGAAACGGTGATTCGCTGCCGACGCTGGTTGATGAATGATCGCAGATCGGCAACTGCCGCCTCGACAATGTCGGCCAAGGAAACGTCGGACGGCGAGAACGGGCGGTCAAATCGTTCGCACATCATCAGCTTGACGATCTGTTCGACGCGATCGCTCAGGCGATGCGCTGATTGATGGATGCCCTTGAACCAACCCTGCATCTCCGGCTGATCGTTCGCTGTCGAATTGAGCAGATCGGTGTAGCCCAGCAGCACCGTCAGCGGCGTGCGGAGTTCGTGGCTCGCGACGCGAATGAACGCCTTCTTCAGTTCATTGCCTCGCCGTAACTCGGCATTGGCCGCCTCGAGTTGGGCATTCTTCGTTTGCAATTCATGAAGCAGCGATTTTCGTTCTTCTTGCAGCTGATAGAACTCATAAGCCTGGCGCAGGGTCGCTTTCAGGTCGGCGGTTTCCCACGGCTTGGATATATAGCGGTAGACACTGCCCTGATTGATCGCATCGATGACGACGTCGAGATCGGAGAAAGCGGTGAAAAGCAAGCGAACGGTTTCGGGAAAATGCTCGCGAATCTGGCTCAACATTTCAACGCCGGTCATCTCCGGCATGCGTTGATCGCTCATGACGATCTGCACGCGCTCTTGCTCCATCAGGCGCAGGCCTTCGCTGGCGCGAGTCGCGCCGAGAACCTTGTAGTCCGTGCGGAGCAGGTCGCGGACGCTATCGACCAAGTCGGGTTCGTCGTCCACCACCAACAGACATGGTTTCGCTGCCATGCAATATGTCTCGCCAATCCCACGCAACGGCAAAAATGAGGAATGCCGTTCTCAAACTCCTATGTCTTGGAGTATATGTATCAGCATGGGGGGATTGCAAGCGAATAATGGAAATCCGTCGTTAGGCGTTCGCGCAATGGCAGGCTGCGGCACGCAATTCGGCGAACGCTATACTTTACGCGGTGGAGATTGTCGCATTTGCCGACGGACCAAAACATTTCCGAGCCGCGACCGTGAGGGAGCGGCCGACAATATCTGTTCCGGCAAGGTATCCGGCTGGCCGCTCCCTCACGGTCGCGGCTCGGAAAAGCGTCAATGTCACCCGTCGAAGGTATAAACAAAGAATCGTCGACGCCGACCCAATTACGGCAACTTGATCTGCGCGCCGGCCGGGATGCGAAATTGCGGCTGGAGGCCTGTGTTGAGATTGTAGATTTCGTTCCAGCGCGAGCGATTGCCGAGGGTGCGCTCGGCGATGTCGAGAATGCTTTCGCCATTGGGATTCTGCACGACATAGGTTCGGCCCGACGGCACGATCGGCGGATTGGAGACCGGGTTGATCGACCCGAGCGGCGCCGGCTTGGTGATGTTGATGCCGCCATTCCCCGCAGGGATCGTCGGCTTTGCTGTATTCAAGCCGGGAATCAGATTGGCGAAATCTCGTTCGAGAATTCCCTTGTTCGGATAGAGGATCTCCTGTCCCATCGGCAAGACGGGCGGATCTAGCGCGAGGTTCTCGCCGTTGCGAATGATTGTTCGATACCGGCGGTTGTAGGCGAGCAATGCCGCTGCGTAGCGGTCATCCTGGTAAATCCGCGCGCTCAGGACATTGAAATTCGTTTCGCCCGCCCGAGTGAAATAGGAGTCGGGTTGTGTTTCCTTTACCGTGGGTTTGATGCCAAAATTCGGCGGCGTCGTTCCGATCGGCGGAGTGCTCGGCAGGTCGAAGGCGCTGCCCGGACCGTTTGGAATCGTCGGTGTAGGCCCTTTCGGCGGAGTGACGGGCGTTGGATCCTTGGGCGTCGTGAACATCGGCGGCGGGCCATTGTCCACGAACGGAGGCACGGTCGGAGGCGGTTCGACGGCGAAGGGCTTCTTGGTCGGGTCGGTGATCGGCGGAGGATTGTTGTCCTGCTTGTTCGTTATCGGTGGAAACACGAAGCCGCCGTCTTTCTTCTCGACAGGCGCGGCCGGAATCGGCTGGACTCCGGTGATCGGGTTGGCGATTCCCTTGGTCTTGTCGCCGTCGATGGCAATCGGATTCGGCGCGATGATCTTCGGATCCAGCGTGTTGGGCGGTGGAACGCTCGCGGGCCCATCCTTGCGGCCAATGGGCGGAAACGTCACGCCGCCGCCATCTTTCTTGTCGAGCGGCGGGAACTGTAGCCCACCCTCTTTCGCAGCCGGCGGGGCCACAGTGATTGGCATCGGCCCTTTGTTGTCGATCGGAGGGAAGGTCAATCCGCCCTCCTTCCCGCCTGGCGGAGTGATCGTAATCGGTGTCGGGCCCTTGTTGTCGATCGGCGGAAACGTCAATCCGCCCTCTTTCGCTGCCGGGGGAGTAATCGTGATCGGTGTCGGGCCTTTGTTGTCTATTGGCGGAAACGCCAGTCCGCCTTCCTTCCCGCCTGGCGGCGTGATCGTGATTGGCGTCGGGCCTTTGTTGTCGATCGGTGGGAACGTCAAACCGCTCCCCGCTTTCGGCGGCGGCGCGACCGTGATCGGAGCGGGAACGGGCATCGGCGTGTTCTGCGCCAGCGCCTGTTCACGCAGGCGCGCCAATTCGATGTCGATCGGATCCTTCTTTGATTCTGGCTGCTTCGGCTGAGGCGGGATCTCAAAACGGATATCCGCAGGACTCACGGAACCGATCGGTGCAAATCCCGCACCTGCTTTCGGAGCGTCCTTTTTCTGCGTCGGCGTCACCAGTACGGCGTCTTTCGCGCTCTTCTTCGGCTGAATGTCCTTCTTTTCCGTGTTCGCATTTTCCTTGGCTGCTGCGACCTTGATCTCTTGTTGTTCGCCGCCGGAATTTTGTTCGTTGGAGCCTCGCAATTTCGAAGCGACAACGACGCCGACCAGGCAGAGGAAAGAACAAGCAACGACGAGGCCGATTTTTGTTTCGCGGGTCATGACGATTCTCCGTGGCTGTCAAACCTTCTGGGCCACGCGAAGTTTTGCGCTGCGTGCCCGAGGGTTCGTGGCGATTTCTTCTTCGCTCGCCTGTACCGGTTTTCGCGTAAGTTCTTTAACCGATTCGGCATTTCCGCGAAAGGCCTGTTTTACAATTCTATCCTCAAGGGAGTGGAAACTGATGATCGCAAGCCGGCCATTTGGCTTCAGGCAGTCCGGCGCTGTTCGCAATAATCGATCCAAAGCGCCCAGTTCATCATTGACGGCGATTCGCAGGGCCTGAAACACACGAGTCGCCGGGTCGATGCCATGCCCCTTGGAGCGAGGGACGCAGGAGCGCACGAGGTCGGCAAGCTGCGCCGTCGTCTCAATCGCCGTCTTTTTCCTGGTTTCCACAATCCGCTTCGCCACGCGCCGACTGTGGCGCTCCTCCCCAAACTGCCAAAAAATATCCGCCAACTCTCGCTCCGTGGAGCGGCTCAAGAGCGCGCTCGCGGGTTCGCCCGTGGTCGGATCAAGCCGCATGTCGAGCGGGCCGTCTTTCTGGAAGCTCAAACCGCGCCGGTCGTCCGCTAGCTGATCGGAACAAAACCCGATGTCGGCAAGGATGGCGTCAACGTGCGAATAGCCTACCTCGGAAAGAACGCTCGGCAAATCGTCGAAGTTGCGGTGGAACCACCGGACCTTGGCGTCGCCCAGGCGTTGCTTCGCGATGGCGAGCATCATCGGATCCTGGTCGAGCGCGATCAACTCGCCGCCCGGCTGAATGGCGTCCCAGAGCAGCGCGGAATGTCCGCCAGCGCCGGCCGTCGCATCGACAATGACTTGCCCAGGACGCGGCTCGAGCCAGTGCAGCACCTCCGCAGGCAATACAGAAACATGTTGGGGCATGCTGTAGTTTCCTCGGCGACGGGTGCGATTCAGGAGTCATTAGTCATTGGTCATTAGTAAGGAGAATTCCTGTTGCCTGTTTTTGGCCTGACCAATGACCAATGACCAAGGACTAATGACTAATGACTAATTTCAAAAAAAAACACGCGAGGGCAAGGAGTGTCTCCTTACTCTCGCGTTATCGGACGTCAAACCGCGTCGGGCGTTGCGGATTTATTTCAAGAGGCTGCCGGTAAACCCTGACGGATTGGGGATCGTCGGAGGAACGGAGGTGAACTCAACACAAGCGCACGACCGTGGCAGCCTCCTGTCGGTGTCAGCGACTGCTTGCAATTCGTTGCTCTGCCCGAGTGTCGCAATTCGGGAGAGTATTTCGTTCGAGGCGCGGAAGACACAGAGCGACGATGAATAAATAAGCGGTAAGCGAGATCGCCACAGCCGTGTGATCGAATCGGGAAGATTCCTACCTTCCATATCCTCTCGCTCTTTTTTCTTCTCTGTGTCTTCGTTGCCTCGAATGTTATTGACCGTTACTGGTCATTTGTTTCGAAACGCAGCCTCGGCGAACTTATCGAATTCGGCGCCGTGTTGGTCCTGATAATCTCGCCACTGTTTATCGTTCCACAATTCCAGATGATCGCGAACGCCCAGCAGCATCACATCGTGTCCCAATCCCGCAAAAGCAACCAGGCGATCGGGGATGAGCATTCGGCCGGCACGGTCGAGATCGACTTCCTCCATCTGGGCGAAAAACAATCGGCGGAAAACGCGTGCCTCGCTGTCGGTTGCCGAGCTCTCGTCGAGCTTTGCCGCGAGGCGTTCCAAATCCGCCTTGGTATAAATCCAAAGCGATTTGTCGGCCCCAGGCACGACGAACAGCTGGATCACGTCGCCGAACTGCTCGCGAATGCGTTTGGGCAGCACGAGGCGGTTCTTCGCGTCCAGGGTTCGCGGGTGAGTACCGGTGAGCAGCATGGCCGAGCATTTTCTCCGCTTGCATCGGTCCGTGACCAGGGCGTTTCACCACTTTCACCCACTTCATCCCACTTCTCCCCACAACTATACCCGTAGAGATTTCTATTTCAATCTTTTTTTCAAAAATCGTTAATGCCGTTGCCGATCTCTTTTCGAATACGCCAGTTAGAACAAGTAAATAATTTGTAATCGTTCTGCAAGCGTTTTGGAGGACGGGGCACTTCTCAGGAACTGATGCTTTAACTTGTTTTTTTGTAAAATGTTGCGTCGAACGAACTAAAAAAAACGGGCTGATCGATGATCTGGCACGGGATAATGAAAGTTCGATGTGTAAGCACAACTAGAGCGTGAGCGCGAGAGGATCGAAAAAACGCACGCTCCAGCGCTTGTCATTTACTGCACGTCCGATATATTGATGGTTCGGAAATGCCCACATTTACCTGTAGAATGCGAGTTTCACAATGACTATGCAATGCGCTCTCACGGGAGCCAAGCCAGGCCGAGGCGTAAAGTATTCCCGCCGCGGTAAAGCGAAATACCTCGGCGGCGTCGGTAAGAAGGTCACGGGAAAAACGAAACGGCGTTTCCTGCCGAACCTCCAGCGCGTGAAGATCGAAATCGACGGCACGGTGCAGACGGTTCGCGTCACCGTCAAGGCCATCCGCAGCGGCCTGGCGAAGCGCCCCGTGAAACGCAAGCCGTTCCAGATGCCCAATCTGTAGGCCCGGGTTCTCGTCGTAATTATTCCGCTCGGTTTTTGCGGGCGGATTTCCCAACGCGGCGTGGGTGCATTCATGTCTCTTGGCGCCGACGAAGTTCGCAATGTCGCCGATCTCGCTCGGCTTGAATTATCCGATGCCGATGTCGCGCTCCTCGCGAATCAACTCAGCGCGATCGTCGATTACGTCAACCTTCTCCAATCAATCAACACCGACGGCGTCGAACCACTCGCTCATGCCTCCGAGGTTCACGACGTTTTTCGCGACGACATCCCGACGGCTTCGCTGAAGCCAGACGACGCGCTCGCCAACGCACCGGCACGCAAGGGCGACTATTACCGCGTACCGCCCGTATTTGGCGAATAAGGCCAAACATTTCTCCATAAAATGATTCGATGCTCGACCTCAACGCTTCGGAACTTCTGCTCAAACAGGCTTCGGGAGAACTCACCGCCGAGGCCATTGCAAACGCATACCTTCAGGTGTTGCGTGAAACGGAACCGCGCGTGCGTGCGTTTCTCGCGGTCGATGAAACCGACGTGCTCGCCCAAGCGAAATCGATCGACGCGCGACGCCAACGCGGGGAAATGCTGGGCAAACTCGCCGGCATTCCGATCGCGCTGAAAGACGTGCTCTGCGTCAAAGGCAAGCGCACGACCTGCGGAAGCAAGATTCTGCAGGACTTCGTGCCGCCCTATGACGCCCATGTCGTCACGCGACTGCGCGACGCCGATGCGGTTCTCGTCGGCAAGACCAATTGCGACGAATTCGCGATGGGCTCCTCCACCGAAAACAGCGCCTACCACGTCACTCTCAATCCCTGGGACACTCAACGCACGCCCGGCGGATCCAGCGGCGGGTCGGCGGCGGCGGTCGCGGCAGGCCAATCTACCCTCGCGCTCGGCACCGATACCGGCGGGTCGATCCGTCAGCCGGCGAGCTTTTGCGGCATCGTCGGACTCAAACCAACCTACGGCCGGGTCTCTCGTTTCGGGCTGATCGCTTACGGCAGTTCGCTCGATCAGATTGGACCGCTGGCGCGCGACACGCGCGATGCCGCCTTGTTGCTCGAAGTAATCGCCGGCCACGATCCGCGCGATAGCACCTGTGTCCATCAGCCGGTTCCCGAATACACCAAGTCGCTTGACCAGAAAATCGAACGATTGACTATCGGCATCGCCCAGGAGTACTTCGGCGAAGGACTCGACGCGGAAATCGAGCAGGCTGTCCGCGATGCCATCAGGGTCTACGAGGGCCTCGGCGCAACCATCAAGCCAATCTCTCTGCCGCACAGCCGATACTCGATCGCCGCCTATTACCTGGTCGCGACGGCCGAGGCTTCGAGCAACCTCGCTCGCTATGACGGCGTGCACTTCGGCCATCGTGCCGAATCGTTTACCGGCCTGATCGACATGATGAAGAAATCGCGCGGCGAGGGCTTCGGCGCCGAAGTAAAACGCCGCATCATGCTCGGCACCTATGCACTATCGAGCGGATATGTTGACGCCTACTATCTCAAGGCCTTGAAGGTGCGCCGCCTGATTCGCCAGGATTTCGATCGCGCGTTTGCTGAATGCGACGTGATCCTCGGCCCGACGGCGCCGACAGCAGCGTTCAAGATCGGCGAGAAAGTCTCCGATCCGCTGGCGATGTACCTGTCTGACATTTACACGATCAGCGCCAACCTGGCGGGTATTCCAGGCATCAGCATCCCATGCGGCTTCACGAACGCAGGGCTTCCGATCGGTCTGCAACTCCTCGCGGCGCCATTCGCCGAGGAAACGCTGCTGCGTGCAGCCCGCATGTACGAGCGCGAGACCGTTTGGCACACACGCCGGGCAACGGTGTAAAGGACTCACGGGAGAAACCGCGATGGCAAGTGAAAGGTAATGCGAAGCGGTTGATGTAATGCCTCAACGCGAATCCTGCTGGCCTGGGGGCGCTTGGCCAACAGCAAATGGCCAAGCGCTTTCGCACTTTTTCGGCCTTTTTTTGCACTTTTAGGGGGTGTTGGCCAAGTTGCACGGGGGGAGAGGGGGGTCCATCTGCATGCAGTTTTTTTGCCAAAAACGAAAAAAAGCAGCTCTACT
>CAZAFH010000156.1:0-14770 GCA_964484265.1 uncultured Singulisphaera sp.
AAAAAGTGCAAAAGCGCTTGGCCAACAGCAAATGGCCAAGCGCCCCCTGGCCAGGCGGAGGTATCCCATCCGGTCGGATAGCACATTGGACGACGATCTCGCGGATCGCCGAATTGGCGGCACGGAAAACGGAGATATTGCAGGGAATTGAGCAAACAGACTCAGCGTTTTCTAGCCACGGCCAATAGCGACACGCCGACGGGTGGGCGGAACCAGCTCCAGCAAGCCGGCTTGACGAGCGTGTGGTAGAGCATGCGGTTGACGAAGGAACCAGGCACGCGATCTTCCGCGCGTTCGCCGCCGGGTCGCGGCGGAAAGAATTTTCGCCAGGTCCGCACCATCATGATTGCAGGCAGCAGGATCGAATTGAAATAACTGCACCGCAACAATTCCAGCGACGGAAGCCCCAGTAGCTTTTCCAGCTCCGGCTGATGGTAGCGCCGGCGATGATGCAGAGCCACGTCCCAGTCGCTCCAGAGCATGCGCAACGCTGGCACGGTCACCACGAGCACGCCGCCGGGCTTCAACAGGCGCGTCAGTTCGCGGACGGCGGCGCCGTCGTCGTCGAGATGCTCGAGCACATCCTGAGCCGTGATCACCGACGCACAGCCATCCGGCAGATCGACCTTGTCAAGCTTCGTTTGCAGAACACCTCCGCCGACGGCTTCGAGACGCGGCCTGGCGAGCGCGATCGATTCGTCATGATCGTCCAGGCCGAGAACCTTGCACGAAGAGCTCATCTCGGCGAGAAACGTGCCCGTGCCGCACCCGGCGTCGATGAGCAGGTCGTCGGATCGGAGCGTGACATTGCGGTGGATCCAATGCTTGACCGTCGCGCGTTTTCCGGTGTAAAACCAGTGCTGGCGGTCGAGTTGATCGAGCTTGGCGTATTCGTTGGTATTCATGGTCGTGGGTCCGTCTGCAGCGCGATAGTCTTTTTTCAAACGGGCGTCGCGTTCGTCATTTTCGCTCGGCTATACTCCGGGATCGGCACGGGCGCCGACTCGCCGTGATGCACCTTGCTGACGAGGTATAGCGGTCTGCGTTTGACTTCGTCATAGATTCGGCCGATGTACTCGCCGAGAATGCCGACGGAGATCAATTGCACCCCGCCCAGAAACAAGATCGCGACGATCGTCGTCGTGTAGCCATCGACCACGGGCAGGCCGAACATGCCTACGCCGAAGATTCGGCACATCAATAGGCCAAAGCCATACAGCATCGCGAAGGCGGCGATGCACATGCCCATCGTCAAGCTCAATCGCAGCGGCTTGTAGCTGAAACTGAAAATCGCATCAAGACCATAACGCAGGAGTTTGAAAAAGCTCTGTTTCGGCTCACCCGCGGCACGGGCGGCGCGTTCGTAGTAAACCGTCGCCGTCTTGAAACCGACCCAGGCACGCAGGCCGGGCAGGTAGCGATTCGATTCGGAAAGCGCCAGCACCGCACCGACGGCTTTGCGGTCCAGCAGCCCAAAGATGCCGGCGTTGAGCGGAATCGGAAAATCGGACAGCGAGCCGAGCACCTTGTAGAACCCGCGGAACATCAACCCGCGCAGGCCGCGGTCGGCCCTGCTGCGGCGCTGGGCGATGACGACTTCGGCGCCGGCTTTCCACTCGCGGACCATGTCGGCGATGACGCTGGCGGGGTCCTGCATGTCGCCGTCCATGAGCACGACGGCGTTGCCACACGCCTCGGCCATGCCCGCCGTCAGTGCAGCCTGATGGCCCCAGTTGCGCGAGAGTTCCACGACAACGACATGCGAATCCTCCCGGCGAAGATTCAACAGAATCTCCAGCGAACGATCGCGGCTGCCATCGTTGACGTAGACGACTTCCCAGGGTTCGCCGATCTCGTCCATGGTGGCGTGAATGGAGTCGTGCAAGAGCGGTAGAACTTCTTGCTCGTTGTAAATTGGGATCACAAGGCTAATCATGATGCTGCTCCAATCCGCCGACGCCTTGAAACATCGAGGAGTCCGATCAAACCGACGCCGAGAATCGCGCACATCGCCAGTTGACTGCCGCGCTGGAGCGAATTCGGCCGATACTCAAGCACCACCGTGCCGCTCTCGCCATGAGGCAGGCGAACGGCGGGCAGGATCGCCTGGAATCGCTCGATGCTCACCGGCTTCCCGTTGAAGGTCGCGGTGTAGCCGGGAAAGATGGGCCGCGAGAAGAGGACGAGCGTTTCGCGATCGGTGGTCGGGTTCCGCACTTCCGCGACGACGCGGTGGCGTGATTCGCTGACGACTTCGACTCTGGCATCGGCGTATTCCTGCGCGGGCGTGGCGTCGTCGAAGGTTTCACCCGTGCCGTGGCTGAACAGCACCCACGGAGCGTCAAAGAGTTTGCGGTTCTCGATCAGGTCAAACATCTGCATGGAATTGTCGGTTCGTGCAGCCAGTTTGATGGCTTGCGCGGCCGCCTTCTTGGGCTCGGCACGATGCAAGAGCGTGGCGCCGGCGATTGGCGCCTGGCGTTGCCAGCCGTTCTGTTCGAGCGCGGGTACGATGTCCGAGAAGGTATCCGAGACGATCAATCCATTCACACCCATCAATGCGAGAAGATCGTCGGGGCCGGATTCGTTCCTGATGAAGCGAACGATCGACCGAATATGCTTGGGGTCGGCATCTGGCGATGGTCCGCCGATGTAGCCGTGCGTGCCGAATGCGAAGAGTTTCGTCATGCCAACGGGCTGCATCGGACTATAGCCATTGATAAATTCGACACCGGCGTATTGGTTGTAGTTGCCAGGGAGGATCGCCTTGCCCGAGGCTGAATATTTCCGTTCCTGGCCGGTCTCACTGGCGGCGAAAAGGTCGGACCAGACATGCACGCTGAGATAGCGAGTGCCGCGATCCAGTGGCAACGCGCGGTTCATTTCTGCGGGATTCCAGGCGATTACTTCCATCGACGTATCAACGGGAACGAACGTGATTCCCGCCAGGACGATAGCGACCGCCGCCGGGGTCCAGCGCGATAGCCCGGAGGCGTTAGGCGTGCGCCACTCGACCAGGCACCACCCGGCGCCGACGAGCGTGAACGCCATGCCCTGCCAGAGAATCTTGAAGTCACTCGCGTGTCCGACGAGCCAGGCCGGCAGCCAGACGAGCGTCACCAGCAGCGTCGCCCAGAATCCGACGCTGGGACGCTTCGATTCCGCCGCAGCGCGAACCTGTTGCAAGGCCTGGGCGCCGACCAACGACAACAGCAGCGCGACCATCGGCAGCCAACGAAAGCTCCATCGGAAATTGCCCGGGCTGGGAATCATCGCCAGGCCGAGCACGCAGACGCAGAGCGCTATTTCCCAGGCGAATTTGCGTACAAACGACACACCGCCGACAAACAACGCACAGAGAATCCCGGCAAGCGGAACCAATCCGCCCGCCAACTCGATATTGTGGTGCGGCTTCTCCAATCCGAAAACATTCCACGTTGCCGTGTAACCGGGAAACAGAAAGCCCGGCAGCGCGCCGATCGGCACGATCCAGTGATCGGTCCAGTGCGACGTTCGCGTTTGGCCTCGCACGGTTTCACTCGTGTATTCCACGAGCATCCAGAGCGCCGGCGCCGCCAGGGCAAAGCCGACGGCACAGCCGACAAGGATCGGCCAGGTGGGCAGCCAGGCCTGTTGTTCCACGCGATATTTCGCCAATCGCCAGGCCGTCCACAGCCCCGCCATCAAGACGGTGAATGGCCAGCCCGCAGTCAGGATCAGGTAAAGAAAAACCGCCGTCGGCACGAATCGCATCAAACTGCGAGGACGACCATCGTCCGACTTCGCCACGCCGTAATCGAGCGACCAGACGAACCAGGGCAGCCACGCGAATGCCGCCAAGGCCGGAAACCACGCCTTGGCGCCCCAGACGATGATCCAGCCGCTGAAAGTCGTCGTCAACGCAGCGGTCAGCGCGAATTCCATTGCCAGGCCATTCTGACGTGCGAGCCGATAGGTCCCCGCCGAGAGCACCGAGAGATGTGCGAGCGACAGAATCGCGGCAGCCAAAGGCAGGGGCGCGCCAGCGCCGAAGTTGATGAGGTTGATAATCGTCAGAAAGATCGAGAACACGCCATTTTGATATTCGCCCGCCAACGCGCCGCATTGCCAGGAGTTTGGCGTCAGAAGCGGAAATTCGCCCTCGAAATAGGCGCGGGCGACGTCGTGATAGTTCGCGAGTTGATAGCTTTGAAAATCGTCGCACCAGAACCATTGCGGATCGCGCACGAGCAGCATCGACCCAAACGCCGCCACGATCGCGCCGGCGAGTACCGTCCACGCCGCCTCGGCACGCCATTTCGTGCCATCAACGGGCGCGGGCGTCGATACATCGGAGCGCGCAGCGTTAGCCAGCGTAGTCGTTGACATGGTAGGGGAGATCCTGCATCGGCACGGGAGAGCCTCTCCCAGCGCCCAGTTCGGGGACACGAAAGCGTAGGTCGAACTTCGACCGTTGTCAAATCTTGGAGAAATAGAAACACCGCCCGGCCGAAATCGTTCCACTCGTCGATCGGCACGCGGCGAGTAAACTGGTATCGGCTTCCTTCGTTGCCATGAAACAGCGGCACGGCGCCCTGCTGGGCGCGAAGCCGCTGTTCGAGAACGGAAATCGCACACTGCTCCCCTCGCCCCCGGTAATCCGGGGGAGAGGGGTTGGGGGTGAGGGGTTCATTGAATCCGCAGAAAATCCAATTATGTGCATGAAATTCTGAGCCTTAGGATTACCGTGTGAAGAGGACTAGGATTCCGTTCTGAAACAGCATTTGAGCCGCAAGCAGCCATAAACAACAGGAGACCGTCATGCGAATTTCACTCGGGTTCTCGATTTGCATCCTCTTTCTTTCTGCTTCATTAACCCACGCCCAGCCTGGCAACTCCATCGTGCCGAAGGACGCCAAGCTCGAAAAGCTCTTCGACGCCGGCGTCGTCCTTACCGAAGGCTGCGCGTCCGCGCCGGATGGCACCATCTACTTCAGCGACATCACCTTCTCGCACGTTTCCAAGGACAAACGCGGCTTCATCGAGGCTGGTCACATCTGGAAATTCGAGCCGAAGACCAAAAAGACAACGATCTTTCGCTCGCCGAGCGGGATGTCCAACGGCATCAAGTTCGATGCCGAGGGCAACATGATCATCGCCGAGGGCGCCGACTATGGCGGGCGGCGCATCATCAAGACCGACATGAAGACCGGCAAGAGCTACATTCTCGCCGCCGGCTTCGAAGGCCGACGCTTCAATTCGCCCAACGACATCAGCATCGACGAAAAGGGCCGAATCTACTTCAGCGATCCGCGCTACCTCGGCCATGAGCCGATCGAACAACCCGTGCAGGCGGTCTATCGCATCGACCCGGATGGCACGGTCGCACGCATCATCACCGACGCGGGCAAGCCGAACGGCGTCTGCGTCTCGCCCGATCAGAAGACGCTCTACGTCGTCAGCAATGACAACGGCGTCTGGGGCATGGAACGCCTTCCCAAGGACGCGCCCGCTCGCAAGGGCCTGATGGCGTTGCAGGCGTACGATCTCGCCGCCGACGGCACCGCCAAGTTCCGCAAGATCCTCGTCGATTACGCTCCGCAAGACGGCCCCGATGGGCTGTGCGCCGACAAGGAAGGCAACCTCTACGTTGCCGTACGCGATGTCACCAAGCCCGGCATCTACGTCTACTCGCCCGAAGGCAAAGAACTGGCCTACATCAAAACCGAGATTCCGACCAACGTCGGTTTCGGCCGCGGCGCGGAGGCGAGCACGCTGTACATCACCGCGGGGCAGAGTCTGTACCGCATTCGGCTCAACAAGGAAGGTTACCAGCTGCCGAAGCGGTGAGTAAACAAAAAAAGCCTCCGAGATGTATCGGAGGCCTTTCGTTGTTTTCGCGGGCTGTTTACTGGTGAGCGCTGACGCGGAAGGTCCAGTTGGATTGCGTGTTGTTCGCCGAGCCGGCGATGGCGTTGCCGCGGATGTCGCCGATGTAGGAGGTCGATCCGAACGTCATTGTGACTTGCAGGCCGTGCTGGCGGTAGGTGCCACGGGTGGCGCCATCACGATCGATCATCTCGACCGTATTGCCGTTGATGAAGCGGAAGGTGACGGCGCCGTAGCCTGGCAGCGTTTCGTTGCCGGCGAAGGTGCGTCCGCTCAGCACGTTGCCGACGGTGACGCGGAAATTCCAGCCGGTTCCAGCATTGGGACCCGTCGTGTAGCGAGCGCGTCCGACGAGGATGCCGTTGAAATCGGTCGCGTCATAGACGCAGTTGCCGAAAAAGAGCTGCACTCGATCGCCGTCAAAATGATAAGTTCCTTCGATTGGCCGACGCGTTTCGTCGATCATGACAGCCCTGCCGGCCTGGTAAAGCTTGAACACGAGCGAACCATTCGTGCCCCATTCTTCACGCCCTTCGAGCGTGATCAACGGCTTGACCGCTGCATTATTTCGCGGCATGATCGGCCTTGGGCCAAACGGCATCTCCAGAGGGTCTTTTGCGAAAGCCGGGGCAGCCAAACCGAGGGAAGCAGCAACCAAAACAAACGTGCGAATCGTGCGGAACATGGGAGTTCTCCTTTCGAGAGAATAGTGTTTGTGTTTCAGGAGTCTCGCGAACCCCTGTGTGTCGGACAAACTCCCATACCGGCGGCTGCCGCGGTTGTGACACGCTTTGCGATTTTTTCGGAAGGCTCTTCTGAGAGGTTGTTGAATTGGTCTGCCGCGAATTTGGCTGCGAGTTCAACGATAGGTCTGCCAGGTCCGGCTACCTTTCAATAATCTAACCCGGCACATTTATGCCTATGCTAACGAAATTCCTTATTGGAACGTCCCATGAATGAAATAATCGCCTTTCTCAAGGAACATGCTGCTTTGTTGGCGGCACTGGCCGCTATCGCCGGCATGATTTATCCCGGCATTAACCTCATCTTGAAGCTTCGGCGTTCGCGGGACCAAATTGATTCTCTGCACGAAAAAATCGACGAGCGTACGAAAGCGCTGGGAAAAGCTGAGGAAGCAGCAGCCCAGGCTAATGCCGATCTCAATCAGGCCACGTTGAACCTGGAATCGCGTATCAGGTCCAAAGAGGAACTTAATCATGAGCTTTCTAGACAACTAGAGGAGTCCAAGGAGAAGATAGTTGCACACGATCAGAAACTACGTAACCAGCAAAATAGTATCAGCAAAATGCTGAAGCTTGAGGGGCGTTTCTGGAACCAAAAACCTCGCAAGGCGGTCCCGAAGTTTCGGAGGCTGCTTGATCGAAACATGGCGATCATCTCCGTTTTCAACCTCAAGGGCGGCGTCGGAAAGACGACGTGTTGCGCAAATCTGGCGGCTGCATTCGTTGAACGTGGTTACCGTGTCCTGATGCTTGATTTAGACCTCCAAGGCTCGCTCTCTAGCATGTTTTTGCCGCCCGATCTCGTTGCGGAACGCGCGAAAGCCAAGCGCCTGATGAACGATTTTTTGAGAAGTGCTGCAAACGGACGAAAAATGAACCTGCTACCGTTTCTTGAACCCGTTCTTGAAGATTCCGGCTCTGCAATTGCCGCCACCTCGGACCTCATGGCGTACGCCGAACTTAATCTCACTATGCAATGGATGCTTCGGCTTGGCAACAAGGACACGCGATTTTTGCTCCGCCGAGCATTGCATCAGCGCCGCATTCAAAGGCGATTCGATGTCGTGCTTATTGATTGCCCACCACTTATCAACACCTGCTGCGTTAATGCCCTTGCTGCGAGCGATTATGTGCTGACGCCGGTTACACCAAGCCGTAAGGTCGCGGAGCGCGTCACCAAGCTTCTCCATAATCTTCACGAACTCAAGAGCGTCATTAATCCGCATTTGCAAATGCTGGGAATGTTCTTGAATCGCACCTACTCGTGGTCCACGACAGCACTGGAACGAGAGCTGTGGCAAACGCTTCAACAGCAGTGCCAAGATATCGGCCAACCCGTCCACGCATTTAAAACACTCATTCCGCAAACCACCGAGGTTCGCGATAACGAAACGGTTTTTGGTTCACCAGAAAAAGGCAGCGACCTCAATAAATCATTTGGCAAACTACTTATTGAAATGGAAGAGAGGCTTCCCGGTGAATGTCGACGAATTCCAACTGCATCTAACTGATCTAAGTAACCTGCTTCGGCGTGCGGGTGGAAAGAAAGTCGCCGACGAGTTCGACGAGGTTTGTGCTGCGCTTCAGCCGTATCGCGATCGACGGATGAAGGACCTTCTGAACCTGATTGCTAATGCAGAAGAGATCGTTCGATCGGGCGTGCCGCTAACGAAGCCGGCAAAATCGAAGTCCAAGAAAACCGATCCACAGACCATTGGTGCAGCTATTGATCGTGTTCGCGATCTGTATAATCGCGCCCTTGATCCAGCCACAACTCGCGACGAGATCGAAGCGGCTTGTAAGGTTCTGGCGGACGTCGATCCTCCCAAACCAGCACTCGACGGGCTCGCCCGAGAAATGTTGATCTCAGAAAAGCTAAAGAGCAAAGCAGTCGCCATCGAGAGAATCAAGCAAGCTATTCTCCTGCGTAAAGGCAGTTATCAGCGGGCGCAAGTTTGATCAGATGTTGGCCGAAGGTTCCAAATTCGTCGAACTGGAAAGAGATGTCAATACCTCATTCGTCCCTTGATCTCTCCGCGAATCAGATTCAATCGATGGCTCGATGCGGCTTTGGCACCTATTCTAGCGACCCAATCCTCTTGTTTATGATAAAACAGAAATCGAGTTGATTTGCTTGCAGTGCGTCGGTTCATCTCCTTGACAAGTTTTTGCGGAATCGCGATTGTTCTCCCTTCTCTGACATTTTGCCAACAGCCGCGTAGAAGAATGGTGGAGGACACCGGGAAACTCATTTCGGAATCGTCCGTTGCTAAGCCTTTGCTCGAAAAGAAAAAGACCGGATTGTCACTTGTGAGGAAGCACGACGGTCCCGATGTGGAATAGAACTGCCACTTCATGTCCATTATGGCACGGAAAATATCTAGACTGGGCCACGGCGACCGAATTTTGTCTTGAAATGCCTCTGCCGGTTTTTGCGCATACTTCTCACGAAATTCCTCAACCTGCTTCAATCTTTCATCAATCTTCTCTTTGTTCGTTCCGATTTCCGCTCCGGTCGTTTTTATCTCGGCAGCAACACGATCAACAAACTGGGCGAATGCGTCTGGACTCGCGTACGATGCAGCAAGTTCGCGATTATATGGAACGCGATAAATGAAAGTAGAAATGTAAAATGCCAGTTTTTCGCGATCTTCGAGACCTATTTCGACACCAGTTCTTAGCTTATCAAGAACGGAATTGGCTGGAATTTCGACAAATTCATTCAGGTCGCGTTCGTCCTCGGGCGAATAAAAGCCGTTTTCTTGGGCGATGTTCCGCAGTGTCGTTCTGAATGTATTGTTCTTGAGGCGATCAAATACCCAGATCTTCGCTTCAGTGTCGCAAAACCCACGCAAGTATTTCTGCGGCGCGTAATGATCACCCATGACAAGTACCGGAAAAACTGTATGCTCAAGTTCAGTTATTCAATAGAACCGATTGCCGACGGAACGGTATCCTTGCTAATTGTCCGTAACTGACACATATCAATCGAGACAGAATGAATAGCAATCAGGTTCACAGACACGCTGAACCGTAGGCTACATGCGAGGTGAGGCGCGATACAACCTACACCCCTGCGATATTCCCATCCGCGTCGAACGCCAAGTCGTACGGGCCCTTGAGCACGTTGAAGTTGGTCATCGGTTTTAGGTCTTTCATGCACGCTTCGCTGACTTCCACATCTTCGAGCATCAGCGTGTTTTTAATGTGCATGACACGGGCTTGTTCGGGCGATCGGCTGCCGATGATATTGAGCGCGGCGTCGAGCACTTCGCGGTCGCTGTCGAAGTGGACGGCGATGTTCGCGCCTTCGGGGTAGCCGCTGGTGACGCAGTTGATGCGGGTGGCGTGGTAGTCCATGCCTTTGACGAGGCGGGTGGTGCAGAAGTCGGCGAAGCCGATGCCGCAGGCGTTGCCGTGGGTGTGTTCGGTCAGGCCGCGCAGGAAGATGTAACGCATCGTCGGCTGATTGGTAACGGTTTCGGACTTGAGGGCGCGTTTTCGCCCGACGACATTGGTGTCCATGCCGCTGCCGGAGATGTCCTTGCCGATCTCGTCAATGATGAGCAGGTCGGCCTCGTGGAAGGGCAGTCGGCCGAGCCATTCCTTGGCCTTGACGAGCAGGCGTTCTTCGGTGGGTTCGAAGTCGGCGGGCAGAGCGGCGTCGAGCAAGGCGGTCTCGTCGTAGCCGTTCTCGACCGTCGCCAGGCCAAACGCGATCGGGGCCTTGGCACGCATCACCCGGCTAACGGCACGCACGACCGGATCATACGGCTGTTCGAGCAAGACGCGATGATAATGCGCGGCGCCATGGCGCTTGCCCAGACCGATCATCATCATCTTGAGCAAGCCGCTTTCGACCGGGCCGGCGTAGCTGGTGTGCGGTTTGACACGGGCAACGACGCCGATATGGTCAGCCTGGGATGCGTTTTTGTCGAGATAGACCGGCCAACCCTCGGGCGTATCGCCGAGGTGGATGACGTCCATCGACGAGCGGATCGGGGCACCGACGTATTCCTCGGTGATGCCATAGCTGTGCAGCACTTCGATCTGCCCCTCAGCCGTCGCGCCGCCGTGGCTGCCCATCGCGGGTACGAGGTAGGGCTTGGCGCCGAGGTCGCGCAGGTACTGCACGGTGCTCTTGAGGATGAGGGCGATATTGGCGATGCCTCGGCTGCCGGCGGTCAGCGCGACGGTTTGGCCGGGCTTGATCTTCGTGCCGAGGTTGAGCTTGGCGAGCACATCGCGGATCGTCGCCGGGATGTTCTCAACGCGCTGCCGCGGGAACTTTTGGCGAAGACGAAGCATGCGAGGATAAGTTGACATGGGGTGGGGTCCTGGTAATCGCACGAAGTAGGATTTTTTGCAACCCCATCATTTTAGTTGAAATTCGCGCAAAATTCAAAACAGGTGCTGAGGCAAAAGTCCGGGTTGCGATTTTCCTTCTTGCAGTCCGACAATTCCGGCCCTACAACAGGCGATGAATCTTCTCACTCGCTGCGTCACGAAAATGACTCACCATGCCTCACGACACGGTATTGGCAATTAACCGCGAGCATGTCAAGATGCCTTCCAGCAACGCACTACGGTTTATGCCATGAAGTTATGCTCCAGCTGCCAACGAGGCAATGCGGACGACGCGACACACTGTCAATCCTGTGGACAATACTTCCACTCCGTGAACACCAGCAGCGTCGAAAACGCGACGGTACGCATGCAGAGTCCGCTGCCCGTGGCGAGCAGGACGGGGCTGCGGCGTTCGATCGCGGTCGCCGACCTTTTCGCCCGCAAGAGCAAGCTGCGGATCGGCCGATCCCCCGATTGCGATTTGATCTTCACGCATCCGCTTGTCTCTCGGCACCATGCCGAGTTAGCGCGGTTGCCCGATGGCCGGCTTTGGCTGACGGATCTCGGCAGCGCCAACGGCACGACCGTGGATGGCATCAGACTTGTGGGCAGCACCGTGGTCGGCGATGGCGTGCCGGTCGGCATCGGGCCGTTCATGTTCCTTCTCTCCGGGTCAACGATCTGGACCATCGATAACAGCAAGAGCCTGCGGCTCGAAGCACGCGGGCTGGAAAAGCTGGTGCCGCTGGCCGATGGACAGGTCCGAAAGCTGCTTGACAATATCAATCTCGTGATCGAGCCGGGCGAATTCGTCAGCGTTCTGGGGCCAAGCGGTTCGGGCAAGAGCACGCTGATGGACTGCCTCAACGGGCGCCGGCGTGCAACGAGCGGGCTGGTACTCGCGAACGGGCAGGATTTCTATCGCCACTTCGACAATTTCCGCCAGTCGCTCGGCTATGTCCCGCAAAAAGATATTGTTCACACCGAGTTGACCGTTGCCCGTGCACTCTATTACACCGCGCTGTTGCGGCTGCCGACGGACACGAGTGCGAAGGAATTGTCGGCGAGGATGGAAGAAGTCATTTCGTTGATGGAGTTGGAGCAACATAGCGACACGTTAGTCGCCAACCTGAGCGGCGGACAGATCAAGCGGGTCAGCCTCGGCGCGGAATTAATCGCGCGGCCATCGCTGTTGTACGTCGATGAGGCAACCAGCGGCCTGGACGCCGGGACTGAAGCGCGAATGATGAAGTTGTTCCGGTCTTTGGCCGACCAGGGAAAGTCGCTGCTTTGCATCACTCACAATGTTGACAACGTCGATAGCTGCCACCTTTTGGTTGTGCTCGTGCGAGGCAAACTTGTCTTTTTCGGCCCACCCGCCGAGGCGCGTTCTTATTTTCGCGTTGCTCGAATTAGTGAAATATACGATCGCCTGACGGAGCGCGAGCTGGAAAAATGGGAAAAGGAATACGCCGAAAGTTCCTTGCATGAGGAATTCGTCGTCAAGCGATTGGCGGCCTCCGCGCTGAACGACCAGAGTGGAAGCGATCTCTCCAATAGCGCCCGTCCGACAGCTCCGCTGCCGACTACTGAAATGCAGAACGCATCGCTGTCCATGCCACCCCAGCCCTCTCAGAGTATGGCATGGTGGCATCAGCTCAAAGTGTTGACGCAGCGCTATGCGGAGTTGGTGCTGACAGATCGCCGGAGTCTGCGGCTCATGCTCTTGCAGGCGCCGATGATCGCGTTATTCGTTTTGGCGGGATTCGTCGGCAAACCATTTCAGCAGAAGATCCCCGTGCCACGCATTACCGATGACGAGTATTTTGTTCTACGCCTGATTCAGGCGATGAATCAAGAATTCGAGGCCACGGCCACGCCGCCTGGCGAGTCCGGTCCGAAAGATGAGACGTTGAAATTCCAGGTGTATCTCGAAAACGAAAAACAGCCGATCCCGCCGCGTTGGCTGTTCAAGAAACTGCGCGAGATGCACGATCATCCGCTCTCGGCGTCACTTGTAGACAAAACGGAAATTGCGTTGGAATATACGGAAAACGGCGAAACGAAGACCGTCAAACGAACGGCTGGCCAACTCCTCGCCATGCGGAAGGCGCTGCAAGGGTCGCAGATCGCCGCCCATCTGATCGCGGCCCGGGAGACGGCGGACATCACCAATCCGCGTTATACCTACATTCTCCTGTTCCTGATCAGCATGATCGTTCTCTGGTCCGGATGCAACAACGCGGCGAAAGAGATCGTCAAAGAGGAAGCGATCTACGGCCGTGAGCGGGCGGTGAATCTCGGTATTTTTTCTTATCTCGCAAGCAAGTTCATCATTCTGAGCGTATTTACAATCGTTCAGACGGCGCTGCTCATGCTGGCGGTCTACGGGCCGTTGCACCTCTTGCATGCCGTGCAGCCTTCGTTCATCGAGCACAACGACCTGCCGGCCGCGGAGTATATGCTGCCCTACGGCGAGCAGTTTTTCGTGCTGTGCCTGCTTGCGATGACAGGCGTCGCCCTGGGGCTTTTGCTTTCGGCGTGTGTGTCCAGCCCGGATCGAGCGGTGGCATTGCTTCCCTATGTGCTCATTCCGCAGATTGTTCTGGGAGGCGCGATCATTCCGGTTCGTGACGGGATCATGGAATGGCTCACCTGGCCATTGTCACCCGAGTATTGGGCTTTTCGCGCCATCCGCACGGGTGAAACGACGCTGCCGGACATCCTCGCGGAAAATCGCATGAACTACCACGACACCGTTTGGCTGCCGTGCCTGGTGCTCGCGTTGATGTCCCTGGCAATGTTGGCAACGACGGCGTGGTTCTTGAAGAGAAAAGACGTGCAATAGGGTTTCGCAATTATCGAAGGCCTCGCGCGGCGTAGGTCCGGCGAACTGAGCCGGATTCAGTCAGATGTGTCGTTTCCAGGTATCAATAGAAAGCCGTCCTCGGACAGCATTCTGCGGATCTCGACTCGAGAGGCCTGGTTGAGTCGTAAGAATCGAATAGTGACCTTTGAGATTTGTGTCAACGGTTCAATTCGGCCGCGAGTTATTGCGAATTGGCTATTCCATAGTTGCTTGCGAGGATGAAACAACGGAACAAGCTCACCTGTTTCCAGATCGATTGTCGCGATATCGCTTCCCTTTCGCAAATTGCATTCAAAACATGATACAGCCAGATTCTCTTCGGATGTTGCTCCGCCGTGTTTTTCGGCAATAACGTGGTCGATGCAATGGGTTTTGAACGAAGCGAATTCGGGAAGAAGACAATACTCACACTGATCCTTCGCTCGCTCGCACACTATGCGACGAAGTGAAGCTGGAATGTAGGTGACACTCACGATGACTTAGTTTCTTTTAACTTGCGCAGAGCAGAAGCCTTCGCCAATTGCACGATACGCTCGACATAGAGATATCGATCGCATTCGGCCTGTTCGTCTGCCGACAGGCCGGACAATTGATTTTTTTCCAGGAGTTCGTCGATTCGTTTTTGCAATATCGGTGAGGGGCGAATCGAAAGGACTTCAGCCGGCGAGGGCAGCGATGCAAGTTTTTCGAAAATGTCGTTGGTGCTCACATAGCCGGGTTCGGATTTCGCTTCCCACTCGCGCAATCCCATCTCGATGATCTGCGGGATTCGCATTTCGTGGCGTCTCATGCGTGAGACGAGTTCATCGTTGATGTTTAGCGTGAACTGCATTTCGCACCTTCGCGTGGAAGAACCACCCAATCCGATCGCCTCACCTACGAGGTATTTTAGTGTATTTCAACCGCAACGCGAGTGATTTTGCTGAAAAATGATGGCTTACTA
>CAZAFH010000157.1:0-14546 GCA_964484265.1 uncultured Singulisphaera sp.
AGGGCGCAAAGAAGCTGGCAAGCCCAAGAGATGCCTGCCTGTATGCGGCCGGAAAATACGACGATCGCGCGGATCACCATTACAGCTACGGGATCGAGTTCGATCTGGCGAGACTGACATCTGGCGAAACCGGTATTGTGCCTGAGGAGGGAGCCGTAGTAAAGGTCCATTGGTTAATGCAGGTTGGTGACGAGCCGAACGTGACCGTCGATAAATGGATGTCTCGCACCTGCGAACTCCATTACGTGAACGGTCGGTTTGAGCCGAAAAACAAGTGGGACCGCGAATTGCTCGACGAGACGTTGGCATTTGAAAAGCGAGCCAAATTCAGTGAGGAATACCGCGCGTTCGTGTTAGAGGAGATCGAGAAACGGGAAGCCCTGTGGAAGCGATTTTCTGCTGCCGTCGTAGCCAGGGATGTTGCAGCTCAGGTCCGCATTCTCGCTGAGGATTTGTACTATTGGGCCAAGAATCTGAAACAGCATCTGATCCACCACGTTTCACATTCCGCAACGGACCCAATGTACGTTCGAATGGCAGACGTTCCTGCGGATGCACAGTTCGAACTACTCGATTCATGGATCATGCGAGACTGGATGGGACGAATCGAGGTGCATGATACCATTGAGTTTCACAAGGGGGCGGAGTATGCCGAGAGCTTCGCAGCCCGCTTCGAGCCGCTCCACGAGGCGAGGCTTAAATTTTCGAGGTTGGTCGTCCAATATACGGTTCAGCATCATGGTAAAGACGCGCTGGGAATGATCTCTCTCGACGAGATTCGCAAAGGCCTTAAGAGCCAGGCTGTGGCGATTGTTGACTACTTGGATCGAATGGCGGGACATTTCGAGATTACGAACTTATCTCGCCAAGGTCTAACGACTGCACCGTCGAGGCCTAGCGCAATTGAAACCCCGCATACACCCGAAGCAACTGCGGGATGTGATGGATTGCTCGTTGTAGACGAAACCACTTTTAGGATCACATGGCGAGGATGCAAAACGATCAAGATCGGAAATCGGAAAGAATTTCACTTGCTTGCACAACTTTGGTTGGCGAAGAATAAGTTCGTTGCGCACGCAGATTTAGCCGAATGCATCGGTGGAGACAATCATGACACGATCACGCATGTAAAGAGTCGCTTGGTGAGTTTGCTGAAAAAAAACGGCATTCAGGAACTTGCTGATTTAATTCAAACGGAGACGGGCCATTATGGCCTTTTCACTGAATAATCTAACGGCCAAAGTGTGAGTAGACTATGGGCCACCAACGCATTCAGGGACGGCTTCCGAATACGGCGCCATGGCGCGAAGTAGTCGGTCATGTCGCTGATGGCGCAGATATCGGCGTCATTGCGGCGGCCACGAGCAACGCGGCACAGCTCGGTCTCGATCTCGCCGAGAATGATGAAGGGCTGAAACAGACGTTTTGGTTGCTGACGCAAGTAGTCCTCGCAGCCAGAGACACCGACTTTCAGGCTGCTCTTCGGGATGTCGGCGTCGTAATCCCGAGCGAGCCCACGACGTTCAATATCGTCGCCGGCTTTACTGACGCCATCGACAACCATCTTCGGAAAACGCACGCTCGGACCGATATCGGTGAGATGGCGCAGCTGGCGGCTGCCGAAACGCTCACTGCCACGTTATCGACGCGGCTAACGAACCTTTTCGGCCCCTCACCTCACGATGTGCAGCAAGCTGTTCGGGACAGTTCGACACAAATCGGATTTGCCAACCTGGCGCACGAGTTCTTCTCGCGATTCAGCCAGCGCTTTCTCACCTATCATCTGAGCCGTGAGCTTGCGAACCATGTGGGGCAAGGAAAGGCTTTTGCGTCCCCGGTCGAGCATTCGGAATTCATCGACCAGCTTGGGATGCACTGCCGGCAAACCGCCCTCATAGTGCGGACGTTTGCCGGTGAATGGTATTCCAAGCACAACTTTGAAGGAGGCATTACACCGACCAAGGCGAAGGGATTCGTCTACGTCGCCGTCGGCAAACTGCGAAAGGAGCTAGCGCTCAGAGGGGAGCGAGATGACTAATCCGCATCTCATTCTCTGTGGCGGGGCTCGGCTCTCGAGCCGAAAACAGGATTGGCAGTCGGCCAATTCGGTTGCGCTGCGCATCAATGACGATCCCGGTCGGATCAATTTCAGAATCGAAAGTATCACGAAGAAACTGGCAGTGAACCTGACAGACCTTGAGCATGATTTGCTCGAGATCGCGGCTTACGTCTATGGTGCCGATCAGGCCACCACCCGAGGCGGTGCCATCAAGATTGACTATGGAAACGCCTGGTATCGAGATTTTCGCTTTGAAATACCAGTTCGCCGACGAGACTTCTGGTCAATGCCCGAGGTTCACGATGATCTGACGAGGACGTTGCACGATTTCTCCGGCGACAACTTCGAGTTCGCGTTCCATTCGCAGCCGCCAGCAGCGCCGACCTATTTTAATTGGCGCGATGACGGGGTAACTGACGCCGACGACTTGCTTTTGTTTTCAGGAGGGCTAGATTCGCTTTGCGGAGCTGTTCAGGAAATTCTGGTCGGCAAGAAGAAGGTCATTCTTGTTAGCCAGCGGGCAAATCCGAAAATCGCACCGTATCAGGAACGGTTGGTTGCAGAACTCGTTGAGCGCTCTAGCAAACCGCGCTTGGCGCCCATTCACGTTCCAGTCTGGATCAACAAGGATGAAGACATCACAAAAGACTACAACCAGCGGACGCGCTCGTTTCTGTATGCCTCGATTGCCGCGGTTGTCGCACGCATTTACGGGCTACGGCAGATCAAGTTCTACGAGAACGGGATCACGAGCATCAACGTACCCGTGAGCCCGCAAGTGGTTAGCACGCGCGCGTCGCGTTCGACGCATCCCAAGCCACTCGCCGGCACTCGATCCCTTTTCGGCCGTGTGTTTGAAGGCAGCTTCGGCATCGACAATCCGTTTTTTCCAAAGACGAAAACGCAAATCCTCAAAGACACAAAGGATGCGGGATATTCAAGCCTATGCGCTGGAACCGTCAGTTGCGTTCATACACGCGAAATGACAAATGAGCAACCGCACTGCGGCAGATGCTCACAATGCCTGGACCGTAGGCTCGTTTGCTTGGCAGCAGGTTTCGATGCCAAAGAGGACCCTCCACAAGGTTACCGATTCAACGTTTTTGAAGATCCGCTCGAGAGCATTGACCGCGTGCTATTCGAAGGATATGCCGAAGTCATTAATCGCATTCAGAAGATCGATAATGCGGTGGCGTTCTGCGCGGCGTATCCCGAGGTCACGCGGGCGATCAATTTCATTGATGGTCGTGCAGACGACGTCGCTAAATCCATCTTCAGGCTCTATAAGCGGCACGTTGACGAGGTTGGTGCGGCACTTGATGCGCAGGGGCGACAAGCGTTCCCCCGGATCCGGCGGCGAGAACTTCACGCTGACAGTTTCCTGAGCATTCTTGCAGCCGGCTTGCGGCGTGTTTCGACTCCACCCACCAATCAAGTATCGCCAACGGCGTCAGCGCCAAATGGCCAGGATGGAGCACTCGTCATTGACGATTCGAGGTTCGAAATTACGTGGCTCGGGCGCGGCCCCCACGATCTCGGCAACCGCAAGGAATTTCGCCTGCTTTCCGAGCTATGGTCTTCGCGAGATAAGTACGTCCCGCACGCGGATCTGGCAGAACGGCTCGGGGGCGACGACAACGACAAGATCACCCATGTAAAAAGCCGCCTCGTGAAAAGCCTGAAAGAGTGCGGGTTGGAGGACCTAGCTGTCCTGATCAAGACCCAAAGAGGCCACTACGGCCTGATCATTTCTTGAGCGCAATCAAAATGTCAATCTAGCGCAATCGTGGCGCAAAGGTGCGTGCTCATAATGCGAGCATGAGCACTACAACGAACCTCCGCGAATCAGTTTGCATTGCCGTGCCGGCCACTGAAGTGGCCCGAATCCTCGGCATCTCGGTGCGCCACGTCTGGACGCTCCTTTCCGAAAACCGATTGCCCCGCCCAGTCCGCCTCGGTCGGTCCGTTCGATGGAACGTCGAGGAGCTACGCGACTGGTTGGCTGCTGGTGCGCCCGACTTGGCGACCTGGGAGCAAATACGTGGATGAAGTGACTCGGGCCGCGGCGACGGGCTAAGGGAGGCTTCCTATCCACCCTCGCGGGGTTCGACTCCCCGGCGGTCCATTGAAACGGCAACGCCTGGTGTGGATCACACCAGGCGCGGCCAAGAGAGACTTCCTATGCCTTCATTCTACCCGGCGCAGCAGTCGCGGGCAATGTGGGCGCTGACCGGAGATCGATCATGGCGACGATGCGGCGTCCGTCCGGAACGGATTCGATTCAACTTCCTGATGAACCTACTGATCAAGGACCGGCGCCACTTCTGCTGACGGCCCGCCAAGCGGCGGCTGTGTGCGGGAAATCGCTCCGAACTTGGCGAACCTGGGATTCCGCCGGCTGGATTCCCCGGCCCGTGCGAATTGGCCGTTCCACGCTGTGGCGGGCCGATGAACTTCGCGCGTGGGTTGACGCAGGTTGCCCGCGACGCGCCGAATGGGAGGCACGGAAATGACTCCCATTAACCCTGGCAGCAACATCGGCGTTGTGCTGGCCGAGCGCCTTGGTTTGCAGCTTCGACGGCAGGGCCACGACCTCATTGGACCTTGCATCGCCTGCAATTCGAGCGATGCATTCCACCTCCACCAACAGGCTGGTGTCGGCCATTGCTTCTCGTGCGGAGGCAAGTGGTCGCCGTTCCAGGTCGCGGAGATAGTTCTGAAAGACCGTGAACGAGCCAAGGCGATGCTGATCGATATTGGCGTCTTCCAAGCGAACGGCCAGGCGCCCCCAGCGCCAGACCCGATCACCGCTATCGCTCAGTTGAAAGGGATCACGCCCGAATCGCTACGTGCCTTTGGCGCTCGCGCGACCCCTCCAAAAGAAGTCAGCATTCCTGCATACGGGCCGGATGGAAAGAACTGCACCACATTCACGATGTCGACCAAGGGCGGAAAAGGGCTATTTGCCAAGAGCAAACCCGCGGGCTTGTTCTTCCCGCATGCCGACGGCAAGGTTCGCCTTCCCAAAGCGGGTGAAACGTGGCATATCGTCGAAGGGCCGAAGGACGCGGCTGCGCTTCATGCGCTGGGATTGCTGGCATGCGGCATGAATACCTGCCGCTTGGCAACGAAGTTCACACGGCTATTTGCGGGCGTCAACATTATCTTTGTGCCGGATCGCGATCGCGCGGGCGAAGAGGGCGGTCAGTTTTCGGCGCGGGTACTGCGCGGCGTGGCCAAGTCGGTGCGGATCGCGGTCTTGCCTGCGGAATTCAAGGAAAGCGACGGCGCTGACGTTCGCGATGTCCTGCGTGGGGCGGGTGGACGTGAATTGGTGATGCAGGCCATCGCCGACGCTCGGCAACCTGAAGGTTGGGACGCTGAGGCGGAAGTCGGCGGCGAGACGCCGACGTTTGCATCGGCCGAAATCGCGCTTCCAGAAGGCGATCCAATCAAATTGGAGGTGTCGCCAACGGGACGGCAGCCGCAGCGTCTGGTCGTGGCGATCCGTGGAACGGTAGAACATCGCGACAAGATTAACACCGACAGTAGCAATTCTCGCGAACGCTTCATCAACAAGTTGGCGACGAAGATTGGCGTCGACCGCGACGTTCTTTCGCCGCTCGTCGAGCCCCTGATGATCAAGCTGGCCTGCGAGATCGACGAGAAAGCGCCGGCCCCCTCAGGTAAAGGAGATGATGATGCGCAAAGCCAGGCGACGCTGGCGGCGAACATGGCAGCAGATTGGGAACTGTGGCACACGCCAGGCAAATTGGCTTACGCGACGATCCTACTCGGAAGCCACAAGGAAAATTGGCCAGTTCGATCCCAGATGTTCAAACAGTTCCTCGCCAAGCAGTTCTACGACGCTCAGGGCAAGGCGATGAACTCCGAGGCGCTGTCGGCGGCGGTGAACCTGATCGAGGCCAAGGCGCAGTTTGACGGCGAGGAGCATCCGGTCCATGTTCGCGTTGCGGAACACGACGGCGGTATTTACCTCGATCTGTGCAATCCCGAATGGCAGGTCGCGAAGGTAACGCCACAAGGATGGGAAGTTGTCGATGACGCCCCGGTCCGATTTCGACGATCGCGCGGCATGATCGCCTTACCGACGCCCGAGCGCGGCGGAACCGTCGATCAGCTTCGCGGGTTCTTGAACGTTGACGACGATGCCTGGACGCTGGTGATCGCGTGGCTCGTCGCAACGCTGCGCCCGCGAGGACCGTATCCGGTCTTAGCGCTTTTCGCGGAGCAGGGCTCGGGCAAGAGCACTGTCGGCCGACTGCTCCGTGAATTGATCGATCCGAACGCAGCGCCGTTGCGTGCCGAACCGAATGACGGCCGCGATCTGATGATCGCTGCCAACAACGCGTGGTGCTTGGCCTACGACAACATTTCGCATGTGCAGCCGTGGCTATCGGATGCACTTTGCCGGCTCAGCACCGGCGGCGGGTTTGCAACGCGCGAATTGTACACCAACGACGACGAGATCATCTTCGATTCTCAACGTCCGCTCCTGTTGACCAGCATCGAGGAAGTAGCGTCTCGCTCTGACTTGCTCGATCGGTGCCTTATCGTCTGGTTGCCGGCGATTTCCGAGGGCCGGCGCCGGTCCGAAGCCGAACTGTATGAGGCGTTCAACAAGGTCCGTCCGCAGATCCTGGGCGCTTTGCTTGACGCCGTTGCGGTGGCACTTCATCGGTTGCCTTCGATCCAGCTTCCAGCGAAACCGCGCATGGCCGACTTCGCCATCTGGGCGACCGCTGCAGAAACGGCGTTTGGTTGGGCGAACGGAACGTTCATAGCAGCGTATCAGGGCAACCGTGAATCTGCCAACGAGGTCGCGCTTGAGGCGTCCGTGATCGCGCGGCCGCTTCTCGATTTGCTCGAGTTGCAAGGCGAGTGGACCGGATCGGCCGGCGAGCTTCTGAAGGCTTTGGAAGAACGCGAGGGCGAGCAAACACGCAAGCAGTCGGGGTGGCCGAAGAATCCTCGATCGCTTTCGGGGCATCTGAAGCGGTTAGCTCCGAATCTTCGCGAGGCGGGATGGGTGATGGAACAGGACCGAAGCTCGAAGAAGCGAACATGGTCGATCCGGCGCTCCGGCCAGCCATCATCGTCATCGGAACCGTCATTCGATGAGTCGAGCAATTCGATGCCAAACGATGCGAATTGGTTCGAAACGAGCCGCGATGACGCGGATGACGCGGGTGACGCAATCGCCGGGAATACGTGGAACCCCGACCGGTATTGACCAATAAACCGGTCAGACTCATCGAAAATTGCCTTGAGGTGTGTGCGGGAACGAGTAAGGGTGTCCTGTTCGAAAATCGTTGTTCGATGCGGAGGACAAGATGGCGAGTTTGTACAAGAAACCAATCACGGTGACCGACCCGAAGACGGGGAAGAAGGTCAAAGCGAAGTCGAAGAAGTGGTGGGGCCGCTATCGCGACCAGAACGGTGTGGAGCGCCGCGTTCCCCTTGCGGTGGACAAGGGCGCGGCGCAAACGATGCTGGCCGAGTTGGTCCGCAAGGTCGAGCGTCGCGTCGCAGGCCTTGAGGATCCATTTGACGCCCACCGCCGCACACCGCTGGCGGACCACCTCGCGGTGTTTCGGCAATACCTTGAGGGCAAGGGCAACACCCCGAAGCATGCCTGGTTGACGCACAACCGGGCCAAGGCCGTCGTGGAAGGCTGCAAGTTCAAACTGGTCAACGATGTGACGCCGTCAGCCGTGGTAGAATGGCTGAAGAACGAGCGCGCCGCCGATCGGATCGGCATCCAGAGCAGCAACTACTATCTCGCGAGCGCCAAGGCTTTCCTGGCCTGGATGGTTAAGGATGGTCGGACGGATCGTAATCCGCTGGCCCACCTTTCTGGAATGAACGCGAAGGTCGATGTGCGCCGAGAACGCCGTTCCCTCTCGCCAGATGAATTCGCGATGTTTTTGGACGCGGCACGCACGGGAAAACCGCGGCGAAGGGTTCAAGGGGAAGACCGAGCCATGCTTTATCTGCTCGCGGCCAACAGCGGCTTTCGATGTTCCGAGCTTGCATCGCTGACGCCGGAGTCGTTCGACCTCGCCAGCGATTCACCCAGCGTGACCGTTGAGGCCGCATACTCGAAGCGCCGACGCGAGGATACGCAGCCCTTGCCGCGCGACGTCGCGGTGGTGCTGGCGAAATGGCTGCATGGGAAACCAGCGCAAGAACTGCTGTGGCCCGGCGACTGGACGAACCACGCGGCAAAGATGGTGAAGTTCGACCTTGCCGTTGCCCGCGACGCCTGGATCGAAAAAGCGCCAACCGCAGAAGAGAAAAAGACCCGGCAGAAATCAAGCATGCTGGTGTTCCAGGACGCTGCCGATCGCGTCTTTGATTTCCATTCTCTTCGGCACCAATACGTCAGCAACCTCGCCGCCGCTGGTGTCCATCCGAAGATCGCGCAGACGTTGGCCCGCCACTCCACGATCACGTTGACGATGGATCGCTACACCCACCTTGGCCTTCGCGACCTCGACGCCTCGGTCAACAGCCTGCCCGCCGTTCCCGTCACGTTGCCCGAAAACCGGGCGGTTGGCGTTCTAAAGGCAACGGGGACGGATGATTCTGGCGTTTCTGAGGTGCCCACAGTGGTGCCGTCGGGTGCCGAAAACGGTGCCATTCTGCCCGCATCGCCTACGTTACGGATCGCGCCAGATTGCACCGAGACGAGGGGAGAAAGGAAAAAACCCGACGCCGTAACTCCGCAACGGGGTAGGACGATACGCACCGATCCGCGCGAGTCTGCATCGGGTTGCACGAAGGGAAATGAAAGAGGCCCCTCCCGGATTCGAACCGGGGATGGCGGATTTGCAATCCACTGCCTTACCGCTTGGCTAAGGGGCCGCTTATACTTACAACTCCTTTCATCGGTTTATTTGAACGCACCCCTTTAGTCAAGTTGTACTCGCCAGATGCCTGGGGTGTAGCTGAATTCTCTGAAGTGATCAGGCGGACATTAACCATCTGGTTTCTCACTCGATGGTGAGGTATTTCCACTTTCGGAGAAGACACAGCGACGTTCCCCATCTTCTCCCCTTTCGCTCACTTCACGGCTTGACCACTGATTTTCGGCTTCACTCGACTGAACGCGAAATGGGTCCCGCTCTCGCGATGCTTGGCAGGGCCTGTGGCACGAACCGGACATCACGCCGACCTTCACGCACATATTGATGGCAGCGCACGCAACTCAATGTCAGCTCAACATAGGCGAGCGCGGCGCCATCGGCGTTTTTCTCCTTGGCCTTCTTCACAAGGTTCTCGGCCGAGCGAATAAAATCCTTGCTGTGCCGTTCGTAATAAGGCGAGCGAATCAGCTGCCAGGTTTCCGACTTGGCGAGCCGAATCAGTTCTTCTCCGCCGTCGGTCATCATTTTGAAATTGCCAAGGGCGACACCGTTCAGGACAAGATGAGCGCTTTTCAGTTTTTTCTGCATCATCTCGGCCAGGATTTCGTCGCGATCTCTCTTCTTGTCCTGCCCGGATGCATGAAACGGAAGAAGCGCCATCAAGAACATCAACGCAATACCAGCGAGACGGTTCATGTTTTCTCTCCTTCAGTGGTTCGAATTGTTGGACACTGAAGGAAAATAGCAAATGCCAAGCCAATTCAGTCGTTGTGTTCAAGAGCATTGGCAAATGGACCGGGCAGCGAAGAATCGCCGATTTCTTTGGTCGCCAGTGGGCCCGCTTGCCGATTCTCGCCAGGAACACTGTGCGGTTTTAGTACGATCTGCTTCGTTTGAGCACACTGATCCGTTCATACTCTAGCAAATGTGCCCGAAAGGAAAACGCGGGGGTGATTTCCGGACGATCAACCGCACCGAGCTTTTCGGCGGGAGGAGGCGCCTTTTTGTTGAGTTTGATGAGGATGACCTCACTGAAACCACCGTTGAGTGCAATAGCCTCGAATCCGCGGGGTGAGACGAAGAACTCAAGTGTCATAGCCTTGTACCGGTGGGACGCGATTGGTTTGTCAATTCCAAAAGAGTAGAGAGTCAACGGCGTTTTCTGATCAGCCACAAAGAGCGTTCCGCTCTTGGAGTCGATACCAAGCGAATTGCGGTTAATCACATTACCGTACGCAGCAACCGGGCGTTTGAGGTTGTCGATCGCATAAATATAAGTACCTGACTTAATGGAGGGATGGTCGGGGCTACCGGGTGGATTTCCCTGGCGCAATGGCATGGCCACGAATTTGCCATCCGGGCTCGCGATCAACGACTTTTCATTCGTTTTGCTAAGTTTGAAGCTCGTTTCTTCATGAACCAAAATATCATTTTTGATGCTAAAGCGCATCAGGTGCCCATCGTCGATCGAAACGACGAATTTACCATCTGCCGAGACGACGAACATCGACATATCGTGTTTATCGTAGGTTCCGAGCAACTTGCCCTCTTTCAGATCGATGGCCTGAATCATTAGTCCATTGCCCATTTCGTTTCGCGTGGAAACCCAAGCGATTGATGCATCGACCCCGGCGCCCACGTGCCTCAGACCGGGGACGGGGATCTTCTTTCTCACATTGGCGAGTTGCCCCGGCTCGACGACCCAGAGTTGGTTATCTTGAGTGACTGTGACCAGCAATCCTTCGCCTGACAGAGCAAGGTTCAGGCATTTGCGGCCAAACTCGACGTACTGCTCCGTATAGCCCGTCGCGGCATTGATTCGTTGCACGACCCCGTTTTCGTGCAGCATGAAGAATGATTTTCCATCAGGGGCCCAGACAATATGTCGAATGAAGCTATTCTTGCCTGGCCCGAATTGAAATCGGCGCACGGTGACGTCGCCGTTTAGCAGCTCGATGGGATTTGGGTTTTTTCTGGACCCATTGGTTAATGGGGATGGTGTCTTCGCAAAATCGGTGGCCAGGAATTGTTCAACGGGCGGGCCTCCCTTTTTTATTTTGGCATGAAGGATGCCGCCTTTGTCGGTCCGGACGATGAATTCGGAGCCGAATGGAGAGACGGCAAACTCGGAGCTGCTTCCGGCCTTGGAATCATAGTCATATTCTCCGACCTTTGTATTTATTCCGAAACTGTAGAGAACGAGCGGTGCGCTAGTGCTCATTGCGATGATACACCCACTCTTGGGATCAATCCCCACGGACGGCTGAAATCTACCGGGCGAGTATCCTGTGATAGGACGTTTGAGATTGCCAACGGGATAAACGTAGGTGGTTAATCCGGATAGATCCGGATGATCGGGATAACCCCCGCCATTTCCAAAAATGGGTACGGGCAACGCAACATATTTGCTGTCCGGGCTGATGCAAATCGGGCATGCATTGCGTTTCCCAATTGCATTACTTTTCTCCTCTTGTACGAGGTTATCTTTTTCGATGCGAAATCGAATCAAAGTATTGGAGTCTTGCCCAAACAGATACTTTCCGTCGGGCGTAACTTGAAAATCGAAAAGATCGTATTTCGTGTGCATCGAAAGCAGATTACCGCTCTTTAGATCCACTGCCTGCAATGCAGGCTGTGATCCAGGTTGGGAATTTGGCACGGCGACCCAGGCAGTCGAATCGTTTACGCCGACGGAGACGTGGCCGAGTTTCGGGATGTTGGTCTTCTTGCGAGGCGTACCGGGCTTGTCCGGAATGTTGATCTTCTTGCGAAGCGTACCGAGTTTGTCTGGGTCGAGAACCCAGAGTTCACCGACATTTACTAGACTGACGAGCAGGCCCTCGCCGGACATGGCGATATTGCCGCACCTTTCGCCGATATCGATGAATTGCTCGGTTTTGCCGGAGGCGAGGTTAACGCGTTGGAGCAACCCGTTCGTTTGCAGCATGTAAAACGACTTGGCGTCCTTTGCCCAGACGATGCCGTGCCGAATTCCGTCCGTTGGATTTTTACTGAAACTGAATTGGCGGATCGTAATATCGCCGTTAATGAGTTCGGCAGGTGCGGGATTATCGATCGTCGGGATCGACTCTTCGGAGAAAAGGCTCTTGACAGGCGGTCCGCCTTTGTTGATCTTCACGTGAAAGATGTCATTCTCGCCGGTCCTGGCAATTGCTGACGATCCCTGGGGCGAGACGGAGAATTCGACAAAGCCCGCACGCGGGACGTATTTCATCGGATATTCGCCGAGTTTGAAGTCTGCGGAGAAGGAATAGACGAGCAGATTGTCGCCCGCGTTTTGTGCGAGGAGACACCCGCTTTTGGGATCGATGCCGACGGCACGCGGGAACCCGCCGGCGGCGTAACCTGTAACCGGTTTGCGGATGTTTTGAATGGGATAAATATAGGTCGGGTAGTTTTTCAAAGCGGGATGGTCAGGGAGGTCACGGCCGTTGCCTCCGCCACACGTCATGGCAACGAATTTGCTGTCAGGACTGAAACAGATACGGCGACCGTTGCCTCCGCCAATTCGATAACTTAGTTGTTCGCGGATTAAATCATCAGTATCGTGGATAAGGTAGCGCGCCATTTCGGGGCCGGTATCGGTCACGATGTACTTGCCGTCGGGAGAGACAGCAAAATACCAATTCTCCCAGCGCGTATGTTTTTTGAGCAGTGTTCCCTTGCGGAGATCAACCGCCTGTAGGGCCACGCCGCGGCCGTTCGGCGTGCCCGCCCACGCGACGGTGCTTTCGAGTCCGCAGGAAACATAGCTGATACCCGGGACCGAGATCTTGGTCTTGACGGTGCTGAGCTTTTCGGGGTCGAGCACCCACACCTGGCTGGTGCCCAACACGGACACGAGCAAGCCTTCGCCGGACATTGCGAGGTTGGCACACTTGTGGTTCAGCTCAATGAATTGTTCCGTGTTGCCGGTTTCGACATTGACGCGTTGAATCAAGCCGAATTCTTGCAGGAGGTAAAACGATTTGCCGTCCTTCGCCCAGATGGTGTCGTGGGTGAAGTTGCCAGCCTTCTTCTTGTTAAACTTGAAGAGGCGCAATGTTACATCGCCGTTGAAAAACTCTTTGGGAGCCGGATTGCCCAGGCCTCCGACCGGGATTGGACGATTGTCCTCTTTGGGTGGATCGGACTTGTTGTCTTTCTTGCCGCCCTTGGCAATTAGATCGTCACCTCCCAGCTTGATGATACTGACGCCGCCAAAGCGTAAACGCGAAAGATAACCGCCGATCGAGAACGGTCCCGTCGCCGATATCGGGTCGTCGTCGATATGTTCCAGGAGCACCCGTTCATCGACTGCGACTGTGATCTTGCTGCTCTGTTTGGTGATGATGAAATTCATCGGGAATGGCGTATTGCCTTTAGCCACCCGCTTGATGACGCGCCCGTCCCTGAAGAGTTCAAGGTCGGTGTGGCTAAATCGAACCAAGTAACCCTTGGGCTGGAGGATGGTACTCTCCGTCTCGTCGGTTCCAAACCGGACGGCAAGCGTGCGCATCATGTCGAATTGCGATGGCGCCAGGCGCACGGTTCCTTGCAAGGCGCCGATTTGGCAAGGGATAACTAACTGGAAATTCTCAGGAAGCGATTCCTTGCTGGTCACCCAGTACTGCGTACCGTTGCCGTCGATTTCCATGTACGATTTGCCTTCGACAACCTCGCCGCGATTGACATGCCAATTCGATTTCTTGGCGGCGATCGCGGGCAGCGTCGGCAGTTTTTTCTTCGGATCCAACGGTCCGGCCTCGGGCGTGAATTTCGGCGCAAGCGCGACTCCCGCAGTGACGGCCTTGGTTGTTTCGCTGAGATAGAGCGCATACCCCATATTCACGGCATCGCGCTTCTTCAGCGTTACGATGCCGACGACTTCTCCTCGCGCATTGATGAGCGGGCCACCGGAATTTCCAGGATTGACTGCGGCATCGGTCTGGTAAAACGACCGTTCCCCGAATTTGACAAGCGGCGCCGAGATGCTGCCCTTATTGAAGGACAGGGGCGGCGTGTCATCGGTGATGGCAGGGTAACCGACTGCGGCCGCGGGAGTGCCAAGTTCCAGCTTGGCAATTGCCATCGGCAGGGGCTTCAATTCCCCGTACGCTGGCTTCGCCGAAATCTTCAAAATGGCAAAATCGAGGTCATCCGCCGCCGGGGGCGCGTAAACAAGATCGGCCTTGAAGTATTCCAACACGTCCGGATTCTTCGCGGACGGAACGCCGACAAACAGCATCACACCAGCAATATTCACATCATCCGGAACCGCTACGTGCCGATTCGTGTAAATCAGGCCGTCCTTCGTTGCAATAAATCCCGATCCGGTGGCGGTGATCAGGCCTGGCGTAATTCGTTTGATGAATACGACACTCTTACGCACCTGCGCGATGTTGAAATCCGTAACCCCCTGGTTTGGCGGCTGCTTTTTCGCGTCCGGATCCGGCTTATTTTTTTCCTCGGGGATCGGCGCAGCTTTGTCCTCCCGCTTTTCCTTTTTCTCATCCGGCACTTTTTGTGCAGGTCTTTCGGCTTCTTTTTTTTCGCCCTTGGCCTCGGCCAAGTCGGGTGGTGCATCACGTAGAATA
>CAZAFH010000158.1:0-14411 GCA_964484265.1 uncultured Singulisphaera sp.
CCCCACGAATGTGGGGGAGAGGGGAGCAATCGCGCAACAAATTTGAGATGAATCCCGACGTCGGTTATCATCAGCCCACCCCTTCCCTCTCCTGGTGGGAGTGGGAGCACTTCGCGCGGAGATTTCTTCGATTCTTTGTTGGTCCCACCGGGGTGAATATTCAATGATTTTCGTCAGGCTAGCAATGACGAGGCGATTCATTCCGTTCAACGCCTCGGGCGCAATCCCAGGCAAGCTTGCGAATCGAACGTCACTTCGCGGTTGCAGGGAGCTGCTCTTGGTCTTTTTGAGATGCTCGTAGGCGATCTTCAAGCGGGCCGAGTCGGGATCCTTCATGAACTCCATGAACATCGGTCCGGCGATATTCCAGCCGTCCTTGGACGTCGTTTCGAGTTTGAAAATCTGACCCGCACATGCGTCGATCAACTTATCCGGAGCTTTGATGGCGGCGTCGTAGATCGCGATCTGGTAGAGCGATTTGGTCGCGTAAAAATACGACTTGAAGAATATCTTCTGCACTTCCGGATCGCCCAGCCGGCCTGCAATTGGAGGCATCTTCAAGATTTTGCTCCACTCGCCGTAGGCCTCGCGATATTTCTTTTGCTCCTCGAAGAGGAGGTTTCGTTCCATCATCGCCTGAATTTGGAACTTGGCATTGGGATGCGACAATAACTTCACGATGGCCGCCTCGGCAGTCTTGTTGGATTCTTTATCCTTGCATTCGCGCAGCGCGCGAATGTATTCAATCTGCAGGCCCCAGTAGCGAGTGATATCTTCTTCCCATTTCTGGCGTGCTTTTACTTCCTCCAGGGTTTCTACCTTCTTCTTCTTGATTGCTTTATCGAGATCCGCAGGCGGCTTGATTTTCGCAAACAGCCCTGCGGCCTTGCACGGGTATTCCAGGCTCAGGAAGGCATGGCCGAGCATGTTGGCAGACAGATTGTCGTAGCCTGCCGTCTCGTATTCCTTGGCGATCTGATCGAGAAAACCGGTGTAGTTTCGCTTGGTTTCCTTGAGCTGCGTTTCCTGTTTGTTCTGCTTCATCGTGCGAATCTGCGCAGCGATGTCGTTAAGCAGGACGGTCACGACTTTCGTGCCCTGCCCGACGCCTTCGGGATCGGTGAGCCGTTTGAGAACATCAAGGAGCGCTTTGCCCTGGGTCACGTTGCCCTTTTGCACGTTGGCGCGAAGGGCCAGGCCGAGTATGTCGGCGACGACGCGGTAGTCCTTCAGCTTGATCGGGCCGGCGTTTTTCTTTGCTTCGGACAGAATTTCATCGACGACATTCTTGGTGGAGGCGATGACCTTGTCGAACCGATCGAGCGCGATGCCGTTCATGTTGATATTGGCCAAGCCGAGTTCGGCATACCGCTGCATGATCTGGATCGAGAACTGGATCTGGTCGTGCGTCTCATCGGTCACGCAGCCGTGCGGCACGGCTTCCGTTTTCGCGCGGGCATTTGGGAACGTTTTGACCTTCTCGAATTCCGCCTGAAGCTCACGCGTGATTTTCGCCATCTCGTTGCACTTCAAGATGGCTTTCGGCTCTTGGCTGGCGTTCATCAGTTCCATCGCCTCGGCGTAGAGGAACTTCGGCAACTCGAGCTTGGCGTAGAAATACATCGTGATGACGTGCGACGATTCCGTCTTCGGCTCAATCTTGACCATACGGCCAATCGCCTGTTTGGCGATGTCGATGTATTTCTGCTGTTTCTTCTTGTCCTGGCCGACACGCTCGCGGGCGCTCTGGGCGAGAAAGACCAGTTGGCCCTGGGTGTAAAAATAATCGGTGAAATCCGGCGATAGCTTTTCGAGATACGCGATCGCTTCGTCGAGTTTATTGTCGCGCTTGGCGGCCATTGCAAGGTGATAGTTCGCCAGCGAGGCGACGTTGTCGGTGCTCCAAGCTTTGTTCTCGGGCGATAGAACCCACTCGGCGAGACTCAACAGCCGTTTGCGCACGACGGGATCGTCAGGCCGTTGGCCTTGCAGCGCGGCGTAAGTCGCGATTGCGGTGGCGGCGCCTTCGGGTGAACGGCGTGTCGGCGGAGTCGCGCGTCCCAGCGATTCCGCGACGACTGCCGCCCGGTAAGGATCGCCGTACGCCAGGTAGGCTCCGCACAGGAAAAACCGCGCGTCGTCGACTTTTTGCACGGGCGTTTTGGATGTCGCCAATGCCAGGGCTTTCGAGAGGGATTGGATGACGTCCTTGAGGTGCTTCTTGCGTTCCTCCTTGAGCTTGGCCACATCGCCGAGTTTGGGATTGTCGATCTTTTGCGACACCTCGATGACCGCCCGGCGGTCGAGCATCGCCTTCATCATGAATTCGTCGAAGGTCTTTAGCTCCGCCTTCGTGTCGAGCCGTTTGAACCGGATCGACATGGCGATCTGCCTGGCGCGCTCGGCCATGTCGCTATCCATGTTCGCGAGTTGATCGTAGTATTTCAGCGACTTGTCGTAGAGGGGGCCGTTGATCTTGGGATCTTTCTCGCCGAACGCGTGGCTCATGTAGGCATAGGCGAGTTCATAGAGCACACCCTGGCCCTCGTAAGAGTTCAGGTGTCCCGGATAGGCCTTGATCCAGGCCTCGCCCTCGAATTCGACGGCCTTGAGTCGATCGACAGGTTTGAACTTGCCATACTTGGGATTGCGCCCGATGGCTTCGGTGTCTTCGCGCGAGGGGGTCAGGTCCTGCATGCCGAAATAGCGGACCAGGCGTACAGCCGGGATAATGGCAGGCTGACTTTTCGGGTCGTCCTTGTATTTGAGAATGTAGGCGTGGTACTTATTTACGTCGTCGGGTGAGTCCATTTCCATGTAGCATTTCATCAACCAGGCATTTGCTAACCAACCGGTTTCGTTCGACTCGTCCTTCGCCAGTTCGAGGAACGCATCTTTCGCCTTGGAGATCGTCAGTGCACGCTCGGCATTGACGGCGTCTCTGCTCTTGTCGAGATAGGTTTTGGCCTGCTCGAAGATGTTGATCGCCATGTCGAATCGAGCTTGCTGGAGGTCTTTCGTCAGGTCGGCTTTCTTCTGCGCATCGGTTTCCGCGGCGATGGCGGCCTCGAGAAGCTTCACCGCCGATTCGAGATCGGTTCCGGCTTGCTTGAACAAGGTCTCGGCCGGGCGAGCGCGTTCGTGGCGTGCCCGGGCGTCGTCCTCGCGCATGGCCTTGGAAAGAATCGCCTGCCCGTGGTAGCCTGAGAGGCGCGCCAGCTCGAACGCCGCCTGCGCCGCTTCGGATTTTCCTTTGTTGGCGTTGATGTACGTTTGAAGCTGCGTCCGCGCCAGCGCGAAAAGGGCGCCGCGCTGATCGGGGTCTTTTTGTCTGGCGAGACTGATCGTGATTTTTGCTTCTTCGAGAGGCAAAGCAGCGTTGTACAGCGGATTATTCTGCTTGCGCAATTCGTCGATCTTTGCCTTGGCGAGGTTGTACCAGCCCTTCGCACGCAGCTTCCGGACCATTTCCATTTCGAGTTCTGGCGATTCCTGTGCCGCGCTGAAACCTGGCTGAAGGAGAAGTGCGAGAATCGACGCAATAAGGATTAAGTGTTTCATGATGTTGAAATCCTGCAACTCGGAGGGGCGCCTTGAATAGAGGAGGTGCGAGTGACCACAAAGCAGCGTCTTCCCATCTAAACAGTATAAAAGGCGTTCACGGTTCCGGTCAAGCATTTTCGGGATAAGTAATCTCGCGCACGCCGGCGAGCATGCGAAATTCCTCCGCGAACAGCGAAGAATTCTTCGCGAGCCTTTCGGTTCGCGGGCGTGTCTGATAGGATGAGAAGACCTTTGCAAGTCGGCTGGACGGTCGCTGTCCGAAGCGCGTGCCCAAGGTTCATTGCCCTGGGTATTGCGTCAGGAGAGAGGAAAGTCCGGGCTCCATCGGACCACGATGGTGGATAACGTCCACCGTTCAAGCTCCATCCTCGGATGGACGCAAGGACAGGGAAAGTGCAACAGAAAGATACCGCCCTGGGAGGTTCGTGGTCCTTGGTCCGTAGTCCTTGGCAATTGCTCTTAAGAAATAAGCCATCGGCGCGTGAGGTTTTGGCCCCACGCACGCACTGAGGGCTTGTCGTTTCAGCGCGATTGCCAAGGACTACGGACCAAGGACTACGGACTTCCCAAGGTAAGGGTGAAATGGCGGGGTAAGAGCCCACCAGCAGTCGGGTGACCGGCTGGCTCGGCAAACCCCATCGGGAGCAAGGCCAAATATGGAAGCAGGATCGGTCCGATCCGTCACGACTTCCGGGTAGGCTGCTTGAGCGCCGGAGCAATCCGGCGCCTAGATAAATGACCGTCGCGAGGCAAACCCTCGGACAAAACCCGGCTTATAGGCCGGCTTGTGAAGGTTCTCTCTTCATTTGCAAATTCCGCAAAAAGCTCAGCGTGCCGTTCGTTTTTTCCGAGCCCTAACCGCAAGCGGATCTCACCCTGCCTTGGCGAGATTCGGGTTGGGCAGGCCGCGGTAGATCCGGTCGATCCGTTCGCGGTTCAGGCCAAGCACTTTGTCGAATCGGCTCAGCTTCATTCCGTCGATGTTGGGGTTTTTGTCTGCAAGACCTTCGAGCACGCGGACGTCGAGCTTGATTTCGTAATCGAGTTGCCGACGCATCAGCCAGCTGAAAAGGCGAACTCCGCCGGCGGGTCCTGGATAGCGCGACTTGGTGAACGCGAACGTGAAGAGCGCGGTTCGGCAATCCTCGACGGGCACGAAGAAGATGTACAGCCTCCAGCGGACCATGCTTTCCGTTCCGGACTTTGGGCACTGCCACCAATGGTCATAAACGGAATAGACCGGCGAAAAGTAGGTCGTCCAGTCGTCCATGAATTCGTAATCGTTGCCGATGCCAACAAGAGCACGAAGGAATGGCGAGATATTTTTGCGCGGCCCGTGATTGATGACGCGGACACTCGTGTCGGTTGATTGAAATTCCACTTCGACTTCGTGCATACGTTCGAGCGGATAGCCAAAAAATGCGTGAGTCGTCGGTGTGTGTTCGATTTCGCAGAAATTGTCAACCGTCAATTCCAGCGGCGCCGCAATCGAGTGATTCAGGTTGCAGACATTGAAATGGCCGTCCACCTCGAAAGCTGGAAACTGCGTGGTGGCGCCGGCGTTGCGAACCCAGATCGCTTCAAATTTTTCGACGACCTCGTAGTGCTTCGCGCAGGCGTAAAGTTTCGGCGTGGCCGGGCTTTCGCCGTTGCCCCGGGCGTCGAAAGTCCAGCCGTGGTAGAGGCATTGCAGCTTGTCGTGGTGCACGCAGCCCAGGCTGAGTTTCATGCGCCGATGCGGGCAGTGGTCCGTGAGCGCGCCAAGCTCGTTGCGAGAATTGCGATACAGGACCAGATCCTGTCCGGCGACGCGCACACCGGCGACACCGTTCTTTCGCAACTTCCCACTCGGTAGAACTGGGTGCCAGTGATCGAGTATAGACATAAATTTCGCTGGTTGGGATGACTGGCGAGCGAAGTAAAGGAACTCCGCTCGCCGAAATCGGTTAATAGACTACTTCAACGAGACCGAGCGGAATCGATTGCTCGCGCATCTGGCGAAAGAATGATGCGTCGCTGTTCGGCGTCTCGGTCTGCTCCTCCGCACCATCGCGCTGCGGAGTGTCGAGCATCGGTGCAAGGACGTTCGAACGCCAGTTCATCACGGCATCGGTGAATCGGCCGAAAAGATCGCTAACGTACATCGGAAGAAGCGACGGGCTGACGGCATCGATCGCCGGCGCGGGTTGCGGCGGATTGCCGTTCTGTAGCCCGAGTTTCAACGTAATCCCCTTGGCGGAGAAATCCAGCTCGACGGAAAAACGCCCGGGGACCGGATCGTCACTGGTTGCCGCGCATTCGATATCATTGGGCACGGGCAGTTCGGCAGGTCTGGCTGACGCCATCGGCGTCGCGCTCCAGCCGAGCAATACAATCAGCGCGGGGGCAAGAAAGGCTTTCATGAACGACTCCATTCGTTACATTTCGTCACGCAGGATCAAAACCGTAAATGCCTCGCGACGGCCGGAGGCACATTCAAAAACACCAACTCTTCATCGAATTGAAATTGGCGAATCTTCTCCTCGAGATAGCTCGTTATTTGCCTTAATCGATCGCGTTCCGTCGAGCCGACGAACGGCGACTTCATTTGGCGAATCCACACGTATTCGAAACAGGAAAGCGTGCCTGAAGGCTTCAGCAGTCGTTGATAGCTCGCGTAGATATCTTCCACCAGCGCGAGGCTGAAATTATTCAACGGCAAACCGGAGATCATCACGTCGTACACTGCCTGGCCGGGCACTTCTTGCAACGGCGAATGCAAGATGCGCGACTGCTCGCGCCGTTTCTGAAAGTCCGGTTCGTGCTCGAATCTCTGGTTGAGATAAGCGACGAAGTCGGCGTTTATCTCGACGATATCGAATGCGTCGCCTGGCCTTAACTGCTTCACGATTTCTGCAGTGACCGCACCCGTGCCTGGGCCGATTTCCAATATCCGTCTGGGGCCTTGCAAGGATCGCATGGGGCGAGTCAACGCTCGCGCCAGGGCTCGGCTGCTGGGCAGAATCGATCCGGTGTTCTGATACTGCGTACGAAATTGGCGATAGAACTCCCGGCACTCGGTCAGATATCGCATAGGACAATCCGCGTTTATTCGTTGAGAAGAATAGCGTGAAACTAGAATCATGCAAGACGAATTTTTCGAAGGAGCAACCGATCAAATACCGCTGCCGCCCTGGTGTTCGACGACGTGCAGGCCGCACTCTTTTTTTCCGGTGCCTCGCCATCGCCCGGCGCGGTCGTCTTCGCCTTCGCCAACCGGGGCCGTGCATGGCCAGCAGCCGATGCTTGGGTAGCCCTCGTCGTGCATGGGGTTATAAGGCACGTCATTCTTGACGATGAAACTCCAGACGTCTTTCTTGGTCCAATTGAGCAAAGGATTGATTTTCACGAGGTTGAATTTCGGATCCCACTGGACGACACCCGCAGCCGCGCGGTCGCCCGTCTGATCCTTGCGGATCGCGCTGATCCAGGCCTCGTAGCCAACCACGGCTCGCCGCAGCGGCAGAACCTTGCGGTCGTGGCAGCATTGATCGGAACGGTGGGTGTACAGCGGTCCGCCATGCTCGGCCTCGTACTCGGCCACGGTCGTTTCCGGGCGTACGTATTCGACCTCGATGCCGTACTTTGCCTTGATGCGTTCGCGAAGCTCCAGTGTTTGCGGAAATTGATAGCCCGTCTCGAGATTGAAGATGCGCACGCGCGGATTGATTTCCGCCAGCATGTGGATGATGCAATTGCCTTCTGGTCCAAACGCCGTCGCCATGGTCAGCTTCGGGTAGAACGTATCCACAGCCCAGCGTAGAATCGTCTCGGCAGATTGGCCTTCAAGGCGGGCGCAGGCCGCTTCGATCTGTTGCTGGCTGAAATGCTGTTCCGGCATTTCTGAGTCACTCCTCGAAATTGATTTCGCTAACCGAATAGTGCAAACAGGAAACACAACGATTACTCGGCAGAATTCGCAATACTATTATCATCATAGTAGGTTTTTCGCATTCTCATTTGTTCTCGGAACAACAATGCGTGTCGGCGGGGTGATCTTGTGCGGAGGCAAAAGCTCGCGGATGGGCACGCCGAAAGAGTGGCTGCCCATCGCCGGCGTGCCGATGCTCTGCCGTATCGCGGAGACGCTTGGCGAGGTCGTCCACCCAATTGTCGTGGTATCGGCGCGAGGCCAGGCGCTGCCTTCGCTACCGGCTGGAATTCTGCACGCACACGACGAACGCCCGGATCGCGGTCCGATGGAGGGCCTGGCGGCGGGCTTGTCGGCCATGTCCCCGCACGCGGACGCCGCCTTCGTGGCGAGCTGCGATCTTCCCTTGCTGTCAGCGGAATTCGTGAGGCGAATGATCGCGCTTGCCGAGGGTTTCGAGCTTTGCATTCCGGACGTCGCCGACGGCGCACACCCACTAGCGAGTGTCTACAACGTTTCGGTGCTGCCCGAAATCCACAAGTTATTGGCACGCGATCAACTCCGCATGCTCGACTTGCCGGCTCGGGTTTTGACGCGCCGCGTGGGTGACGCCGAGTTGCGCGACATTGACCCAGAACTTGCCAGCCTGCGCAATGTCAATTCGCCCGAGGAATATGCAAGCATTCAGGGATCCGCGGGACAGATTTAACCCGCGAGCGCCATTGGCCTGGCATCATGCGATTGCAACCCTAGAACCTCGCGATAGGCCTGCAAAGTCTGCCGAGCGCAGCGATCCCAGGAGTAGGTACGCGCCAATTCCGTCACGCCGCTGCGAAGCGTTTGGCGCCAATCATCGTCGGCGATGATTTTCGCCATGGCGTCGCGCCAGCCGGCGAGATCGTCGGGTGAAATCAAGTGAGCGCGTCGGCCGACGACTTCCGCCACGGCGCCGGCCGTGGAGGCAATTACTGCGCCACCGCACGCCATCATCTCCAGCGGAGGCAGTCCGAAACCTTCATAGAATGATGGGAACACAAGTGCTCGTGCTGCTCCGTAGATCGTCGCCAAGTCATTGTCGGCGACGTAGCCCAGATGAATGACGCCGCGATCCTTTGCCTCGCTTCGATAATACGCCGAAAACTCAGCGGCGTTCCAACCCCAACCGCCCGCCAGAACCAACGGACAACGCTCGCGCAATGTGGCCGGCAGATCGCAATACGCCCGCATCAGCATCAGCGGATTCTTGCGAGGCTCCAGCGTGCCCACGAACAGTAAGTACTGCGACGGCAATCCAAGTCGGCGCACACCGGCAGCGAGTTCGTCGGCCGGCAGAGGGTAAAGGTCCGAGCGAATTCCGAGGTGAGTGCACGTGATGCGATCCGGCGAGATATTTAGCTCTCGAGTGATTTCTCTTCGTGTGAATTCGGAGACGGCAAACAAGTGTCTGCATCGCCGCAGGCCTGCTTCGAAGTGCTCTTCATAAAATCGAACGCGATCCGCGGGATGCCATTGCGGATGCAGCAAGACTGATAGATCATGAATCGTGGCAAAGGTAGGAATCGCGCTCGGCAGCGGAATGTAGTTTGGTTCGTGATAAATATCATAAGGATGCCAGCGATTGACGGCGTACAGGTATCCCGCAAGCGTATGTTCGCCGAACGCTCGCAGCTGTTTCATGATCGCGTCGCGCCAGGATCCCTTCGAACCGTCCGCCGTGGTCAGGGCGGCGCCGCGCCGAGGCCGAATCGATCCGCCAACCCGCCGGAGCGTGCCCCACCAATCCGGCGGAAACACGTCGATCGTATCACTCGGCGCCAGCCTTCGCAGGCCTTGCACAAGTTCGTGCGTGTAATGGCCTATACCCGTCTTGGATCCGAGAGCGGTGAGTTGGTTCAAAATGACACGCATGGAGACTTCCTTGTCCGCGAGCAAGTGCGATCCCACCTTGCGACGCATTCAAGCGGCATGGTTCAAGTCGTCTGTTTGGATCGAGCGCGGCCGCTGAACCTGGGCAGGAGCGCTGACTTGCGTCGGCCGCAATTCCCAGGTGATGACGTTGACTTTGCGGGCGATGAGGAAGAGATTGGAGGCGAGGCGATTGACAGGCCAAAGACGCTCTGCCAATACATTGCCATGCCACAGACATGAAACCAGCCGCGACAGCCACGGCGAGCGCGCCACCATGCCCATCCCGGAAAAGGAAGGCAACATCTGGTAGCGGCGGCTGTCAAAGACCATAAACCCGCTGTGCAGGAGCATTTCGTTTATTTGGCCCATGCCATACCTGCGCAGGTGATGAGGTACGCCGAGACATCGCGCGAGAGCTTCGATATATGACCAGCGGTTTGGCAGACAGGCCAACACTAGCACGCCGCCCGTCTTGAGTACGCGGTAGACCTCCTTGAGCGACTCGCGGTCATTTGGTACATGTTCGAGGACGCCATCGCCGACCACGACGTCGAAATAACCGTCAGGATAAGGAAGTTGGTAAGCGTGGTCGATGAGTCGATATTGCAGTTTGGCGAAATCGTGGAAGACAGGGAATGTGCCCGCAGGGTAGACATCGCACCCGTGGATCTCAACCTCGTCACCGCAGTGGGCTCGCATCAAGCACGCATCCGCGGCATGCATGCAACCCCAGTCCAGCACTCGACCGTGAACATACGGAAGGTACCACGATGCGGCCGTCAGCTGCCGGGCCAGGGCGCCCTGCGTCTGAGAGTGAGCGCGAATATAATCGCTGTCTTTCCTCTGGAGTTCCTGCTGGTATAGCTTCGAGAGAATGCTGGAATAGTGCTGGATGTTCATGTTTATCACCTACGAATTTTGCCAAATCAACCAGGCTTGTTAGCATCATCATTCTCGCCTGTCAAGCACAAGTCTCGGCGCACCTGTAAAGCCAGGTCAATTGGATAGCTATTTCGATCGGGGCAAAGTACATAGCATTCCGCGGAGTGTCGCATCCGCATGCAGTTTGAGCCGGGGCAGCGCTGCTGGTAGGATCCACACATCACCAGGCAGGAAGTACTCGCCGTTGTCGAATCGGCCGCGACCCTCGGCGACTACGAACGCCTGTAATTGTCCGACGCCGCCGAACTCGGCCGACCTTTCGGCGACGAGCCATTCGACGTCGAAATATGGCCCTGAGAGGATGGAACGCTTAGGCGTATTCCATTCCAATACATTCGTCGGGTGCACCGGTCCCGCATCCCAGTGGATCGATGCGAACGCCTGCTCGACATGCAGCGCCCGCGGTTTGCCCTGCTTGTCAAGCCGATTCCAATCGAAGAGTCGAAACGTCGCATCGCTGGTCTGCTGGATTTCGGCGATAACCACTCCGCCGCCGATCGCGTGAACCGTGCCTGCGGGCAGATAGACGAAATCGCCGGCCCTGGGCGTGAAGCCATGCAGGCAATCCGCGACGTTTCCGCCTGCCAATGCCGCCCGCAATTCCTTCGCGCCGATTCCAGGCAGCAATCCGGCGTAGATTCGGCTGGTCGGTTCCGCGGAAAGAACCAGCCAGGCTTCCGTCTTGCCCTGCTCGCCAGGCAACAGCGACTTCACGGATGCGTCGTCTGGATGGACCTGAACGGAAAGCCAGTCTTGCGCGTCGAGCAGCTTGATTAGCCACGGGAATCGGTCAAAACGATCCGCACCAGGCCCCAGTAGATCCCGTCGATTTTCGCTCATCAGCTGACGCAAGGACACGCCGAAATCGGTAGCCATTGCGAGGGAACTCACGTGGCTGGGGTGATCGCTAACTTCCCACGATTCGCCGACGAGAGAGTCCACTGGCAGAGACTTTCCCAGAAATCGCGCTAATTCTCGACCGCCCCAGGGCATTGGCCTAAAAAACGGCGTAAACCTGAGCGGATGGGAAAGATCGTAAGTCATTGCTATTACGAGAGGTAGGATCCGTTGAATGAATTTTGAAAAATCATGCGCAAGCCGCAAGAGTTCATGCGTTGAAGATATAACAGATTGTTGCGCTCAGCGTCAACATAAGTCATCCGCAAGCAGGTCCAAATCCAGAAATGCGGATGCTGCCGAAAAAACGGATCACGCGGAAAGGTCGCAGCGTCAGATATGCGTAAACCTGGTGGGAATCAGATTTTTCGCAAAAATACGCTGGCGTTTCCATGGGCGAGTGGATTACAATGATATTTGGTGGGTTGAACCGATTTCCTGTCATCGGTTTAGCCGGCTCATCTCAATGAGGTTCGCGATGAAAAAAGTGCGTCGGATATTGGCGGCCACCGCCATGATCGGGTTTATCGCCTTTATTTCAACACGATTGCACGGTCAAGTCGGCAAGAAGGTCGAAAAACCTGCGACAACACCGCAGGCCGTCGTCCCGGCCATGCCGGCGAACCTGCGGGCTTACTCGCCTGCGAGCGCGGGGAAATTTGAAGCGCCTGGCGTTATCACCTACCAAGGCATCAAGGGCGACAGCTATTTCGCGCTCAAGGTGAAGCCTTCCCTTGAGAAGGCGCCCGACCAGCCACGCGATTACCTCATCATGTTGTCCACCTCGGCCGCGCAAGCAGGTTCCAGCTGGGTTGCTGGGCATCAGCTTGCGGAGGGCATTATCGATTCCGCACGCGCCTTTGACCGGATATCTCTCTGGACGGTAAACGAGCCGAAATTCACCAAGAACCTCACCAAAGACTTTCTACTTCCGAAGGACTATGCCGAGAATCAACGCCTGCGCGGCGCGTTGAAGACCTACCGCGACAAGGAATATCCATCGGGAAGCACCGACCTCAAGAACGCCCTGTCTGAAGCGATCAAGACGTTTGACAATTCCAAGGACCGCCGACGCATTTTGGTGTTCCTCGGCGACGGCATGAGCACGCACAACCCGCTCACCGACGCTGACCGCAACGCGCTCGCCAAACAGATGGTCGATCGCCGAATTACGTTCTTCCCGGTGCCGCTGGGCATGCAGGTCGATCCGAAGACGCTGCACGGCCTGGCGACCAGCACGGGCGGCATGGTGATGCGGACCGATGTCGGTTCCGAGAAGGTTGCGGATGCGATCAAACATTACCAGGAAATCTTCGCCGGCTCGATTCTGTACTCCGCGAAAATCGATCTTCCTGCGGATGCCTTCCAGGTCTGCCCAAGCGTACTGCCGCCGTTGCGTAGTGATGCGCCGACACTGGTTATTGGGCAGTTCAAGAAAATCCCGCAAGAAGTCAAGTTCACTATCACTGGCGAACTTCACGGCCGCAAGGGCGACGTGACGGTCAAAGCAACGGAAAAGGTTCAGGCACCGAACCTCGACCATTTTTTCCTGGCAACGATGCTGGAACAATGGGCCAAGGCGAGCGAAAACGCCGCCCTGCTGCGAGCCGACCGCGCCCTGGCGTTTGCCTACGAGCAAACTCGACTGCAACACCTGGAATTCATCGAAAGCGCCGAATTGGCACTGTCGGATAACAAGATCGAAGCGGCGGGGCGATTCTTCAAACAGGCTCGCCAGCTTGCGCCGCACGATCCGCAGGCCGAGGCGGGCGTCCGTGTGGTTGATCGCCTCAAGGACGGCACACTCACACGCGACATGCTGCGAAAACAATTCGAAGACCGGGCGGACAAGGCGAAGATGCTCAAAGTCGTCGATGGCAAGGCGAAGTGGGTTCCGGTGAACCTTCTCGCGCTGGCCCAGGCGGAAGCCAAGGACGCGCCAAAACTCCCCGGTGGCGTGGATCCTCAGCCTGGAATTGCACCGGATAACCTCATCCGCGAGCACCGCGAACGCCAGGCCGTCGAAGAACAGAAAATGATCCAGCTCGTCGACGACACCGTGCGCCAGGCGAGGAAGACGCTCACCAACGACCCTGATGGCACGCTCGAGGCACTCAAGCTTCTCAAGGACCGCGTGAGAAACCATCCCGATCTTGGTGCGCAAATTCGCGATGGTCTTTCGACTCGCCTCGAAAATTCCCTCCGCGATTCCGCAGCCGAAGTCATGCGGGCTCGTTTGAAGAAAAACGACCAAAATAAAGCGATCGCGGTGGCCCAGGCGAACTTGACCCGCGAACAAGAACGCAAGACCTGGGAGGAACGAATCGACCAGCAGTTCCGCCTCTACAAAAATCAAATGATACAGGCCCGCTTCGACGAACGCACGCGCATGAACATCGTCAACGCGATGGTGGACATCCAGGACGAGGCTCGCCGCCGAGGCCAGCGCGTTCCCGTGGCATCCAAGGCGTTCTATGACATCGCCCTCGCAGCTTACCCGCTGCAACTCCATCACCAGATGATCCGCAAACGCGAGGAAAAATGGCTGGCCGTCCTCCTCGAAGTGGAAAAGTCGCACGTGCCGTATCCCGACGAGCCGGCCATGCATTTCCCGCCCCTGAAGACGTGGAAAGCGATCACGGAAGCCCGCAAAGGAAAATACGAAGTCGGCAGCTTCTTCCTCGACGACGACAAAGGTCGGCAGGAGGCGACGCGCATCTACGATCTCCTGCAGCAGCCGATTCTGCCCCAAGATTTATTGAAAGCCCAAGAAAAGTTCAGGGACGCCGTTGATGTGCTTTCCACCAAGTTCCTCAAGAAGACGCCAATCCTTGTTGACGAGCGCGCCTTCGCCGCCGACGCCGCGGCCGAAGGAAGCATCTATGACGAACTGGTCTCTTTGCCGCCGATTCCGGGCGAAATCAGCTTGAATCTGGCTTTCAAGATGATTCTGTCGCAGGTCGGCAAAGGCAAAGCGACGTATCTCATTCGCCGAAGCTACATCGAAGTCACCACGATCGACGCCTACATCGCGGACAAGGTGGTGCGCGTCTATCCGGTCGCGGACCTCATTCAGCAATTCGCCGTCGGCATGGGCGGTACGCCCGGCATGACGCCTGGCGCCATGCCGGGGATGATGGGAGGCATGATGATGGGCGGCATGCCCGGCATGATGATGGGCGGCATGCCC
>CAZAFH010000159.1:0-14350 GCA_964484265.1 uncultured Singulisphaera sp.
CGGACGTTGGATACTGTCTCGTCAGTGCGAGTTTTCAATGGTTTTCATCAGACCATCCCCTGGGCTTTGGGGGGTATTGCCATGCCGCCACGTCTGATTACCGGCGTCATTATCGCGTTTTGGCTGGCGATGACGGGCTGGCTGATTCAGCGCGAGGTCGTGCCGATGCTGATGGCCGACGTGTCGTCTGCCTACACGGTCGATCTCACCGATCAGATTCAGCTTGGCGCGGGGCCGTTCGAAACGCCCTGGGTTGTCCTGCGCAACGGCAAGCGCGTCGGCATGGGCAAGTCCAAAGTCATCGCCAACGCCGATGACAACACCTATGTTTTCCGCTCGGTCTTCCACTTCGATCAGCTCGCGATCGGTCCGCTCCTGATCGTGCGCGGCATGGAGAACGCCTACCGCGTCACCGACGAGGGCCGGTTGCTCGAGGTGTCGACGCGCATCACCGCCGATCCGGGCCACACCATCGAACTGCATGGCAAAGTCGTGAACCGGAAGATGCAGCCCGCGATCCGCCTCAATGGCGCGGATATCAAGGAAATCCGCCTCAATGAAATCGACCTGGCGCGGTCGGACAAGGTCATCAGTCCGATGCACCTCTTGAATCGCCTGCGCGGATTGCGGACCAAGCAAACTTGGACGATTCCGCTGATCGATCTGCTCGGCAGCGCCAAGGTCGGGTTCGCGGACAAGACGATTCCAGAGCTCATTGCCATCGTCGAAAGCGACACGCTGACGTGGGAGCGGAACGAGGTCCCTTGCCACAAGATCGAATACCGCAAGCGCGGCAAGGAAGATGTGGTGGCGCGCACCTGGGTGCGCAAAAGCGACGGGCTCGTCTTGCAGCAAGATGCCTGCGACGACTTCGACCTCGTCATGCGCCGCGGGTTGCATTAGGTTGGGCAAGCCCAGGGGTGAGCGCAGCGGACCCCTGGGATATGGCGCACTGTCCCAGGAGTTCGCTGCGCTCACCCTTGGGCTTGGTTGAAAACAATATGATCGAACTCATCCACGTCACGAAATCCTACGGCAACAAAATCGCCGTCGATGATCTCAACCTGACGATCCAGGGCGGCGAGCTTTTCGCATTCCTCGGGCCGAACGGCGCCGGCAAAACCACGACCATCAAGATGCTGTGCGGCCTTCTGTTTCCCACGGCTGGAACTGTCCGCATCGCGGGATTCGACATCGCGACGCACGGCCAGGAAGCGCGTCAACGCATTAGCTACGTGCCCGACACGCCGTACTTGTACGAAAAACTCACTGGCCGGGAAATGCTCAACTTCGTCGCCGAGATGTATCGCATGCCGGGCGACAAGGCGAAACGGCGCATCGACGAGATGATCGAGCTATTCAATCTCTATCTCTTCGTTGACGACCTCACGCAGAACTATTCGCACGGTATGAGACAGCGCGCCGTATTCGCGGCCGCGCTGCTCCATGAGCCAGACGTGCTGATCGTGGACGAGCCGACGGTTGGCCTCGATCCGCGCAGTATTCGCTTGCTCAAGGACACGCTGCGCAACGAAACGAAGCGCGGCGCGACGGTGTTTCTCTCCACGCATTCGCTCGACATCGCGCAAGAACTATCCGACCGCATCGGCATTATCACGCAGGGACGACTCATCGGATGCGGCACGCTCGACGAACTTCGCAAACAGGCCGAGATGCACGGCAACCTCGAAGAGGTCTTCCTGACGCTGACCGAGGAGGAACCGCCCCCCGACGGGAGCGAACCACTTGTTCAAATTCAAGCCCAGGGGTGAGGTACTCCGAACCCTTGGGATGCTGCGAGGCGTTATTGCTATTGCTTGAAATGCAATGAGGAATGAAGAACGAGGAATTGAATGAAGCTCGTTCTCGCGTGTTGACTCGCTTCCAAAATTCTTTATTCCTCATTCCTCGTTTTTAATTCTTCATTGTATCTGCCAAACTTCGAAAATCACAACGCTACACCGATCATCCCAGGGGTTCGGCGTACCTCACCCCTGGGCGTGCGGAAAACAGGAACTTGCCATGTCCCCCGCGATTCTCTTTCAGAAGCTGCGGCTTCGTCTGGCGATGAATGCGTTCGCGTTGCTGTGGAATCAGGCGTGGTGGCGCATCGTCACCATCGGGTATTGCTGCGCGGTGCTGTGGGGCTTCCTTTTTCTGCTCAGCTCGCATGGCTTTCACGAATTGAAGACGCGCTGGAACATTCCGCTTCAGCAAAGCCTGATCGATCTGCCGTTCGATATGTTCTTTTTCACGCTGACGATCCTGCTGATTTTTTCGACTGGGATCATCCTGTACAGCAGCCTGTTTGCCGGTCGCGAGAGCGAGTTCCTGCTCGCCTCGCCCGTGCCTGATGATCAGGTGTTCTCGTACAAGCTTCAGGGCGCGATCGCGTTCAGCAGCTGGGGTTTCGTCTTGCTGGGCAGTCCGATCCTTGTGGCATATGGCCTGGAAGTGAGGGACGGCGCGCCGTGGTATTTTTATGCCGCGATGCCGCTGTTCTTCTTCGGATTTCTGTTGATCCCAGGTTGTGTCGGCTCGATTGCGTGTCTCCTGGTCGTCAACATTCTGCCCCGGCATCGCAAGCATTTTTTGGTCGGGTTCGCCGTCCTGGTGATCGCATCGGCCATCTACTGGGGCGTTTCATGGTATCGGGAATCACGCGAATTCGGCATGGGCTCGCGGCAGTGGTTCGAGAGCTTTCTGAATGAACTAAGCTACCTCGGCGGCAGGCTGGTTCCCTATCACTGGATGACGCGCGGCCTGCGCTACGCCGCCATCGGCCGGGCGGAACCGATGCTGTACAATCTCGCACTCATCTGGAGTCACGGCCTGTTTCTCTATGTCGTCACGGTCTGGCTGGCGACGAAGCTCTATCGCCGAGCGTTCAATCGCCTGGCATCGGGCGGGACGCTGCGCAAGCGCTACGGAGGCCACTGGATGGACAACACGTTGACGCTCTTGCTCCTGCCTCTCGATACGCAGACGCGAATGCTGATCGTCAAGGACTTCCGCACCTTTCGCCGCGATCCGGCACAATGGGCGCAGATCGTCATCTTTCTCGGCATGGGAAGCATGTATTTCCTGGCCATGCGGCGATTTTACGAGCAGGACATCCGGCTGCCGTTTCGTATCGGCATCAGCCTGCTGACACTGATCGCCACGGGCTTTTTGATGTGTGCGTATACGGGCCGATTTATTTTTCCGATGCTGAGTCTGGAAGGCAGCAAGTTTTGGATTCTCGGATTGCTGCCGTTGGATCGCTCTCGGCTTCTGGTCGGCAAGTTCGTATTCTCGGCGCTGGGCTGCCTGGTCGCGGGGCAGTTTCTGATCCTGTTCGCCAACTACATGCTCGGCATGCCGTGGTTGATCGTCGCCGTTCACAGCATCACGATCGCCACGCTCGGCCTGGGCTTTAGCGCGTTGAGTGTTGGCCTCGGCGCGTGCATGCCGAACTTTCGCGAGACGGATCCGTCCAAGGTCGCGATCGGGTTCGGCGGTACGGTGAATCTGATCATCGGGCTGATGTTTTTGACGCTGATCGTTGTCCTCCTTCCGATGCCGTTGCAGCTTTTCTACGTGCAGGATCCCGATCAAATTCTCGTGCCGGCCGTCGTCCCGTGGTATTACTGGGTTGGCATGGCACTGGGTCTGGCAGTCGGGTTGGCGACGGTCCTCACCGCCATGCGTGCCGGTATCACCGCGCTGCGGCGGATGGAGTTTTGAGACGCCTAAGCCAATCGTTCAATTGAAATTCAGTTTTAACCACAGATAACACAGATGAACACGGATAAAGACAGGGAAAATGCGGTTTTTGAATAAAGTAGCCGTCTAGGAATTTTTCTTATCCGTGTAAATCTGTGTTATCCGTGGTTAAATTCTATCTGATTGAATTTGCAGACGTTACGATGGTATTGGTGAAATTCCATTGAACGGTATTGCGCCTAAAGGAGGTTTGAGAAATAACTTCCGTGCTTGTTCAAGCAAGCAATTTCGTGGCGACGCGGCCGGCGATGTCCGTCAGCCGGAAGGCCCGGCCTTGATAGCGGAACGTAAGGCGTTCGTGATCGAGTCCCAGGAGGTGCAGGATCGTGGCGTGGAAATCGCGCACGTGCATCGGGTCTTCGGTGGGATGGTAGCCGAGCTCGTCAGTCTGGCCATAGGTCGTGCCGCCTTTGACGCCGCCGCCTGCAAACCACGCACAGAAAGCGTCCTTGTGATGATCGCGGCCCGGATTGTTGGCGCCGCGGTCGCCCTGCAGCATCGGCGTTCGGCCGAACTCGCCGCCCCAGACGACCAGCGTTTCATCGAGCAAGCCGCGCTCTTTCAAATCGCGCACCAGGGCCGCCATCGGCTTGTCAACTTCCTGACACTTGCGGGGAAGATTCGTGAAGACGCCGCCGTGATGGTCCCAGTCGGCATCATAGAGCTGCACGAAGCGGACGCCGCGTTCGACGAGACGTCGGGCGAGCAAGCAATGGTTCGCGAAGCTCGGACGTCCGGGCGTCGCGCCGTACATCTCCAGAACCCGGCGCGGCTCGCGCGACAAATCAGCCAGCTCCGGCACGGCGGTCTGCATGCGGAACGCGAGTTCGTACTGCTGGATACGCGTCGCGATCTCCGGATCTCCAACGTCCGCGAGCTGGATGCGATTGAGTTCCTGAAGCGTGTCGAGCAGACGCCGGCGATCGTTGGCGTCAACGCCCGGCGGATTGGAAAGGAACAGCACCGGGTCGCCGGCGGAGCGAAACTGCACGCCTTGATACATCGTCGGCAGAAACCCGCTGCCCCAGAGACTGTTGCCAGCTCCGGCGGTGCGTCCGGTCACGAGGACCACGAATGCGGGGAGGTTCTGGTTCTCCGTGCCCAGACCGTAGGCGACCCACGAGCCGACGCACGGCCGACCGAATTGCCCGAACCCGGTCTGCATGAAAAGCTGTGCGGGGCCGTGATTGAACTCTTCGGTGTGCAGCGTTTTGACGACAGCGATGTCGTCCGCGACGGTCGCAAGGTGCGGCAGAAGCTCGGAAAGCTCGACGCCTCCCCGGCCATGCTTGCGAAATTTGAAACGCGTGCCCAGAAGGTTCGGATGCCCGCGCAGGAACGCGAAGCGTTGCCCTTCGATGAGCCGCGCCGGCACGGGCTGGCCGTCATGGCGCTGCAGGATCGGTTTGTAGTCGAAGAGGTCGAGATGCGACGGCGCCCCAACCATGTGCAGGTAGATGACGTTCTTGGCACGAGCCGGGAAGTGCGTGCCGCTGCCAGGTCGGCGGGACTGCGCCTTGAGGTCGCGTTCGAGCAATGACGCCAGCGCGATGGACCCGATGCCGGCGCCCAGACCCTGGAGAAGCTGACGGCGAGTCAACGTTTCGACGATGGATTGTTGGAGGTTCATGCTTCACTCGAGGGTTCGATGCTCAAATTTTTTGTAACTCGGTCAAGGCACGGATTTTCAGCCAGGCACAGGGCACCTCTAATCATCGTCGCGCCCCGGTCGCCAGATTCTACCACAACCGCCGTATTCCGTACGCGTCGAGCACGGCATCGTTGCTAATAACATCTATCGCTTCCGTCATGCACTGGGCAACAAGAAGCCGATCGAAAGGATCACGGTGATGGAATGGCATGTTTGTCAATGCCGCAGTATGCTTCGGCTCAATTGGCAAGATGATAAATCCGTTACCATCAATGCCCTGGACAATGAATGCCTCAAAAGATGCATTCAGCGGATATTTGCCAATGCTGCACTTGATTGCAATTTCCCAGTAGCTAGCGGGGCTAATCAGGATTTCGTTGTTGGGATCCGCAATCACCGCCTTTGCCGTGGCGCTGAGCTTCGGATCGTCGGTAATGAACCACAAGAATGCATGGGTATCCAGGAGCACCCTCACGGCATGTACTCCGCGAAATCGTTCAAGTGCTCGTCATCCTCGACAAGAAGCGTGATCATTCCTTTGCAATTTCCTGGCACGCGAGGCTTTAATTTCGAGGTTTTTTCTCCCGTCAGCTTCGCCACGGTTTCCTGATCCTTGGTGATTAGCACTTCGTCGCCGGGCCCAAGCTTCTCAATTACTACGCGAAGCGTGGCCTCGGCCTCTTCCAGCGTGATTGTCGTGGACATCTTCGGTTCCTTTCTTTTTTTCACGTCAGGCATTCGGTATTACCGTAGATCCCTCCGACCGCCGCTACCCTTTCGTGATCGCTTCATCCAGATTCAACAGCACCGTTGCGACCTGGAACCAGGCGGCCCACTCCGCGGGATCGATGTCTCTTGCAGCACTTTGCACGAGCGTGCGGGCCGACTTTGGGTTCTCCTGGTAGCGGGCTAGCGAACGGTGGTGGATGGTCTTGAGCAACTCCCTCTCGCGCGCTGTGGGCGTGCGTGCAAGACACAGGCGGAAGGCGAAAGTGATGCGCTCGTCCGTGGTTTTGCCGCCTTCGTTGAGGATTCTTTTGCCAAAAGCCAGGGCTGCCTCGACGTAGACGGGATCGTTGAGCAGCGTGAGGGCCTGGAGTGGCGTGTTCGTGCGCGGGCGTTTAACGATGCACGAGGCGCGATCGGGAGCGTCGAAGGCGGTCATGCTGGGGTAGGGGCTGGAACGACGCCAGATCGTGTAAAGCCCGCGGCGATAGCGGTCCGGCCCGACGCTCGTCCGGTAGGTGTTATCGACCGCGCCGGTGACAGTCCAGATGCCAGCGGGCTGGGGCGGCATCACCGGCGGACCGCCCAGCTTCCGCGCCAGCAAGCCGCTGACGGCCAGGGCGTTGTCGCGGATCGTCTCGGCGGCCAACCGAACGCGCGGCCCGCGCGCGTAAAGCCGATTTTCCGGATCACGATTGACCAACTCCGGCGAAATGCGCGACGATTGCTTGTACGTCGCCGACGTCACGATCAGGCGATGCACCTGTTTCATCGACCAGGCCTTGCCGTGCGACGGCGCCATGAATTCGACAGCAAGCCAATCGAGCAACTCGGCGTGGGTCGGTGTGTCGCTCTGCGAGCCGAAATCCTCGAGCGTGCCGACGATGCCGTGCCCGAAGAACTCCGCCCACCAGCGATTGACGGTCACGCGCGCGATGAGTGGGTTCTTCGCGTCGGCCAGCCAGCGCGCCAGGCCGAGCCGATTGGGCGGCGCATCCTTCGCGAGCGGATGCAACACCTCCGGCACGCCAGGAAGCACGGCCGGGCCTTTGTCGAGAAAGTTGCCGCGTTTGAACACATGCGTCGCCCTCGGCTTGGGCAGTTCCGACATGACGAGCGTGGTCACTGGCGTTAGCTCGGCGAGCCGTTCGTCGAGTTCACGCAGGCGCTCGCGGATTTTTTGGAAGGCCGGCTGATGATCGAGGAAATAGTCGGCCACGTCCTGCGCCTGTTTCTTCGTGCGCTTGGCACTGACTTGCCCGACGACCTTGCGAATCTCGGCCGGGAGTTGCTGGAGCCGAGCCTGGTCGGCGCGCGTTTGTTTCTCCCACTCGCCCTGCATGGCCGATGCCTTGGCCAACGCCGCGACGATGGGCGCGCGTTCGGCGTTCAGTTGCTTGCGCTGAGCCTCCTGCTCGGGGCCAATCGCCAGCGTGAGTTTGGGGCCGATGAATTCGCGCACGGCGGCTGTGCCTTTCGCGGTTTCCTCCTCGGTGTTGTTGAAATACGCAAAGAGCCGATAGTAATCGACGGTGCTGAACGGATCGTACTTGTGATTATGGCACTGGGCGCACGTCATGGTCGTGCCAAGCCAAACGGTGGCTGTGGTGTTGACGCGATCGAAGACGGCGTTGACGCGATTCTCCTCGCGATCGGTGCCGGCCTCGACATTGACCGTTGTGCATCGGTTGAATCCGGTGGCGATTTTGGACGAGAGCCCTGATTGATCGCCAGGGAGAAGGTCCCCTGCGATTTGTTCGATCGTGAACTGATCGAACGGCATATCGCGATTGAAAGCGTTCACGACCCAATCGCGGTACGGCCAGATCGTGCGAAAGCCATCGCGCTGGAAGCCGTTGGAGTCGGCATAACGCGCCAGGTCCAGCCAGTGACGTGCCCAGCGTTCGCCATAATGCGGACTCGCGAGCAGGCGATCCACGACTTTTTCGTATGCTGTCTCCGCTGCGTTCGGCTCTGCGCTGGCGCAATCACGCAAGAAATCATCGACCTCCGCAATCGTGGGCGGCAGGCCGATCAGGTCGAGCGAAACGCGACGAATCAGGCGCTCCCGTTCCGCCTCGGGCGACGGCGCGAGCTTTTCTCTTTCGAGCCGGGCCAGAATAAAGCGGTCGATCGGGTTCTTCGCCCATCCGTCCCTTTGCACAACGGGTAACGCAGGCCGCACGGGGGGCACGTACGCCCAATGCCTGGTGACCTTGGAGCTTGGCCAGACGGCGCCCTGGTCGATCCAGCGGCGCAGGCGCTCGACTTCGTTGGCAGTCAAGCGGGGGCCCGACGGCGGCATGCGCTCGTCCTTGTCCGTGGAAAGCACGCGGCGCATCAATTCACCCTTGCTGGCATCGCCAGGCACGAGGGCGATTTTTCCGGAGTCCGCTGGAATGAGGATTTCCTTGCGCGAAATAAACGCGAGGCCGCCCTTGCGTTTGTCGGCGCCGTGGCAGCGCAGGCAATGTTTCTGCAAGATCGGTTCGACATCCTTGCGAAAATCGAGTCGCTCGCCGCCGCGGGCTGACCATTGCAGCAGCAGTAGAGATATGAGTGCAAATCCGAGCTTACGATTCATGAGATTCCCCGGAGTTCAATCGACGGTGAGCTACTTTTATTAACTTGCGAAGAGTCTCTGCCGCTAGCGGCAGACTCGGAAGTTATTTTTCAACCGCGAAGCGGTTGCGTATCGAAGCCTAGGGTTGGCGAAGCCTACCCTAGGGTGACGCACCCTCACTTCACCGCAACATCCGAGAATCCGTTCAACCCCAGCGGGGTTGCGTCGGCGACTACTCTTCTTCGCGTCTTTTTTTTCGCCAAGCGGCAATCATTAGCACGGGTCTGCCCAGACGCCGGTTTTTAACCGGGGATCACAGGCCATTTCTGCACGATCGCATTCTCCTTGTGCGATTAAGCTGACGCAACCCCGTTGGGGTTGATCAGATTGGATACCGCAAGGCATTATGAGCATGTTTACCTAGGGTAGGCTTCGCCAACCCTAGGCTTCGTTACGCAACCGCTTCGCGGTTGAATCGCCAACGATGCCCTTGCGCGGATGTTTGGCGATTACTTGCGGGAGACGTACTTGGTCACGGTTCGGCTGGGTTATGTATAGTTTCTCTATTTCCGAACAGTTTTGCAAGGTCCTTTGGGACTGAATCGTCAGCGCGCAGAATATTCAAACGCAGCACCGAGATCGCCGGGGCAGGGCACGAACTTCTTTCCGCACTCTGGGCAGGTCGTCAAGCTGAGTTGCCACATGCGATGGCGGCAGGAAAGAATCGTCGGCAGCCCGGTGGGCACGGTCGGCAGGAATTCGCGGAAGTACCACTCCAGCCAGCGGCGTATTTCGTCGAGATTCGCGCGAGGATCGTCGTTCATTCGAAGGCGCTGTTCGCCGATCTGAAGATAGAAGACCCCGTCGCTTCGAGACGTGGTGATGGCTGCTCCCGTGGGGAAGTTTGTCACGCAGGCGCCGTCGATCCACAGGCCGCGCGTGCCGACGACGATGTTCGACTTCGACGCATAAAGGAGAACGTCGGGATAATGCGCGAGGATATCCTCGTATTCGTGGATGGCGCGGGCCAAATCAAATGCGGTCAGCGCCGCACCGGCGCGCTGCCAGCCTTTTGCGTCGCGCTGCTGCCAAAACGCCAGGAAGCGCACCCAGTGGACATGCTCGTTCAAGCGCAACACCTGGCCAAGCACCTCGAACGCCCGGCCAAGGTTCAGCCAATCCGCCAGTTCGACGCCCGAGCAAAACGCGCGATCCGCGAGCAGGATCACAAGGGCATTGCGCTGATTCTTGGACCAGTTCCGCCGATCGTCGCCGTGAAAGACGGAAAGCAACTCCGCGAGAAAGATCGGCGGCAGTTTCGCCTTGAAGACTTCGTCCACCAGTGTCAGAATCAGGTCCCACGGTTCCGCGCCTGAGTCACGCAATTCGACGATACTTCGCCGGCTCAAGGAGGCCAGGCAGGCGCGCGCGATCGGCTCGGTGCGTGCCGGCGTGCTCACCTCTTCGCAGCAGTGCAGAAGCAAATCGGGATCGATCTTAACCGAGGGCACGCGGTTTGACATCTCCGCCAGGCCGCGCAGAAAATTCCAGTCGCGCTGGTCCATCTCGTCATGCAATATCTCGGGAACGAGCAATCGCCAGGCGACCGTGAGCAGGCGATGCTCGGCAGGCATCGGCGCCGGCCAAACGAGAAACAGCAACCCGCCCGCCACCAACCCGACGCCAAACGCCAAACCCGCGACCACCGCGAGAGGCAGCTCCTTGCCCGTTATTAGATCGAGGACGACATACGTGCCCGTGGCGAGCGGACCGACGAAGAACAAAATGCCGCCCGCCCGCGTCAGCATCCGCCCTTTCTCGCGGCCCTTGAATAAGATCGCATCAGGCGTTTCAACTTGCATGTACGGAAACAGGCCCATCTCGGAAACTTCGAGATGGTAGCCGAACCCATCCAGCTCGCCGTCGCCCATCGTCAGTGCAGGCGGGGCTGGCTCGGACTCGATAGGCATGGCGACGCAGCAATGCGGACAAAGCGTCGCCGACTGCGTCTTCACCGACGCACGCAAGGCGCCGATTAACTCCGGCTCGCGCAGCCCACGGCGGTAAAGTAGCCTCTGCAAACGCGCGATGCCAAGCTTGGGGTCATCGCGCTGGGCCAGGCTTCGGCAATCGCGGAGGACTTTCGGGTCCTTTTCCAGTCCGTAATCGACGACCCAGTCCTCGATGACGCGCCACGGTTCGCGCACGCGCTGACCGTCGAGGCAGAGATGATGCTTGTCCCACAAATGCCCGACCATCTCGCGCTTGACGAGCTCCGTCGAGCAGCGCGGACAGCTCATGCGGGTCTCGTTATCGAGTTCCTGTTCAACGACATCGATGGCCTGCGAATGCCCGAACCGCTGCTCAAGCCGCCGCAGTTTTTCGATGCCGCGCTTCTTCGTGGACTGGGATACGTACGCGCGCGTGACCCTGGTCGCGCGCGGCAAGTCCGAGCCGGCGCCTCGCAGCAGCGCCATCGCGGCATTCTCGCGCGTCCGGCGCGGCAGCTCCTTGTGATCGAGGCAAGGCAACAGCAGATCCGCCGTGCTCGGCGCGATCGGCGGCGTCAGTCGTGCCGCTACCTCGATCGCCAACCGCCGGCCTAGCAGTTCCCACGACGCATTCTTGCTTGAGCCGACGAACAACGGCAACATCCGATCTGACGCGTCCGCTCCGACGAGCGTCTCTGCCAGCGCGCCGAACGTCGGCTCGCGCGCCTCGCCATCGGCTTCCTTGATGAACTGATAAAGCCAAACGACGAGGTAGCGCTCCACCTCGCCTGGATGCTTCTCCTCCGCCAGTGACACCAGGCTCACCCATGCAGCCGTATCGCCCGGCGGAGTGCAGATCACACGCACCATCGCCGAGCGAACTTCCTGATAGCTTCCGGGCTTGCCGCGAAATTGAAATAACTGATGCGCCTGGCGCAAATGTCGTTCGAGGTCCTTGCTGCGAATTTCCGCATGGCACTCGGCGCATGTCACGATGCGCTCTTCGCGAATCTGCTCGATCACCGGAGCGACGAGCGCGTTCGCAATCCCATGCTCCAATAGCCGCTTGCAAAGCTCGAGCTGCAGGTCGATCGCATCCTTGTCCGGGAGGATCATTTTTATCAGTCGGCGAACTTCGACGGAGGTGGGTCGCTGCCGCAGGTTCTCCTCAAACAGCGGAACGACTGTCTGCACGCCGATGTCGCGCAACCGCCGAATGTCTGAGGTGAGCAACGTGCGGACGATCGGCGCCATCTGCCTGCATTGCCGAACGAGCGTCTGCAGCCGCATCATCGTGGCGTAGGGAACCGCCGACGGAATCTCGGCATCGCCCAGCAGGTGAATATTGAGGTCGGCAACATACTCACGCGCGGCGGCATCCGTGTCGCCTTTTCGCGCATAGATCGCCAGCAATTCGTCGTGAGCCCTGGCATCCTGAACGCCAACGACGCGCTCCCACAGTCGGCCGACCACCGCCGAGGCCGGCAGCACGTCGCCATCGTACATCACGTAGCCATGTTCGCTCTCCAAATGCGGCGAGCGCTGACCCGGCGCCAGTGTCTTCTTGCACTCCGGGCACGCGCTTGGCAATGTCGCTTCGACCTGGCGCAGAATCGATTCGACGCGCCCCTCGGGCAGATTCAATCGACGCAAAAAATGCGCGATCGGCACCGGCGTGTCCAGCGTTCCCGCCTGAAGGCTTTCGATCACGCGCAGCAGCGTTGCGTCGAGCTTCTGCGGAAACGACGCCCACCAGGCCGCGGCTGCGGTCTGGCGAATCTCGCTGTTGGCATCGCCGACGAAACGCCAGAGCATCGCCTCGAGGTACTCGCTGCGCGGATTGCCGCGGACGTACTGCTCAAGCCGCCGCAGCGCCCAGCTTCGTACGCGCGGATTCGGTGAGGGCTGAAGCGAATCGACGACCAGATTGATGTCGAGAGCGCCGATAACCATGGCGAAACCCGTCGGCGGGGTCACCTGCTGCGGCGCGTCCTGAGCATGCCGCTCGGCCCAGAGGCGCAGGTTCGCCGGCGTCGGCTGCCAAAGCGTGGCGGCGATACCCGTCGAGAAGACCGCCGTCGCGCCTTCCTTTCGCCGGGTGAATGCCGTGAAGTAGATCGGTTCCGCCGTCATCGGCAGCCGATTCACCTGCAACATTGGCCGCAGCGGTCCGTCGGCGACGGTTACGCCATCAGTAGGAGATTGCGGCGGCGTGCCGGGCTTCATCTGCACCGTCATCTCCAGGCTCATGTCTACGCCTGTGCAATCGAGCAGCAGCCGCGCAAGATCCGCATCCAGGTGCAATGCAATGACGCCCGCCAATGGCGCCGGCGGCGGCTCGACCAGCCAGCCCAGTAATTGCGCCACCGACTGTGGCCGACGCGACGAATCCAGCGATAACAGTAGCCGAAACGCCGACAGAAACCGCCGAGGCCAATCCCGTACCAATTCCTTCGGCGCGATGCCCAGTTCCACCGCCCACGCTTCGATAGTGTTCGCCGGCAGCTGCTTCAAAAACTTCTCGAATTCCGCCCAGTGCGATTCGTCGAGCGTGGCCCAGGGCTGCCCCTGATCGTTGGCGATACGCTCGACATCCACTCCCGCGAGCATGTTGAACGCGAGCATGCCCCACGCATAAAGGTCCGCACGCGCGTCCGGCCGGCGTAGCTCGGCAAAACACTCGGGCGCCGCGTAACCGGTCGGAAACCGTCCCACGGGAAAAAGCCGCTGCCAGGCCGCCCGGGCGTCTTCCTGAAGCAACGGATTCTGCCGAGGCAGCACGGCTTCGGTTTCGACGTAATGCACACGATCGCTCGCATCGATCCGTATCGCCTGCGGACCAAGGCCGAGCAACAACAAATCCTCGGCATGGGCCTGACGCAGAAAATCGAGAAGCTCCGCAAGCACCGAAAGAATCGACGACACCGGCAGAATCTGCTCCTGCCATTCGCGCGTCGTCTGCCCGTGCGGCTTCGTAAAAATCGCGATCGGCTCGTTGACTCGCAGCGACTCATCCTGAAACGCAAAGGCGTCGCGCGTATTCTCGACCTCCAGCAGGTCCAGCGCTTCCGGCCAAAGGTTGCTTTGGCGATTGCCAAGAACGATGCGCATCTCCGCTCGCGTCAGCGATCGGCGTTGCTGCACATACGTAGGATCATCGAGGATGGGGTAGCGATTCGTGCGGATGAGCACGTCGAGCCATTCGAGTTCGTCGGTTTCGCGCACGCGCTTGGCGGTGAAGTCGAAGTTGTAGAAGATCTTCTTGCCGGCATAAAGCCCATGCCAAGGCGTTTCCCGCAGGACAGACGTGACGACATACCCGCCCGGTTGGTGAGCAGGCCCGCCGCCTTCCAATCGCTCGCCGACTTGTAGCCGCATGAGGATATTGTATCTGGCGAGATCATTCGTCGGCGAGCCTGGCCAACAGGGCGCTTGGCCAACAGCAAATGGCCAAGCGCTTTCGCACTTTTTCGGCCTTTTTTTGCACTTTTAGGGGGTGTTGGCCAACTGGCACGGGGGAGGGGTATAGGGAACGGCATGCTGTTTTTTTGCCAAAAACGAAAAAAAGCCCCCTACTGACTTTGCATGGCTCGCTACCGGCGCGTTACGATGGAGGAAAAAACCATCTCCGAGAACCTCCGCGGACGCCTCAAG